>CAZRYS010000010.1:0-139882 GCA_964604365.1 uncultured Terrimonas sp.
AATTATCTTCGTATTTGTATATTTACAAACTGTCCGAAAAAGGGGGAGCCTACAATCTTCAGTGCATTGCTCTCATAATCAAGATAACTCAAATTCACGTTCCCATTCATACCAAACCGGGGGGAGAATGTCCTGGAGGAGGATATGTTCAGACCGACATTTCTGTTCGCCGCCAGGTTTTGTTTGCTGGTAGTAGAAATACCCCCCGCATTGGTTTCAGTAAAATTCAGGATTGCATTATCCGTTTGTTTCCAATACACCGAAGTGTTGACAAAAAACGTAGCGCCCATATTAATCCCATAGGCTATTTCTCCCTGGTGCGCAATTTCAGGCTGCAAAGCGGGATTGCCGGTACTTATATTTTTCGGATCGCTGGCGTCAGCATTAGGATTGAGGTCCCAGATATAGGGTCGGGTTAACCGCTGCGTGTAGCTGGCGGTAATCGTATGTTGATCGTTGAATTTCTTAGATACGGTGGCAGTGGGAACCAGGTTATTGAACCGGTTATTGAAAGTCTCTCCTTTTCTTAAAAGATATCCATCTATATTAGTCAGTTCAGCCCGCAATCCTACTTCAGCATACCAATCATTTTGCAGATTGGCTTTACCCATCAGGTAGGCAGCCCATACTCCTTGTTTGTATCTGAAATTATCAGAGCGGGTTGTTATCTCTTCAAAATCGGCCGGCGGTTGCTTGCCATATACATTGTAAACATTTTGAACATCCCGTAAAATCACTTTTGCGCCAGTTTCAATAGTATACGCACCGGTCTTTGTCAGGGGATGCACATAGTCAGCTTGAAAAGTCCACTCTTTATTTCGGATTTTATTTATATTATTCTCTTCATAAATAATTTCCTCCTGCCGGTTTCTCAAAACAGAATGGTAAGGACCCTGTGAACGGCCGGGGCTATGCTGAGCCAGCAAAACAATTTCCTGCCCCGGTCGCTTAAGTTTGCGACTATAAGCAACATTGATATCGCTGCCGAAATACTGGTTGCGGGAATTAATCTGTTGCCGGTAATAATCTAATTCTGTTCCATGTACATCTACAGTAGTCGTTCTTATCGCAGCATTTTCTGGCCATCTGCCCACCCAGGTATTTATTCCCACATTTACTTCAGTCAGGGAATCGGGCGTATACACAATTGCCAGATCACCAGAACCATGGGGAGCCGCATTATCTTTTTCAGACTCCTGCAGCAATTCGTCTGTCGTCAATCCATTTTGATAATGCCGACGGCTTAGAGAATAGGCTTCTTTTTGCCGTAAACGGTGGATATGCCCATGAAAAGAAATATCCCATTTGCCAATGGTGAACCCAATACGCGGGTTAATCATTTGTTGTAAATTACTACCCGTGACTTCCACTGCGCCACTAAAACTTTTCCTATTCTTTTTTGTAATAATATTAATAATTCCTGCTGCTCCTTCAGCATCATATTTAGCAGAGGGTGTTGTAATTACTTCTACCGACTTGATTATTTCTGCCGGCATCATATTAAGTGCATCCGCTGCACTTCTGGCCATTTGCCCGGAGTATTTTCCGTTGATAAGAATTTTTAAATTGCTACTTCCCCGCATGCTTACATTTCCCTGCGCATCCACGTTGAGTACCGGAGCCTTACGCAATACATCCACGGCTGTTCCTCCTTTATTGGATAAATCATTCTCGGCATTGTATACAATCATTCCGGGACGTACATCCACTATTCTTTTTCTGGAAACAACCGTTACCTCGCTAAGCGTTGCTGAAGCTGCCTGCAGCAAAACGGTTCCCAGGTTGATTTCAGTTTTGTCTGCCAACTCAATTGTACGACTATATGTACCATAACCCACAAAACTAATTTCCAGCATATAATTACCAGTTTGCGTTACCACAACACTAAAACTGCCATTTTCATTCGAAAATCCGGAAGCTACAGTTTCTTCATTCACATTAAACAATATCGTGGCATATGCTACCGGCCGGGTATTACTGGAGTCTATTACTTTTCCGCTAACAACAAACCTTTTGTTTTGCGCATTCACCTGGCAAAAAAATAAAAAAAATAAACCGGTCAGCAGTGATCTGAATACAAAGCAATTCATTGTAAAGGAAGCCATCCGTAAATCATCAACTTTCATGCAACGCAAATTAATTTAATTATGTTATTCAACCTTACAACCTCACGCTGGTCTGTAATCTGAAACTTCTGGGTTGTTCCATAGAAAAAAGCCATTCCCGCATATCGGGATTCCATGATCCATTGGTAGCATATTTTTTATTTGCGAGATTATACATGTTTACACCAATCATAAATCTACCTGTAGTATAAGAAAGGCTAGCATCGTATATCGTATATGCCGGCAGGTATTTATTACCTTCTGCATCATTCCAGCCCGGCCAAACACCACTTCGCCTATCCGTAAACTGTATTCCGGCACCAATTCCCAAACCTTTCAAAGCTCCATGATTGACCTGATATTTTAACCATCCGTTGAAAATATTCCTTGCTGTTCCATTATTCTGAATACCTATAACCGCCGGATTTTTGTCTTTTGTAATTTTTGCATCCACTAAGGAATAGTTCACATTTACATATAGTTCTTCATTGATTTTACCCGACAAGTCTACCTCCACACCACGACTCCTTACTTGTCCGGTTTTCAAATAAAAGCCAGGGTGCAACGGATCACTGTTACCCACATTATTTTTTACAATATCAAAAACAGACGCTGTTGCAGAAAGTTTTTTATCAAAGAAAAGAGCTTTTACGCCAAATTCGTTGTTGCGTCCAATTAAAGGTGGTAGCCTTCCTCCTCCCCATATAGCACCCCTTTGCGACAAAAAGCTTTCGTCGTGCAGTATATAAGCCGAAGTATTTCCCGAAAACATATACGTTAAACCCAGCCTTGGTGTGAATTTTGACGCTGTAACCTCATATGCCGGATCATCCGGATCATACCAATCCTGCCCTACGGTTAACCGGGTAAAACGTCCTGCCATTGTAACAATCAGTTTGTTGAAAAGTTTCAGATGATCCTGCACATATAAGGCCTGCCAACTGTTTCTCGACTGCCATCTATTTAATTCTCCTTTGTAGGTAAGTGTGTCTTTGGACAGATAATACATTGGTGAGGCTATAGAAAGCGGATACAGATTCTCTCCCCAGGTACCGCCATTGGTACTCCCTTCGCCACCATCTCCATAGTCAATTCCGATCAGCACCTTGTGTTCCATATTTCTTCCGGTATTGAATTTCCCGTCCAGAAAAAGTTGGGCATTGATAAGATCGCCCCACCAATCTGTATAAAAAAGCGAACGATATAAAGTGTCTTTTGTAGGTGAAATACCTTCCAACGATAAAGTAGTGCCTGACCAGTCTGTTGTCATATACCCCGCCTGCGCATTGAAGGTCCAGTTTTCGTTCATTCTGTACTTCAACGCTAACCGGGAGTATGCGTCGTAAGCACTCCACTTGGGATTGTTGGGATCATTAATGGCAAAGTTTATCGGCAGCGCCCACATATCTCCATTGAGAGAGATTGAACTATGGGTGTTTTCCTGTGCAGAAGCTTTCACAAAATTATGTTCGAATGTAAGACTTGTGTTCTCATCGAAATCATATTTCAAAGCAGGTGCAACAAACAAACGGGTTAGTCCGCCAAACTGATAATACTCATTGTTCTTATGAGCCCCTACATTAAGGCGATAGGTTAGCTTTCCATCTCTTTTAAACTCTCCGCCCAAATCAATATTAGTCCGCATCATGTTCCAGCTACCTACCCCAAAGCCAACTTCGGCTATGCGTTGGTGTGTTGGCTGCTTGGTTACGGTATTAATAAGTCCACCCGGTTCAGCATTTGCCAGCATAAAGCCTGCCGGACCTTTTACAAATTCCATCCGTTCTATCATAGCGGCATCTTCCTGTGCGTTCCACCAGATAGGCCCACCTATTCCATTTCTGTAAGTACCAAACGTGGCATTGGTTCCCCTTATCTGAACGGTCATATCCAGGTATCCACCATAGCTTCTGGTGATGCCACTTGAAAGCCTGAAAATTTCTCCTTTGGAGAGCATTCCCATGTCAATCAGCGTTTGTTTGGTAGCAACTGTTATATTCTGCGGAATTTCAATCAATGGCGCATTCAGCCGTAAAGAAACCGAGGGCTTTTCTGCTATATAGGACTTTTTATTGCCACTTACAATTACCTCATTTAATTCATTTTCCGATGTACGCAGCTGTATTTCTATCCGCGTATTTTCGCTCTCCTTTATCTCCACCTCTTTTACCATTGCGTTGTGTCCCACAAGGCTGATATGCAAAAAATAATTACCTATTTTTAATTGACTCATTGAAAAAAAACCGTTGTCATCAGTCATTGTGTTTTTTTCAGACTTTTTATCGAAACGGTAACATAGGAAGCTGGTTTATTATCCGAAGTGTAAATATATCCCTCAAGGCTACCTGTTATATCCTGTGCGCTCATATTTTGCGATACAAGGATTGCCATCAGAAAAAAGATAACTTTCCGCATAAGACCTGTGTTAGTAGTTAAGGAGCAGCAAAGCTAAACAGGCAATAAATTGGTTGCCTGCCGAAGGAAGGAATTTGATTTACGCAAAGAGGAAACTTGTAGAATAGCAAACGGGTTAGAATATTCCCGCCGCATGCTGGGAGCGGACATTTTCTCCAAAAAAAATAGCAGCATTTGCGTCAAAATCATGCACAGCATCCGTTGTAAAAAATGTTATTTCTCCGCCTTTTGTACATCTTTGTTCCATATCAGGATGCCTTGCTAAATAATCCACAAGGCTATTGGCAACAATTGATCCCTGAACCAACACCTGGATATCCGGTTGGAGAAATTGCCTTATTTTCGGCAGCAATAGTGGATAATGTGTGCAAGCCAATAAAACGGTGTCAATATTGCCATTATTCTTCAAAAGATGTTGAATATTCTTTTGTATAAAATAGTCTGCTCCGTCGCCGTTATACTCATTATTTTCCACAAGCGGAACCCACATAGGACAAGCCTCCTGGTAAACATGTAAGTGCGGAAAAAATTTTCTAATTTCTATAAGATAAGACTCTGATTGCACAGTGCCCCTGGTGGCTAATATCCCCACCTCTCTTGTTGTAGAATAGTTGCCTATGACTTCAGTCGTGGGCCGAATAACGCCCAATACTCTGTTATCTGGATTTAAATACTGCAGATCGTTTTGCTGGATAGTACGCAAGGCTTTCGCCGAGGCCGTATTGCAGGCAAGTATTACCAGCGGGCACCCCTGGGCAAACAACCATTTTACGCATTGAAGTGTATACTGATAGACCGTTTCGAAAGATCTGTTACCATAAGGCGAGCGGGCATTATCGCCAAGATAGCTATAATCATAACCCGGTAGTTTGTTTACTATTTCCCTCAATACCGTCAAACCACCATAACCAGAATCAAATACACCAATGGGTTGTTTATTCATGTAAAAATTTGTTCGGCGTAAAAATAGAAATAAAAGTGGAATGCCGACATAAAATACAAACTGCCCCGTTGGGGCAGTCGCTAATGCTATTTCATAGATGGTTTCGCTTAATATCCTTTAAAACTTATTTCACAGGTGAGCGTTGCAGTTTTAAAGCTTCAAGCGACTTCTGCAGATTTTCAAGGTCTTTCTTTTGAGATTCCTGCTTTTGTTTATTCGATTCAAGATCAGATTGCAAGTCTTTAATCTTTTTCTCGAGTGAAGTCTGATCTTTTACAAGATCATCATATTTTTTTTGCGACTTTTTTACGGTTTCTTCCTGGTCCAGAATTTCTTTTTCCAACTTATTTTCTCTTGAATACTGTGTCAATTTGGTAAAAAAGCTTTCGCCATCCGAACCAAGCATACTCGCCGACATCGCCGTGGCTACTGTATGGTCGCTGGGCTTGCTGGTAAAAAAGCTTACCACACTCACATCCTTATCCCTGCGGCCTTTCCTATCCACTTTAACGTACAAATCAGAAGTTTCGGAGCTAACAGCCGGGTCAATCACCCCTTTAAATATCAGCCAGCCTTTACTTTGGGAGGGCTTATAGCCGGCTTTTGTCATCCGGGAGGTAACCGCCTGTTCTACATATTCAGGAGCATAATTAATCTCCATTTGTTTTACTGTGCGCTTTACCTTGTTAAACTCTATTTCACCCTCTGTAACCTGCGCCATCAACAAATTACCCGACAGCATACAGCTTAGTAAAAATAAAAATGCTTTTTTCATAACTATTTTTTTAGATGATTCGTTTAATTAAAAGGTTGCACAAAAGTGGCAAAATATTTTCAAGAACCTATTTTTGCTTAAAATTTTAGTATTGGCGGGTATTAAACAATTGGCAGGTCAAACAATTTGGTACGGAGCAAGTAGCGTCATTCCCAGACTACTGACCTATCTTTTGACCCCTTACCTTACATTGAAACTGGACGCGGCAAGTTACGGCGACATGACGCTGGTATATGCGCTTACCGCTTTCCTAGGAATATTATACACATACGGACTGGAAACTGCCTTTTTCCGATTCAGTCAAAACCCGGCGCACAAAGCAGATTTGTATAATACCGTAAATGTTTCAATTATCAGCACCACCATTGTATTTACGGCTATTCTTTGGATATTTGCGCAACCACTGGCCAACTTTACCAATATTCCAGACAATCCGGAATATATAAAAATGGCTTTGCTGATTGTTTCTTTTGATGCCTTATCGGCTATGCCGTTTGCCAAGTTGAGGCAGGAAGGCAGACCCAGGAAGTATGCGCTGATTAAGTTCAGTGCGGTACTGCTTTACATTGGCGTGTTATATTTTTTTCTTTCCATATGTCCTAAACTGGCAGCAAAAGACCCCAACAGCGTATTTACGGTGCTGGCGAATTTTACCAGCGGCACGGGCTATGTTTTCATTGCCAATATTGCGATGAATTCCCTGATATTAATACTACTGTGGAATGAATTTAAGGCTTTTCGCTGGCGTTTTAATACAAAGCTTTGGACAGAGATTATAATCTATACCGCCCCCCTGCTGATTGTTGGCTTCGGAGGCATGGTAAACGAAACGCTGGACAGACTAATGCTGGGCTGGTGGTACAAACCGGAGGGTGTTAACGTAAAGGATGAAATCGGAACCTATGGGGCTGTATACAAACTGGCTATTTTGATAACCGTTTTTATCCAGGCTTTTCGTATGGGGGCAGAGCCTTTTTTCTTCAAACAAGCGGCTGGCGAGCATGCCCAAAAAACCTATGCCCGTGTGATGAAATTTTTTGTCATCGCTATTTGCATGATGTTTCTGTTTGTAGCCCTCTATCTCAACCTCTGGAAATATTTTATTCAGAACGAAAAAATGTGGGAAGGGCTTAAGATAGTACCCATTCTCCTGTTGGCAAATATGTTTTTGGGTATCTATTATAATCTTTCTATATGGTATAAAATTTCCAATAAAACGAGTGCCGGCGCCGCTATCACTACCGGCGGTGCAGTCCTTACCGTTGCAATTAGTTATATTTTTATTCCGAAGTTTGGATATGTGGCCAGTGCCTGGGCTACATTTTTTTGTTATTTGTTTATGTGTGTCAGTTGTTATCTATGGGGGCAAAAGGTATATCCGGTTCCTTATGCCTGGAAAAAGTTGGTTGCCTACATCGTAATTGTCATCCTTTTGTATTTTGTGCATCAATTATTACTAAAAATTTGGAGCAATAATATCTTTAGCTTTGTAACCGCCACCGGAATTTTCCTGGCGTTTATCGGGTTTGTGCTGAGAGTAGAAAAGAAAGAGTTTCAAAAAATGCCGGTGATCGGTAAGTATATTCGATGATATATCTGTATTTAAAAGCCCTTCACATTATTTTTGTGGTTACCTGGTTTGCCGGGTTATTTTATATGCCCCGTCTTTTGATATACAATACCGAAGCCAGGGAGCGACCCGAAGCCGTGCGAAATGCGCTTCATCAGCAATTCGGTATTATGATGAAGCGCCTGTGGTATGGCATCACCTGGCCTTCTGCTATTCTCACTTTAATTCTGGGCCTAACAGTGATGGTTAAAAGTGGATGGCATTTGTTGGTGTTTTCACCAGAGGGAAACTGGTTGTTATTAAAACTGATCTTTGTCCTTTTCTTATATATTTATTTCCTCTTTGAACATCGGGTTTTTAAACAACAAATTGCCGGTGTTTTCAAATACACTTCCCAGCAGCTCCGCATCTGGAATGAAATTGCGACCATATTCCTGGTGGCTATTGTTATGCTAGTGGTGGTAAAACAAAACATGAGCCTGGTTTGGGGACTCGGAGGGCTGGTATTGTTCATCATTCTACTGATGAGCGCCATCAACATCTATAAGATGTTACGAAAAAAATAAATCATTTCAAACAAAAAAGACGGTCACAAGAACCGTCTTTTTAAAATCTTTTAGGAACGTCTAACCTTTCTTTATCAAAACAGCATTAAAGGTAGGGTGACCCCGAAGACCATCTTTGAACATTGCTGTAAACTTCACTTTGTAGTAATTACCATCGCCATCTTTTAGAATGTAATAACGATCTGCATGTACAGACGGAGATACCCCAGGACCACCTCCTGCTCTCCAGCTGGAACCAATTGCATTTTGCTTGGGTGATAGCGTCAATGCCGCCAGATCTGCTTCTCCGAAACTATCAAAACTTTTAGTGGCTTCCAGTATCTGTACGATTTCAACATTCCGGTTTTGAATAAAAATATCCTGAAATGCATACGCTACTTCTCCTGCACCAAAATTAGTAACGTTCGAAAAATACGTCCATGCTATATCCCATTTTCCTGCTTCGGGATCAATGTTCGTAGCACCCGCCTCAAAGGAGAGATACTTGAAAAAGTATTTATCGTCTTTAGCTATGTTTACTGATGTAAAATTGGTGGCATCTATATCGGCATGTTGTACAGTGTAGCCGCCCCCATTTCTGATGATGCGAACTTTTTTCCAACCACGATGTCCAGCAGTACCAATGCCATTTCCACGATTGATGATATAAACTTTATTATCGGCATCGGTAGCAGAAATTTCTGCGATGGCAGTTTTAGTAAGATCTCCGTCCGGATAGTCTATGGCTGTAATAGCGGGAGGGGTATTTTGAAGAAAACTGATATCCTTATCCAAACTGAAACCTGCAGTATCAGCAACCGTAACTGCATTCAAATCATTTTTGTCAAGTTGCTTCGCCAACATAAAGGTCGAAGAGTTTAAGATAACACGGAAGTCGCCACCCGTATAAAAACCGAGATCCCATTTTGTACGTTCCACCCCTACCTGAGTAGAAGCACTTAAGTCAAAAAATACCTTGTTGCCAAAGGTTTCTCCACCGCCATTACCTTCTAAGGTAACAGTAGTTGCAACAATTTCTGCAAAGCTTAGCACTAACTGACTGGTAGTGCCAATTATGACCGGACTAGCAGAAGATGCTATTTTTAAGGTTAGCTTTTCATCTCCATAGTAAGGAGCATCGGCTACCTTATTTACGGTGATCGTTGCTTCACTACTGCCGCTAAGCACTTCTAGTTTTATTGTGTTGCCTTCGGCGGCTGGTGTTGTTGTATAATTCTGTCCGTATACAAGTCCTGTACCTTCCAACGAAACTGTTATTGCGGTATTTTGCGAAACGGCTCTGGTGAGCCTTAAAGCTATAGCCTTAGAGGCTTCTGTTTCTGCAATACCTTGTTCCGCAGCTCCAAACTGAATCAAATTATCGGGAAGTGGTGCATCCTTTTCGCGGCATCCGCCCATAAATAGTGTAAACAAAAATGCATACAATAATCCTGTTCTCATGTGTAACTTCATATCTCGTTTTTTTAGTTTTTACTCCAGTTAAATGATAATCCTAAGAAGTAAGATCGCCCGTAGCCAATAGGACGGGCTCCTTCTGTACTATGCGCTCCTCCGGCAACGGCAGAATTGTTGATGCTGCTAACATCAAAAAGATTACGGATACCGGCATTAACAGTTAATAGTTTAAAAAGTTTTTTGTTTACAGTAATATCTGCCCAATGATAACCGCTTGTCTCAACAAGCTGTGCATGTGTTCCGTCAGTTTCATTCACTAACTGATAATAAGGCAATCTTCCTGTAAACTTATAAAACAAGTTTAGGTCCAATCCAATATTTGTAAATGCATAACTCAGCGTTGCATTTACCTCAGGCGACCATTGAAATGCAGCGAGGTTGCCAAACGCTTCTCTATATTCATTAAAACGACCTGTGTATCCAAAGCCCATATTGGTTTTAAATGCATGCTGATGCCATTCCAAACCCAAAGAGCCTCCTCTGGTTTTATACTTATCTATATTTACATAGGTTGTTATAGCCGGATTAGCTGCATCCGGCGCATAACTGATCATATTGTCCACATCGTTATAAAAACCAGTCAGGCTAAGCCCTAACTTCGTTTTTTGGGTATGTTTCAAATTCCAGTTGAGAGAGCCTGTGAAGCTATTGGAATGCTCTGCTTCCAGGTTTTGATTGCCAACTATATTATGGCTTGCATCAAAAAAGTCAAAATACAATTCCCTTATAGACGGTGATCTAAAACCACGGGCATAAGCCACGCGAAAATCCAATTCCTTGGTTAAACCAAATTTGGCATTGATGGATGGAACCACAGGTGGAGCCTGGTAAACTGAGTTCTTTATGAATCGGACACCCGGACGTAGGTTGATACGGCCATTGGGTTTATATTCACTAGTGAGAAAAAACGCATAATCATTGATACTTTGATTGTCTGTTTTTATTCGCTCGCCATCACCTTTCTCCAAATTGACATCAATACCAGGTTGGAACGATAAAACTTTTATGGGCTGGTACACTGCAGTAGCCCTAAATGTAAAACCGTAGAATGTTGAAAAACTATGTAACCCCGGGGCTGTAGCCACCCTTATGTCGCCATCCGGGTAATACAGAGTAGAATATACTTGCCGGCTGAAACGTGTATAACTCGCTAAAGCATTCGCTGTGAGTTTAGATGAAAACTGATAGTTTCCCTGTATTTGGTGCATCAGTCGCTTTGTCATATAATCCTGATCAATGCCCGGCTGTGCGGTTGTAGGATTTGATGGATTCGTAATAATTTCGTCCAACCCATCGAGCCTGTAATAAATATTTCCATTTTCTGTACGATACCCTGCAACTACATTAGCTATAAGCTGATCTTTTTTATGCCATAACAATTCTCTCCCTTTAGCGGAGTCTTTCCATCCGTTAAAAAGATTGCGTCCCACATTAGCACTGGCAAACCATTTTTTATAGTTACCGGATACCCCGATATATTGATTATGGATACCTTGACGGATGCCATACTCTTTGCCAATTGTTTCCTCATGTAATCTGGCACTTACACTCAATTTCGTTTTAGCCGACTTTTTTGTAATAATATTTATAACGCCTGCGAGTGCATCAGCACCATATATAACAGACATGGGACCTTCTATTATTTCAATCCGTTCTATTGAGTTAAGTTCTATCTGGTTAATATTGATTTCATTTGAAGTGCCCTGCCGCCCAATCATTGGCGCTCCATCAATCAGAATTTTTACATTTTGCCCGGATAAACCCATCATGTTGATGTCTGAACCACCGGTTGCAACGTCCTGAGAAAAACGAATATTTAATTGAGTGTTTAATACGTCCTGCAGCCGGGCACCTGCCTGTCTTTGTATTTGTTCGTTTGAAATGGTCCTGACCTGATATACTGAGTTCTTGATAGACTGTGGCTTATACTGACCTGTTACTACCACTTCTTCCATTCCTCTAAACAATAAAGAGTCTTGTTCCTGAGCAAATGTGCTGTTAAAAATTCCCCAAAAAAGCAAAACATAAAACACCTTTCTCATAACTGTGATTCTTTGAATAACGAACTCAATTGTGGATTTACGAAGTTCTTTCTTTCATCCCCGCTTCCTTTCTCAAAAAGGAAAATCGATTTACGAAAAAGGGAAAAATATAAAGTTGTTAATGTTTACTGAATCATATATACCAGGAACCCGCGATTAAAACTGATTATCAGTACATTAACTTCTCAAAAAGCAGGTGTTAGTTACAAATTCTGCAATTCTTAAGATTTCCCGATTCAGTAAGCCGTAATAGAACATATACCCCAACTTTGCAACTCAATTCCGCAAAATGGCAGCTAGAAATTTCCACTGGACATCCATTGTCTTACTATTATGTGCGTTCTCCTGCACAACACCTCCAGAGCAAGCAAGCATCAATACTGAACGTATAGTATCTCTTGATGGAAGCCTTACCGAAGTACTCTGCGCCATCGGCCTCGAAAAAAATATTGTGGGTGTGGATGTTACCAGCACCTATCCGGAAAGCATGAATGCTTTACCCAAAGCGGGTCATAATCGCAACATTAATGTAGAAGGTGTAATCGCGATGAACCCAACAGCTTTATTTGTATTGGAGAATGGATTGAAACCCGAAGCCGAGCAACAATTTATTTCAGCAGGTATTCCACTGATAAAATGTAAAAAAGAGATTGATATTCAGGGTGCAAAAAACCTGATAAAACAAATTGCAGATACATTGGGTAAATCTAATCAAGTAGAAAAACTATGGAAGCAAATAGATGAGGACCTGACGGCCGTAAAAACTGCTGATAATAAACCCAAAGTACTATTTATATATGCCCGTGGTGTAGGCACCATGAGTGTAGCGGGAACAAAAACACCATTGGATAGAATGATCGAATTGGCGGGTGGCATCAATGCAGCTGCGGAGGTAGAAGAGTTTAAACCATTTACTGCAGAAGCAATAGTAAAGGAAAATCCGGATGTGATACTTTTTTTTGATAGTGGGTTGGAAAGTCTGGGTGGTGCAGATGGTTTGTTGAAAGTGCCGGGCATAGCGGCTACCAATGCGGGAAAGAACAGGAAGTTTATAACAATGGATGGATTGCTGCTTACGGGATTTACGCCCAGAGTAGGTAAGGCGGTTGCTGAATTATCGTCTTTGATTCAACCCTAAACGATGTCTATGCGGTATGGTCTGTTGGTAAGTATGCTGGTGATTATTTTGATAATAGCAATTATATTGTCTGTGGGCATAGGTCCATTGCCATTGTCTCCGGTACAAAGCATTGCTGTATTATTAAAACAACTAGGGATTCATCTGGATACCTCATTTACTAATCAGCAGGAAATAGTGGTAATGGCTATCCGAATGCCCAGGGTGATTTTTGGAATATTCATTGGTGCAACGCTGGCTATCTGCGGCACCGCCATTCAGGGCTTGTTTCGAAACCCTTTGGCAGATCCGGCTTTAATTGGTATCAGCAGTGGTGCTGCTTTGTTTACGGTGGTTATGATAGTGCTGGGGGCACAGCTATTTCAAAATATTTTTACAATACTCGGCAACTATGTGTTGAGTATTGCAGCTTTTGCCGGCGCTTTTTTGACTACTATTCTTATTTACAGAATTTCGCAGGCAGGGGGCAAAACCATTGTAAGTACCATGCTTCTGGCAGGCATAGCCATCAGTGCTATGGCTTCTGCCGGCACCGGCATTATGACGCTGATAGCCAATGATGCACAGTTACGTACTATTACTTTTTGGAATCTCGGAAGCCTTGGTGGCGCCACCTGGGTAAATGTAAGTGTATTGGTGCCGCTATGCCTCATTTGTATTGTCGGACTGCCAGCGTTATCAAAACCTTTAAACGCATTGGTGTTGGGAGAAACAAATGCCAGCCTCCTGGGAATAAATGTTGAGCGTTTGAAAACGAAAGCAATTTTACTTACTGCGATAGGCATAGGCGTTTGCGTGAGCATGAGTGGTATTATTGGATTTGTGGGACTGGTAACTCCACATATCATAAGGAAAATGATTGGTCCTGAACATCGGCAGGTATTTGTAGCTTCCGGATTATTGGGTGCCACATTATTAGTAATAGCCGATTTGGTCTGCCGCACCATCGTAGCACCAATCGAAATTCCGATAGGGATTGCTACGGCTTTAATTGGTGGTCCATTTTTTTTATACCTTTTACTAAAAGAAAGAAAAAGTCAGATTGTATTTTAGTGATTACTGCAAACAACATATCGTACAGGAGCAATAACAACTATTTGTTGCGCGACATCAACTTTCAGGTTTTTCCAGGTGAAGTATTGGCTGTTTTGGGCGCTAACGGTGCCGGAAAAACGACATTGCTAAAATGTTTGAGTAAGGAACTGACGCCGGAAAAGGGAGAGCTTATCTTCAAAAACACTTCACTGACGCAATGGAAGAATCAGGAGCTGGCAAAATGCCGGGCAGTGCTGAGTCAGCATTATCAGGTTACACTTCCTTTTACAGTTGAACAAATTGTAATGATGGGACGTTATCCACATTTTAAAAATCACCCGTTGCCAATTGACCATGCCATCGTAAAAGAAAGCCTGGAATTTGCGGGTATTACCCATTTGAAAGCGCGCAACTATCTTACGTTAAGCGGTGGAGAACAACAGCGGACACAGATAGCCAGAGTGCTATCTCAATTGTGGGAAGAAGATAATAGTGAAAAACTCCTGATCCTGGATGAACCGGTAAGTGCGCTGGACATCCAATACCAACACCATATCATGCAGCTTGTTCAACGGCTTTCTACTCGTAACTTTGCGGTAATTGCGGTGCTTCATGATTTGAACCTTGCTTTGCAATATTGTAATAAGGCACTTCTATTAAGAAAGGGTGAGCAAATTGCATTTGGCAACACAGATGTTATAGACAAAGAATTGGTGAAACAGGTATATAATGTAGAGTCAGATTTTGTTTATCATACGGGTACCAACAAAAATTATATCATTATCACAGAATAATATTTTCACTTCAAAAAAGAAAATCATGTCAACTACTACTACCACATTGCTGGATAGATATGAAGAAGCAAAACAACAAAACCCCAAAATGCGCATCCGGGATATAGCGAAGCTTCTGGGAGTAAGCGAGGCCGATTTGCTGGCAACCGGAGTCGGCAATCATGTAACATCGTTACAAGGCGATTGGGAAGATTTATTGAAAGAGGTTAACACCATGGGAAAAGTAATGGCACTCACGCGCAACGATGATTGTGTACACGAACGCAAAGGTGTTTACAATAATGTATCCTTTGACAATCATGTGGGTTTGGTACTCGATCCAGATATAGACCTTCGGTTGTTTATGATGTATTGGAAGTTTGGCTTTGCTGTTCACGAAGGCGAACGGATGAGTCTCCAGTTTTTTGACAAAAGTGGCGAAGCGGTGCATAAAATTTACATGATTGATGGCAGTAACCTGGACGCATATCATGCTATTGTCAAAAAGTATACTTCATCTGTGCAGTCTACGGAACTAACCACAGAAGCCTACAGCGCACCAGCGGCGGAAAAGCCAGATGCGGATATCGATGCTGCCGGCTTACAAGAAGAGTGGAAAAACATGACCGACACGCATCAGTTTTTTGGCATCACCCGTAAATATGGCGTTAGCAGAACGCAGGCGCTGCGATTGGCGCCGGAAGGATTTGTGCAACAGGTAGACAATAGTAAAGTGCGTCAGATGATGGAGATCAGTGCAGAAAAAAATGTACCGATTATGATTTTTGTGGGAAGCAGGGGATGTATTCAAATTCATACCGGCGAAATCCATAAATTACTGGAAACCGGTCCCTGGTTCAATATACTGGATCCGGATCTGAACCTTCATCTACGAACCAGCGCCATCGACAAAACATTTGTTGTAAAGAAACCCAGTGAAGCGGGTACGGTAACTGCCCTGGAAGTATTTGACAAAGAAGGCAACCTGATTGTTCAGTTTTTCGGCAAGAGAAAACCCGGTATTCCCGAATTGGAAAGCTGGCGTGAAGTGGTGGCGGAGATTGCAAAATAATGTGAAAATAAGAGAGTGGGGATGTGTAAATGCATATCTTCCCAGGAATTAGACCTATAGTAAAAAAGAAGCGCAGAGAATTATTATGAATTACGATATAGATACAATCAATCACCTGATCCGCAACCGACGGTCAGTATTTCCCGACCAATTTGAAGAAGGCAGGCAGGTGCCGGACGAAATTATCACTGAAATTTTGACAAATGCCACCTGGGCGCCTAACCATGGCCGTAATGAACCCTGGTGGTTTACCGTATTCTCCGGCGATGGACTGCAAAAGCTGGCGGATTTTCAGAGTGAGCTGTACAAGCTGGAAGCTGGCACCAACTTTAATGAAGCGACTTACAACAAACTTAAAAATCAACCATTAAGAGCGTCGCACATAATAGCCATCGGAATGAAGCGGGGCAAAAACAGGAAGATTCCGGAAATAGAAGAAATTGAAGCCGTAGCCTGTGCTGTGCAAAACATTTACCTTTCCATAGCAGCCTACGGATTAGGAGGTTATTGGGGTTCCGGCGGAGTTACTTACAAGGAGTCTGCCAAAGAATTTTTTGGATTAGGAGAAGAGGACAAATTGTTGGGTTTCTTTTATATTAATTATGTAAAGACTCCTTCAGCACCCGGAACAAGAATGCCGCTGGAAGAAAAAGTAAATTGGGTGAAATAGCGTTTTAAAAATCAGTAGCCCGATTTTTAAAACCATTTATTTTTTTACATAAAAATATTTGAAATGAATAAACGAATATTGTCACTGGGCCTGATATTATTCTCAGCCCTTTTGGCAAATGCCCAGCCTCCGGAGGGAAAAGCATTGCCCGGCGATCATTACGGAGCGGTTGTATCCGCTAGTGGTGCTGAGCCTATCAAGAGATTGCCTTCAAAACTTGATGGAGAGACGCCGGTAGCCACAAAGATTAAGGCAAAAGTATTGGATGTTTGTCCAAAAAAGGGATGCTGGCTAAAGCTGGAAGTAAATGATAGCACGACAGCATTCGTAAAAATGAAGGACTATGGGTTCTTTCTACCAACCGCTATAAAAGGCAAAACAATTGTTTTGGACGGCGAAGCTATCATAAAAACTACTTCCGTAGCCGAATTGCGCCACTATGCAGAAGATGCAAAAAAGTCAAAACAAGAAATAGAAGCCATTACAAAACCGCAAGAGGAGATCAGGCTTACTGCCAATGGAATTGTGGTGGTAAAATAAGGAGATTCATTGCTGATTATCGGTTATGGGATGACTCGTGTAACTCACATAGCAAAAATCATCAATTAGAAACAATTTTAACCCGTTGTTTTGAAACTGGGCTATACCTTTGCCGTCAAAATTTAATCGATCATGAAGAAAGCCTTACTGACCCTTTCGTTCTTTTCATTTTTAGTTTTTGCTGCTACCGCTCAGGATGATGACAAATTGGTAAAGCTCGGTATCCGTGCCGGCGCTAATTACAACACCATTGTCGGAAAAGATTTTGGCGGGGAGAATGTTTCTAACAGCTACAAAGTAGGTTACCATGCTGGTATTACTGCAGATCTGTATGTATTTCCTGGTTTCTATTTACAACCAGGATTGATATACACCACAAAGGGAGCCATGAAAGAAGCAAACAATATTAAATCAACCAGCAATATTTCTTATGTTGAACTACCGGTAAATGTATTGCTCAAATTGGGAATGGGCAATGGTAAGCTGTTAATAGGTGCTGGTCCTTATGCTGCTTACGGAATAAACGGTAATCTAAAGTCGAAAGCAGGCTCTTCTACTACAACATTGGACGCTAATTTCACGAACACTATATCTGCAGCAGATGTATTAAATGGTAATTTATACAATGTACGTCGCTGGGACTATGGTGTTAATGCTTTGGCTGGATATGAGTTTGCTAGCGGTTTTAATTTTCAGTTGAATGCACAACTGGGGCTGAAAAAATTAAATCCTGAAATTGAATCAGTAACAGTGGATAAAACCAGCATCAAACACTTCGGTGTTGGACTTTCTGTAGGATACAAGTTCTAATTAACACACATATTATTGCAGGGGTGGCTTATTCAAGTCACCCTTTCTCTTTTCAGCTATACCGTAGAAGATTACCCGGAATCAAAACATCCTAAGTCTTTTTGGTCAACATCATCTAAGCACACTAAAATTTAGTTCGGTAAAAGTAGATAGTGATGCTCACAACTCACATTCCGCTATATTAACATAGCTATAAAAGACAATACATGTTCCGGGGAATGTAATTTTTTAAATAGAAAATACCAGCGAGGAAGGCAGCAATTATATGTTTCATTTAAACTTCAGATCGTTGAAAGACAACACAGCCATTTTGCAACTACTTAAATTTTCTATAGTAACTATTATTATACTTCTTTTTTTTAGGATATAACAGAACTTTATTAGCCAATTATATAGCGTTGTATTTATGAAATTTTCTCCGCCTGCCGTGATCATTCTCCGGGTTTTTAGAAGTAAGGTTTGATCAATATATGGAACTTGTCAGATAATATTACTGATTTAAAAGCCACTTGATCGTGCAAACTTAGAGTACTAAAACTCTAATTTATGAGACAACTAAAGTTACGATTAAGGCACCTTAATCATGCTAAAAAAAAGCTGTTATGCGCTATAGCAGCATTCCTGATTATTACCAATGTTAGCGCCACGGGGACAAAAGATGGAGTAGCCGCTACGGCCAATTCATCGACTACCACCATGGCAGACATTACAGGTTTGGTCACAGACTCTTTAGGGAACCCTATCCCCGGAGTAACCGTACAGGTAAAAGGATCTGGCAAAATCACCACATCTAATAATGATGGTGTCTTTTCACTGGCAGACGTAGCCTCAGATGCGGTACTTGTATTTTCGTTTGTAGGCTACGAAACGCTTGAGTATCCTATTTCCGGCAGAACAGAGATTAACGTTGTCATGTCCGGCAGTTCGCAGTTGATGAGTGAAGTGGTCGTTATGGGGTATGGCACCCAGCAAAAGCGTTTGGTAACCGGCGCTACAGTAGAAATTAAGTCGGCTGATATTCAGAAGCGTTCAGCCATATCTCCCCTGGCTGCCATACAGGGGCAGTCGCCAGGGGTGAGCCTAACGTCCACCGGTGGTCAGCCAGGCAACAGGGGGTTTAGAATCAACATTAGAGGAGCAGGGACCGTCGGAGAAACCACGCCATTGTTTATTGTTGATGGTGTCCAAACTTCAGATATCAGCTTTCTAAACAATGCTGATATTGCATCTATTGACATTTTGAAAGATGCTGCTTCTGCTGCCATTTACGGCGCCCGTGCCGCAAACGGAATTATATTCATTACCACAAAATCCGGTACAGCAGGCAGTGCAAAAATATCCTTCGATGGCTTCTATGGTATTCAAAATGTTGCTAAAAAGCTCAATGTATTAAATGGCAGGGACTATATCAATATGATTAATGAGATGCACACGAATTCCAACATGACACCTGTGTACAATGACGAGGCTTTGAATGAACAACTATTACGGGATGTAAACGGAGGAACTGACTGGATGGACTTGTTGTTGGCTAAAAATGTTCCCACACAAAATTATAGTCTTGGTGCGCAGGGAGGTAGTGATAAGTCTGTATATGCGTTTTCATTGTCACAAACGATGCAGGGGGGCATAGTGGGAGGTGCAGACCTTTCAAACTTTAAGAGAACAACTTTTCGCATTAATACCGAACATCGATTATACAAAGACGTGGTAAAAATTGGGCAGCACCTGACGTATGGTCACACAGAAAATATTGGCGCTAGTTACCCGGTATCGGGTGCCATCAGAACACCGCCTATCATTCCAAATATGCACCCTGAACATCCTCAGCGCTACTATTACAATGATGTCCCTGCCACCGGGGGCGACAATATCCACGGAATATGGTCTACAGAAATTACCAATCCGTACGCTTCAATGGTATATAGCAGCTATAGTTTAAATAAAGTAAATAAGGTATTGGGAGATGCATATATGGAGATCAAGCTTCTAAAAAACCTGAAGTTTAAGACGATTCTTACGCTTGACTATACCACCGAACGTACCAGAAGCTACCAGCCCCTTCGCCCGAACCTTAGTGCCAGTGTGAACAAAAACACCGGTACTACCCAGACGAGCCAGTATAGCATGGAGAATATGATGGTAGGTTCGGAAAATATTCTGAGCTATGCTGAAGATTTCGGTTCTCACAGGATTGATGCATTAGCGGGGATGTCTGCCCTAAGAACAAGAGCAGAGTATTTGAATGCCAGTAATAGAAATCTGTTGTATGACGGGTTTGACTATGCATGGCTTAATAATGCGACCGGTAATGCCAGTGCCGGTACCATGTCCATGAGTGGCTACCCATCGGAAGATGCCCTCTTGTCTTATTTTGGTCGCGTAAATTACAACTATAAAGGTACATACATGGCCAGCGTAATATTTAGATCGGATGGATCTTCCCGTTTCGACAAATCCCACAGACGCGGTTATTTCCCTTCGTTTTCAGCAGGATGGATTTTATCCAATGAAAACTTTATGCAAAACTTAGACTGGGTTTCATTTCTCAAATTGAGAGCCAGTTGGGGGCAAAATGGAAACATGAATATTCCACCGTATTACTATCTCGCATTGGTTGGTTCCAACTACCCCTATGCCTTTGGTGGCAATGGCAATAATGCAGTGGGAGCCTCACTGATTAACCTGGGGAACCCATCTCTGAATTGGGAAAAGGCGCAATCTGCAAACATAGGGTTTGATGCGCAGCTTTTGCAGGGCAAATTAGGTATAACTGTTGATTGGTATAACAGACAAACCAGAGATTGGCTAGTTCGTGCCAATGTACCTACTATCTATGGTGTACAAGGTCCATACATAAATGGAGGGAACGTGGTAAACAAAGGAGTTGAAATCCTCCTAAACTATTCAGACGTTATTGGAAAAGATTTTAGTTACACGCTATCTGGTAATATTGCTTTCAACAGAAACAAAGTAAGTAACATACCTACTCAAAACGGAATTTTACATGGAGGCGGCGGTACGCTTTATGCCAACTCCGTAGAGGTAACCCGTTCACAGAATGGCTTTCCATTGGGTTTTTTCTGGGGTTTAACCACAGACGGCATTTTCCAGACGACGGATGAGATAGAATCCTATAAGGGTACAGGCGGCAATTTAATACAACCTAACGCACGCCCTGGTGACCTGCGGTACGTAGACCGCAATGGTGATGGAATTATAAGCGACCTCGATAAGACAATGATCGGAAGTGGGCACCCGGATGCTATTTTCGGATTGAATACTTCATTTAACTATAAAGGGTTTGATCTGTATATTGCCGCAAATGGTGTATTGGGAAACCAGATTTTACAGAACTATATCGACGCAAACAGAAACTATTGGAATATCACCCAGGATCTTTATGATGATCGCTGGCACGGACCCGGCACCTCAAATAAATATCCGAGAGTAGATGCACAAAACACCAACTGGATCAACTTTTCAGACGTATTTCTTTACCGTGGTGATTATCTCAGGATTAATAACCTGAGTTTGGGATATGATTTCTGCAAATCCGTTTTAAAACTAAAAAACCTAAGCCAGTTCCGCATATATATAACGGCGCAGAATCTTTACACCTTCACTTCCTATAATGGCATGGACCCGGAAGTTGGCACAGGAAGCAATGGTGTAGACCAGAGTGAGGTGGGTAGAGATTGGGGTATGTATCCCACTTCCAGAACCTTTTTATTTGGCGTAAACCTGAAATTTTAAATTTTAATTGATTTTTATGAAACTATATAAATCGGCTACTGTATGCCTTTTGATTCTTTTCAGCGCGGGGTGTAGCGATTCATTTCTGGATATCTACCCGGTAGACAGAAAAACAGAAGCTACTTTTTTCAAAACGGAAGAAGAAATACATCAAACACTTGTGGGATGTTATGAAGGATTAAACAGATGGTTAAACCGGGGTGGCAATTGGGTATATCCTATTGTTTCCGACATCATGTCTGACGATGCGTCTGGTGGTGCCGGCAAGTCTGATTACCTGCTTCCGCAAACGTTGGATCGCTTCGATCTGGGAATATCTCCCGGCGAAGCTAATATTTATGGTACAATGTGGGCAGATGCTTTTGCCACCATCAATCGTTGCAATATTTTTCTGAGAAAACTGGATGAATTTCCCTGGAACGAATCCAGTGATTATGCTCAAAGCAAAAAGTTGAGCAAAACTGTCAGCGAAGGAGAGGTTCGTTTTATCAGAGCGTATATTTATTTTGTTTCGATGCAAATGTGGGGGCATCTTCCAAAAATTGTAGAAGATACACCCGACCCAGGGGAGGAAACCCAGGTGGAACCACACATCATTTATGAACTTATCATCAACGATCTTAAAGCGGCAGCAAATGCTTTACCGCCCTCCTACCCGTCAGAACTACATGGGCGCATAACAAAATATGCCGCCGAAGCGCTTATCGCCCGTGTATATTTATTTTATACAGGATACTACGGCAATACGCAAGCAGACCTTCCGAGAGTGAATAAGGCTGCCATACTATCGCACATGCAGGGTGTAATTACTGCAGATGAAGTACGTAATTATCTAAGGGATATTATCAATAATCCAGAGCACGATCTCATGGCAGATTACAATGTATTGTGGCCGGCAGGAGCAGCTGCAGAGGGTTTAGAGTACGCCGGAGAGCAAAATAGAGAGATTATTTTTTCGATTAAACACGGGTATGTTCCGGGAACGACGATGAACTGGGTAGCACAAATGGGTGCACGTGGTTATATCATGCCACCTTACGGAAGAGGCTGGGGTTTTGATATAGGCAATAAGGCTTTGTGGGATTTGTGGGATGGTAATGACAAAAGAAAAAGAGCTTCATTAATGAACGTAAAGGAAGAACAAAATGTTTTTAATACAGGCAATCCTTATAGCGATGAGGAAGCGGGTAGGGATGTGAGAGAGTACCAAAGTTTATTCCTCAAAAAATATTTGCGCGAAACAGATGCGAACGGTGACGAAGTTTTTGGGGGCTTTGTAGGCAATCCTCGGTCGATGCAAAGCTTTACAGACTATGTAGTGATTCGTTACGCGGACGTTTTGCTTATGGCCGCAGAATTGGGTGTAGATGCCCAGACCAATTTTGACAAGGTACGGAGCCGTGCTTATGGGAATGCTGCTCCTCCTCCCCTGGCAGCCACCTACGAAAACATCATGAATGAAAGAAGATTTGAGTTCGTAGGAGAGGCAATGCGCTATTGGGACCTGTTGAGGCAGGGGTTGGAATATGCAGCGGATGCTATCAAGATAGAAGAGCCGGGTGTGGAAGTTGTAAACGGTGCACTTTTGTATGGCACCACCAACATTGTAATTAAAAGAAGCCAGGTAATGGCAACAGCAGGACTAAGCCAAATACCCGAACAACAGATATCACTATCCAACGGGAAATTGACACAAAACGAAGGGTGGATTAGATAGGTACAGGTTTTTAATGATAAGGGGCAATGGAATAAACTCCATTGCCCCTTATCATTTCTGAAAAAAAATTATGCTGTAAGAAAAGTTTAAACGCTGCCTTCTCAAAATTTTGATCCAAAACTTTTTACAAAAAAATAATTTAAAAGCAGTTCCTGTTACCTTCAACGATATAGAACATATTTTTGGAACTAAACAGAAAACCTGGTAGATTCTCTTTCGATGATCTTTCCTTTAACGCTAACATTCATTGGGATATGGTGTGGATTTTTGATGCGCCTTATTGCCAGCTCAAGGCTGATATTAGCCATATCCACGCAGGGTTGAAGATAACTGGTAAGTGGATATTTTAAGTACTGAGCATATCTCATATCATCATAGCCGCAAATCAAAAAATCTGAACTAGGTTTAAGATTGATCTTTTCTAATGAAGACAGCAGTACTGCTGCTGTAGAATCATTGGCGCAAATAATACCTGTTTTGCCGGGCACTATTTTAATTGATTGAATAAAGCTGATATCGGCAGGATCACCACAGTACACATTGTTTTTTGTAAAAGGTAATTGATGTTTTAACACCGCTTCTCGTACACCCGATAAACGCACATCTACAGAGTTGGCAGAATCAGGGCGATAGAAATAATGAATGGTATCGCAGCCTTTTTTTATCAACAGATTTGCCATTGCAGCTCCTGCA
Organism: uncultured Terrimonas sp.; assembly: GCA_964604365.1. Taxonomy (GTDB): domain Bacteria; phylum Bacteroidota; class Bacteroidia; order Chitinophagales; family Chitinophagaceae; genus Agriterribacter. The sequence continues at coordinate 24,076 of CAZRYS010000010.1, forward strand.
GATAAATTATCCAGCCAAACAATATCGTGTCCACCCAGATCGGGTCGTCCTTTAATGCCCCGGTCTATCAAAATCAAGGGGATATTAGCATTTATAATCTTCTTAAATATTCGCAGGTTTATTTCGTCAGCATCAGGCAAGCGTTCCAGCGGTGAAAAAAGAATAGCATCAACCCGCTGCGAAATATACTGATCACAAAAATCTTCTATCTGTGCTTTCCTTATTTCAGCGTTGCTGGCTGTTGCTCCTTCCCACAAACAATTCAGGTTGTTTTTTGGAGAGGATTTAAGTATCTGATCATTGATCGTGGTGAAAATTTCTGATTCTCCAGAACCAGGTAACAAGAGACCTATTGTATAAGTCAGCTGCTTGTACTCACGGATTACCTGCGACCCAAATCCTCTGGTTTTTTTAATAAATCCGTTGTCCTGCAATTGATTATACACTTTTGCGATTGTAGGGCGCGAAACAGAATACTGTCGGGCAAGGGTATCTTCTGATGGCAGCAGGGCTCCGTTTTTATATACTCCGTTAACAATATCATCCCTTAGGGTTTCAAAAATGCTGAGTTGTTTTCTACGCAATGGAATAATGCTTTTAAACTTATGGTCAAAGATAGTTATTTATTATTTCCTTATAAATGATAAGTAAATGTAAACTTTTGTTAGTTGAACCGATGAGATAATAGAGATGGCTATTATTTATTCTGCGAAATGTAAAAGGCAGAATTTTAATTTAAAAATTGATAACCAATTGTTTATGATTAATATATTTAATTGGCAGTATTTATTTCTTCAAACAAATGTAAAAAACACGGTTTCAATTGATTTGCTTTATTTACATTTACAATGCATTTATTTAACTTATTCTTTACTATCAAAATCTAACGGTATGCTTGTGTCTACATTTACGAAGATGAGGATTATCATCTTTGTGCTTCTTCCTCTCGCCGTATTTTCAAACAGGGCTTTTTGTCTGGAGGACAAAAGGCCTCACGGTCTGCTACAATCCGATATTTTTGCTACGGGCAAGATACTTGGCGAAAATGGTGAACCTATTTCCGGTGTAACTGTAGTAGAAAAGGGTACAGGACGTAGCACGCTCACTGACGAAAGTGGTTCTTTTTCCTTAAAGGTCCAGTCCAATAATAGTATTGTGCAATTTACTTTTGTTGGGCATAAAGCTATTGAGATGAAGGCTTCCGCATTGCAAGGTGATGCTATTGCAATGGAAAAAGATAATCTGAATCTTGATGAAGTAGTTGTAACCGGCTATGTATCACAAAAGAAAGCAGATTTAACGGGGGCTGTTTCCGTGGTGAACATCGGTCAGATAGCCACAAACCCCACAGGTAGTGCTATGCGTGCACTTCAGGGAAAAGTAGCAGGCATGTCCGTTACAGCCAATGGGTCACCCGACCCTAACGCAACAGTAAGAATCCGTGGCGAAGGCACACTAAATAACAACAATCCATTGTACATTATTGATGGAACCCCCACTACCCGGTCTATGGGAGAACTAGCCCTTATGGATATTGAATCTATACAGGTATTGAAAGACGCTTCTTCAGCTTCCATATATGGGTCACGGGCTGCAAATGGAGTTATCATTATTACCACACGCAAAGGGAAAAAGGGTACGGTTGTTAATTTCAATGCATCTTATACTTCTGTGAGTAGCAGAAAACCCCTTAAGCTAATGAATACAGAACAGCGGGGTATTGCTCAATACTGGGCGATCAAAAATGATAATCCTTCTGCAGATCCTAATCTGGTTGGTATCGGCAGGCTTTATAATTACGAAGATCATCAGGATGCCAATGGAAATTTTGTTTTAGACAAAGTTACCTGGAGAGAATATCTGGACCCTGCTACCCAAACAATGAAATCTGCTGATACCGACTGGCAGAAAGAGATAATGAAACGTGGGCAGGTGCAACAATACAATCTAAGTCTTTCGAGCGGTGGCGAAAACAGTCATGTATTTTTTGATCTGGATTACTATGGTAATCAAGGAACCATAAAAGGAAGCTTTTTTGACCGTTACAGTGCCAGAATCAATAGTGATTATTCATTCCTTAATAAGCGTGTTAAAATTGGAGAGAATTTAAGTATCTCTAAATGGAGAAGGAGTACCAATATTGGTGATGGCAATATCGGATCTACCAAATCGCTCATGTCAATAGTCCCTGTGCATACAGAGGATGGTCTCGGTTGGGGTGGTCCTATAGGTGGGATGAGTGACCGGCACAACCCGGTTCGACTTATTGAAGATAATTTACAAAACTATCAGGATGTAGTGCGGTTGTTTGGTAATGTGTACGCCAATGTGCAGCTTATGAAGGGGCTTACATTTCAGTCTTCCTTCGGTGTGGATTTGGTAGGCACCTGGCAAAGAACCATGGACCTTACGTACACTTCAGGCTTTTTAAGTGAGAACAGGAGTAAAGTAACCCAAAGCTCCAATTTTCAATTGAATTGGAACAATAGTAATGTTCTTCGTTACGAATTTGATTTGGGACGCAGCAATTTTGATGTGATGGGCGGACAAGAATCGATCGGCTTTCAGGGAAATAGTTTTTGGGCAAGCAGGCGGGAGTATGCTTTAGAGACACCTAACTATATGCAACTGGATCGTGGCGAAACCGAACGCGATAATGGTGGCAATGAGAGCAGGAATGCTATGAGCTCTTGGTTTGGTAAGCTGAATTATAATTACGACAGCCGCTACCTGGCTTCGTTTACACTGCGTAAGGATGCATCGTCTGTATTTGGAGTCAATAACCGCTGGGCTACTTTTCCTGCATTGTCATTTGGGTGGGTGTTGAGTAACGAAAAATTCATGAATGGATTAGCACCATCACTAACACATCTTAAATTGAGATATGGCTGGGGGCAAAACGGAAATTCTCAAATTGATAATTATGCAGCTTTCCAGATGTACGAATTTCTATATGATGTAAATAGCGTTTGGGATTGGAACTGGGGAACCGCTTACGATTTTAGAGGACAGGGCGGTAATCTGCCTTCCGGATTCAGGAGAACTCAGAGAGGCAACCCCATTTTGAAATGGGAAACTACTGCTCAACACAATCTGGGAATTGATTTCGGCTTATTCAATTCTACATTAAGTGGATCCTTTGATTATTATCAAAAGCATACCAAGGATATTTTAATGAAACCCGGCACTGTAGCCACTTTAGGTGAAGGTGCTGGCATGTGGCTGAATGGTGCTAATATTCGGAACCGTGGATTTGAATTAACGCTTAATTATACGGATAATATTGGTGCAGTAGCTACCAATATTGGAGTCGTGTTATCACACAACAAACAAAAAATAGAAAAAGTTCCAGATGTAGTGATCAACAATTTTCCTGGAGACGGAAAAGACGATAACATTCTCGGTCGTTCCAGAAACTCTCTTTACGGTTATATAGCTGATGGTTTGTTTCAAAATCAAAATGAAATAGACAATTCACCAACACAGGTAGGAGCAGCTCCCGGTAGAATCAAATACAGAGATATCAGCGGTCCTGATGGAAAACCCGATGGAAAAATTGACAATTACGATCGCACATGGATCGGAATTCAGGATCCTAAATTGGAGTATGGATTCAATATCGGATTGTCCTGGAAGAATTTTGATTTAAATGTCTTCTTCAATGGTATTTTAGGAAAGGATCTGAATGTGCAATCATGGAAAAGCTGGACCATCTATGCATTAGGTACTGTGGGCGAAAACTACGACACAAGATTGCTGGATGCATGGACACCAACCAATACAGATTCTAAAATTCCTGCTATTTCGGTTAACAATTATAACGAGGAGAACCGATTTTCTACCTATTATGTAGAAAGCGGCTCGTATTTAAAAATCAGGAATGTGGAGCTTGGTTACTCGTTCTCGCAAAAAATAATGCAGGCTGTAAAAGCCAATCAATTCAGGGCTTACCTGAGATGCGATAATGTGCTTACACTTAGCAAAACATGGGGAAAAAATGCTTTTACCGGTTTAGACCCTGAGACCCCTGGAACCAGCTATCCTTTGCCATTTTCCATAACTACAGGAATAAGATTAACCTTTTAAACAATTTATTGTATGAAACAATTGATATGCTCATGTGTAGCACTCCTTATATGCTTCGCAGCCTGCAACAAAAGATTAGACCAAACACCAATGGGTGTTATTGCAAGCGAAGAATTAAATTCCCCCAAAGCGGTGGAACAAATGATAAATGCAGCCTATTCTTTTGTAGGACAGAACCATTTCAATAAACAAATGGGACAACCTTACGAAGAAGGCTCAGTGCGTGCCGGAGAAGCCTACAAAGGTGGTTCTGGTACCAACGACAATGCTGAAAGAAATCTTTGGGAAACATTTGTGTTTATGCAACCCACTACTTCAGGTGACCTGGATAATTTATGGTGGGTACATTATGTAGCGGTAGGCAGGGTGCATGATGCTTTACGCCGGGTTAAGAATCTGGAAGAATCGGAGTTCTCTTTAAAAAATGAAAGAATAGCAGAATTGCGATTTTTAAGGGCACACATTTATTTCTACATGAAAGTTTCGTTTAAATTGTTCCCCTATATAGACGAAGATACTCCAGATGATGAGTACGATAAGATTAGTAATGATGCACTCACAGATCAGGAGTTGTGGAACAAACTAATCGAAGACCTGCGGTATGCTGCCAATACATTACCAACAACACAGTCAGAAGTAGGACGACCAACACAATATGCTGCAAAAGCCTATCTGGCAAAGATGTTGCTTTTTGCTGCCTACGAGCAAGATGCGAATAATAATGTGACTTCAATTAATCAGGAGAAGCTGAATGAAGTTGCCACATTGTGTAAAGATGTGATTGATGGTTCTGGCAAATCCTTATTTGATGATTTTGGAAAGAACTTTTTAACAGCGCATGAAAATGGCTCCGAATCAATTTGGGCTATACAGTATTCAGCCAATAATGATAATTCTCCTACAGGCAGATTGAACGCATGGCTAATATACCCTGTCAATGCTGAATATGGGTGCTGCGGTTTTTTACAACCCTCAGAGAACCTAATGAATCGTTACAAAACCGTCAACGGAGTTCCTGATTTCGACAATTATAATTCAGGGGTAATGTTGACAAACAAAGCTGCTTTTGCAAGTCAACCATTAGATCCAAGGCTAATGCACACAGCAGCAGTACCGGAGATGCCTTGGAAATACAATCCTGATTTCATAATGGGAACCAACTGGGTAAGAACACCGGAAGTATATGGCTATTCTATGAGCCAGAAAATGATTGTATTGCCTACCGATCCTTCTTTCAGAAAAACAAACCCCTTTATGGGAAGTGGTTTGAATTGGGATGTATTGCGACTGGATGAAGTGTTGTTGATGAGAGCTGAGGCTCTAATTCAATTAGGTGGTCAGTCTAATCTTGACGAAGCGCTTTTATTGATCAATCAAATTAGAAATAGAGCAGCGACCAGCATTGGTATGCTAAAATTTGCGAATGGCAATCCAACTGGTAATTTTTCAGTTGAACCATATCGTCCAGGTGTTAACTGCCCTGCGTGGACGCAGGATTTTGCTTTCAAAGCATTACAATGGGAACGCTTGCTTGAATTTGCAACTGAAGGAAAAAGATTTTTTGATTTGGTGAGATGGGGTATAGCAACAGAAGAAATGAATGCTTATTTTGAAGTAGAAAAAGACAGACGGAGTTATCTTAAAGATGCTTTCTTTACAAAAAACAGGGATGAGTACTTTCCTATTCCACAACAGCAAATAAATTATGTAAGAGGATTGTATAAACAAAATCCCGGATGGTAATTCCCGACTATCAAATTAAAATGCGAGGTTAATTGAACCACTTGCATAAATTAGCATAGTTTGTACTTTTAAAATAAAAAATGCATCCCACTTATTAATAAACGTACATGAAAAGAATTTTTTTTTTCTTATCCGTCTGCGCTGGCTTACTGGCATCTTGTAGTGAAAAAAATAATTTTGAGGAAGCTGTTGCTGTGTGGTCGTTTGCCAACGTAAACGATGAAGTTGGAGCTAATAGCAAACTGTCGGAGCATGGAGCTGTTCAATTCGTTGGTGAAAAAAATATCGGCGATGGAAAAGCAGTTTTTCTGGATGGAAATTCCTGGTTAAATGCAGAGCAGGGTGCTGATGGAGAACTTAATGTTACGGGAAAAGGGTTGTCCATATTCGTTAGAATGAAAGCCGATTCAGTTAAAGAGTATAATCCAATATTAACAAAATCCGGTTCCGATCAGAATATGGCCTACAGCATTGCCTTACGCAAGCGGGAAGATGGTGTATACATTGAAACGATGATGGGCAGCGACGATATCGGCGGATCGCACCTGCTAAAGTATAAATTGCCGGAGTCCGAAATATCGCAATGGCATGATATACTACTCCGTTTCAACGGTAATATTTCTGAGCTGTTTGTAAACAGTATCTTAAGAGACAATGAAGTGACAGTAGGAGATACCAGGGACTGGAACACCCGCCCGGTATTGATTGGCGCCGAATTCAAACAGCCATATATACACGGAGATTCTTTAAACAATACTATCGAGCATACATTTAAAGGCTGGATAGATTGTGTTGCCATCTGGGATAAATATTTGCCAGACGAAAAGGCTGCTGCATTATCCGGACTCAGTGTTTTAAACAAAGACGGATTACCAGCGTACTACCAGGAGAAATACCGGCCGCAATTTCATTTCACGGCGAAAAAAAATTGGATAAATGACCCTAACGGTCTCGTATATTACAACGGTGAATACCATTTGTTTTTTCAGTATATGCCTCCGCACAGACATGGTGCCTACAAAGATTGGGGGCATGCAGTAAGCAAGGACTTGATACATTGGGAACAGGTACCACAACACATCACCCCACATAAAGTATGGGGCGGATGTTGGTCGGGCTCTGCAGTGGTGGATGTAAACAATGTTTCAGGATTTCAAACCGGAGCGCATAAACCTATACTGGCGTTTATTACCAACGGTGGAAATCCGAATGCAGGATATGGTCCGAAGAACACCCAAAACATTGCCTACAGTATTGATGGAGGAACAACATTTACTTACTATGACCAAAATCCCATAATCGAAAATATACATGAAGCAAACCGCGACCCGAAAGTAGTATGGGATGAAGATTCCAAACAATGGGTGATGTCGCTATATATGGATAAGGGTTACGATTTTGGCATATTCACTTCTACTAATCTGCGCGACTGGAAACAAACATCTACCCTAACACTTGACAGAATAGCTGAGTGCCCCGGGTTTGAACCCTTTGTAGTGGATGGAAGTACCAGCAGTAAGAAATGGGTTTTCTTTGGCGCCAACGGTAATTATGTAGTGGGCACTTTTGATGGCAAACAGTTTCTGCCTGAAACAGGTACCATTCATGGCGAGTATGGCAATAATTTTTATGCGGCTCAAACCTGGGACAATGCGCCCGATGGCAGACGGATTCAGATCGGCTGGATGCCAACGAACAAATACCCGGGTATGCCATTTGAACAACAGATGAACTTCCCCAACGAAGTTAGTTTGAAGTCTACTCAGGAAGGATTAAGATTATTCAGAATGCCGATCGCAGAAATTAAAAATCTGTACGATTCCGAAATAAAATGGAAAAAATCTATCACCAACCAAACCGATAATCCATTAAAAGATCTGAAAGGTGATACCTATGATTTCAGTTTTGAAATAGACCTGTTGAAGTCCAACAAGATTGACATAGGCATCAGAGGTGCGACTATTCAGTATGATGTCGCTAAAAAAATACTTCGTGCTGGCGGAAGTCCTGTACAAAGTGATTTTCCGCCTGATAAGTGGAAGTCTTTTGTAAGAACCAACGTTAATGAATCCAATAATCTCGGTGAAGCCACTCTCTATCCAATAAACGGAAAAATAAAATTGCGGATACTGGTAGACCGTACTACAATCGAAATATTTGCCAATGATGGCCGAATAGCCATCACCTCTAATTTTATGCCAACGGAAGATCACTATTATCATTTAACTACTGATGGTGAAGCAAATGTTGCGGCGGAAATCCATTCTATAAAATCAATCTGGAAACCCTAACGCTATTATTTAGTCGAACACAACCAGTAACTTAATCATCACACATTTTAAAATTAAAATAATGAAAAAAATAATTTTGCTGGCACTTATTCTGGCTGCAGCATTACAGATGGGGTTTGCGCAATCTACCGCTACCCTACATACCCTTAGTCCTTATTATAGTTTTGTGGCGGGGCAGGCACCCAAGGCGAGTCTGAATACAAATCAACCGAATGGTGAGTTTAATACAGACAATACGAAACAAGAGAGTTTTAGCATTAAGATGTCCGTGAATTTGAAATCGTTTAGCAAGGAAGAAAAATTATTGGAAATACCAGGAATGCTAAGCATCAAACTTCGTCAAGCAGATCCAACCGACAGAAGCAGACAAAACTATCCTGCGTCATTATTGCCCGATGGATCGCTGCCAGTGTTGGAAGCCAGCTTATCGCTACATTCTCCGGGAATCAATATTTTCTCCCGTTCGCTGACAATCGGTTTTCCCTTGGCTGTATTAAAAAATCCCTGGGGCAAACACGAAGTGGTTGTTCATTTTACAAAATCACACTGGACAATTTATGTTGATGACGAGTTGATGGATAATGATTTTGTTATTGGTTATCCGCATTGGTGGCATCGGCGTGGTTGGAACATAAATCCCGCTCTTGTAACTGACGCCAGTTTGTACCTTCCTGGTATGGCAGTAAAAAGAGACGATAGCAGAAATATCGACAAAATGCCAAGCCTTCAATATTGGACTCCCCGCGGTCATAATGCATGGGTGGGTGATGTGGCGACTATCTTTCATAACGGACGCTATCATGTGTTTTACTTGTACGATCGCAGACATCACGACAGTAAATTGGGTGTAGGTGGTCACTATTTTGAGCATTTTTCCACCAAAGATTTTATCACCTGGACAGAACACGAAGCTGCCACTCCTATTGAAGAACAGTGGGAAACCTTTGGTACAGGAGTGCCTTTCGTTCATAAAGGCAAGCTCCACCTTTCTTACGGCCTGCATACGTCTCGCATATGTCCGGACTCCTTAACGCCTTATCCAGCCATGCAAGCGTATTATGACAAGCATAAAAAAACCGGCTATTTTAAAGCAGATCCGGAAAAAGCATTTCCATCCGGTGCTACTTATTCGATAAGTGCTGACAATATCTCTAATTTCAAAAAGAGCGGTGTCTTATTACACTTCAGTGAGAATCCCAGCATATTTACCACGCCCGAAGGAAAGTTGAAAATGTATGCAAACTTCAGAGCAAAAGGAACCTGGGAATCAGCATCGCTTGATAGCGGGTGGTATTCAACAGATTCCGAATTTCCCAATGGTGGAGATTGCACTTTCCCATTTGTGTGGGGTAAATATGAGTATATCATAGGAGGATTTGTACACTTGTGGAGACGACCTGTAGGCTCTACTGGAGCATGGACAGATGTAGTGGCAGAGGGCAAAGATTTTTATAATGGTTCCAATGTGCCATCGGTATCTCCTATTGGCAATGGACGTTACATTATGGCTGGCTGGATGCCCATTACCGGCTGGGGCGGCCCATTTCTGATTCATGAATTGATTCAATATCCAGATGGAAGAATAGGAACTAAATGGATGAAGGAGTTAACTCCTGCGACTACTGGCGCCACTGTATTGGCAAAAAATACTACAGCCCAAACATCATTCCCTGTAACAGACGAAAACTATATCCTGAGTTTTGAAGTTGTTCCACAAAAAAAGAAAAATGGTAAACTGGCTGTTTCCTTTTTGCCATCCAGTAATAATCAAATTGGATGCGAGTTACAAATCAACACATCAGCATTAACAGCGCATTACGCAGATGCTGTAACCAATGGTTTTTCAGAAATGCAAAAGTCTATCCGAAACGGCGGAAATCCAAGTGTTGTACACAACTATGCTATAGAAAATCTAATCGGTGTTGATAAACCATTCACTGTACGAATGCTGGTGAAAGCAAATGCTAAATTGGGTGGCACTATTATAGATACTGAAATAGCAGGTCAAAACACATTGGTGTCTTATCGCCATAAATTGGATGTAAGAAACATCTCGTTTAACACCGATGGTATTGTACTCAAAAATATCACACTGTCTAAACTGGCAGATTAATAAGAGCATTTATCTTCGGTAGGGTGACACGGCTTTAAAACACCCTACCGATTGGTTTCTCCTCCGGTCGGAAAAGTATGCATACTGAAAATATTAATTTTTCTCCCGAATGTCAATACGCCCGATTTATCATACTTTCAAATAGCAAGTCATCAAGTAAAAATGCACAATGAAAAATCAATCATCCATCGCCCCCAAAGAATATGTAGTTACAAAAACACTGATCCGTGCTGCCATTGTTGCATCATTAGGTGGACTGCTGTTTGGTTTTGATACCGCTGTCATTGCCGGTACTACATCGTCCATAGCTACCTTATACCAACTATCGGACTGGTCCATGGGATTTGTAGTCTCCTCGGCACTTATAGGAACAATCATAGGGACACTTATCGCTTCCAAGCCAGGGGATGTATGGGGCAGGCGACAGAGTTTAAAAGTCCTGGGCGTTCTTTTTATTGTATCAGCACTGGGTTGTGCATTTGCCTGGGACTATTGGTCATTGTGCTTTTTCAGACTTATTGGCGGCTTAGCTATTGGCGGCTCCTCGGTACTCGGACCGATGTATATCGCCGAAATATCGCCAGCCAAACTAAGAGGGCGCCTCGTGATTCTATTTCAGTTTAATATTTGTTTGGGGATACTACTTGCCTACCTATCTAACGCCATCATTGAAGGAATGGATTTTGACACCCTTCAAGTGCAGTGGAGACTGATGTTGGGTATGGGTGTGTTGCCTGCTGTAGTATTTACAGTGATGCTCTATACCATCCCCCGCAGCCCAAGATGGCTGATGCTGGTGAATAAACCTGAAGAGGCCAGAAAAGTATTAGCACAGATTGGAGAAATAAACGTAGATAAAGAGTTGCAGGAAATTAGCACTTCATTGCAAGCCCAGGCTGGACAATCAAAAGAAAAGTTATTTCAACGGAAATATTTCTATCCAATATTTTTGGGCGTAGCGGTGGCTGCTTTTAACCAGTTTTCTTTTATCAATGGATTTCTATATTACCTAAATGATACGTTGAATGAAATAGGCGCCCGGTTCGGTGGAAAATTTCAGCCGGTTCTTATAGGGCTTGCTAATTTGATAGCGGTGGCGGTAGCGCTATTTACCATCGATAGAATAGGACGTAAAAAGTTGCTGCTGATTGGTTCATGGGGGGCGGCCATTCCGTTGGTTTTATGTGCCTATATAGCCTGGAGCAGAAACCTAACAGAATTATTCCCCTGGAGTATTGCTGTATTTATTCTATTTTTTTCCTATTCACAAGGGGCTGTTATCTGGGTATATATCAGCGAAGTATTCCCCAACAAAGTCCGGAGTAAGGGACTATCGCTTGGAAGCTTCACCCATTGGGCACTGGCGGCTATTGCAGCCCAGGTGTATCCGGTAATAGTAGCAATTCCTAAAATCGGTTTGTCAATTCCATTTCTTTTTGGAGCAGTAATGATGATTGTGCAATTTTTTGTCGTTTGGTTTTTCTTTGTAGAAACAAAAGGTGTTCCTTTAGAGCAGTTGGAAAGTAAATTAGGCGTAAGAGATAAGAATTGAATATCTGGTGCTGAATAAAAAAAGATAACAAACCCTATTATGTATTTTATTGGAATTGATATAGGAACAACTTCGATTTGTGGAACTAAATATGATATTTCAAAACACATAACCGATACCCTATTTATAAAGAATGAAGCGGGTATAGAATCTCCTAACCCAAGCCAAAAATTACAAGATCCTGACTGGATTGTAAATTGTGTATTGGGAATTGTAAAAAAGTTTGAATCGGCTACACAGCCTATTCAGGGCATTGGTGTAACGGGGCAAATGCACGGCATCCTTTATTTAGATAAGGATGGTAATGCGGTTAGTCCATTGCACACATGGCAAGATAATAGCGGCAACCAGATTTTTAATAACGGACATACCTATGCGGAGTTTTTAACCGCCTATACTGGTCATCATTTATCAACAGGTTACGGTCTGGTTACACATTTCTATCATCTAAAAAACGCATTGGTACCACATAATGCCACTAAACTATGCACTATAATGGATTATGTGGTAATGAAACTTACGAATAGAAAGACTCCGGTAACCGATTATACCAATGCAGCCGGACTTGGATTTTTCAACACCTTCGAAAATAAATTTGATACAACATCTCTTAAAAATGTAGGCATTGATCCCGCTATGTTACCCGATATAAATGAATCCGCAATATTGACCGGGCATTATGATAGCGGCATTCCTGTGTATGCTGCTATCGGCGATAATCAAGCGAGTTTTATTGGTTCTGTAGAAAATAAAAACAATTCGATACATATAACCATAGGCACCAGTAGCCAGCTTTCTGTATACTCTGATATGTATCTGGAATCGGATATTTTAGATACCAGACCTTTTCCGGGTGGCGGCTATCTGTTGGTAGGAGCAGCACTTTCCGGAGGTCAGTCCTTAGCTGTTTTGAAATCTTTGTTTGATACAGTGTTACAAAGTAGTAAACACGATAGTTTAGATGACGATGATTTTTATCAGATGATCAATACAATTGATTATGTCAATAACGGTGATGGACTTTCTGTTGGCACATTGTTTAATGGTAGTCGTAATAACCCGTTTAGTAAAGGAAGTATTTCAAACATATCTACTACCAACTTTACTGCAAAAGACCTGATTCTTGGCTTCATGAATGGCATCTGTGAAGAAGTATATCAATTTTACCATCTTCTGCCGGAGGAACTCAAAAAAAACAGGAACATTTTAATAGGGGCGGGCAACGCCATCAAGAAAAACCCTTTACTCTGTAAGGCACTGCAGGACACCTTTCAACTTCCAATGATTATGTCTGCACATGAAGAAGATGCAGCTATTGGTGCTTGTTATATGGCAATGATGCAAGCAGGTTACAAAAATACCTAGACGAGCCTATATCTACTCTAATGTTTGCTTGAAAGTGTTAAATATCAACACAAAATTTGCTATTGTACCTTAAAGGTGCCTATGATGCAAGCCAAACAATATCTTATTGATATTAAATGACTTACGAATAACACTTAAACGCAAACGATTGCGCAATTTATCCCAAATCACTCTTTGATGGCTGTTATTTGTTAAATTTACTTAGAATTCAGTTTATCACCACTGCTTTTTAAAATTTTAAACCTAAAGCTGCTACCATGAAAAAAAAACTGTATGCTTGGCTTCAAGTTATAGGGCTAGCATTCTGTAGCCTTACGCTACATGCTCAAACCAGAACGTTAACCGGGACTGTCAAAGATGAAACATCCCAGTCTCCTTTAGACGGTGCTACTATCTCCGTTAGAAAATTTAAAGTAACAAGTGTATCCGACAAAGAAGGAAGGTTTACAATCAACCTACCCAATGGAGCCTCCCAGTTAATTATCACCTATGCAGGTTATCAAAACAAGGTGGTGACGGTATCTCCCGAAGAAACATCGTTGGATATTACCCTGAGTATGTCCGACAACAGTTTGGATGACGTTGTTATTGTTGGTGTACAGCGTCAGTTCAGGCGAAATACCACGTCTGCAATTGCTACTGTCGTTGCTAAGGATATCGAGAATTTACCTTCTCCCAGCGTAGACCAACTGATGCAGGGTAGAGTAGCGGGGATGAATGTACAAATAACGTCCGGAGAGCCGGGTATAGCACCTACCGTGGTGGTTCGGGGAAACTCCAGGGTAAGTACCGATATAGGGTCCGCTGACGTATCACAGGCCAGGGCTATGAGTGGTCCATTGTACGTAATAGATGGAATTCCGGTAAACGCTGATGACATCAATAATAACTTAGGGGCCACCGGTACAAATTTCTTAGCTGGTATTAATGTAAACGACATCGAAACAGTAGATGTACAGAAAGATGCTGCAGCAACGGCCGCATGGGGTTCAAGAGGTGCAAATGGTGTGATTTACATCAAAACAAAAAGGGGGAGATCTGTATTGCCTGAATTCAGGGTGAATGTTTATGGAGGCGTCATTAAACAACCCCAGTTGTTACAAACCCCAACCGGATCTGCTGAGCGGGAGATAAAAATGCAAATTATAAATCACTATGCTGATTATGGCAATTTGGCAACCATCCCGCAAATATTGACCGACTTGTATAATCCGTCTTTTAATAATGCCACAGATTGGCAAGGATTATTTTACAGGAACGGATCAATAAAAAACGTTGATGCCTCTGTTAATGCTACTACCGAAAGACTTAACTATAGGGTCAGTTTCAACTATTTCGATGAAAAGGGCATCATTGAAGGTTTCGGAATCAAGCGCTATAGCATGCGAAATAACTTTGATTTCAAGATCACTAGCAAAGTGAACACCCAATTGGTATTGGGTTTTTCCAAAAGCGATCGTCAGAGAGGGAGAAAGGATAATGACAGAAATGACAATACACCATTAGATGGCAATCGTCAGCCTACTTCTTTTTTAAACCTGACAAAATTTGATGTTTTGAATTTTCAGGGATTATATGATAAACTGCGCAACCAAAATATAGATGACTATTATTCGGCCGCCCTTACGCTCAATTATGATATCATACCATCCCTTCGTTATTCTTTTCAGGGGAGCGCAAATGTGACGTCTTCCAACCAAGATTTTTTTCAGCCATCAAACATTGACGAAATAGCAAGTTTGAACCAAAGCTCCACGCCACAGCCGTCATATGGCATTTCCCGCAAGGCAAATTATGTGCAGTATTTTCTGTCGAATTCGTTAAATTATCTCAAACGTTTTGAAACGCCCAATAATAGAACTCACGGATTAGCTGTCACCGCCAGCCAACAGTTTAGCGCGGATCAGATAAATAAAAACTTTATAAAAAGCCAATATTTGCCTTCCAATAATATTCAGGTTATCAGTGGAGCGCGGCCCGGATATCTGGAGGCCAATTCTGATTATCTGAAGAGTGCTATGCTCTCCTATATGGGACAAATACAGTATGATTTTGAAAATAAATATATTGCCTATGTCTCTTACCGTGGAGATGCTTCTTCGAGGTTTGGCAGAAATACCAAGTGGGGTTATTTTCCGGCAGTTGGTTTAGGGTGGATCATCTCTGATGAAAAGTTTATGCAGAACATAAAGGGTGTGGTTCAATTTCTTAAATTACGGGGTAGCTATGGTGTATCCGGAGATAATTCTCCAAATTTTTACGCACCCTTTAATTCTTATACTATTTTAGGGAATTATAATGGTTCTACCGGAGTACAGCCCGACTACAACAATGGACTAACGAAGAATAACCTTACCTGGTCCAAGGTTATTCAGAAAAATGTGGGCTTCGACCTTCAGCTATTTAATAGCCGTATAAACCTGACGGTTGATGTATATGATAAACTGGCAAAAGATGGCTTTTATGATTTCGATTTGCCATTTTATACTGGTTTTTCCTCTGTCAACTTTAATGCAAAAGATCTATGGGTAAGTAATAGGGGGGCAGATATAACACTCGCTACGCGTAATTTATCAAGCAAAAGTCCGTTGCAATGGAACATGCAACTCACTGTGTCGTACAACAAAAATATAATCGCTAAACTGCCCAATGAAAATCGAACATTTGCAATTGGCGACCCTTACGGCACTTCCAGGATTTATTCTGTGGGTCAGCCGATCTATACCTATTTTCAACTTAAATATGCCGGAGTATATAATAATGCCAGTGAAATTCCATTCAACCCCTTAACAGGTAATACGCTGACCTATTTTAAGGGTAACCACCGCGTGGTTCCTGGAGACCCCATTTGGCTGGATGTAAATAATTCCGGAGATGTTTGGGTGGACGAGGATAATGGAGCAGCTTACGGAGACAGAATCCCTACAGGCGATCCCAACCCCAAATTTACCGGTGGCTGGGTGAATGAATTTAGCTACAAGAACTTCTCTTTGAGTATACTCAGTGTGTTCACCTGGAAAAGAACCGTTGTAAATACATTTATGCAACAGCAAATCGCCAATATTGTTGGAGGCAATCCCAGCAGTATCTACACATTTGCATCCGGCCGTTTACCAGACTTATCTGGCATCAATTACTGGACACCGGAAAAAGCGAAGGCAGAGAACTACAAACCTGATTTCCCCTCCATCAATCCATTTGGTCCCAGTTATTATCAATACACTCCTCTTTCCAGCATGTTTAATGAAGATGGGAGCTATCTTAAAATACGAAATATAGTTTTGAACTACCGGTTACCCGTAAAAATGGTAAAATCGTTAAAGGTTAAGGGACTGAGTATATATGCCGTAGCCGACAACGTGGCAACTTTTAAAAATAGTTCCATGCCTAACCCTGAATTGGTGAATCAGCTGGGAATATATAATGGCGGATTGTACCCAACCCCCTCAAGATTTACATTGGGTGTAGATGTTAGATTTTAATCATTAAAAGAAGTTTATTATGAAACGGATCAATATTCGGTATATATATATCAGTAGCTTTTGTTTATTGGTATGTTTGCTAAGTTCCTGTAAAAAATATATTTATCAGGAACCCATCAATTCGACCTATGATGCCAAGTTTTGGACGTCCACCACTTCAGTTCAGCAGGCAGTCGACGCGATGTATATCCAGTTGAGAAGTAGCCTAAGAGAGGGGTCTTCCTTTTTTGTAAACGGAGACCTTGTTTCTGGAACCTTTGTAAACAGTGACTGGAACTATGCATCTTTACGGGCAGCCAATTCTCCAGCTTTCAATTTTTCATATGTGCCCTACCTGGAAGGCTTCTTACAGGATTGGAGTCGTTTTTATCGGCTGATAGCGCAAACCAACCTAATCATTAAGAATGTGAATGCCATGCCGGCTGACTTGTTTCCAAACGAAGATGCCCGCAAGAGTTATGTGGCTGAGGCATTGTTCGTGAGGGCTTACGCCTATTTTTATATGATACGCATTTGGGGAGATCCCGTTTATGTAACAGAAATGTATGATGATGTTGATTATGGCAATATCCCCCCTTTAGCCAGAACACCTGAAGCGCAAGTGCTTGACAGTTGTATAGCCGACTTAAAACTATCTTCAGCCGCCTTAAGTTATAGTGGAGGCAATCTCAGTAAAGTGATAAAAGCGAACAAAGGAGCTGCCTATGCTTTGATGGCCCATATCTATGCCTGGAAACACGACTATGTTAATGCGCATCTTGCATGTCAGGAGGTAATAACAAATGGTGGATATACTCTTGAACCTATGAGCAATTATAAAAACATCTGGTCAGGTCAGATGTCAAGAGAGAATATTATGGAGTTGTCAATGAAAGCAATGGGCAATACAATAGAAGAAGCCAGTTTCGGCTTTTTTGCTGTATTCCTCAGAGGTTCATATGTTGATAATAACAAGTCTAACTCCTGGGTATCTCCAAAGGATGGGTTTGTGGACCAATATTATGATCATAATCTGGATTTGAGATACAAGGCTATATTGGCGCCTGTAAATGCTTCTGGCACCAGTAACGATGGTTACCTTTTAACAAAGTACACCAGTTTTGAATACCAGGCTCCTGATACTAAAACCGGACCATATCTTAATAATAACCTGGTGCTGTTTCGTCTCTCCGATATCATTTTATTAGATGCTGAAGCAAGGGCTTTTACAGGAGACCTGGATGGAGCGAAAGAAATGTTGGCACTTACTGAAGATAGAGCGGGTATAAATAGTTATCAAGGATTAACAACCGAATATGATATTGTGGAAGAAGTGATAAAGGAGAGAGGTCGCGAGTTAATTGGAGAAGGAAACTGGTATTATGACCTCATCAGAACGAACGAAAAACATGGTTGGCTGGAGGATGTTGGTTATCCGGGAAATGGCCGGTTAAGCCTGCAAAACAAGGGGTATTACTGGCCTTTAAATATGGCAAAGCTTTTCCCTCAGAACAAATTATTGACACAAAACCCCTGGTGGGCTGCAAATAAATAACTTATGAAAAGTATACAATTCTTCCTATCTGTTTTATTGTATGGATGTGTGCTTACCTCCTGCAATAAGGACTATATAATTGGTGGTGAAAAAGAAAACGACAATGAATTCGTTGGCAAAACGAATTTCGAAGTACTTAAGTCATTGGTGGGTTTCGACACACTGGTACAGGTGATTGAAGCTGCTGATATGATTGAAGAAATCAATCAAAACAATACTACTTTTTTTGTGCCTTCGGATTATAGCATTAATAATTATTTGTCGAAAAGAACAGCTTTTGTACAAGCTAACTATAGCGCTTCAGCAAAATTTGGGCTTGACTCATTGTTGTATTATGTGCACAACAATATTGAAAATTCAAGGGACTCGTTGAAGATGTATCTGATTGCTGAAAAACTTCCGTATTCGCAATTGTCTGCCACCGGCTCCGCTTTTGATACCGAATTGGGCGGAGAAAAAGCGATCGTGTCTTACGAGTTTACCCGGGATGGCGGTCTGGGATACTCTAACCTTGTATCTTCCGTACCAAGGATCGTCTATTTTACTTATTTGTGGCATCCATATGACCTTAGCGAATTGAAGCCTGCGAGCGATGTACCCGAAGATGTTGGTGTAAGAACAAGGGTTACAATGTCTGGGCTCAATACTAAAAATGGGATTATCAATCGTTTGGAATCATCCCATGTTTTATTCTTTTACAATACAAAACGATAATGCAATGAAAAACATAAAAACAATTTTGACGACAACAATTCTGTTGCTCGCGGTGCTCAACTGGTATGGATGTGCCAAAATTGAATCGGGATTTCTAAGCCCATACGTTCAATATGCTGTTAATGAGTTTTCGGTAATAAAAGGGCGTACATCTAAATCGTATACTCTTATTACGGATGGATCGAGTATTCCTATGAAAGTTAAATGGGTGCACATTTACGACGAAACAGGAAAGATCGTTGACTCACTTTTTTCAAAAACCTATCCCGTAAAAATATGGACGGAAGCCTATAACTCGGCTACTGACATTACGTTTCAGAGTATCATATCAAAACAAAAAACGGTAGAACTTACGCCAATAGTGGTGAATGAATCCAATGGCACCATTGAAGCAAATTTTGCTACTATATTTTTACCAAAAGGTAAGTATACCATGGACGTGGAAGTAAGTAATGAGGCAGGTAGCCAGCTGTTAGAGAAAATCATGACCTTATATCTGTTGGATGGCAAACCGGTAGAAATAACACCGGAAACGGGAAGCTTCAGTTGTTCAGTTTTAAGTGCTGGTACAGCTACCGGCGTAGGAACATTGTTTAATGGAAATAACAACCCATTTGTACAGTATACACTCGAAAGATATGCCGATACTCCGAATGTGTTTACGGTAAAAGTATCTGACAGGAATGGTGTCGTATTCAATCCCAAAAATGGAGAGATCGCTAAAAGACCTAACACGGGTCTGAATCCTAACCCTCCGTTTTTACAAAATCTGCAAGATTATGCGCCCGATACATTTACGGCAACGGATACCACCATGGAACTGAAATTTCCTTTGGTGCCATTTCCTATCCAGTCGCTTGGCAATGGATTCAACATGTATTATGTACTTCCATCGCGATTTGTTGAGATTGATAGTACCAGTGCATGGGCAGTAAATTCAGCTGATAATTTTTATCAGGGAGCAGCGGATAGCCATTACCTCGGAGTGTACGGTCCTAACAAGGTTGATTATGCGCTCCGCATACCTATGCGCATACATGTTCCTGGTGCTTATCGGCTGAATATTAAACTCTTGAATACTACACATCGGTAGTGATATTTTTTGATAAGTTGATCGAAGAGAATTATTTACGGGCTATGTATATTAAGGTACTTGCTAATCGGTATAAAAAGTAATGGAAAGAAGAACTGCTACCGGCGTATTTTGATAGATGGCAGCTATAAGTCAGTCAATCAGTTAGGATCAATAAAAAACCCGCCATGAGGCGGGCTTTTTTATTACTATTTGCATGAGCATTAATAACCCATTCCACCCATATCAGGAGCGCCATGATGATGACCACCACCACCTGCAGCTTCTTCCTTTTTAGGTTTGTCGGAGATAACACACTCGGTTGTTAACAGCATACCTGCAATAGAAGCAGCATTTTCCAACGCAATACGAGTTACTTTAGTAGGATCGATAACACCTGCTCTGAAAAGTTTTTCGTATACTTCTGTTCTTGCATTAAAGCCAAAATCACCTTCGCCTTCTTTTACTCTCTGCACCACGATGCTTCCTTCGATACCGCTATTGTGTACCAATTGACGAAGTGGCTCTTCAATTGCTCTTCTTACGATAGCCACACCAGTTGCTTCGTCTTCATTAGCTACTTTAAATTTATCCAGAGAAGCTACTGCGCGAATATAAGCAGTACCACCACCTGGTACAATACCTTCTTCTACTGCAGCACGGGTAGCATGTAATGCATCATCTACACGGTCTTTTTTCTCTTTCATTTCTACTTCTGTAGCAGCACCTACTTGCAATACAGCGACACCACCGCTTAATTTAGCCAGGCGTTCCTGCAATTTTTCTTTATCGTAGTCAGAAGTTGTTACTTCAATTTGTGCTTTAATTTGACTAACACGACCTGTGATGTCAGCTTTTTTACCTTTACCACCTACTACTGTAGTGTTGTCTTTATCGATTACCACTCTTTCTGCACGACCTAAACTTGTAAGATCAGCGCCTTCCAATTTGTGACCCAGCTCTTCGCTGATAACTGTACCGCCAGTCAGGATCGCGATATCAGTCAACATTTCTTTTCTTCTGTCACCAAAACCTGGTGCTTTCACTGCTGCTACTTTCAAAGTACCACGCAGTTTGTTAACTACCAATGTAGCCAATGCTTCCCCTTCCAGATCTTCAGAGATGATCAACAAAGGAGCACCTTGTTGAGCAACTTTTTCCAAAATGTGCAGAATATCTTTCATGGTGCTTACTTTCTTATCGTAGATAAGGATGTAAGGTTTTTCCAATTCAGCCTGCATTTTTTCGCTGTCAGTTACGAAGTATGGAGAGATATATCCACGATCGAATTGCATACCTTCCACTACTTCAACAGTTGTGTCAGTACCACGCGCTTCTTCAACCGTGATAACGCCATCTTTACCCACTTTAGCAAAAGCTTCGGCAATCAATTTACCAATTGCATCATCGTTGTTAGCAGAGATAGAAGCTACCTGCTGAATTTTTTTGCTGTCAGAACCTACAGTTTGAGATTGAGATTTCAAGTGTTCAACTACTTTCTCAACAGCTTTGCTGATACCACGTTTCAAATCCATTGGATTTGCACCGGCTGCTACGTTTTTCAACCCTTCGCTGATGATAGCCTGCGCCAAAACAGTAGCAGTAGTAGTACCATCACCTGCAATATCTGCAGTTTTGCTAGCTACTTCTTTTACCATTTGAGCACCCATATTTTCAATTGGGTCTTCCAGTTCTATTTCTTTAGCTACCGTTACACCATCCTTAGTGACTGCAGGTGCACCGAATTTTTTTTCTATTACTACATTACGACCTTTAGGTCCCAATGTAACCTTTACCGCATTAGCAAGGATGTCCACACCTCTTTTCATTTTGTTGCGGGCATCTATATCGAAAAATAATTGCTTTGCCATGTTATTTTGTTTGTGATTTTAATGTACAGTGAGTTACAATTTCCATTGAGAAATCGCAAATAATTTTTAAACAATCGCTAAAATGTCTGATTCTCTCATGATCAGGTACTCAGCACCATCGATGGTAATTTCGGTACCAGCATATTTACCATAAAGAACAGTATCGCCTGATTTTACAATCACAGGCTCGTCTTTTTTACCAGGACCAGCCGCTACCACTGTACCACGCTGGGGTTTTTCTTTTGCAGTATCTGGTATGATGATTCCACCAGAAGTTTTTTCCTCAGCAGCAGCTGGTTTCACAATCACTCTGTCGTGAAGAGGCGTTACATTTAACTTTTTAGACATAATTAATAGTTTTTTGAATTGGTTAAAGAATTCAATCTTTAAGGCGATAAAAATAAACGAATTGTATGCCAAAGCCGCAAAGCCTGCAAAAAAAGCAGTTCGGATCGAATTTTAAGCCATTTTACCCCAAAAGCTGGCAGTGAATGCGATTTTGTCTGCATGTCAATTTTTCAGGAATGGCAAAAACCTTTGAATCCAAAAAGACTTATCTTCGCCGCCCATAACAGCTCTTTAGAATGATCAGTAGAAGAAATATCAGGGTAAAAGTGATGCAGACTTTGTATGCTTTAGATACTACCCAAGACTCAACAGTACCCGGAAAAGCAGAGAAATTATTGGAAAAAAATCTGGAGCAATCCAGGCACCTTTTCACCTATCTTGTATACTTTTTAGTGCAGGTGGCCCGCTATGCAGAGACAGACTCCAGGATCCGGGCATCCAAACATTTGCCTACGGAAGAGGACCG
The DNA here is from genome assembly GCA_964604365.1 of uncultured Terrimonas sp. Taxonomy (GTDB): domain Bacteria; phylum Bacteroidota; class Bacteroidia; order Chitinophagales; family Chitinophagaceae; genus Agriterribacter. Next base: position 46,713 of record CAZRYS010000010.1, read on the forward strand.
AAATGTAAATATCAAAATTGCGGGTAATGAAGTGCTTTGGAAAATATTGGAGAACCCTTCCTATCAAAAGGCACTGGCTGAAATAAAACCCGAACAATGGGATGGGGCTGATCTGATAAGGAAAACCTACCTGCAACTTGTGGAGGATCCGCTATATAAAGAATATATCCAACTGCAGGAACGCAATAAAAAATCCGAGAAAAGCATACTGGAGTTCATATTTACAGACCTTATGCTTGCCAACGACAATTTCATCTCTCATGCGGAAGACATATTTGTACACTGGGACGACGATGCTGAGATGATGAACCTATTGGTTTTAAATTACTTACAAAAGCCATCCGGAATGGATTTCCAGGATATGCTTGGGGATGAAAAAAGAAAGTTTGCATTCGAGCTGGTACGGACAGTAATTCAGAAGTCGGAGATTTCTATGGAACTGATTAAGCCAAAATTGAAAAACTGGGATGCTGACAGGATCGCGGTATTGGATATGATCATTATGCAGATGGGGGTGAGTGAATTTCTGTTTTTTGAAACCATCCCTACTAAAGTAACCATTAACGAATATATTGACCTGGCAAAAGCCTATAGTACGGCACAAAGCGGGCAATTTGTAAATGGAATTCTGGACAATATCCATAAAGAACTAACAGCAAACAACCGCCTGCACAAGACAGAATTCAAAAAACTAAAATAGCCGTCAGAACGGTACTTCGGGAAAAACAAATTAACTTCGTCCACCATTAAATATCAAATCCAATGACAAAAAATGTCTTTTCTATCGGAGTGGCCTCATTACTGTTGCTTTCTGCCTGCCAGAACGCCGAAACAAAAACAGCCAATGTAGCATCGGAAGCAACAACCGCTCCATCAACTGCTGGTCCGGTAGCAGCCACCACCATTCAATGGATTGATTCTCTTGTCAGCAAGGGCAATGTCGACGAAGGAGAGCAATTGGAGATCGCATTTCGCTTCAAAAATACCGGTAGCAGCCCCCTTATTATTAAAGATGTGCGTCCTTCCTGTGGTTGTACACTGGCAGAAAAACCTGAAGCACCTATAGCCCCAGGAAAAGAGGGTATTATTAAAACATCCTTTGACACCAAAGGTCGTATTGGCAACAATCACAAAACAATAGTGGTGGATACCAACACCGATCAGGGAAGTTATACCATCGCATTTGATGTAACAGTTAACAAAAAGAATTAAATTTTTAAACAATACATATGAGCAATTTTCTATTTTACACATTGCAGGCAGGCGGCGGAAATGCGCAAATGATGCAGATGATAATGCTGGTTGGTATTATTGCGGTTTTCTACTTCTTTATGATTCGGCCGCAGGCTAAAAAAGCTAAGGAGGCTAAAAACTTTCAAAATAACCTGCAAAAAGGTGACAAAGTGGTAACCATTGCCGGCATTCACGGCAAAGTGAACAAAATTGAAGATAACACGCTTGAATTGGAAGTAAGCCCTGGCAGCTACCTCAAAATTGAGAAAAGCGCCATTAGTATGGAATGGAGCAAACAACAAAATGCTGTTGCCAAATAAAATATTAAATTAAATACACTTCATCTCAAGAGCCGATTGTTTTTCAATCGGCTCTTGTATTATATATTTACAAATATATTTGTTTAATATCAAGTCACATTATTGCTAAAGGATGAAGCTTAGGTATTACAAAAACCTAGACGGGATGCGTGGTATATCTGCGATAGCTGTGCTACTGTATCACTTTTTCTATAACGAGCACCTGACAGCCACACTTGGTACTACTATGGTCCGGACGCTTACCGACCCCCTACAGCACGGCGTTTCTCTGTTTTTTGTTCTTTCCGGTTTTGTAATTACCAGGATCTTGTTAAATACCAAAAAGGAAAAAAATTATTTCAGCCACTTCTATCACCGAAGGATTTTGAGAATTTTTCCCTTGTACTATCTATACTTACTTGTTACATATTACATTTACCCATTTATTGCAGGCACAGAAATCCCTCCTTTTGTTAAACAACTACCTTACTTTCTTTTTCTACAGAATTTGAGTTGGCTAACCGGGCTGAGGGCCGTGGGCCCAACAGGCCATTACTGGACACTGGCAGTAGAAGAGCACTTTTACCTTATATGGCCACTCTTGGTTTGGGTACTGCCAACAAAATACCTGCGCTTTGTAATATTTACCGTCATCCTGTTAATACTTCCCTTAAAATATTACTTTCTGCAGGCTGATATTGACATCACTCATAATACTTTTACCAGGTTTGACCAATTGTTATTTGGTGCTTTGCTGGCATTGATAGAACGGGACAGAGTCATAAAAAATATTAAAACGATCAAATTCTCAAATATTTTAGGACTAACGATACTTATTTTCCTATTGGGATTCATTGTCTATTCTTTAAGGTCTATGATGCCGGTTTTAAAAGAAATTCTGAAGTATAACATTCTTTCCCTGTTTTTCTTTTTGCTGTTGTATTTGCTGATTTTCTCCGAAAAACTTACCAGCACAAACAGGTTGCTGGAAGGCAACCTGTTTCAATATCTTGGAAAAATATCTTATGGGATATATGTCTGGCATCCATTGATATTGCTTCTGATTATTCAATTCCTACCTTTGAACTGGATTTTTCTTAATCTGGTCATTGCAATCATCGCTACAATTATTGTGGCTCATTTTAGCTATTACTACTTTGAGAAGTACTTTTTTAAGTTCAAATAGAAAAAATGTTGAAAATTGGATTAACAGGAGGCATTGGGTCTGGTAAAACGACGGTAGCCCATATTTTTGAATTGCTGGGTGTACCGGTCTACTATGCTGATACTGCAGCCAAAGAAATAATGAACACTGATGCCGGTTTACGAAAACAAATCATCCAACATTTTGGAGAAGAGACGTATAACGGAAATGTTTTGAACAGGCAACATCTGTCTGGCTTGATTTTCGGTGATAAAGCTAAGCTGGAATTACTCAACAGCCTGGTACACCCGGTTACCATCCAAAATGCTGAAACCTGGATGGCGCAGCAAAATGCCCCGTATATATTGAAGGAAGCCGCTCTATTTTTTGAAGCGGGTTCTGCCGGAGGGCTGGATTATATTATCGGCGTATACAGTCCAAAAGCGTTACGCATGCAGCGTACCATGCAGCGTGACAATACCACTAAAGAAGCGGTGGAAAAAAGAATGAAAAATCAACTGAATGAAGAGATAAAAATGCGGTTATGCGATTTCGTTATAACCAACAATGATCAACAGTTGGTTATTCCGCAGGTGCTGAAACTACACGAACACTTTCTGCAACTGACGGCAAAGGGCTGACTATGGTTTTCCGGTACGTGAAAGAATAGTATATCCAATGATTCCAGCCAGTAAAGATGCAACGAAAATGCCAATTTTTACCTGGTTCAGGCGGCCCTTCTCATCCCCTCCAGGAAGCTTCACCGATCGTAATATGCTCAGTCCCTTTTTTTCGAAATACTTTAATAGATGCTACATCTTCAGTGGCGGGAAGAAACGTAAACCGACATCCATTTTGATTAGCAATAATGCCATCATTGCTTTGCACAACGAGTAACCGGCACGGAATACCATCGACAGCAACACTCATCAGATTCTCTACAGTTGCGTAAACTATATTCATCCGGCTATTGCACAACACGATCTCTTGTGCATGTACAAAACAACCGGAAAACACCATAGCCAAAATACTTACCGCTCTCAGCATAGCAGTCAATATTAATCGATAATAAAAACATAATGTTACTGTTTTCCCCTCTCGCTTTAAAATACTTTTACAAGGTTTAACTAATGTTTCAAGTTAGTAAATAACCATGTTCCTATCCATAACTCCACTACGTAAAATTGTTATTGCTGTTAGATTCCTATTGGCTCAGAAGAGTACGGCATAAGGACAAGAAGGGTACAATAATGCTGTAAAAAAAAAAGCGAAGTCTTAGAGACTTCGCTTTGTTGCCCTTAAAGGCAGGCAATCGAGAGAGGCTAAACCTAAATAATTAAGTGGTGTAAAATACAAAAAAATGTATAATAATGCTATATAATTGTTGGTTTTTTATTAAGCGCTTCCCACAACATATCCTTTAAAGAGATTAGTCCCGTTTGCGACATAGAAGAAATAAAAATATGCGGTATTTCTTCAGGCAGCTCCTGTTTAATCGCAGTTCTCAATTCTTCATCCAGCAAATCACTTTTACTGATTGCAATAATAAATTCCTTGTGCAATAATTCCGGGTTGTATTGTTCCAGTTCATTCAACAGAACCGCATACTCCTTACCATGATCTGCACTATCTGCCGGAATCAAAAACAATAGAACAGGGTTCCGTTCAATATGCCGCAGAAAACGATGCCCCAACCCTTTTCCTTCTGCCGCACCTTCTATAATTCCCGGCAAGTCTGCGATACAAAAGCTTTTACCATCCCTGTATTCTACCATACCCAGGTTAGGGTTGATAGTGGTAAAAGCATAATCTGCTATTTTGGGTTTGGCAGCCGTCATCACTGATAGTAATGTTGATTTTCCGGCATTGGGGAAACCGACTAGTCCCACATCTGCCAACACCTTTAGTTCCAAAACCTTCCAACCCTCTGTACCCGGTTCTCCCGGTTGTGCATATTCAGGCGCCTGGTTGGTAGCGGTTGCAAAACTGGCATTTCCCAAACCGCCTCTTCCACCTTTCTGCCATATAACCTCCTGTCCATCTTCCAGAATTTCGGCTTCTATTGCACCTGTTTCCTCATCTCTGGCAATGGTTCCTAATGGCACTTCTATAACAACATCCTTTCCCGATCTCCCTGTACAATTAGTACCACTACCGCCTTCACCATTTTCTGCTATTACATTTTTATAATACCGCAGATGCAGTAATGTCCATAAGTTTTTATTGCCTTTCAATATAATATGCGCCCCTCTTCCTCCATCGCCACCGTCCGGTCCCGCCTGCGGATTGTATTTAGTACGCAAAAAATGTTTACTGCCGGCACCGCCATGTCCGCTTTTACAAAAAATCCGTATCTGGTCTACAAAATTCGACTTTTCCATTAGCGCAAATATAGCACGATTGCAATTACGGCACTACCGGACGATATTACAGGGCTTTTTTGCACCTTTTGAGTTCAGACTCAATGGGTTCATCATCAGAAATGATCAATAAAAAAGGTGAAATGCCCTGACAATTTAGGGTTTTCTACATTTTAACATTGGCATTCCGTTCTTATCTTTAATAACTATTCAGGAAGCTTTCGTATAAAAGATAATCCGTCCTTCTAAAAAAATATTTTTATGATCCTGTTTCATCCATCCTTTAGAACGATATGCCTTTTGTTTCTTGTATTGTTTTGCGCCTGCTCTAAAAAAGAGGACCATGGTGGTAACGGAAGCTACTACATGCGATTCAAAATCAATGGCACTCAATTTGAATTTAAGGAGCAGGTTGAGGGACACTTTAGTAAGAAAACCTCCTTGCAATACAATTCTTCTCTTGCAGGTGTCAAAGAAGAATTTATTATCACCAAAAACAATATGTCGCTGCTACTAACAACTGACGGAGAAACTCAAACCGGCATCACTTATACAAATCATACAACCACTACCGCCGGTTTTCAAAAAGCTAAACTTGCCAATCTTGTATACCTGGACGAAAACGGAAAATCCCATCAATCGTGGATGGAGGAGTTTGCTTCCGCACTACCGGTTGGTACAGAAATTAATGCACAAATAAAGATTACGGAAGTTACCGGCAATAGTATAAAAGGATTTTTCTCCGGCGTATTGTATAACGAAGGGCTGACTACAAAAATGACAATTACGGATGGTGAGTTTTTAGCAAAACGAAAAAACTAGATTTTCTTTACAATTTGCTCTTAACTTCAACCGGCAATTGTTTTCCTTTTTTCCGTCACTTTTTATTAGTTCGCCTGATAATAACCGGCAATAGCATACCCTGTCCTACCACGCTGTATAATATTACCATAAATGTGATAAAAAGGATCACGGGACGCATGGCGAAAGGCTGGCTGTTTTCTAATGCTTTCGGGAGCGCAAGTGCAATTGCGAGAGAAACTATACCCCGCATACCAGACAAACCAATAATGAGGCTTTCCTGAAAATCGATCAACATTTCCTCAGTAAATTTCCATCGGCCGTTTTTATTGCGTGGGTGGGCCAGTGCCTGGGCCAATCTTTTTCGCTGCAGAAAAATATGCCAGGTTCTGATAAGGATAGCCACTATGGTGATGGCCAGGGCATATAAACTGTAAACGACAATAGAGTGCATATCGAGATTTTGTATCACATCTTTCAGTTCGAGACCAATTAATATAAATACCAATCCGTTGAGCAGAAAAATTACAATATCCCAAATGCTTTCAGACTGGTTTTTCGTTTTTTCGGAAAAGTGAACCTGTCCTTTTTGTGCGATGATAAATGCCAGCACTACAACTGCAATCACTCCGGACACATGTATCTCCTCTGCAAAAAGATAGGTAACAAATGGCGCAAGCAGAAGAAAACTATTTACAGCAGTAGCATTATTTTTCACCATCCTTAGCAAAAACATCATAATAAAAGCGATAATAACGCCTGCCAAAACCCCACCCACAATCAGTTGTACAAAAGTAAGCCCGGCCTTCCACCAAATAAAGGCTGAGCCGGTAACAGATGCCAATGCAAACCGGTAGGCCACCAGTGCCGACGCATCATTCAACAGGCTTTCTCCTTCCAGTATAACACTTGTTTTATGAGTAAGTCCCAGGTTTTTGGTAATACCAATGGCGGCAACGGCATCGGTGGCAGAAAGAATGGCTCCCAATAAAAACGCCATTGGCCAATCCATACCCGGAATCATATAACGAGCTGTAACTGCTATACCCACTGTTGTAAGAAATACTAATCCGAACGCCAGGGAACTGATGGTAGAAAAATGCTCCTTGAATTCCTTTTGCGGAACTTTGATGGCAGCATCATACAACAAAGGGGGAAGAAATAAAAGAAATATAATCTCCGGATCAATATGTACCGGCTGAAACCCCGGAAGAAAGCTTAAGCCGATTCCGGAAATGATTAAAAAAATAGGACTGGAGAAATGTAAGCGTTCAGCTAGTGCCGTGAGAAAAACGATTAAACCGAGTATGAGCAGGATCAGTGTATAATGTTCCATAAATCAAGATTCACCGAAAGGCATAAAAATTATAATTGGGAAGTGCAAGGGAATCACCCTATGCATCGACAAACGGGAGATGACTGCGATTTCGTTGCCTGTTCAATCGATTCCTTTCCACCATTGCGTAAATTTTTGCCTACTGTCACTCAACCGTACAGCCTCCCCGATCATTGGTGTAACAAGCCGGTATGGCTTGTCCTGCGATAATCTTGTCACTTCCTCCAGCGGTTCATCCCAGGGATGTTTTGATAGTGTAAATTTCGAATGATGTACAGGAAGCAGGTTTTTTGCCTGCAACTCAACAACCGACGCCACTACTTCTTCCGGTAGTTCATGCACCGATTGCCAAGCTTTATTGTATTGCCCACATTCCATTATCGCCCAATCAACAGCACCATATTTTTGATTAAACTTTTTAAACCGATCATCCTTTCCGCCATCACCGCTATAGTATATGGCAAGTGATGGACTTTTAATAAAAAAGCTCACCCACAATGCCTGGTCTCTTATATACCCCCTGGCACAATTATGATGGGAGTCTTCAGTATAAATAGCAAACCCAGGTTTCACCTGAATACTATCTCCCCAATCTAACTCAATAATTTGCTGAGGGCTATAACCCCATCGCTCATAATGAGCCCCAATGCCTAGTCCACAGATCACGTGCTTTACTTTGCTTTTGATTGCTAAAGTGGTTTCATAATCCAGGTGATCATAATGATCATGCGATAATAGCATATAATCTATAGATGGCATATCTTCTGCCGAATAAATATCGGTACCGGCATAGGCTTTTACACCACCTGGAAAAGGCGACGCCCTACCGCTAAACACAGGATCAACCAGTATTTTAATACCATCAACCTGTAGAAAAAAAGAAGAATGTCCAAACCATACCAGTAGGTTGCTGTCGGCAGGTAATGTTTTTAAGTCTGTTTTTACAGATGGCAATGGCACAGAAGGGCGCCGTCGCGGATAGGTTTTAAACAATGCGTCAAGCCCTTCCGCCAGTATGCTGTATCCTTTGGAAATAATCGGTCTTTCCACGATATTACGGAATTTACCCTCTCTGTAATTCGGCGATTTTTTAATCCGTTCCAACCTCGCTCCTTCCGGCAATGCGCCAAACTGCGCTTGCTTTACATAAAAGTATCCAAATACAATAAGCACACCGATCAGGCATACCGATATGATCACGATTCTTTTCAATATTGTAAAAAAACGCTTCATTTCGCAAGTGTTTTGATATCACTAATCTCCAATAAACGTTTAGGGGCACCGTTTAATGTGGCGTTGATCATGGCTTTGCCCACCTCCTCCAAGGTCAATACACTGGCAGGGGAGAAAAACCGGATAGCTTTAGCAATAAAACGGTAAACGCCTTTATTATTTTGTTGTTGTGGAAAAGCGAGCATCACTGCCGGACGAAAATTGTACACTCCTTTAAAAGGCAAAGCCATCAGGGCATTTTCAGTTTTTCCCTTTACACGGGCCCACATGCTTTTCCCGTTCTCCGTGCTATCCGTTCCTTTGCCCGTAACATAACAGAAGGTCATTGCCCTATTCACATCCAGCAAGGTCTGGGCAAAAGCAATAGTAGTATCGTAAGTAATGTAATGATACTTTGCTTCCCTCATGCCTACAGAGCTGACCCCGGCACAGAAAAAACAGGCGTCATATCCGGTAATTTCGTTTTTATATGATTCAAGTTTAGTAAAATCGGCTACCAGCAATTCCGTCAGTTTAGGATGCCTGTAGGAAATCGGTTTTCTGGAGATACTCAATACCTGAGAGACATTGTGGTTTTGCAAGCATTCCAGTAATACGCCTTCCCCTACCATGCCGGTGGCTCCCGTAATAATGACTTTCATGGTTTCTGTTTAGGGTACAAAGGTGGAGATAAAATTGATATCTTACTTTGAGCGGCTAAGGTTCCTTTATCGGGTGCCTGCATCCCCAAAAAACGTATAATACGCTTATAGTCATTCATTCTCAGCCGGTTGTCAGACTCCTCCCGTTGCTCAACTTATTTCCGCGAAATCTGCAACAGCTCTTTTGGATATTATTGAAAACTGCAAAAAAGAATGGTTCGGTTTGCATTTTTTGCAACACCAACCATCATATATATCTTTTTATGCAACTTATTGTAATAACTGCTGTCCAATCACCGGATACCGCTATGTAGTCAATTATCATCTGTATCAGCCCCAATATAGTTTTGAGTTACCGGGAACGGCATTTTTCACTAAACCATCGGAAATGAACAAACTAAAATTTGCCAAAGATGAAGGCTCTGAATTTTACAAGGAACTGAAAACAGAGACTGAAAGATATTTTATCGAGAAAAAAATTGATAAAACGGGCGGCAATACCATGCTGTTGAAGATCATATTGTACTTCGGGCTGGTATTTGTTTTTTATGGATTGATGATTACAAGTAGCGCACTGCCTTTTTTCTATTGTTTTTATCTTCTAATGGGATTCAGCGTGCTGCTTACTGCCTTTAACATTGCACACGATGCTTCCCATGGTGTTGCCGTAAAATCTAAATTCTGGAATAAAATTTTGTTTTCTTTCAGCTTCAACCTGCAAGGTAATAATGCTTATGTCTGGGGAAAAAATCATAATGAATCACACCATCTGTATACCAATGTAGAGGGCAGCGATATCGATGTGTTGAACAATCCTTTGTTTCGAATGACTTCTACGCAGGAATTGAAGTGGTTTCACAGATACCAGTATCTCTATGCCCCGGTGTTGTACCTCCTGTATTCGCTCAACTGGTTTTTATTCAGGGAAACGCTGATGATCTTCAATTATTCAAGCAGGACTATCAAAATAGAAATACCACCGCAGGAAATTGCTAAATTGATACTATTCAAACTCTTGTATATCGGGTACATGATTGTATTGCCGGTATTATTGCTGCCATTTGGATGGGAACACATACTACTTGCATTTGTATTCAATCATTGTTTGGTCTCTTTGATTTTTGTCGGTGTACTCGGGGTTTCTCATGTCTCCGATTATGTATCACATCCCGAACCAGACGAAGATAACCAACTGAATATGAGTTGGCCGAAACTACAGATGTGTACTTCAGTTGACTATAACCCTTCCAGTATTTTTTTCAACTGGACATTGGGAGGTTTTAATGCACATGCGCTGCATCACCTGCTACCTAATATTAGTCATGTACACTACCTGGATATATTACCCATTTTTAGAAGATTAGCGGCCAAGCATGACATCACCTATATGGAGATGCCCTACCGCGAATCCCTAGCTGCTCATTTTAGATTCTTAAAAGTTATGGGACGGCAGAAATCTCTTATTCCCAGAAAAACCCTACGCTACAAATTATTCACCATAGCAATGTTGATCTTTGGAACTGTATCCTCACAGGAATTCAGAAAAATTCCCTGGATCGGCACTTACCATGATGATAGTGTTACTATTAATGGTCTTTCTGCAGGGTTATTTACTGATCCAGACACACGCAATAAAACAAACGGTTTAAAAATAGAAATGATCGGTGCTGGCATTCTCCTTCCGCTTGCACCCGTATCTCCCATTTCGGAAACTAGGGAAGTGTTTGATAGTTTAATGAGACAACAACCAACTTCCACTGTAAATGGACTCGTGGTATCTGCTTCTGGAACTATCTGCAATTGTACCACCAATGGAGTTTCACTAGGGTATGTAGCACAAAAAAACAGAACTGTCAATGGATTGACAGCGTCAGTACTAATGAATTACTCAGAGCTGCATAACGGCCTACAGCTAGCTGCTCTGTTTGGAAGCTCCTATAAGGTAACGGGAATACAAGCTTCCGTTTTTAGCAGTAGCCAGGTACTGGATGGTGTACAGATTGGTGTGCTTAATGGAACACAGCAACTAAAGGGGTTACAGATTGGACTTTTTAATGTATCCAAACAAACCAAAGGCATACAACTGGGGCTATGGAACAAGAATGAAAAAAGGAAACTACCCCTCATTAACTGGAATTTTTAAACATCCCTCTATGACAAATAAGTCCGGCATTTATATTATTGTAGCGTTTCTATTAATTTCGATTACAGCGCCTGCACAAGCATATAAAAATGTCTTTCCGATTGGTACATATCATATACCAAATACAACCATTAATGGAATATCAGGAGGCATTATAAGTACAACTGATCAGAGGAGCAATACTAATGGAATAAAATTAGAGGTACCGGGTGCGGGTTTATTACTTTTAATGACTTCCAGGTCTCCTATTTCTATCAACGAAACAGAATACCAACGATTTGCCGAGACGCCCGTCACATCTCGTGGAAATGGCATCATCCTTTCAGCGTTGGGCACCACCGGCGGGAGTTATACAAACGGCATATCCCTTGGATACATCGGACAATTGAACGGGGTAATGAACGGATTATCTACCTCGATGGCTGTAAATTTTGCTGAAACGCATAACGGCATACAATTAGCCGGCGTTTTTAGTATTGCTTACAAAGCAAACGGATTACAGGTCTCCTCTCAAAATAAGGCACAGGTATCAAATGGCATCCAGGTAGGTGTGTACAATTTTAGTGCTGACCATCACGGGTTACAAATAGGCTTGGTTAATAAATCCAAACAAACCAAAGGCATACAACTGGGGCTATGGAACGAGAATGAAAAACGAAAACTACCCCTGATTAACTGGAATTTTTAAAACATAAATTATGCGTGACAAACATATTCATATCGCAGAAGATAGTCGCCTGCTAAAACTGATCCATCAATCGGTAAACAAAGAGTTACCTGTTGACAATACATGGTTTAGAGCAATGCTCTGGGCAAAATTTCTTTTCTATTTTCCGGCAAGTATATTCGCTTATTACATGCTGTACCAGCTACAAAACCCGATACTGTTCTGTTTGTGTTTTGTAGCCTATGGTATGATCACATTGTTGTTTGCATTCAATTTCTCACACGACCTCTCCCACAATACAGTGTTTAAAAACAAACAACTGAATAATCTCGGTTTCACTGTGATCTATACCATCGTAGGCGCACATGCAGCGGCCTGGAAGAAAAGGCATGTACACTCGCACCACTATGCGCCGAATGTGGAAGAATACGATTCCGATCTTCAAATCACTCACCTGATCCGTGTGACACCCGGCAGCAAACGCTATTGGTATCATCGGTATCAACAAGTATATGCACCCTTCCTTTATACTACTTACTCTCTTTTCTGGATCTTTATAAAAGACATTGTCATCCTTTTCGAAAAAGACATTTATGAAGAAAAAAAAGGATTCTACTACCACCTGTCCTTTTGGACGCAAAAGCTGGTATATATATCATTGGTGGTAGTGTTACCAATACTATTTTCGCAACAAACCTGGTGGGTAGTACTGATAGGCTTTCTTTGCATGCACCTGGTACAGTCATTATTTTTATTGTTCACGTTTTTTATGACACATCATGTAGAGTCCACAGCCTATCCGGATACCGATACCAACGGTTATATCAATACTTCCTGGCTGATGAACCAGGTAAAAAGCTCCAACGACATGCACCCGTTCAGCCATCTTGCCAACTTTATACTGGGCGGTTTCAACAATCATATTGCACACCATCTGTTTCCGCATGTACATCATGTATATTATCCGCAGCTGAATATTATCCTATACCGTATCCTTCAGGAGCATCAAATAACACCGAACCAGACAAGTTACTGGGGTGGCATACAGTCCCACCTTCGGGTACTGCAAAAAATGGGAAAACGTGATGACCGACAAAATCAAAATGTATCAGATTTTGGTTGTTAGGTTTGGATGGTATTTTCATTGGACACTTTGGCTTTGGCGGGATCTGGATTGGATTCTTCTGGAACTTGTCTCGCCTCAGTCGAAGACGATGTACGGTCGTTTGGTGACCGCTTTGATCAGCGACATTGCGGTGGATTCTCCTATAGTAATGACATATACATCGATGAATATCAAAAATACGGACAAGCAAATCCAATTAGAACCTTAACTAAACAGCATTAAAAGTGGGTTCAATAAGTTTTATTGACGCAGTATTTTGCCTATTCAAAGCCACAGCAAATAACGGTGACCTATCGTAACGCATGGGGGTCTTTATTGCCTAGAAACTTAATTTCCCCTGATAGAAGTCTAATATTCTGGTTCTGAAAATATATTCATACCATACCTGCTTCAGGTTAATCAAGGCACGGTCATAATTATTTTTTGTCAACAGGTATTCTGTGGAAACAATTGATCCGAGATTGAAACGTATTTCCGCCGAACGGAACGATTCTTTGTAATCTACAACCTGTTGTTGCAGTACCCTATATCGTTCGTAGGACGCCAGCATATCCTGATGGGCTCTCTCAATACTTTGTCTTAAAATCAATTTAGTGTAATCAGCTTCATATGCAGCATTTTTTGCAACCAGCTTTGCCCGCCTTACGTTGGTATGTACCTGCAAATTATTGAAAATAGGCACACTCACTCTTACTCCAAAATAAGTACCTATATTATTCGAGAACTGTGAATTATAGGATATAGGTCGGGAAGTGTACCGTTGATTTTCCGTCATTACAGGCGTCTTTATACCACCAATAGTCACATAGTCACCTGTCGCTTCTTCTATCAAAACACCCGGTATCTGCGTATTGGAAACACTGGAATAGTTGGTAACAACATTACCCTGAAAGATTACAGAAGGATAGTAGCTGCCTTTCGCAGCATGAACGCCTTTCTCCGCACTCTTTACGCGAAGGTCTACTGCTTTTACCTGTGCCAGATTTGTCAAAGAATTATTGTATATCTCTTCTGTGCCTGTAGCATATTGTTCAAGCAACGCAGCTTCGGGTAATCTTTCCAGTTTCATATCTTTTTCAAAAGGAATATTCATCAACTGTGCTAACTCCAGCTTTGCCGTTTGTAAGGCGTTGTAATTATTTACCAGCGTCAGGTCGTCTGCCGCCAGTTGTCCTTTCATATCCGATAGCATAAAGCTGGCAGTAGCTCCCTTTTCAAACATAATCGTCAGCCGTTTCACTTGTTCATTGGTTACCTCTCGCCTTTCTCTCATCATTTCCCATACATCTTCGTTGTTTAGCACCGTTAGGTATGCCAATATCACATCCAGCGTAAGTTTGTCCTTCGACTGCTGCCACTCCTGTTCACTTGCCTTATGGGCGTACCCCGCCTGGCGAATCGTATTCTGCAGTTGCAGACCATTAAACAATGTAATACTGCTCGATAACCCGGCACCGGATCCGGAAAATTGCTGGCTTATATAAGCGTTGGTAAAAGGATTAATTGATCGTCCCTGGTTCCACCCGTAATCCCAGTTTCCATTCAGGTTAGGCAGTAAGTTTGCCCTGCTCCTGTGCCAGTCGGCTTTCGCAGTTTCAGCCTGCAGTCCGGTTTGTTTTACCGGTATATTATTATCCAAAGCTGTTTCTACACATTGTTTCAATGAGTAGCTTTTTTGTGCTAATGTGCTCCCCGCTATGATTGATAATATCAAACATATAATAATACCTCTGTAAGATTTCTGCATTGTTCTAGATTTTTGCTCTACTGTCGCCACGAATTAGTCTACTATTTTCCCGTCGAGGAGATTGATAATCCTTGATCCGTATTCCGCATTTTTTTCTGAATGGGTTACCTGGATGATCGTGACACCTTCCTCCTGGTTGAGCTTCTTGAATAGTGTCATGATTTCTTCACCTTGCTTGGAATTAAGGTTACCGGTGGGTTCATCAGCCAACAACAAAGATGGCTTGGAAACCAATGCCCGCGCTATGCCTACAAGTTGTTGCTGCCCGCCGGATAATTGCGTAGGAAAAAGATCCTTTTTGGCAACCATCTGAAAACGATCCAGGATATCGCTAACGATAGCTTTGCGCTCAGAAGATTTAATGTCCTGGTATATCAATGGCGTTTCAATATTCTCGTACACTGTCAATTCATCTATAAGATGATATGCCTGGAATACAAAGCCGATATATTTTTTATACAACTGCGACCGCTGCTTCTCTTTCAATAGGTGTACTGCTTCCCCCATAAAATAGTGGTATCCCTCATTGGGATCGTCCAGCATACCAATAATATTTAACAAGGTAGATTTGCCAGAACCTGATGGTCCCATAATGGAAATAAATTCACCGGCATTTACATTCAGGTTAATATCCTTTAGAAGATAGGTCTTTATGCCACCAATATTTACGGTCTTAGCGATGTTTTTGAGTTCAATCATAACTTTTTCTTTTCTTAACTGTACAGATCCAAAAGACTAAAATCAATGCCAGTAGTCTAATATGCTAATCTTCAATTAATTACAATATATTCCGGAGCCCTTGGTGTACGGTTTTGATACAATAAAAGTATGATAATGATACAATCCTGTTTCAGATTGTTAAGCGCTAAATTTCTGATTAACCCAAACTATTCGATAGGTTTTTTATTATTGGCCTATACCTATATTCACTAAATATTAGGAAGAATTTTATAGCGTAATCTTTTAGGCTCTTGGAAAACAAAGGTCTTTTACAGCTTGAAAACTGATTGAAAGCTGGTGCTTTCCTGCCTGTTTCCCTGTTCCTTTTGCTTGTGCAAAACGAACCCAAAAGCAGACCAAAACCTATCTCGCCTCAGGCGTAGACGATGTCCGGCCGTTTTACGATCGCTTCGATCAACCACATTACTACTGCATACTATGCTATAGTATGAGATTAAGCGATTTTTCAAATCAGCAATCCCAAAATCAATCATCAACAATTAGCGGTGCAGAGGCTACCGGATATCCATCCGGAATGAAAGAGTTGCCGATAATTATTTTGATTTTACCTCGCTGGTATCACCTTCCAATAACGGCAAAGAATAGCCGCCTGTGTCCAGTACAGTACCAGGAAACATTTTTTGTAACGATGGTAGTTCACTGCCGGGAATGGCTGACTGATACAGGTATACTGACTGTAAGTTTTGTAGTGCTTTTAATTCAGACAAACCATTGGCAGTTACTTTAGTACCTACAATATTCAGGTATAAGAGATTGGACAAAGGCTGTAATTGTTTAATTCCCTCATCAGATATGTTTGTATGCTCCAGTGCCAAGCGGGTGAGGGTCGTAAGTTTGGCAATACTACTCATGGCGGCATCAGTAATAGACGTACCCCCAGCCTTTAACCACACCAATTGGGGCGCAATTTTTTCCAGGAGTATTATCTCCTTGTCTGTGACGGATGTAGAGGATATAAAGTTGACGGAAAGATAATTACTACCGGTAGCCACTGGTATAACTGTTGCCCCTGCTTCTTTTAAACTATTGATAGCCGCCTGGTCACCTGTTGCCACTGCTATTTCGGGCACGTCGGGTTTTGCCGGTGGTGCATCTAAGCTTTGCAATGCCAACAATAATGGTTTTATTTTCTCATCCTGCTCAAGTTCATGTACCGATTTATTAAAGCCAGCCCCATTGTTGATCCACCAGTGCATTAATTCAATTTCAGCTTTTGTAAGTTGTGTTCTTCCCTTGGGTGGCATATGTTTTTTGTCCGTTTCTTCCAGTATCAATCGCTGGAATAAAATACTTTGATCGCCCTTACCCGGAACAACGGAAGCTCCTTCTTCACCACCCGTCAAAATGCCATTCTCAGAATCCAGCCGTAGTTTTCCTCGTTGTTTAGTAGCGCCATGGCAACTATAACATTTATTCTGCAACACCGGTTGAATAATGTCATCATACACCATTGCCTGCTGCACATCCGGTATCACTTTTTTAACTACCCGTGTTTCCTTCTCCTCCCAGGCACCGATAAGATATCCTTCTCCATGTGTAAGTGTACCACCCAGGTGCCCGGTAATAGACAGGATTAATACAAGCACCATGGATAATACATACGGAAACCAAACTGGCATCCTGAACTTTAATTTACCTGTAAACAAAAAATAGTATACAATAGAAATAACCGCCACCGCGATACCCAGCCATCTGTGCTGGTCGAGGGTAGTTATATCATATTCGCCACCTGCCGCCAGTAACCATCCACTGATACAGGAGAAAACGGCACTAACAGCTCCCAATAATAAAGTAACTGCAATGCCTGGCCGCAAATTATGAAATGCCGGTTTCCTGCTCAGCCAATGCATAATGATACCCAACAGCAAAATACCTATAGGCAAATGGACTAATAAGGGGTGAAAACGACCGAAAAACGCTGAAATACTAAGCAGTGGCATATGGTAGGGTAAATAGATTAACCGGAATATCTTTTCTTCAACAATTGCATCATATAGGCATTAATAGCCCATTGATCAGCCAGCGGTTGCCGGGTATAGGGTACTACCGGCATATAATCCGGGGGGCCAAACTCCGCAAGAAAACTAATGTGTTTGGCACCCTGTTTTATTTTTAATGCTACAACGCTGTCCCACCAGGAAAGATGTTTATTTAAAGCCGTTTGCCATTCAGGAGCCCTTGGGTCACTCACCTGCGGGCCTTCAGGATGCCCCACGCGGGCATGTATATGATCTACATGTTGCAATACTTTTTCAACAGTTTTCTCCTGCCCTTCCATCAGGGATTCGTGTACATTACACCAATGCGAAATGTCTAAAGTGATTCTCAAACCGGGAATTGCTTCGAGAAATTGTTTGGCTATCGGTGCCGCATAAAGTATCCGCGACCGATGCGTTTCATGACTGATCGGAATACCAGATTTTTTAGATGCTTCAATTGTATATTCGATGAACTTCTTATTTTCTTCAAAAGAAAAAAAGTCTTTTCCCGAATGGCAATTAATGTATAATGGCCGCTGTGGAGTTTGTCCGGTAGCCGCATCGATCATTGTCTTAAATTGGTTGAAGTTGGTTGCAAAATCTGCCTGGTGTGCCCCGCACAAAAAACCCACTTCCATATCATACTTTTTCAACAGTTGAAAAAGTTCCGTTTGTTTTTGCTTATCGCCCTGCCACCAAAGCTCAATACCGTCATAACCCTCCTTTTTTGCTTTGACAATATACTCTTCCCGCGACCCGGTAAAGCCCCAATCAGTAGCCATTACCTTCACTTTAAAATCAGCTGGTACATTAAATGATACAGTATTCACGTTATCCGCTTTTTGGTTCGGTGCCAGCATCCATCCACTGAGTGCTGCACTGGTGGTAATAAATTTTCGCCTGTTGATTGCCATTTTTGCAAATCCGGTTTATGTAAAACAGGAAGGTAATAAAATATTCAAAGGATAAGTTTTCTCACGGAAAAATGCAACCGAAATTATGCCACAATCTCATTGATTACCCTTCCCTCCACATCTGTCAGACGGAAGGGACGTCCCTGAAACTGGTAGGTAAATTTTTCGTGATCGAAGCCGAGTTGATTGAGAATAGTTGCCTGCACGTCAAAAGGGCTCACTTTGCCACTAACGGGACTATACCCAATTGGATCGGTTTCGCCAAAACTGGTGCCACGTTTGATACCGCCACCAGCCATCCATATGGTAAATGCTTCAGCATGGTGGTCTCTACCTTTAAAAGACTGTACTTTTCCCTCCCGATTTTCCTGCATAGGCGTACGGCCAAATTCGCCGCCCCACACTACCAACGTATCCTCCAATAACCCCCTTTGTTTCAAATCGAGCAATAAAGCAGTAGTGGCCCGATCCACACTCCTGCATTTATTTACAAATGCAATCTCTATAGAATCGCCCGCACCGGTGCCGTGTGAATCCCAGCCCCAATCAAATAATTGTATATACCGGACCCCTTTTTCAACGAGCTTCCTTGCCAGCAAGCAGTTATTAGCATAACTTTCTACACCGGGTTTGGTACCATACATTTCATGGATATAAGCGGGTTCATCATTGATATCCATTGCCGCTGGTACGGACATCTGCATTTTATAAGCCATTTCGTATTGCGAAATACGCGACAATATTTCGGGGTCGTTGAAAGTCTCAAATGACTTTTGATTCACTTCATTGATCGCATCAATAGAAGCCCTGCGTAGATCTCTGCTGATGCCATCCGGATTGTTAATAAACAATACCGGGTCGCCTTCCGACCGGCATTGTACTCCCTGGTATACAGACGGAAGGAAACCGTTGCCCCACACACTTTTTCCTGCATCGGGATTCTTACCGCCAGAGGTCAGTACGACAAACCCCGGTAGATTGCTGTTTTCGGTACCCAACCCGTAACTGGCCCAGGCACCGATGCTGGGACGTCCCAACCTTGCCGACCCTGTATGCATTAATAACTGAGCGGGCGCATGGTTAAATTGATCCGTTTGCACTGCTTTCAGAAAACTCAGCTCATCCGCGACGGTTGTAAGATGTGGCATATGATCGGAAATCCAGGCACCACTATCGCCCCTTTGTTTAAAATTGGCAAACGGGCCCAACATTTTAGGAACTCCACGAATGAATGCGAAACGCTTACCTTCTAATAAAGACTGAGGGCATTCCTGTCCATCCAATTTCATCAGGTCGGGCTTGTAATCAAATAACTCCAACTGAGAAGGCGCTCCGGCCATATGCAGATATATTACCGATTTAGCTTTTGCCGGAAACATGGGCGACCGGCCTGCCATCGGGTTGGTACTGTCAATTAAACTGGCAGCAGTATTATCTTTAGCACTCAAGCCACAACTTCCTAAATATGAGCCCAACGCTACAGCACCCAGCCCCGTGATGCTATCGCGCAAAAAATGTCTTCGTGTGATATACCGAAGTTGCTCATAACTTGCTTCCAGCGCAAGTTTATCGTTATGTAACGCGTTCCGGGTCATGCTGCTAAAGATACTCAATTTTGGCAAATGAAACCAGCCCCCAAAGTCACAGTTTTGACAGCCCTCGTATCTTCCGGCCAAATTAAAAATAGAAGTACGCCACAGAGCATTTCCGACCAAAGAACTTAGTAGGATCGCAAACAAGTTTACCTCCTAATATTACAGTGGCACTTATTTTCACTAATCTTTATGATTAGAAAGTAGTTGTGGCACAAATTGTGTATTCACATAAGTTCACCAACCACTTCTGCCATGAAAAATTTATCAAACACGCTTCTCTTAATTGGTTTTCTATTTCTTTTTTCGTGTAAAGACGAGAATGTAGAACAACCTCTACCTTCCATCGTTAAGGAATGGAATCTCACACTCAGCTCAAAAAATGAAGTGCCGGCCGCTGCCAATGCAGCTGCAGGGGGTACAGCTAAACTAACTCTTTTCAGCGATAATACTTTGCACTATGAATTTGCGGTAACCGGGCTAGGAGGCGACGATGCGTTGACAATGTCGCATCTTCACACGGGTGATGCGGGCAGCACCGGACCAGTTGTGTTGCCTTTGGAAATGAATTTTACCAGTGCTAATGCTACCGGCATTGTTAATATAAGGCAATCCCTGGTAGATAGTCTTACATCGGATGCCAATGAGATATATCTCAATCTGCATTCCGAAAAATCGCCGGCAGGCATTGTTCGGGCACAACTCAATACAACAGTTGAATTTGCAATGGACGTTGCTCTTTCCAGTGAAAACGAGGTAAGGGATCCGAATACTCCTATTGACCCTGAAGTAACGGGTACGGCTATCCTGCGCATGACCGCAGCTAAAAAATTATATTCTAAAATAACGGTCTCAGAACTGGGGGAAGACGATGAACTGACAATGGCGCATATACACACCGGTGCAGCAGGAACCAACGGCCCCGTATACATCACATTATGTGAGAACAAAGATGACTTTGACACCCTGAAAGTGATAACGCTAACCGATGAGCAGCAGACTAAACTAAAATCCTCAGATGAGTTATACGTAAATGCGCACTCCACAAATTTTCCGCCAGGGGTAACAAGGGGACAGATACGTTAATGTCCCAAGCAGCAATAGGGCCGGAAAGGAAAAGGGTTACCACGTAATCCTTTTCCTTTTTTAATTAACTGACAATCAATTCTATAAACATTCATCCGGCAGTGTATTTTTATTGCTGGTTTTTGGTGTATTTCGTACCTTCGAGATAATTACTTTTCACAAATAATGATTTGCGCGGTTTTCCATCCTTTCATTGCAAAAAAACCGCCGGCTTGTAACATAAGAACGGATTTATAAAACAGTAGCCTTTAAGAAAAATTTCCTGGCGTAATTTAGTATTCGTGCCTGCTTGCTTATACATCTGATTGCTACCGTGAAATGCGGAATTAATCAATTAAATCTTTATGATTATGAACCTGAACAAAGTACAGGACAAAATTATCGAGGAGTTTGACCTGATAATAGACAGTCTGCAAAATGAATTCAGTTACTTCCGTTATATCGCAACTTTAGGCAATTCGGCAACTTCCATAAAAAAAACGGAAGAAAATCTTGTAAAATCTACAAAATCAAAAATTTGGCTGGAAGCCAGATACGAAGATGGTAAGATATATTATACAAGTGATAGTGATAGTCAGATTGTAAAGGGCATTGTTTCCCTGTTTGTCAACGTTTTTTCCGGTAGAACAGCCCGCGAGATTGTAAATGCCAATCTTTATTTTGCCAACGAAATAAAATTGTACAGCCAGTTACCAGTAGAAAGGTTGAAAGAGGTTTCTGCTGTTTTGCAGCAAATCAGAACTTATGCAGTAAAACTTGCGAATAGAGAATCGGCGCCTGCTTTGTCTGTTTAACTGGTGAAAAAGTGATCATTACCGGTATAACGTACATTCCTGGTGAATAACCCTCATGGGAAATGCTGTGTCTATCCTTTCAACCCTGTCATTCTTCCTTTTTCAGGATTCCATACTTTCAGTTTAAAACAGGCATAGATATCGCTTATTTTCAAAGAGGTGGTTTTGCAGTTCTGTAGCTCGGGAAAATGTTTCATTGCTTCCGGTAACCTGTAAAAAGGTATTTTAGAGTTGAGATGATGAATATGGTGGTAACCTATATTGCCGGTAAACCATGCCATTACCGGATTCATAATCATATAACTCGATGACTCGAGTGCCGCTTTCTCGTATGTCCAATCCTTATTACTCGCAAACGTTACTGCTGGAAAATTGTGCTGCGCATAAAACAGGTATGAGCCAATTGCACAAGCCAAAACAAAGGGCACTAAAAAAAGTAATATCCAGGCTTGCCAGCCCAGGTAATGTATTGTCAGCACGGTAAGTATTATATGCAGCACCAGCGCCAACAGTGCATCGGCATGCCGTTTTGGGCTGCTAATAAATGAGGTACAACACATGCCCCCAATAAAAAGGGTAAAATACCCCAGGGCAATATTAAGAGGATGCCTGATAGCCAAATAACCAAAACGCTCCAAAGTGGTCATTCTTTTGTACTTGTCTATTGTAGCCACCGGGTAAGAACCAATACTTGCACTGAATAATTTCGAGTTATGGTTGTGATGATGATTATGAGAACGCCGCCAAATGCTGGTTGGTGCCAATATATATATGCCGAATGCTGTCATTATGAAATTGGCCGCAACAGAGTGTGTTAAAATAGTATGGTGCTGATGGTCGTGGTAGATAACAAACATGCGTATAATCAGTAACCCTGACAATATGCTGGATAGGATTTTCAAATACAGGTAGGGCAGAAAAACGGTGCCAGCTAGTGCCATAGACAAGAATGCCAGGGTAGATAACGTATACAACCAACTTTTGCTTCGCACTTCTTTTGCGAAAGGCTTGGTTGCCAGTATCAGTTCTTTGCCTTGGAGCATAATGTTGTTTCTTAATAATGATTAATATAGGTCAGGCTGTACGCTTATGTTTCCAGCGCCGATGCGACCATAACCAGGTCTCCGGCTGCCGGATAATATCCTTTTCCAGTTGTTTTGTATGAAGCTCTGTAATGGTTCCGGTCCCCGAAGTATAGGGAGGAGATGCCAGTAAGTGCGCATATACCACATAGTAACCTCTCTTTAGCCTGTCTACACTTACATATACAACCGGGTAAGAGAGTTTTTCCGCAATTTTCTCCACCCCCAGAAAAACAGGCGTATCCTGGTTGAGAAACTGCATCCAATAGGCTGTAGTGGGCGGTGGTGCCTGATCCGCAATAAAAGCTGTTGCATTCAGCTCAGATCGGTTTCTTACCATTTCTTTAAATGTATCTTTCATTGCAATAAGCCCTGTTCCAAAACGGGTACGCATTCTATACATCAGGTTGTCGAAATACCGGTTGCGAAGTGGATGATAAATTACATACAGGTGATGTAAACCACACAGGCTAAATGAATTTCCAGCCCATTCCCAATTACCCTTGTGTCCCATCACAATCACAAAACTTTTGCCATCCGCCGCCAGAGACTCAAAAAGAGCTTTCGCCGAATCCTCTATATGACATCGTTTAAGCATTTGGCGTTTACTGATGGTAAGGGTTTTAAAACTTTCCAGAAAAAGATCGCAAAAATAGCGGTAATATGATTTTGTTAACTGCCTAATCTCCTCAGATTTTTTTTCAGGAAATGCATTTTGCAGGTTCTGCCGTACTACTTTTTTTCGATATCCTAATATGTAAAATAAAACCACAAACACCACGTCAGACAAAAGATAGAGCAGCGGAAAGGGCAGCAAAGAAAGGAAGTAAATAAACGGAACTGCAAGATAATAAGTCGCTTTCGCTCCCAATTGTTCAGGATTTTGCTAAAGGTATAATATTAAGTTTGAACCAACTGAATTTCTTAAATGCTAAAGTTATTATTCTGTAATATTTATATGTAATACAGGATTCAATCACTTCAAGAAATAGAGACAATTAATACGTCAATTACCCCTATCTCGCCCCAAAAATCACTTTTCCGGAAAACTACTACTAAAAATGAATTAATACCCTATCTTGAAGGTTTCAAAAAGCTTGTCAACATGAAACAAAACAAATTCAACCGCAGAGAATGGAGCAAATTGATGCTTACCGGTACTTTTGGCGCCCTCATGCCTTCCTTTATTACCTCTTGCAACCAACCAGATAGCTCAAAAAGCGCTCAGGATATTTATAAATTTATACTGGGTATTCAAACCTACAGTATGCGTGACCGTTCCAGAGAGGATGCGATACAACTAATGAAGGAGTTGGGTATTACCAGTGCAGAAGTATGGGCTGGGCATATAGAACCCCGTGAGTACCAGTTGACAAGATTTGATACCCCAGACGAGGTAAAAGTAAAATTAGATGCCGTGAAAAAGTGGCGTCAGGAAGTAGATATGGCAGATTTTAAAACAATGAGCAAACAGTTTGCCGATGCTGGAATAACAGTGCAGGCATACAGCTATAACATGAATGATAACACGTCCGATCATGATGTAGAACAAGCCTTTAAGATTGCTGAAATATTGGGCACAGACACTATGACCACCTCGGCTACTATCACCTCTATGAAACGTATTGATTCTTATGCGCAGAAATACAAAATAAAAGTAGGCATGCATAATCATTCTAATGTGAATCGCCCGAATGATTTTTCTACACCCGAAACTTTTGAAAAAGCAATGGAAGGCTGCTCAGACTATACCCGTATCAACCTCGATATAGGACACTTTGTTGCCGCCAACCTCGACCCCCTGGACTTTCTTAACAAGAATCACGAAAAAATTGTTTGCCTACATGTAAAAGATAGAAAAAAGGAGCAAGGGCCAAATGTCCCGTTTGGAGAAGGAGATACACCAATTAAAGAGGTACTGGAACTGGTTCGGAACAATCAATGGAATATTCCTGCCAATATTGAATTTGAGTATGAAGGAGATACCAAAACAGAAATTGCAAAATGCATGCAATATTGCCACAACATTATTGACGGAAAATAGGACTTCCATATCATAGATTTACATTGCAGCCGAAATAACCACAACGTTATAACGCAGCATCTCATTTCTAAAACAGCAAGAGCGATTAAAATGACCAAACGTTAAAAAAATGTTTTTCCCGATGCAATGGTTTTACAAAAAGGGTTGTCAGGTAGTAAAAAGCTGCATATGACACGTATATTATCCTTTTTCTTGCTGGGAGCTACGCTGTTCCTTTTGAATGGTTGCGTAAAAGACAGCGTTACAAGAACTTATACCCTGTTGCAGCCAGTGTACAAATCGAAAGAAGTTGTATTGAACGAGGTAAGTAGCCAACCCCCGCAATCGTTGAGCGTTCCCGGAAAAATGTTTGTGTATGGCAATTATATTTTTGTAAACGAAGTTAATAAGGGGGTTCATATTATTGACAACTCAAACCCTGCCAATCCCGTAAACAGACGTTTTATCAACATACCTGGTAATGTGGACATTGCTGTACTGAACAATACTCTGTATGCGGATATCTACACAGATATGTTATCGATAGACATTCTCAATCCGCTGGACGTGAAGGTAACAGATGTGGCGCCTAATGTTTTTCCGGAACGGCAATACGGAAATGGCGTGGTATCCGATCCTACACAATATATCGTTGATTGGGTAAAAAAAGACACCACCGTAGACTACACTGGTGACACCTGGAATGGGTGCCGGGGATGTGGCATTTGGTTTGATGCGATGATGTTTTCCAGTGCATCTGGAGAATCCAGCGCAAGTGCATTGACCAAGGCTACTACAGGTATTTCCGGTTCGATGGCAAGATTTACTATCGTAAATGAATATTTATATGCTGTCAACAGGAGCTCATTAGTTGTATTTGACATTTCCGATCAACAACATCCACAGAAGAAAACTGAACAGGGGATCGGCTGGAATATAGAAACCATTTATCCTTTCCAGGGCAATTTGTTTATTGGTTCTGCCACCGGAATGTTTATCTACAACATTAGTACACCCACAGCCCCTACCTACGTAAGCGGTATAAGTCATATCAGGATGTGTGATCCTGTAATCTCTGATGGCAAATACGCCTATGTAACTTTGCGGGCTGGCGCGGAATGCGGTACTGTAACAGGCAGTCAACTACAGGTATTGCATATCACCAATATTGCCACCCCACGCCTGATCAACACATACACGTTGACGAATCCTTTTGGACTTGGTAAAACGGGATATTTATTGTGGGTTTGTGATGGCACCGATGGACTGAAAGTATATGACGCAAAAGATCCGGAAAAGTTGTCCTTTAAATATCATATCAAAAATATTGAGCCCTATGATGTTATCCCCGTTAATGATTTATTGATTGTAAGTGCAAAAGAGGGGATTATTCAATATGACGCTTCTAATCCGGAAAAATTAGCAGAACTAAGCCGTATCCAAAAGCAGTAAGTATGATGAAAATGGTATTGGCTCTTCTGTTCGTTTCAACAACTTCGTTATTGCAAGCGCAGGTAAGTTATAGATCTTATAATACAGGGGGGATAGTTGTAGGAGATAGCAAATCGGCTTACCAGGTATTAACCACACACGGCGTACAATACCAAAAATGGTATACCGGATTGGGAACCGGTATTGATAATTACTACACCCGAACGGTTCCTGTAATTTTCACATTACTAAGAGATGTGTTGCCTAAGAATAACATGTTTGTTAATATTAATGCAGGTCCTCAATTTGTTTGGGGAAAAGATCAAAGAAATCAGCTCTGGAATGCAATTGAAAGTAAAGTGTTTCCCGGCTTTTTTGGTGAGGCTGGTTTTGGTTACAGAATTGCTATAGGCAACGAAGGACAGAGTATTATGTTTGGCACCTACTATTCTTACAAAACACACAAAGAAAAATATATTGTACCCGGTATCTGTACTAATCCTCCCTGTCAAAATATGACAGAATACATCAATTCCAAATTTAGCCGGTGGGCTTTTAAAATGGGACTGGTATTTTAAGTAGAGGGCTGTAAGTAAAGGTAGTAAGTAGCAATTGTTCGCTACTTACTACTCACCACTTACAACGCAACATATTACTTTACATAACCTTTTTTTCCTGCAACCTCCATTATCGAAGCAGTAATAGCACTGCCAAGATCGTCGCCACCGGGTTTAGTCTTTTTCTGTTGCTCATCTATATACTGCTGGCGTTTTATAGATAATGCTGCTATTTCTTTCTGTACCATTTCCCGTTCTTTTGTTTTATTAGCCACTATTACTTCTACTTCAGCCTTCGTCTTTCCTTTTAACTCCTTTGGAAGTTCGTCCTGTGAAATTTTACTGAGTGCTGTTTGGTCTTCCTTTACACGGTCTACCAAATCCCAGCTTTCATTTTTGTACACAGCTTTTGATTTACTAACAGCTCTTTCTGTATAGTTGGCTTTGTTCAACGATTTGGCATTGCTGTCCTGTTGAAGTTGATTTGCTTTTTTAACTTCTCCCACTCTTCCATAACTCAAGTAAGTATTATTCAATCTTACATCGCAGGCTTCTATTTTGTCATCATAGGGCGTTTCAATGAAGGCTACAGCTTTGTCCGAATCAATATTGAAAAACTTACCACCACCTCTTTCAGCACCGTCTTTCCAAAATTCACTTATCCCCGTACGCCTGTCACCACAATAAATGGTGTTCACAAATATATCTTTTTGCAGTGCAGAAGCTACGGCTTCCTTATAGCTGACTTTGCCCTGGTCAAACCCTTCATTGCCTGCTATGTATATCAGCTTCATATCAGCTTTGCCTGTACCCCAGTTTAATTTTTTCAGCGACTCATTGATAACAGCACCGCAATATTCACTGCCCCCGTTAGTACGCAATGCAAACAACTTTTCCGAAATAAGATCCAAATCGGTAGTAAGTGGTGTTACCTGGCGTATAAAGTCCGATTGCCTGGATAAACCGTCATTTCCATATTCGTATAATGCAATTTCCAACTTTGGCTCCTTACCCTGATATTTCAATGTCGTGAGGGTATTGATGATATTCCATAATCTGGACTTCGCCTGTTCGATTAAGCCGTCCATGCTGTTGGAAGTGTCAAGTAGCAATGCTACCTGGATTACGGTATTGTCGGCAGAACTTACCACCGGTATTGAGGGAATGTCTGGGACAAGTGTATTAGAATACGGGGTTAATGAAGCGACTGGCATATCCCTCCCGGTCTCTTTTGCGGCCGAGCTTGTACAGCTTCCCACTGTAAGTGCAAGAGCGGATAATAATACTGTCATTTTCATACGCTATTTTTTTTGTTGTTAATATTTGCTAATTCCTTTTGTTTGGTTTATCAAAAATATTAGCGTCAACATTGTTTTTTGGCTACACTGGGTGAAATGCCTTTACGACTTGGTAAAAGAACAGTGTCCCTTTTTTAAAAACACTACTTTTATGGTAGATTTATCCAATACATGAAAGCAGCTGTTCAATTTTTGGGAATATTAGGTTTAATGCTCGTATTGCATTTGAATAGCTATGCGCAAAAAGAAACGAAAGAAAAATCGAGTATCAGAAAAGTGAACAAGGCTGCAGAGAACCTGAAAAAGTCTTTATCGGAAGATGATGAACTTACTATAGCCGAAAACTACGAAAAACTGGCTAAAGAGCTTACTGAAAAGGGCGACCACGAAAGAGCGGAAGAATATCTGAAAAAAGCAAAGGAAATATACACGCGGCTGAAGAATACACCCAAATCCTCAGTTGTTACACGCGGAATTGCCCGGAGCCAGGAAGCCCAACTAAAAACAGACCAGGCAATACAAAACTATCAGACTGCAGCCAGCTATTCACCAGATAGTATCACACAACGCCTGAACCTGAATGATGCGGGCCGGTTGAGTAATGATAACCCCCACGAACAACAACGGTTGAGCGAAAGCAATATCGTTATATTGAAACAGACCGGCTCAAAAGAAGAGATTTCGGATGCCTATAAAAAACTGGCCGAATCACAACTGAAACAGAATAATTCTAAAGGGGCTGTAAAAAGTTTGGAGAAGGCGCTGGATAATTCAGTGAGTTCAAAAGAAGTAGTGAGGATAACAAAAAAAATAGCCGACGTGTATGTCGCGGATAAATCAGAAGATCAGGCATTAACAATAGCGAAAGATGCGATCGTAAAAGCAGTTGTCCAACATGACATTGAGTCACAGGTGAATCTGATGTTGGAGTTGGCTACATTGTATCAGCATAGTAACAGGGTGGATAGTGCCGAAAAAGTAATGCAGGAAGCCTATCACATATCCCGAAACAGCGGGAATACATTATTAACGCGTGATTGTGTAAAAGCTTTAATTGACTTATATCAACAATCGGGAAACGACAAAAAGAGCCTGGCACTATACCGGTCTTTTACAGGCAGCCTGGATTCTATTATAAAAACAGATAGTAGCCTTATAGATGCCCAGGTATTTGAACTAACGGAAGGCAGGATCAAAGAACTGGAAAGAGAAAAACAACTGCAGGCAGACCTGATCGATAAAAAAAATATGTTCAACTATTTTCTGGGAGGATCAGTCGCACTATTATGTTTGCTGTTGTTTTTTATTATGCAATCACGCAATTCAGTTAAACAGAAAAGCAAAAAAATTGCACTCCAATCCCTTCGAAGAGAAATGAACCCACATTTTATTTTCAATAGCCTTAACAGCGTAAACCAATATATAGCCCGCAACGAAGAAATGGAAGCAAATAAATTCCTGACTTCCTATTCCGGATTGATGCGTACGGTAATGGAACATTCCGGAAAAGATTTTATACCGATGTATACGGAAGTAGAACAATTAAAGAAATATCTCGAACTCGAGCATCAGCGCTTTCGGGATAAATTTGACTATACAATAGAAATTGATGAAACGATTGATACAGATGCTATTGTAGTGCCCAACATGGTTATTCAACCGCACCTTGAAAACGCTGTGTGGCACGGCTTACGCTACAAACCGGAAAAGGGATTATTGAAATTAAAATTTGAAAAGCAAGTCCGACATATTGTTATAACCATACAAGATAATGGGATTGGTCTGTCAAAAAGCAAGGAACTAAAAACAGCACACCAGAAGTCCTACCAATCACGCGGACTAACCAATACTAAGGAGAGAATTGCATTATTGAACGACCTCTATAAATTCAATATTGTTATGACTATGTCTGAAATGGAGGAAGGTGGAACAATAGTAAAAATAACCTTGCCGTTAATTCCAAAATCCAATGATGCCATCCAAAATTAAAACCGTTATAATTGAAGATGAAGCTGCAGCCCGGGATGCGTTGCAGAGTTATATCACCAAGTTTTGTCCGCAATTGGAAGTGACAGGATTTGCTGGGGATGCAAGAGAAGCCGATAAAGTTATTCATGAGCTGCAACCGCAATTGGTTTTTCTGGATGTAGAAATGCCCTTTGGTAATGCATTCGATGTATTGGACGCCTGCAGAGATCTTGAGTTTGAAACGATCTTTGTAACCGCCTTTTCTGAATATTCGTTAAAAGCATTAAATCAGAGTGCTGCCTATTATTTATTAAAACCTGTAAGCATAGAGGAGCTGATTATTGCAGTCAACAAAGTACAACAACAATTACAAAACAATCAATTAATCAACCGTAACCGGGTGATTCTGGAAAATAGTAAAGAAACCAAACCCGAAAAGCAACAGGTAATACTGCCGACGACTGATGGATTTGAAGTAGTGAAGATGGAAGATATTGTGCGCCTAAAAGGCAATGGAAACTTTACGGATGTACACCTGAAAGATGGTAGTAAAAAAATGGTCTGTCGCTTTTTGAAACATTTTACGGATATACTGCCCTTTCCTTTTGTTCGTATTCACAAATCGCATGTTATCAATATTCACACCGTAAAGTCATATCATAAAGGAGCTGGTGGATATGTAGTATTAAATGATGAGACGGAAGTGGAAGTGTCTGCCGCTTATAAAGATCAGTTTCTGGCCGCTTTTCAGTAATATGCCGAACACGGTTCGGGACAACATATAAGGTCCGAAGTCCCGTGTGGTGTAATGAAGTCTAAGATGCCATTACGCTCTAATGCTTGGCGTCTTTACCAACCACAGAATAAACCAATGAGGTCTAAGATGCCATTACACTCTAATGGTTGGTGTCTTCACCAACCACAGACGACACCAACGGTTGGTGACGACACCAGCCGATAGGCTGAGAGGTCTTCGCTGGTTCAGGAGATTTTTAAATGTGTTCAAAATGACGGACGGACTACACCTTCCGCAATCGCTCGGCTGCCTTCGCCAAAGTTTCTTCTTGCTTACAAAAGCAAAATCGTAAAACCTTATTATCAGTGCCATCAATATAAAAAGCAGATACCGGAATAGTAGCCACCCCAAACTCTTTGGTAATCCTGATCGCAATATCTTTTTCGGATTCACTGCTGAAGTGTCCATAACTGCCCAATACAAAATAGCTACCAGAAGATGGATGCATTTTAAACCTTGAGCCCTCCATCGCCTTCAAAAAAAAGTCTCTTTTCTTTTGCATGATACTACCCAATTGCAGGTACTGATTTTTTTCCCGCAGAAACTCCGCCAATGCAATCTGTTTGGGCGTGTCGGTAGAAAAGCAGTTAAACTGATGTACTTTTCGAAACTCAATACTTGCTTTTGCCGGCGCTACACAGTAGCCGATTTTCCAGCCGGTACAATTATAAGTTTTGCCAAAAGAGAAACACACAAAACTTCTTTCGTATAAGTCCGGATACCGTAAAATACTTTGATGTGGCAGATTATCGAACATCAGGTGTTCATATACTTCATCACTGAGGATAAAGATATTTGTATCTTTTACTACATCCCGCAGTTCATCAATATCCGAAGCCCGCAATACAGATCCCGTAGGATTGTTGGGAGAATTCAACATGATCATTCTTGTGCGCGGTGTAATTGCGTCCCGCACAGTCTGCCAGTTAATAGAGTAGTCCGGATATTGCAGTGGGATAGTTACGGGTACCGCACCATTAACTATTATATTCGGGATATAACTATCATAACAGGGTTGAAACACGATTACTTCATCCCCGGGTTTTAGTACTGCTGTAAGAGCGGTATATATGGCATAGGTACCACCAGGTGTAACCGTTATTTCCAAATCAGGATTAACGGTTGCGCCATATAGGTCAGTTATCTTTTCTGCTATCGCGTTTCGCAATGGCGGGTAGCCGTTCATGTGGGTATACTGGTTATACCCTTTTCGCATAGCATCATCTACCAGCTTTACCAAATCTTCCGACATTGGATAATCTGGAAAACCCTGCCCCAGATTGACAGCACTGTGCTCCAGTGCCAATGAACTCATAGTAGTGAATATAGTTGTCCCTACATCGGGAAGTTTCGACGTAATAACAGGCATGTAATTTATTTAGATATTTTCTGGCGGAGTCAATAATGCAAATACAATTTACAATGTTCTTCCTTAAATCGGATCTTTCGTTATAAAGCAAAAATAAAATATTGGAATAAGAGATTATTCCCAGCTAGTTAGAACTCCGTTTTGTACGGGTAACGAATCTGATACATTTCTCTTACTTTTTTTACCACAACAGCCCGCACATCCTCTAGTTTATCTTTCTCCAATGCAGAGATAAAAACACATTCACTATGGGTTTCGTTTATCCATCGCTGTTTCAGATCATCCAGTAGTTGCTGTTGTGTGGCTTCATCCAACCATTCGTCAAAAACATTCTTTACATATAAGTCCATTTTGTTGAAAACGTACACAACTGGTTTGTTGTGGCAATCCAGTTCCTGTAACGTTTTATTTACAACAGCCATTTGATCTTCATAATGTGGATGGGATACATCAATCACATGTAATAATATATCACTCTCTTTTACTTCATCCAGCGTGCTTTTGAAACTTTCTACCAAATGATGCGGCAGCTTGCGTATGAAACCAACAGTATCACTGAGCAAGAAAGGAGAATTCTCCATCACTACTTTACGGGTGGTAGTGTCCAATGTAGCAAAGAGTTTGTTTTCTGCAAACACTTCACTTTTGCTCAACACATTCATCAAGGTTGATTTCCCCACATTGGTATATCCTACGAGGGCCACTCTTATTAGCTCACCCCGGTTTTTACGTTGTGTTTGCGCCTGTTTATCTATTTCCAACAGCCGTCTTCTCAACAGTGAGATTTTCTCCCGCACGATACGACGGTCAGTTTCAATTTCTGTTTCACCGGGTCCTCTGGTTCCGATACCGCCGCCAAGTCTTTCAAGGTGTTTCCACATACCGCGTAACCTGGGCAAAATGTATTGGTATTGCGCCAGTTCCACCTGGGCCTTTGCCTGAGCAGTTTTTGCCCTGCTGGCAAAAATATCCAGTATCAGATCGCTTCTATCGAGCACTTTTATGTTCAGTACTTTTTCAATATTGCCGATCTGAGATCCCGTGAGTTCATCATCAAAAATGGCTACTTCTACGTCGCCTTTGCTTTGTACATAAGCCGCAATTTCTTCCAGTTTCCCTTTCCCAATAAATGTTTTGCTATCAGGATGAGGTAGTTTTTGATAAAAGGTTTTAACTGCTTTCGCACCAGCGGTTTCTGCCAGAAAAGCAAGCTCCTGCAGATATTCTTTTAACTGCTGTTCCGATTGGTTTTTGTGTACCAGACCAATCAACACTGCATTTTCTTCGTTGGAGAGTTTCGATTTTTTATCTATCAAGCTTCAAGTATTTCGTCGTCAAAGGTAGTTTACTTCAAATAAAAACGGACGGCTCATAGCCGTCCGTCTATGTAGTTGTCGAATATTTTATAATCCGCTAAGGGCAATACCCACCGTGTAAGGACGGATATTCGGTCCCGCACCTTCTCTAAAAAAGTCATTCAGTTGGTAGGCAGCGAACACTGAAACGGGACCATACCCCACCCGCAGCGTACCAGCTATCCGTGTTGAATTAAAATTCCTCCTGTCTTTTATCCTTTCTGAGTAGCCTCCAAATCCTTCCTGGTCACGGGTAATTCTTGCTTTGGTAGCAGCATTTATCTGGGTACCCACTTTCACGCCCAACGCTACTTTAAAGGTACTGTTGTACTTTTCGGGATTGGCTGCCCAACGCAATTCCAAAGGAATTTCTATGTATTGCGTTACTATTTTGTATTTTTTGTATTGAACAACCGATTCCTGGGCGAAAGAAAGAGGAAACTTCCTTAAGTCTACAGTAGTATTCTTAAAATACATATTATCCCAACCCATACCCACGCCAACTGCTACACTGTACTTAGGGCTTGATTTAAACCGGAAGTCATATAAAAGGCTAAAATTGAATGAGGTAGTAAGCCCCCCATTTCTAAGAGAATCAGGTGCACCGGACCAGCCATGATAGCCGTACTGGAGCATGACGTGATCAGCCGCCCGACGTTTCAATTCGTCAGTATTGGTCTTTTGGGGTTTATCTGAACTTGCAATCACCACGCTATCTATCTCCTGGGCAAATAAAAAATTACAACAAACCAGCAGAGAACTGATCAATAAAATCCGCTTCATATACATATTTGAGTGACAAATGTATTTGTGTACAGGTTAATAAAAGGTTAAAGAGATTTACTGTCCTGACTCTTATACCCATTAAATGGCGGCAAAAGTACTATAATCTGGGTTTTAGTGGTGAAAAAAGAATATGTACAGCCAAAATCTCCTGCCAGATCTATACATTAAATCTAAAATGCATAATATCGCCATCGTCCACCAGGTAATCTTTACCCTGCACGGCTAACTTACCCGCATCCCTACAGGCTGCTTCAGACTTATATTGTATAAAATCTCTGTATTTGATGACTTCTGCCCGGATAAACCCCTTCTCAAAATCAGAGTGAATAACACCAGCTGCTTGCGGTGCCAGCATCCCTTTTGTGATTGTCCAGGCTCTTACCTCCTGTACACCGGCCGTAAAATAAGTGATCAGGTTCAATAAGCTATAAGTAGAGCGAATCAACCGGGTAACCCCGCTTTCAGTAAGCCCCATGTCTTCCAGGAACATTTGCCTGTCCTCATAACTTTCCATTACGGCTATTTCACTCTCGATGGCGGCACTTACAAAAAGGATTTCTGCTTTTTCGTCTTTTACCAGCTCTTTTACTGCTTCGGTATGTACATTGCCCTTTATTACACTTTTCTCATCCACATTACACACATATATCACCGGCTTAATGGTCAGCAGGAATGTATCATCTACGAACTTTTCGCGGTCTTCTTTGGATACATCGAAAGAACGGGCATTTTTGCCTTGTTCCAGGTGTTTTTTAAGTGCCTGCAATATTTCCAGTCCTCTTATTTGCTCCTTATCACCACTGGTACGGCTGATTTTTTCTACCCGGCTGATTTTTTTATCTACACTATCCAGATCTTTCAACTGCAGCTCGGTATCTATAATTTCTTTGTCTCTAACCGGGTTCACATTGCCATCCACATGAATCACATTGTCATCTTCAAAACAGCGTAAAACATGTATAATAGCATCCGTACTGCGGATATTTCCTAAAAACTGATTGCCCAGCCCTTCTCCCTTGCTAGCTCCTTTTACCAAGCCGGCAATATCCACGATTTCTACCGTGGTTGGCACTACCCGCTCCGGCTTTACCAGTTTCTCCAGTTCTATGAGGCGTTCATCCGGTACCGTAATAACCCCTACATTGGGCTCAATAGTACAAAATGGAAAATTGGCAGCCTGTGCCTTTGCACTACTCAGTGCGTTAAATAATGTTGATTTCCCCACATTTGGCAACCCCACAATGCCCGCTTGTAATGCCATAATATTTTAGTTTCATGCATGCTTGTTTAGGTACATGCGGTTTTAAAAGGTGGCAAAGGTAGTATTGCAGTAGATATTAAAAAAAAGAAGCCGGAAATAGTCTGAACAGGCAAATCACAATCTCTTGCTTAAAATTTCGTTTGATATATATCAAGTTTGGGCGTTTGCCGGATAATGCAGACTTTTAGCAACCAAACACTTACAACAAACACTGCGCTATGGCTCTCAACTATATATGGATGGCTTTTTTCCTGGTGGCATTCGTGGTGGCCTTCATCAAATGGGCTTTTCTCGGCGATCAGGAAATTCTTAAATTACTGATGGATGGCGTTTTTAAAGCTGCCAATGATGGATTTGATATTTCCCTCAAGCTGGTGGGCATGATGTCTTTGTTTCTTGGATTTATGAAAATTGGGGAGAAAGCCGGTGCCATCAATTTTTTGTCGAGATTGGTGTCACCATTTTTCTCCCGGCTTTTTCCGGAAGTGCCTAAAAACCACCCGGCTACCGGACAAATGATGATGAATTTTTCCGCAAATCTTCTCGGCCTGGACAATGCTGCTACCCCATTCGGCATTAAAGCCATGGAAAGCCTGCAGGAATTGAATCCTAAAAAAGAGGTGGCCAGCAATGCCCAGGTGATGTTTATGGCTTTGCATGCCAGTGGATTGACCCTGATACCGGTAGCGGTCATAGCTATGCGGGCTTCAGTAAAAGAGCCAGCCGCGAATCCCACAGATATTTTTGTGCCTTGTATGGTGGTAACATTTGTAGCTACCATGGCAGCGTTACTCATTATGTCTTTCAAACAAAAAATTAACGTATTCCAGCCGGTGATCCTGGGGTGGATCGGTGGCGTTTCTGCTTTAATAGCGGCTTTGATCTGGTATCTCACTACGCTTAGCCCCGACCGTTTGCAAACCTTCTCTACCACCCTTAGCAGTGGAATCATCCTGTTTATATTCCTTGCCTTTTTATTAGGTGGCTGGCGCAAGAAAGTGAATGTATTTGAAGCGTTTGTAGAGGGTGCCAAAGGCGGTTTTGAAGTCGCCGTCCGCATTATTCCTTATCTGATTGCAATGCTTGTAGCCATCAGTGTATTGCGCAATTCAGGCATTTTCGGCTATATAGTTGATGGCTTTCGTATCTTTTTTACGATGCTGAGTATAAACACTGATTTTGTGGAAGCATTGCCCACCGCCTTAATGAAACCCCTGAGCGGAGCGGGCGCCCGGGGGATGATGGTGGATGCCATGAATACACACGGGGCTGACTCGTTTATCGGAAGGCTATCTTCTATTTTTCAGGGAACCAGCGACACTACTTTTTATGTAATAGCAGTATATTTTGGGGCGATTAATGTAAAAAATACCCGGTATGCCATTCCTGTAATGTTATTGGCAGATCTGGCAGGAATTATCACGGCCATATTAATTGCCTATTTGTTTTTCCACTAACATCCATTCCTTTACTATTTTTGGGGAATGTTTACATTAGACAGCGTCCGGGCCACCACCTATGCTATCATAATATTTGTCACTACTACGATTCTCGGGTATTTATTTCCGGGCCATGCCATCATTACGTCCGGATTACTAATGGCTATTTTCCTTACCATTTTTATCAGGCATGCTTATTCCACCATTGTGGCAGGGGCTTTGGGTATTGCCCTGGCAATTACTTACCCGCTGATTCACCAATACCAGACAGGCAACATGATTAAAACCACCGAAAATCTGTTTGTCATCATCCTGCTTTTTTCCGCCACTCTGCTGGCATGGTATATAAAATCGCTATTGGTGCACCTGCAGTTTGATCGTACCCATATGACGTCCCTTTTTGAGAATGCAACCGAAGGTATTGTGCTTACGAATGGAGAGGGAACCATTGTTTTGGCCAATCCATCAGCGGAACAGATATTTGGTTACGACTCCCATGAGCTAATCGGTAAACCCATTGAAGTATTGATTCCCAGAAAATTCTCTTCTCATCACACTGCATTGAGAAAAGACTTTTATAGAAACCCTTCGAATCGTACTATGGGTTCCGGACGGGATTTGTACGCGGTACGGAAAAATGGCACTGAGTTTCCGGTGGAAGTGAGCCTGAGTCACTACCGGCAGGACCAGGAACAATATGTGATTGCTTTTATAGTAGATATTACCACCAGGAAGGATACTGAAAAAAGCATTCAGCAAAAACAAAAAGAACTTGAAATAATTACCCAGCAAGTACAATTGCTGAATACACAATTGGAAGCAAAGGTAGAAGAGAGAACTTCCATTTTAAAAGATGCATTGGAAAAACTGGAGCAATCGCAGGAGGAACTGAACGAAGCATTAAAAAAAGAAAAACAACTCAACGAATTGAAAAGTCGTTTTGTATCAATGGCTTCCCATGAGTTTAGAACGCCGCTCAGTACTATTCTTTCTTCTGCTACACTGGTATCGAAATATCCTTTGACAGAAGAAGAAGAAAAACGCGATAAACATTTGCTTCGCATTAAAGATGCGGTGAACCACATGAATGAGTTGTTAGAAGATTTCCTTTCCCTTGGCAAATTGGAAGAAAACAAAGTAGGGTTTCTACCGGCAGTATTTGCACCCAAAAACTTTATGGAGGAAATAATAGATGAAATGCGGGTGCAGGCAAAAGAAGGACAACAAATTATTTTTGATTACCAGGGCGAAGACAGTTTTTTGACCGATAAACGTGTACTAAAGGTTACACTGCTGAATCTTTTATCGAACGCTATCAAATTTTCTGCACAGGACCAGGCTATCCGAATGCAGGTTCTAAATGAAAATCACAAGCTGCATATTGCTATTAAAGACCGGGGCATCGGC
Organism: uncultured Terrimonas sp.; assembly: GCA_964604365.1. Lineage (GTDB taxonomy): Bacteria > Bacteroidota > Bacteroidia > Chitinophagales > Chitinophagaceae > Agriterribacter. The sequence goes on from CAZRYS010000010.1 coordinate 85,321, forward strand.
ATTCCTGAAGAAGATATCCCTTATCTGTTTGATACTTTTTTCAGAAGCAGAAACGCCTCTAATATACAAGGCACCGGCCTCGGATTGCCAATCATCAAACGATATCTTCAACTACTGGACGGCACTATTCAAATTGAAAGTGTGGTGGAGGAAGGAACGGAGGTATTGGTTACCATTCCCTGGTATGAATAGAAGTAGCAATTATTGATGTACATAGACTAACGGTGTGTGAAAGAATACATTCTCGCAAACAACACCAAAGTCGCGCAGAGGACGCAAAGGAGAACCAAAACAAATTCTCTTAGTGGACTTAGTAGCTTTGCTGCTTTGCGTAAAAAAAGAATAGAAATTTATTAGCTTACACTTGTAAACTTTTCCTTCGACTAACCAACTTTACAGCTAATAAACATTTGCAATGGAGTTACGACTATTGGCATTAAGAACATCTGACACAAAAAGACTCGCTGATTTTTATGGAGTATTGGGTATGAAGTTCGAATATCACAAACACGGAAACGGCCCCTATCATTTTTCTGCATCAATTGGAGAAACTGTCTTTGAGATTTACCCATTGTTGAAAAATCAATTAGAAACAGACAAAGGGTTAAGATTAGGAATTGCTATCGATGACTTTGAAAGAAGGATATCAACTTTGAAAAATTTGCACGTTCCGTTTTTGACAGAACCGACGCAAACAGATTTTGGCTTTATGGCTATCATCTCTGACCCGGATGAAAGAAAAATAGAACTTTATAAAAAACGTATGTAAAATCTAAAGATTGGCATCTTATCAGGATTCAAATCTTTGAAATGACATCAAATTAAAGCACTTAAGAAATGAGAACCATTTTGATCTTTCTCTTTACATTCATTACTTCAATAAGTTCAACGATAGCACAACAGATTTCTGATCAAGAATTTTCTGAAATAAATAAATATATCGGACAGTCTAGGATTATTGGGCTCGGTGAGGAGGAGCACTTTTATCGCGAGTCGAATATCGATAGAATTGAAATCATAAAAGCACTAATAAATGAACGACTTATAAATTCAATTGTTTTCGAGTATCCAGCAACTGATACTTATCTTGTGAATGAGTATATAAATAACAAGATTAGCAAGTCTAGCCTTTTGACAGCTCTAAAACAAGCTAAAAGACTCAACTCCGGACCTTTTTTTGACAGTAAAGAAATGCTTTCATTTATTGATTGGATTAAAAGTAAAAATCAGAAAGATCATACCATTCAAGTTTATGGCATGGATTTTTATAACTATATAGCGGCTTTAGAAACCTTGCAAAAACAACGTAGAAAAAATAGTGATGCAGATAATATTAAACAGACTTTAGACACACTTACATATTATCTCAAAAATAATCCCGTCAACCTAATGACTAAAGAATCTATGAGTCTTGCTGTAGAAAATCTGTCAATGGTTAAAAAATTTATATCGAGGGTTGATACATCTTTGTCAAGCTCTTTAAAATACTCCGCTACCGACCTATACAATTACTCCTATTGGTTTACTGATCTGAATAATCGCGATAGCCTGATGTTTGAGAATTTTGTCAATATTGACAATGGTGACAAAAAATGTTTGATTTGGGCAGCGAACTTTCACATACAGGATGATAGTCTGACGACACCGAACTATACAGCAAAGTTGTTGGGGAACTTAATGACAAAAAAATACAAGGAGCAATATTATAAAATAGGGGTAATGTCTACGAATCCTTGTGAACAAGATAAAAACAAAAAAGTTATTCAGCCTGGCGCTACCTGCGGAATAAAAAACAAATTAGACCTGGTTGTCCTAATTCAGAAAGGAGATATTACGCCAAGTATATTTGACTAGTAACGATAGTGTTTGAAGAATATAAATTAAAAACGCAACCCCACACCGCCAAAATAATTCCTTACCGGCGCCGGATTAAAGAATCGGTTGCCAAATGCATTCAGGTCATTCCCTAAACTGTACAATTGGTTTAACCCGTTATCAACACCGGCAAATAAATGCAGTGTTGTACGTTGCAATTGTTTATTCCATCCCATTTTTGCGTTCAACAGTCTGTATGCATCCGCATGAAATGTATTGGCATCGTTAAGGGGCATTCCGGAAGTATAGTTGAACGATGTGTTAAGGTACAGTCCGCGCCGGCTACTTATATCCACACCAAATGAAGCGATATTGTTTGCCACTCCTGTCAGCCCGTTGCCTGAATAGTTATGCAAGCCTTGTGCATTCTCCGTTTCATACTTTTTAAACTTGAAATCATTCAGTGCGGCACTTCCCCATATTTTGAGATTATCAATGAAACTGCCGCTGTTTCTGATCAGGAGATAATCAGTATATATTTCGAGCCCTCTTTGGCTGGTACTGCCTGCATTCACAAAATAGTCTGCACCAGCGTCTGTGCGCCTTACCACTATGGCATCCCGTAGTCCGAAGTCAAAAGCCGTAATGTCAAACTGCCATCTGCCGTCGAATGCATTTCCTTTAAACCCTAACTCTGCATTCCAGCCATACTCAGCCTGCAGATTGCTATGGATACTTCCTTCCGAAGGACGAATTTCGGCAACGGTAGGAGGCGAGAACCCTTTTGCAACAGATCCATAAACCGATAAATTGTTACTGATCCGGTACAATGCAGCAAGTCTTGGCAGTAGTTGCTCGTTCAACTGCTTAGTTTTTCTGGAATTATCTGCGTCTGTAGGTCTCCGATAGCTGAAATTGTAAAAGTTGCTGCTGGTACCCAACTGTACCTGAAACCGGTTATCGAGCCACCATTCGCCATGTAAGAACGGAAATACCTGTGACGCACTGATCCTGTCTCTATATTGAACGGTATCTCTTACTCCCTGCCGATTGCCATAATTGTCGATGGCACTGTAGTTATAGGTCCATTCCAATCCGGCGGCAAACTTGAAACTGTGTCGCCCTATATTATCCTGGTAAACTATTTTACTGCGTAAGCCGGTATTCGTTTCGGCCCTGGTCTCAAAATTAGCAAGAAAAGGATTTTTGAAATCAGTATAAGAAAACATAACTGAGGTGACATTACTCCATTTATCGTTGATGGTAAACTGATTGCTTACTCCATTCAACAGGGTTTTATTATATATACCTACTTTGAGTTCTTCTACACCCGGACGGGCTTGGCGTGGATTTTCCGCCATTTGCTGGGCAGTTAGTCCTCCGGGTGTTTGGTAAAACATATCAGCATACAGTACTATCCAATTAAGTTGGTTGCGACTATTCAATTGCGCTCCCCCATTCCATTGTAAAACATCCCGCCGCATCCTTGTATTGTTGCGATAACCGTCAGATTGAAGATGGCTTTGATTAAGAGATGAAGTAAAATTTTTGTTTTTATATTTCCATTGCGCGTTTTCACCGAATAGTCCATACGAACCACCTGTGAGTTGCAGTTGTCCGCTATGCGTTGGCTCATCCGTAGGCGTTCCTTCGTTGGTGTGAAGCAATATCACCCCGCCAGTATTGGCACCATAGAGGCTTCCTCCCGGACCTTTAAGGATTTCTACCTGCTGCATGCCTGACTGGTCAAGCAGGTTAAAGTAACTGTTACCCCCAGCATCCGTAAAGGGAATGTCGTTCCAATAGACTTTCACATTTCTAACGCCAAAAGGAGACCTCAAAAGACTCCCTCTTATACTTAATCGATAACTTCCGGGGGACCGCTCTTCCATTCTCACACCAGGCACTGTATTCATAGCCGGCAAGAGCGAGACGGGAGAAAATCGGGCCATATCCCGCTGACTAACCACACTAACCGATACCGGTGTTTCGAGTAATTTCCTGTTCGACTCATAGCCTTTTATGATCACTTCTGAAAGAGAAGGAATAGTATCCGACACCTGACCATAGGCTGGAATAGTAAACAAAAATGGAAACACAAACTTCAGTAACTTCATAGACCAAATTTAACCAATAGAAGAGTCCCTTGGGGGATTTAAACAACTTATTTTATTGACTAAACAAACTAATAATGCGACATATCCACCATTTTCTTTTGTTAGTAAGCGTGCTTTGCGCAAGCGACCTTTTTGCACAAACCGCCGATGAAAAAGCCATTCAAAAAATAATGGATAACCAGGTGTATTATTGGAACAAAGCAGACCTCGACAATTTTGTAAAGGGATACTGGAATAATGATTCCGTGATGTTTATTGGTAAAAATGGCATTGTGTATGGATACAATAACACGTTGCAACGATATAAAAATAGTTATTCGGATACCGCACAGATGGGAAAACTACAATTCACCATTCTTCATGTGACGAAACTTTCTCCTGAATATTATTCCCTGGTGGGCAAGTTCTACCTGACCCGTTCTATGGGAGATCTCTCGGGACATTTTACACTGTTATTTCGAAAAATAAAAGGAGAATGGAAAATCATCTCTGATCATAGTAGTTAATCCGATGCCGTTTAGATAAGCAGAAATAGCTTCATATTAAGCAATCATTCAGGTTACCATAGCCGCGGTTTACCGTATAACAAAAGCTTAATCAGGGCGTTGCGGGGAATTGGGTGTAATAATTCCCCGCGGCTTTTGGATACTTTTTCCGCCAAAAGTATCGAAGAAAATGATTGAACCTGTTGAAATAAACCCTGTCCACAGTTTAAATAAAAACCCTTATCTAAAACGACATTTAATTCAGGATAAATACGATAGAAAGACCTCATTTGCAAAAGCAAATCACCAGTAATGCAAGCTTTCACATTTTTTTAATTCTACAGTTAACAGGCTGAAATATAGCTATTTGCGGGTTTCTATTATTTAGCGACTGATATTTCGGCCTCCTTTTTGTCCATTTAAAGATGGATTTCAGCCCTCATAGATGGTACAACATTAGCATGGCTCTGGTTGGTATAATATTAGTCACTTAAAATTATATGCAATGGGAACATTACATCAAATTGACAAATGGAGTGCGGTCAATCACCCATGGTGGCTGATTGTTTTCAGAATAGCGTTAGGATTAACGCTTTTTATGAAAGCCATTGCTTTCATGAGGGACAGCGTACTATTGCAAAATCTTATTTCGTCCACTTTTTTTTCCAACTATCCGGAATGGCTGAGCCTTGTGGTCACCTGGCTGCATTTACTCGGCGGCACATTCATTGTCATTGGGCTTTTTACCAGGGCTACCACGCTGCTCTTGATACCCGTTATTGCGTTCGCCGTAATATTTATTAACTGGAGCGGGGGCAATCTTCAAGAGCTGTTATTTTCAATTGTAACCTTGTTGATGTTGATTTTTTTCTTTTTTGAAGGTGGCGGTCCTATTTCAGTGGACAACTATATCGCTAAAAAAATGGGGCGTCCGTCAAAATTGTAGATTTTAAAGCGTCTTCCTGAAACGGCTATACAGGGAGGCGCTTTAAAATTTTTCTATTACCCCTAATCCAAACAAAGCAAAATCATACTTCACAGGATCGTCCGGGCTCATTTTCTTAAGGTTTTCTGTAAGTTCTAAAGCCGCTCCCCAATCGGTTTGCTTACGGCTAACCAGTTTGAATTTTTTAGCTACCCTGGCCACATGTACATCTATCGGGCATACCAATTGTGCCGGTTGAATATTATTCCAGATACCGAAGTCAACACCAGCCTCATCATTCCGCACCATCCATCGTAGATACATGTTGAGCCGTTTACAGGTTGATTTTTTTGCGGGCGTCGCTATATGTTTGCGGGTTCGCTGCGGTGCATCTTCTAGCGAAAAGAAATATCGGTGAAATTCTTTTAAACCATTTTCAATGGTTGCCTCTTCCTGCTGCATCCCCCTGGTAAAAGCAGACTCAAGACTATCAAACAGCGTATAATGATGGTGTAAAAATTGAACGAAATAAAGAATATCGGTCGTGTTGAACGTGCGATGTTTAAACTCCATGAGTTTTTTAAGTCCCTTTTTATCAGGATTAAGGCAAAAAGCATGCGGACTGTTATCCATCATAGACAACAGTTCTCTACTTTTTTTAATGATAATAGTACGGTTTCCCCAGGCGAGAATGGCTGCAAAAAAACCTGCAATTTCTATATCCTGCTTCTTACTGAATTGATGCGGAATAGCAATCGGATCCGAATCAATAAACAAAGGGGTATTATACTCTTTTACCTTACGGTCTAAAAATACTTCCAACGAATGCGCTGGCATATTACCCAATTGCCTGCCTGAGATCCTCCATCAAATCGTCTGCATCTTCGATACCAACACTTAGCCTGATAAGAGAATCTGCCAGTCCATTGGCAATTCTTTCCTCTCTTGGTATGGAAGCATGCGTCATACTTGCCGGGTGTCCAATCAGTGATTCTACGCCACCCAAGGATTCTGCGCAGGCAAAAATTTTGGTAGAGGCAAGTAGGTTTTCGGCCGCTTCAACCGTATTGTCTTTTAATTCAAAACTCATCATGCCACCAAAGCCACGCATTTGTTCTTTAGCTATGTTATGATTGGGATGGTCTTCAAAACCACACCAGTGTACTTTCGCTACTTTCGGATGTTGCCTTAAAAAATGAGCAACCTTCTCTCCATTTTCGCAGTGACGCTGCATTCGTACATGAAGTGTTTTCAATCCGCGAAGCAGCAGAAAACAATCTTGCGGCCCTGGTACAGCACCACATGCATTTTGTAAAAAATACAATTGGTCTGCAATTGTTTTGTTGTTGGTAATAATAACGCCATGCACCACATCACTGTGACCGCCAATGTATTTAGTGGCAGAATGCATGACAATATCTGCGCCCAGGTCTAAAGGGTTTTGCAGGTACGGTGACGCAAATGTGTTGTCAACCGCTAACAAGGCATTGGCTTCTCTAGCTATAGCAGCACAAGCCTTAATATCGATTATCCTTATCAGGGGATTTGTTGGAGTTTCCACCCAAATCATTTTTGTAGCTGGTGTGATGTATTTCTGGATATTAGCAGCATCGCTCATATCAATAAAGCGGAATTTCAAGCCATAGTCTTCCCATACTTTTCTCATCAATCTGTAAGTGCCCCCATACAGGTCGTTGGTACTGATGATTTCGTCTCCCGGTTTAAAAAGTTTAAGCAGCGTATCTGTAGCTGCCAGCCCGCTTCCAAACGAAATACCAAACTGCCCGTTTTCAGCGGCAGCCAGCGCATTTTGCAACTGATCCCGCGTAGGATTCTGGGTGCGGGCATATTCGTACCCTTTGTGTTTGCCGGGTGCTTCTTGCACATAGGTTGATGTTTGATAAATAGGGGTCATTATAGCTCCGGTAGAAGGATCAGGATGTACGCCTGCATGTATAAATCGAGTAGCTGCTTTCATGATTGTAAAATGATTGTTGCAAAGATGCACAATTTATGGAGAGTTTCAACTTATCTAGCTGTTTTCCGAAAGTCCAGTTTAACAGAAACTTAACCCGCTGCAGGTAACATTACGCAACATCTTCTGAAACGCAAAGCAGCTGATTGTTTCAGCGAACGTTTTATCGGCTATACCAGTAAGTTTTGTACAATTTACGGCGCTAGCTTTTCTTGAATTGTCCGTTGGTATAGTTCTGCTTTTACAAGAATGCGGTAATCCTATTTTTGATTTGTGATTTTGATTATTAAACAACTCTCAAAAAATCTGTTATGAAAAGAATACTTTGTTTAGGACTGTTTGCGCTGCTTGGAGCAGGTGCTTTTGCCAACACCCCTGATGCTGTTAGTGAAAAGGTGTTAAAATCTTTCAAGGAAACTTTTACTGATGCCACGCAGGTAAAGTGGTTTGAAAGTGACAATAGTTACTCGGTACGGTTTTACCAGGGCGAAACCCGGTATATAGTATACTATAATAGAAAAGGTCATATCACCGGTTCCATGAAGTTTTACGAGCCGGCTTTACTGCCTACCAATATCCTGGCAGACATTTCCAAAAATCATAGTGGTAAAACAGCTTTTCTCGTTACGGAAATCTCATCCGGCGACAATTTGGCCTATTTTGTAAAGATGCAGGATAGCAAATACTGGTATACCATGCGGTTTGACAACAATGGATACAGCAGTGTACATGAGAAAGTAAGAAAGCAACACTAGTTAATAGCTTTTAGGTGTGTGGACCTCAGTCCTCCGGGTGGGAACCGGAGGACTTTTTTATATCCCTGATTATATTTTTTGTCATCGAGGCATATACAGCCCATACTAACGAATAAATAAGGTCAGCGCTGTTTAGTTTTTAGGAGGCAAATAAAAACGCAATCAACAGTATTCCGCTACCAATAGCGGTAACTGTAAAAAAAGTAGATTGACTGATCTGGAATTGTTGCCGGGTTTCTTTTGTATACAACAATGCCAGCATACTAATAGAAATAGAAAATATACATGCTAAAATCACTATGGGTCTGAGATAATAAACCGGAGGATTATTGATAAAGTGTTCAATAGACAGATACAAACCAAAAGAAAGCAAAATAGCCGCCGTTAATGTAGAAGTAACCCAGCCGATCCTATATCTCTTAGCGAGCGAAAAAATATTAAATCCCAGCAATAGATTAATCGCTGTGAATACATATACTTCGGGATCCGAAAATTTGAAATTCCAGCCAATATCTGCATAGAAGCTGACCTGCAAAACCAGGAACAACAGCAGAAGCACAGCGTTGATAATAATAACCCAAAGTGCAGCCCGGGATTTTTTCTCAACGGCAACAAATTCCTCCAGAATATCGTTCATAGTGTGCTATTTGTTGGTAGAAATCTCTCTTATTTCCACTGCAGTGTATTCAGCAAATGCTGCATATCCTGCTCAAGGAAACGGTACACAACACCGAGAGAGTCTTCATTAGGGGTTGTATTGAAATACAATGCCCCTCTTAAAAAATGCTTTACGGAATCGGTTACATAAAACTGTTTACCGGTAGCAGCGTTCCCCCCCACATTGAAGAAAACCCCTTCAATACCACTGTCTGTTTTAAAAATAGCGTCTTCAATAGAGGATGCCCTGGCAGTATGCTTGTATGTTATCTTATAGGCTTCTTCCCGCAGGCTTTCAAAAGTGTTGAGGGCAAAAGAATCTTTGTACCCGGTTTCGGTTTTTACTTTGTAACCCGACTTACCACCAATCGTTTTGTAGCTAAGATATATTTTGGCATCAAAGATTGGAAAATCAACATTGATCCAATATGGATTGTCGGAGTTTTCATCAAAAAATGAACTATCCTGCACAACATTGCCATACAAAGGGTATTCAAATTTATAGGGATAACCGGGTTTATCAAACAACTGATAAGCGTGTTCTGGAAACCTGATATCGAAATAACCTCTTTTCTTTGGGGTGTAGTTGCTGTTGCAGGCTGCGAGGGCACTCATGCAAACTGCCAGTATTAAAAACAATAGATTTCTCATCAGGATAGATTTACAGTTAAAGCTGTTCGGCGGGCTTAACCGTAATTTTTACTTTTTTAATTCTGTTCTTGTCTATTTCCAATACACTGAACGTAAAATCACCGATGGTTATTTCCTGGTTTTCTTTCGGAATTTCGCCTACCAGTTCCAGCACCAGACCAGCCAATGATTCACTTTCGCCTTTCACCCTGTCAAAAGTATCGGGAGGCAACCCCATTGCTTTGCAGGCATCTGTTATGATAATCCTGCCTTCAAATATATAAGTCTGATCATCTAATTTTTTGTTCACACTTTCTTCGTCGTCAAATTCATCACGGATATCACCTACAATTTCTTCCATAATGTCTTCCATGGTTACAATTCCCTCTGTACCGCCAAATTCATCTACCACTACCGCAAAATGTATGCTCTTGCGCTGTAATTCACGCAGCAGGTCCTTGATGAGGTTTTGCTCGGGAACAAAAAAAGGTGGACGGATAAGAGTATGCCAGTCAAAGCTTTCCTGGTCTATAAAGGGTAATACATCTTTGCTGTGAATGATACCGATAATATCATCCAGGCTGCCCCGGTAAACCGGTAGTCGGGAATATTGTAATTCCTGAATTTTTTTCACTAGGTCAGGGAAGCTGGTATTTTGGTTAATAGCGCTTACATCCAGCCGGGTGCGCATAATCTGCTTTACCGTTACATGACCGAAACGGATAATACCCCGCAGGATATTTTTCTCCTCCTCGGTGGCATCAGGACTTGTATTCATCTCTATAGCCTGGTCGATATCCTCGGCCTTATAGACATGATGTTGTTTAACACCAAAGCCTTTTTCGATTCCGTCGGTAAATTTCACAAAGGATCTGCTGGTGCTTCCAAAAAAGGCATCCAAAATTTCTGCCAACAGAGAGGCACTGTAAGCGGCTCTTATATTGTTTTGTGTTGCCCACATTTTGGGTAACATTTCACCAAACAATACAATCAGAAACATCAGCAACAGCAACTTAATGATAAAATTGGTAACCTGGCTACTTTCCGGGGTTAGAAATTCATCCAGCAACACATTGCCTACGATAATGGTTCCGATATTGATAAATATACTGGAGATCAAAAGGGAGGTTAATAAGCGACGTGGCTGATCCAGCAAACTGATGATTCTTCTTGCAGATGGATGTTGCTTTGTTTTGAGCATATTGATATCGCGGTAGCTCAGGGAGAAAAAAGAAACTTTCGCACTGGATACAAAAAAGGAAGTAATTAACAGCAATAGTAGCAATACCCCTAAAATAGTTACTACCTGGGGGTTGGCAGCTAGCAAATAAGGTTTGTATGTAAATTGAAAAAGCTCTGCCGGATAATCCAAGTTACTGGGTTTAAATGAATAATATAGCTAGAATCTGACAATTACCAACAACTGCCCTTTTCCGAAGCTAACCATAAAATTAGCAATAATATTTAGAATGCAAGGTTTTCAGGCGAGTCACTTATGGGCGGTACATCCCCAGAAAAGTTGTCGCCCTCGTTGGTAGTATGGCCACCGTCTGAGCGCCTGTCCAACATAATAAGGTTGTCGCCCACCACTTCCGTTGCAAACTTTCTATTACCTTCTTTGTCTTCCCAACTGCGGGTTCTGAGTCTTCCTTCAATGTACACAAGGCTGCCCTTGTGCAGGTATTTTTGCGCCAGCTCAGCCAGCCCGCGCCAGAGTACCACCGTATGCCATTCTGTTTGACTCACCAGTTTTCCCGTCCTGTCTTTAAAGGTTTCTGTTGTGGCCAAAGGAAATTTTGCCACCGCAATATTACCTTCCAGCAATTGAATATCCGGGTCTTTGCCCAGGTTACCGATCAGCATAACCCTGTTTACTCCCCTCATTATTGTTGATTTTAAGTTGCGCGAATGGTGTCACTCCTGTTATCAACTTAAATTTACATTTTTTTCCTTCAAATAGGTAGTTATTAATTTGGGAAATGCAAAAGCATTAAGGTTTGTTAAGGTAACAGCCATAAATGTTTCAGGTAAGACAGCAGGGCTGGTTAGCTGAATTTCTACAAACTGACCGTATATTGTTTGATGCGTTAATTGCTGTACATATGCTTCTGACACTGCCGTTATCTTTCCCTTTTTCAGGTAACCTTTAATATCCGCCGGTGTGGAGGATATTTCTTCTTCCGTTAACTTTTTGGGGGTCTCAACTAATAGAAATTCGTGGAGGTGTTGCCAGATGTCTTTACCAGTTCTTTGTCGTATAAATACCTGGTTTTTGTATCGTAAAACATAATAGTAAAACCATCTTGTTTTACGGGCAATTTTCTTTTCTTTTACCGGTAAGCTATCCGTTCTATTCACCGCCAGGGCTATACATTTTGCTTTCAGGCAGCAGTCAGCACACGCGGGCAATTGTGGCTTACAAACGGTGGCACCAAAATCCATCAATGCCTGGTTATATATTCCTGGTTTCTTTTCAGGCAACAGCTCCTGGGCAAGGTTTGCATACAGTGTTTTTCCCTTTCCAGAATCGATGGGTGTTGTCAGTCCAAAATACCTCGAGAGTACCCTCAAAACATTGCCATCTACTACGGCATAAGGCAAATTATACGCAAAGGACGCAATAGCGGCAGCGGTATAAGTGCCCACCCCCTTCAGCGACAGTATTTGTTCGTATGCAACGGGAAATTTGTCACCATAGTCCTCGTGGATAATTTTGGCACTGGCTATTAAGTTTCTGCAGCGGGAATAGTACCCAAGTCCTTCCCAGAGTTTAAATACCTTTTCCTCAGGTGCTTTAGCCAAATCTGCCACAGCGGGGAAATTTTCAATAAACTTCAAATAATAGGCCCAGCCTTGTTCAACCCGGGTTTGTTGCAGGATAATCTCGCTTAGCCATATCTTATAAGGATCTTTTTCGCCTTTCCATGGCATTTCCCGGTGGTTATGTTTTGCGTTCCAGTCTAGAAGTTTCCGCGTAAAATAGGCTTTCATTCTAAGTAATAAATTGTTTTTCAGTTATATAAAAACAATTTTATTTATGTAATAATACAATTTTTGCAATTAGCCTGCGTTCATAGGTACAAGCGAAAGTAAACGCAATAACTTGGTTTTCTTCAATCTATAAATTGGCTGAAAAAAAATTTTTGTGAGAATCTTTTGCCTATGATCTAAGATTTTTGTTATTTTATCATTGAATTTCATTTACTTATAAATACAATACCATGCGAAAAGCTGATCTCATTAACAATATATCTGAAAAAACAGGTATTCCCAAGGTTGACGTTTTGGTGACACTCGAAACTCTTTTCAAAGAAGTAAAAGAAAATCTGTCCAACGGTGAAAATATTTATATCCGTGGCTTTGGAAGTTTCATTACAAAAAAACGTGCTGCCAAAATAGGACGCAATATTAAGAAGAATACAGCAGTACATATTCCCGAACACTACATCCCCGCATTCAAGCCTGCAAAAGAGTTTGTACAGGAAGTTAAAAAACTGAAATCCGCCAAACCAGTGGAGGAGAATTTTGACGACTCGGACGATAGCATGTAACTTCGTGCAAAACTTGATGCATTGAAAAGACAGCAACTTATCGTTGTGGGATCAGGGCTCGTTTTATTACTGAGCCTTTATTTTTTTGGTAGAACAAAGCCAAATTTAGACAAGACGCCTTTACCGGCGACTGCCACACATACAGACCATAAAGACGAAGCACTTTCTATTGATCAAATTCTTGAAGATGCCAGAGGCAGACTGACTCCTGAGCAACAGGTGTGGCTGGGCACCAAAGAAAATTCGATAGTAAGAGGCGATCTGGTAACACAGAAAATACAACTCTACGACGATCTTGTTAGCTTCTGGCGGGATACCGCCCATGTGTTTGAACCCTACATTTATTATTTGGGGGAAAAGTCTAAATTGGAAAATTCTGAAAAAAACCTCACCTTTGCAGCCCATTTGTATTTAAGGCAAATAAAAAGTGTTGAACAACACGAGCTGCAAATATGGATGGCCAACCAGGCTGTGGAGCTTTTTAAACAGGCACTGGTATTGAATCCGGCAAATGATTCAAGCAGAGTAGGGTTGGGAAGTTGTTATATATTTGGCGCTACAGGGGCTTCCAGTCCGATGGAGGGAATTCAAAAGATACTGGAAGTAGTGCGGGAAAAGCCTGATAACCTGTATGCTCAGTTTATGTTAGGGTATGGAGGAATAATGACGGGACAGTATGATAAGGCGGCAGAACGCCTTTTGGCAGTAGTTAAGGCAGACCCAACAAACTCAGAAGCCGTTTTTTTGTTAGCAGAGGCTTACGAACGGAATGGTGATAATAAAAAAGCAGCAGAGTGGTATGAACAAGGAAAGAAATTTGTGCAGAATCCTGAGTTGCTGAAAGAAATTGATAAAAGAATTAATGCATTAAAATAATTATTTACTTTAAAAATCTATTTGGTGTATGCCTTGTGGTAAAAAAAGAAAACGTCATAAAATAGCTACGCATAAACGCAAAAAGAGGCTCAGAAAGAACCGTCATAAGAAAAGAAAGTAAATAAAACTGCTGCTTAATTCTTCTTTGAAGCTGTAGGGTGGTTACCAATTATTGAATTTCAGTGTAAATGGTCTGTTTATCAGGCTATTGATGGTAACCAATACTGAGAGGATTGGTTCAATGCCATGTGTAAATCATGTAGTATCACCTTCTGTCTGTATTCCCATCAGCTTCCTTCATGTATTTACAATTAGTAGGTTCATTTAAAGGCTTTTAGCTTGAACAAAGAATTAATTATTAACGCAGCTCCTGTTGGAGTAGAAATAGCCCTGCTGGAAGATAAAAAACTGGTTGAGCTGCATCATGAAAAGGCAGACGCCAGTTTTGCGGTAGGTGATTTATACCTGGGAAAGGTTAAGAAACTGATTCCCGGGTTGAATGCAGCTTTCGTAGACGTTGGGTTTGAGAAAGACGCGTTTCTACATTACACAGATTTGAGCCCTTATGCCCGTTCATTGCTGAAATTTACGCAGCGCTCGATGAACGAGGGAGCATTCGATTTTTCTACTTTTCAGATCGAGCCGGAAATTATTAAGACAGGCAAGATTAATGAGGTGCTTGGACAAAAGCCTAATATTCTTGTTCAGATCTTAAAAGAGCCTATTGCGGCTAAAGGTCCCCGCCTGAGTTGTGAAATTTCGTTGCCTGGTCGGTTTGTGGTAGTCACGCCCTTTAATGACATCATTGCGGTATCCCGCAAAATTCATTCTTCGGAAGAACGGAAACGCCTTCACAAAATCGTAGAGTCCATCAAGCCTAAAAACTTTGGGGTGATTGTACGTACTGCGGCGGAAGGAAAAAATACGGCTGAATTACATGAGGATTTATTGATGCTGGTGGAAAGCTGGAAAAATCTTCAGGAAAATTTAAAAGGCGCAACAGCACCTAACAAAATACTGAGTGAGCAAACAAAAACCACCAGTATGCTTCGCGATCTGCTAAATGAAGACTTTAACCGTATCGTGGTGAATGATAAAAACATCTACAACGATACCCGCAGTTATATTCAGAAAATAGCACCCGAAAAAAAGGAGATCGTTACATTCTACAATAATGGTACGCCGGTTTTTGACCAGTACGGTGTTACCAAACAGGTAAAAGCCTCTTTCGGCAAAACAGTCAATTTGCCAAGCGGAGCCTACCTGATTATAGAACATACCGAAGCACTACACGTTATTGACGTGAATAGCGGTTACAAAAGTGTAAGCAACAACCAGGAGATGAATGCCCTGGAAACCAACCTGGAAGCAGCAGCAGAAATAGCCCGCCAGTTGAGGCTTCGCGATTTGGGTGGCATTATTGTGGTGGATTTTATAGATATGAAGTTGCCGGACAACAAGCGTAAGCTAATAGAGGCAACGGAAGAATTTATGCGTCCGGACAGGGCAAAACATGCTGTTTTACCTATCTCCAAATTTGGTTTAATGCAGGTAACCCGCCAGCGCATGAAACCCGAGGTCAATATCAATACTCAGGAGGTATGCCCAACCTGCAATGGAACGGGTAAGATATCCTCAACACTGGTATTGGAGGACGAAATTGAAAAGAACCTCAGTTATCTGGTGATGCAGAAACACAAGGGACTCACTATTGTTGTGCACCCCATTGTATATGCTTACCTGACCAAGGGTTTTATATCGATACGCCGTAAATGGAGCTGGAAGTACAAACAAACCATTAAGCTTAAAGCAGATAATAACTACTATCTCACAGAATTTCATTTTTTTGACAGCAACGACGAAGAGATTAAACTATAGCAATTGGTGATTGCTGATTGGAAAGCCAAAACCAGACTTTCCTAGATCTCAAAATCAGACATTAAGGATGTAGTTTGCTTTGGTAGGCCAGTATTTGCTTGAGTACGTCATTTTCAACTTCTTTATGCAGGCGATCACTGGCAGTATTGGCTACCAGTTCAATTTTGTATCGGACAAAATCTTTACCAACCTCTTCTACCTTCAGCTTGAGGTCTTCCTTCATATCGAGCTCCGGGTGTGCCCTGAATGATAACCGCAGCTCTTCTTCCAGGTTATCGGAATGGGCTGCAACAGCCAAGGGCAACTCAAATTTCACATGAAAAAACTTTGACCGGTGCACTGAAAGATTGGTGAGCGCCTGGGAGAAGAATATATTATTGGGAATTAACACGATATCATCTTCCTCGTTTTTTAAAACGATGTTGGAAAGCGTAATATCTTCTATCCTGCCTTTGTCGTGGTTCACTTTTATCTTGTCGCCCACAGAAAGCTGGTCGGAAAACATAATGAACAGTCCACTGATCATATTGGTGATATAATCTCTGAAAGTAACAGCAATAGCCATTGCAACGATGGTTAAGCTGGTAAGAAACTCTTTAGGGTTGATACCCAATGCTATCATTATTGCGATGCCAAAGAGCATAGCATTTAAAACTGCGGTGAGCCTGTTGATGCCCAATACAAAATTACCACGGGCATTCTTTTTATTATGCCGGGCTTTATAAAAAGAGATAATTACAAACCGGGCAAAGGAAACAACAATACTAGGCAACAGAAAAGTCCAGGCCCCTCTGATAAACTGTGTGAGCCAGGACTTATCAGTAGAATCAACATTCCACTCAAAAGCAAATAAGATAATGGCAAAAACCAGCTTCAGGAAGAAGTAAAATGGGAATTTGCTTTTTTCTTCGTTAATCATTATAAAAGCTGGTGATTCTATTTCACACGAAATTACCTTCATTACTGCTAAAAACAAATACCGACAGCTTATTTATCTGCAATCTTAACTAATAGTACAGCTTTTAGTATCGGCTATCCTGTTAAAATGCAAGTTTCAGGATCATAGAACCCTAATCAAATCATATGTATTATCTTTAGAGAAAACTAATAAACTATGGCAATAAGTGTTGGAACAAAAGCGCCGGATTTTACTTTGCACAATTCAGAAAATCAAGAAGTATCGTTGAAGGATTTTGCAGGTAAAACTCTGGTGATTAATTTTTTTCCTGCGGCGTTTACGGGTGTATGCACCGAACAATTGTGCAGCAACAGAGATGAACTTAGCTTTTATAACAATCTTGGCGCAGAAGTGGTAGCCGTTTCCGTGGACCTTCCGTTTTCACTGGCAGAGTTTAAGAAACAACAAAAGCTCAATTTCAGCCTTCTGTCCGATTTCAATAAGGATATGATAAAGGCCTACGGCTTTTATCTGGAAAATTTTGTATTTGGCTATCATGGTGTTTCCAAAAGAGGTGTGGTAGTAATAGACAAAAATGGTAACATAGCCTATTCACAGGAAACGGAAAACCCCGGAGTACAGGTAGACTTCCCGGCTTTAAAGGCTGCATTGGAGAAAGCTTAGCACTTGAAATAAATGGAAATCAGCGGATCGTCTTCAAGGATGATCCGCTGATTTGGTTTTATGCAGTCATCGTTTAACCCGCATCCCGGGAATAGTGGTAATAATTCTCCGGCGGCTTATGGATACTTTTTGCGAAAAAAGTATCGAAGAAAAATAAAAGAATGGATTTAAAGATTTAGCTGTAATAACTCTAAAGCGTAATATAGTTTAGATCGATTGTAACAGTATCATAATCAATATCCGCCAAAATACTCAACAAATATCTGCGGCGTTTCGTACAACTTTATACAATGTAACGCTACATTAGCGGGAAGCTTGTCTTCCAGTTGTTTCCAGATTTCTACTGATAAATTTTCTGTGGAGCAAAGTTTGCCCTTCATAAAATCCACATCTTCGTTCAGGTTCAGATGGTCCAGTCTCTCGAGTACATAAGTGGCTATCAACTTGCTCAGTATTTTAGCATCTATCAGAAAGCCTGTTTCAGGGTCAGTTTCGCCTTTTACGGTTACATATAGTTCATAATTATGTCCGTGCCAGTTCTTATTGGCACATTTTCCAAACACCTCCTGGTTTTTTTCCAGTGTCCAACTGTGGTTGTACAGTCGGTGGGCAGCATTGAAATGTTCCACTCTCGTCAGGTATACCATAAAAGCTACAATTTTTGCAAAGTTAGTGTATCGGCAAAAACAACGAAAAACTTATACTTCTCATTTGGTAAATGCAGAACTTTGCCAAATGAATATTCTTGTTGTGGCCGCCACAGACATGGAAATAAGTTCATTTCGGCGATATCTTGACGAAAAGAAATACCAGCGACGAAATTGCCAGGTGGAGTTGCTGATAACCGGAGTGAGTATGATGAATGCCGTGTATAGGCTTACCAAATATTTGTCGATACACAAGCCCGATATCGCTATCCAAGCCGGCGTCGGGGGCAGTTTTCATCCTTTTTATCCACCAGGTGCATTGGTTGTAATAAAAGACGAAATAGTGGTAGACACAGGTGTAGAAGAGAGCGGTACCTTTAGAGATTTGTTTGATATGGGGTTGATGGAAAGTCAATTACCTTTTACTGGTAAAGTTTTGAATAATCCGTATAGTGGATGGTTAGAACAATTGAAGTTGAACAAAGTAAGCGGAGCAAGCGTAAATGAAATTACTACCCGTCCGGAAAGAATACAATTGTTGCAGGAAAAATATGGCGTGGTGATTGAATCGATGGAGGGAGCGGCCTTTCATTATGTATGCTTACAGGAGAATGTCCCCTTTATTCAAATGAGGGCAGTTTCAAATTTTGTTGGAGAACGGGATAAAGCAAAATGGCGGTTAAAGGAGGCTATTGAAAACCTAAATGAAGAAATGAGTCAGTTTGTACATAAACTGTTGTGTTAAAAAATTAAGAGCGAATGAAATTTACACTTGGATTCTCACCTTGCCCCAATGATACTTTCATTTTTGATGCACTCGTAAATGGAAAAATAAACTGTGGCGAACATCAATTTTCAGTGGTATTGGAGGACGTTCAAACGCTCAACCGATGGGCAATGGAAGGAAAGCTGGATATGAGTAAAATAAGCTATGGCGTGTTGCCACTTATTTTGCCTTCCTATACTATGTTGCATAGCGGCGGAGCTTTAGGAAAAGGAGTAGGTCCGTTACTGATTTCGGGCTGCCCTGTTGATGTCCAAATGAGTACTTTTGATATCAACGATTATACGATAGCCATTCCCGGCGAGCATACCACCGCACACCTGCTATTTAATCAGGCATTTCCCCAGGCACTGCACAAACGCTTCATGGTGTTTAACGAAATTGAAGATTTTATTGTAGCAACACGGGATGAAAAAACACTGGGTGTTATCATTCACGAAAACCGGTTTACCTATCAGCAGAAAGGACTTTTCAAATTGATGGACCTTGGTGCTTTCTGGGAAGAAAAAACGGGATTTCCTATTCCCCTGGGTGGGATTGCGGTGAAAAGAAGTATCCCGCGTGAAATACAACAGCAATTGGAACAATTGATTACAGAAAGCACACAGTATGCCTTCGATAGGTATCCTGCTTTGCCAGAATATGTTTCCAACCACGCTCAGGAAATGGACCCGGCTGTCATGCGTCAGCATATCGATTTATACGTGAATAATTACTCTCTTCACCTCGGCAGCGATGGTAAAAAGGCAGTTGAAAAATTTATTGATATTTTTGAGAAAGAAAATCCTGGCGTAGTAGCAGGGACCGATATATTCATTTAATCTCTTCTGCTTGGACAGATTCTTTGATATCAATAGTGAATTTTTCAATTTCCTGGGTTATGCCATGAGTTATCTTGAATTCTTTGGTGTGCTAACAGGATTAACCGCCGTATGGCTTTCGGCACGGGCGCACATATGGAGTTGGCCGCTAGGTATTGTAAATGTTGTACTCTCCTTTTTCCTCTACTTCCAGGTGCAATTGTATCCTGATATGTTTTTACAGGTATTCTTTTTCGTTACCAATATACTGGGATGGTGGCGTTGGTCGCATCCCAAAGAAAATGAGGCCGACAAAAAAAATGAATTAAAAGTGAGTTACATGGATGGAGGACAAAAATTGTTTGCATTGGCAATGGGGGTAGCCGGAACCCTTACTCTAGGAACTTTTGCCAGCAAATTGCATGATTGGTTTCCGATAGTATTCTCGTTGCCCAGCGCATACCCCTATATCGATTCATTTATCATGACGATGAGTATCATTGCTACTTTTTTTATGATTCAAAAAAAAGTAGAGAGTTGGATCATTTGGATAGTCGTAGACCTGGTAGCAACTTATCTGTACTACATTAAAGGTATCAGGTTCTATAGCCTCGAATACCTCATATTCACTGGCATTGCTGCTTATGGACTCTATCATTGGATAAGAGAACAACGGTCTTATAAAAATATGGGAACCGATGCAAAAGCGTAAAGTTGCTTGTATAAACTCTAATATTCATAATTAAGTAGTAACACTCATTCCCGAACGCTGTTTTCAGATTGTTGAAGAAGTGCTCTCGGATAAATGACACCACAACCGACAATTCGCTAAATAAATCCTGCAAATATTTCCTAATTTGAATAATTATTCTACATTTGTAGAACTAAATCTACATAAATAGAATGATCTCACTTTCCAAATCAGAAGAACAATTGATGGAGTACATATGGCAACTGGAGAAGGCTTTTATGAAAGAGTTGATAGAGTCCTATCCTGATCCCCGCCCGGCAAGCACAACTATAGCTACCTTGTTAAAACGGATGTTGGATAAAGGTGTCATCGCCTTTAACCAATATGGTAATTCGAGAGAATATTACCCGCTGATAAAAAAGACAGACTATTTTTCCCGGCAGGTAAATAGTATGATTGAAAACTATTTCGATAACTCTGTCCTTCAGTTTGCCTCTTTTTTCACAAAGGAAACCAACCTCACAAAAAAGCAATTGGAAGAGCTGAAACGCATTGTAGATAATGAAATAAAAAAGAAGAAATGATTATCTACCTACTTAAAACGATTGCCTGTTCGGGCATTTTTTACCTGTTTTATATTATTTTTTTAAAGCAGGAACGAATGTTATTGTTCAACAGGATGTATCTAATCTTTTCTCCGCTGGCTGCGTTGGTGATCCCTTTAATCAGCTTTACAATTACTGTTCCTGCAGTAGATTTAGTTTACACCGGAGAACAAAATGCTGTGTTTTTGCCAACATACAATCAAGTAAATGATAATTATACTGTAGGATTAATTTTTGTTTTATCCGCTATCAGTATTTTTTTTCTCCTTCGCTTTTTCAGGAATTTGTGGCAGTTGCGCCATCAGAAGGTTACGCCGTCTTTAGTTTGGCAGAACATGCCCGTCCAGTTGGTTGACTATAAGTGTCCGCCCCATTCACTCGGTAATCGGATTATTATAAATAGGTTAGATTTTGAATCAGGGAATATTTCAGAAGATATATTACTACACGAAAGAAAGCATATCGCCCAAAAGCACATTTTTGATTTAGTCTACATTGAGTTTTTGAAAGCTATTTTTTGGTTTAATCCATTTGTGCATTTCTTTAAAAAAGCAATTCAATTGAACCACGAGTTTCTGGCTGATGCTTCTGTTGTGTTTGAAACAAAGGATAGTTTCGGATATCAGCAATTAATTCTTAACAGCGTTTACGTAAATCACCATATACCGCTTGCAAGCAGTTTCAATTTTTTCACCACTAAAAACAGATTACTCATGTTGCAGAAAAAAACAAAACCCATTTATGCAGGGTTTAAATCCCTGCTGAGCATAGGACTAATGGTTTCAGTGACGCTTTTCTTTAGTCAAAGAGTTTATGCACAGGAAAACCCTTTTAAACACCGTCCTATTGCAGGTCTTACCGTAAAAGAAGAGAAAGGTAAAAAGACAGCAAGACTGGCATATAGAGATAGAACTATCGTTACAGAAGACATTTCTACCCAAGAAAAACAAACAGCTTTTGAAGAAAAATATGGCATAAGGGTATCACCGGAAATGGACCCCAATAGTATACCTCCTGGAGAAGGTGCGACCAATAGTGAGATAGAGGAATACAAAGTTATTGTAAAGAAAGCAATCCACTTTCGGGAGAATGGCGGACTGTCTGACGAAATAGACTATCGTAAGATGAGCGACTTATACATTAAGATGACGTTAAAACAGCGTTTAAAAGTCAGCCGATTACAACCACCACCGCCACCGGTACCACCAGTCCAATAAAATAGGCAATTAAAAATCCCCGTAGTTTTTGCGGGGATTTTTTAATACTAAACTCTTCTTGATAACTTTTGTTTCAAGGAATTACCAAGTGGTAACTTTCTACCAAAAAGAACCGGCATCCTGACTGCTTCTAACAATAACTTTCTACTTTTACTCACTCCAATCTGAATCTCCTCTGATATACCAAAGAACCTGCAAATACATCTTTTTTGTTAAACTGCCAGAAACAATCATCATTGTTTTGGTAAAAATTGCGTTCGCTCATGTTGTCTAAAAAAATTTCACAAGCCATAAATAACATTTCTATGGACACAAATAAAGCCGCTCAATCGTTTGAATTGGAGATCGCTAAAGAATTGAAAAAACGGGTAAAGTCTATCTTTTGGGACTCTATCCTGGCCCACAGCATATTGTGGTTGTCTATCATCGCAAGCTTTGCATCGGCCATCATGGTCGCTTCAGGGCAGCAAATATTTACTAATAATATTTGGCTGGCTATTATTGCGGGCATCCCGGGATTGGTGGTGCTTTTGGATAAGACTTTCGACTTTTCAAAACGATCCGCTTCCGGAACACTGTATAAGATTGAGCTACAAGAGCTCAAGAACGACTACGATTTTGGAACAATTAATGCTTACAGAGCTGCTCAAAGACTGCAAGAAATCGTACGCAGACACGAGTCTTCTGTTCTAAAACTTGGACCTTCCAGCGACAGGAGTCACTTCTCTTCAGAAGCATATTTTACAGAACAGCCTGTGTACAGAGAAAACAAAAAGGAAGAAACAAACTCACTTCTTGACAAAACACCTTCCAGCAACGGTACCCACAGTAGTAATGGTGTTAAATAGTTAAAAATGGGTGGTACTATAGTGCGATTGTATAAGAAATAACGGCTGGCAGGTGATTTGTATTACATTTGTTTGACTAATCATCAAACCATGTATAATCACTTGATAAGAAAAACAACAGTTTGCCTATTGCTGGCATTTACAGCATTCTCTTTACAGGCACAGATAGGGCTTACAGAAACACTGCAAAAAGATAAAGACGTAACAATAGGTCAGCTCAAAAACGGGCTGACCTATTATATTCGGTCTAATAGTAAGCCCGAGAAAAAAGTAGAACTACGCCTCGTTTTAAAGGTAGGCTCAATCAATGAAGATGCCGATCAATTGGGATTGGCACATATGGCTGAGCATATGGCCTTCAACGGCACCAAAAACTTTAAGAAAAATGAAATCGTTTCTTTTTTGCAGGACATCGGTGTAGGATTTGGGAGTGATCTGAACGCCCATACCGGCTTTGAAGAAACTGTTTATTTTCTGCCCATTCCTACTGATAAGGCAGGCAATCTCGAAAAAGGGTTCCAGGTATTGGAAGATTGGGCACACAATGTGACCTATCTTGGTGAAGATATCGATGACGAACGTGCTATCATTTTGGAAGAGAGTCGTAGCGGCAAGGGTGCTGGCGAACGGATGTTCAACAAAATACTTCCAGAGTTATTTAAAGGATCTCTCTTTGCCCAAAGGCTTCCTATTGGCAAGGATAGTATCATAAAAAATTTTAAGCACGAAACCCTCCACAGGTTCTACAAGGATTGGTATCGCCCCAATTTAATGGCCGTAGTGATAGTGGGCGATATCACAAAAGAGAGAGCCACAGAACTGATTAACAAACACTTTGCCGGCTTGGTTAATCCCTCACCGGAGCGTGATAAAAAAGAAGCCCCGATCCCTCCCTATACTTCCCCAGCCGCTATGATAGTAACCGACAAAGAGGCTACCAGCTTTCAAGCTGCTGTTGAATATCCATCACAACCATCCACTACAATTGTAACAGCCGGGGACTACAGGAAGCGTTTGATCAGGCAGTTGTTTACATCTATGCTCAACAAGCGTTTGCAGGAACTTACCCAAAAAGAGAACCCTCCTTATGTATTTGCAAGTGCTTCCTATTCGGGTTTTGCCAAACAATATGAAAACTTTGAAATATTTACCGGTTCGGGAGATAAGGTTCCGGACGGCGCATTGAAGGCTGCTTTGGAAGAAGTAGAACGGGCAAAACGGTTCGGTTTTACAACGGCAGAGTTGGACAGGACCAAGAAGAATGTATTGGCTGGTTATGAAAAAACATATAATGATCGCGACAAAACAGAGTCATCTGTTTTTGCAGATGAGTATGTGGAACACTTTTTAGGGGGAGATGCTATTCCAGGTATAGCCACTGAATTCGAACTCGTTAAACAATTATTACCGGGTATAACACTGGAGGATATAGCTGCAGAGGCTATACCGTTGAAAGATCAACAAAACCTGTTTACATTTATTATGGGGCCGGAAAAGAATGCAGCTGATCTGCCGACCACGGCTGCTTTACAAGCGCTGGTATCGGATGTCAAAAATGCATTGCTCACACCCTATGAGGAAAAGCTGGTGGCGACAGAACTATTACCAACCTTACCCAAAGCGGGCCGCATACAATCTAAAAAACAAAATGCAACCTTGGGCACTACTGAGTTGGTTTTGTCTAATGGCATAACGATCACGCTGAAACCAACAGATTTTAAGAACGATGAAATATTAATGGCAGCATCCCGCTACGGCGGTACCAGCAATTACGGTATCGCAGATAAATACAATGCTAACTATAGTGTACCGATAGTGAGCGCCATGGGTTTCGGAGAGTTTTCTCCTACCGACCTTCAGAAATCTCTCGCTGGCAAGTCTGCCAATGCAAGTCCATTTATTGCAGAACATACAGAAGGCATTAACGGAAATTCCACCGTAAAGGACCTGGAAACAATGTTTCAATTGGCGTATTTAAAACTAACGGCTCCCAGGAAGGATAGTGCTCTTTTTCTGTCCTTCGTTCAGCGTAGCAAAGCACAATTGGCCATGTTAAGTGCAAATCCGCAAGCTGCGTTCTCCGATACCATTTTTAATGTATTTTATAATAATAATCCTCTTGCCCCCATTGCTGTACCTAAAGCGGCATATTTTGATGATGTACAACTGTCAAGAATAATCGGGGTCTATAAGGAACGGCTTGGTGATATGAGCGGAATGCATTTCGTCTTCACCGGCAGCTTCAGAGAAACAGATATTATACCATTGATAGAGAAATATATTGCATCGCTCCCTTCTTCTGGCAAAAAGCTTAGCTATGTCGATCAAAAAGTTCGGCCCATTACCGGTGTGAAGACTATGAAAGTGTTTAAGGGTGCAGAACAAAAAAGCCTGATCCTGGATTTTTACTACGGTGATATCCCTTACAATGATGATCTTGCTTTTAGAGCCAGCGCATTGAATGAAGTATTGAACATTCGTATTATCGAAGAGTTGAGAGAGAAGGTACAGGGCATATATGGTGGCGGAATTTTCGGAGGGCTGGATAAGGTACCTTATAATTCTTTTCAGTTTGCAGTGCAATTGCCCTGCGGACCGGATAAAGTAGATACACTTATGCTGGCATTGAATAGTGAGATTGCTGCAATTATTAAAAATGGGCCGTCACAGCAAACACTTGATAAAGTAAAAACACAATGGAAAGAATCCAACAAAGTACAACTCAAAGAAAATGGAGCCTGGTCCGCCCGGTTGCTGAGTGCAAAAACAACCGGCTTTAATATGGACCGTTTCGTCAATAGAGAAAAATACATTGACGCACTATCCGTAAAAAACATACAGGAGGCAGCCAAACTTCTGCTGAACGGAAAAAATCGGTTTACCGCTATACTGATGCCCGCTGATGCAGAAAAAAAATAGGAACGGGATATAATAAAAAAGTTCCTGTTATTAAAAACAACAGGAACTTTTTTATTATAATATTAGGAAACTTTCCTGTTAGGGCGCTTAGTTAGGCAGCTCCAATTTATTATTTCTTCGGTTAACATCAGCCATGCGATAAGTAGGGTCTATGTCGATAGCTTTGATATTCATCAATGTTTTATCCACTTCAAAAACATAAGTTGGATGTGTCCAGCGCCAGGCTTCCTGCACACTCCTGGGAGTATCATCTTCTGCCGGCTTTTGTCCAAACATCAGGTATTGAGGTATATAAACAAGTTCTTTGGAGCCGTCTTTGTATTCTATCAACACATCTAAGGGCATGGGCATTTGACCCAGCATCCGGAGTCTTATTTTAGTTTTATTACCATCCTGCCACAAGCTGTCGATGCCATAGTCAATTGTTTTAGTGGTATTCACCCAATACTCTTTGTACCAATCCAATTGAATATTACTTACTTTTTCGGCCACCCTAATAAAGTCATTTGCATTGGGTGATTTGAAGCGCCATTGTTTGTAGTACTCCAGCAACAATTGACTATTTTGTTGTTCACCAATGATATAGCCCAATTGCGCCAGGAAAACCTGCCCTTTGGAATAAGCGGCAATAGAGTAGGCGAAATTACTATTGAAATGATCAGCGTGAGTGGTAAGTGGCTCCTCTACGCCACTGGACACCAAAGCAAAATAATTTCGGTAAGCACCGGCATCGTAGAGCGGTAGGTCGCCTGCGGCAGCTGTATTTTTAGGACCCGTGGATACCGCATTACCAGCCACCTGTTTGTCTTTTTGCTCACGATAGTAAGTACCTATACGAGAAGATGCGTAACTGGTAAAACCTTCATCCATCCATGCATACATTGACTCGTTGGTGTTGAGCATCATCTGGTACCAGCTATGCATGAGTTCATGAAAAGCGGTACCCAATCCGGGACCACTCAGCAAGGTTGCCATGGGATATTCCATGCCGCCATCACCACCATGTATAAACGAATATTGTTTATATGGATAAGCGCCAAAATGCTTTTCTACGTAGGGTAACACTACCACAGCAGCATCTCCCACTTCCGCCCATGCATCGTCATTTGCTTTATCATTGGGTTTGTTTTTATACAAAACATGTATATCTGTTCCATTAGGTGCTTTACGAGTCAGGTGTTTGAAGTCCGGATCTGCTGCCCACATAAAATCGTGCACATTGGGTGCTTCAAAATGCCATGTAAGCGTGTTGCCGCTTGGTTTCGGCACCTTCACGCCTTTTGCTTCATAGCCATGCCCAATCTGGTTGGCGTTCTGCAAATAACCGGTACCACCCAGCAGGTAGTTTTTATCGATACTAATCTTTACCGAAAAATCGCCCCATACACCATAAAATTCACGAGCTACATAGGGGGTGGGATGCCATCCCTCCTCGTCATAACCGCAAATCTTTGGATACCATTGGCTCATCGAATATCGTACACCTGTTCCTGGATTGTCTCTCCCCGCACGACGGACTTGCAATGGCACCTGTGCTTCAAAATCCATGTCCAGTAGCACTTTTGACTTCGGCAAAATCGGTTTACTCAATTCCACCTCCAGGATGGTTTCGTGGACTATTATTTTCTGAGCGATTCCATTGATCTTCAGGGACTGCACTTTCTGATATCCGATTTCATCAGGTTTCAGGTGTTGAATACGATCTCTTACCCGGCTATCCCAATCCCGGTTATTCCCCTGTCCCAATTTTCCAAGCTCTCGGCTACGGCTGTCCATCATACTATTGGGCTGAAAAGCATTCCAGTATAAGTGATAGAATACACGTTTTAGGGTGTCCGGAGAATTATTCCAATACTCCAGCTTTTGTTTACCGGTCAATCGATTGGTTTGGACATCCATTTTGATATCCATATCATATTTCACTTTCTGTTGCCAGCGTTCCTGGGCATGCATACTAAGTGTACAAATAACAAAGAACAACAATAAAACATGCTTCATTTCAGCGCTTTTTATTTTGCAAAATCAATATTCAAGTTGACAAATATATTGCTTTCGCCAACGTTATATAGGTATTGGATTAAAAGAACCTTCGGGCAGTTAGCATGGGGTACTGTTAATGTAGTATTTATACTATAAACTGACAGCCGCCAACAAGATTTTTAGGAAAATATTTGTTTTTCTATTTGTTCAAATTATACTTTGCACATAGGCTAATCAACCGCAACTTTTACCTGCAATCACAGAAATAATGTATAGCGCAGGTTCCTTCTTTTTCTTTTTAACCACACCGTTTTTGAAGCTCAACTTGTAAAGTTGAACAGAAGAATGTATACCATTTAAATGTAACCCATGCCTCTGCTATTAAGACTATGCTTGCATAGCATGAAGTATTGTACCTGCGATTCAACGATCGGACCGGCTATGATCCGGATGATGCTTTCCTTATTACGCAGAATGATAGGGTTTCTATTGTTGCAGAAATAATTAACGAGTTGGTATATGCTGCTCCGGCATTGCCTGTGGCACTGGAAGATGGTACAGAAGAAGCTTCCGACGAAATTCATTTTAACATATTCTAAAAATCCACATTACTATGCAAAATAAAACTTGCTAACGCAAAAGACATGCTAAAATGGAGCAACATGGTATTACCCAGGTGACTGATCAGATTTAAACTGGCGCCTCCAGCGAAAAGGAAGATGCTAATGTATTGTCAGAGATACTTTTTCGAAAAGTCTACACCAAGGAAAGCAAAACGGGTACAGCTGTACATAAGTTTGTAGGCGGAAAATCCAAACGGGAAAAAAACTTCCGCCTATATTACCTATACTTTGCTGACTTCAGTGCTGGCAGAAAGGATCCATTGAAGACAGAAATCAATATCGCTTCTACTGAAGAATTAATTAAAAATACCCGGATGCGGAGATCGAAGAAAATATAAAAAATGATGGGAATTGATCAGCTAAGAATTGTTTAGCTTGCCGATTATGCATTGGACTCAAATCCTTGTCTATTTTTTTATCATCGCCGGAGCTGCTACTGCCGCAATGACAAGAAAGTTAACAGTGGCAGGAGCTTGCGTGGGTGCTATAGTTGCTATAGTCATCTATTATGCTGTTGGCGTGCCGGGGCTAAGTATGCTGGCTGCTTTTTTTGTTATGGGCGTAGCCACCACTTCCCTGAAGAAAGAAACTAAACAAAAACTTTCTGCGGAAGAACAGGACCCAAGAACAGCCGCACAGGTAGTTGCCAATGGCGGTCTTGCTGCAATAGTATGTATACTAAGTTGGATATTCCCGGCTATAGAGAACGTATTACCGCTATTAATTGCGGCTGTATTTTCGGCGGCTTCTGCCGATACTGTTTCTTCTGAAATGGGTAATGCTTACGGAACAAAGTTTTATCATATTCTTACCGGCAGACCTGGTACAAAAGGGACCAATGGAGTTGTTAGTATTGAAGGCACCTTGTTCGGGTTGTTGGGAAGTACTGTTATTGCTGTGGTATATGGCATTGGCTACAAGGACTATAGCTATACACTCCATATTTTAATTGCCGGTACCATTGGCAACTTTGCGGATTCCTGCTTTGGTATCATTGAGAATAAAGGGCTTATCAACAATAATGCAGTCAACTTCTTGAATACATTGATAGCGGTGTTGGTCATAGGAATAACGATTTGGATGACACATTAGATATAATCCGGATTCACCGGAGACGTTGATTTAGCGTGTTACAATTGGAATAAATCGGTGCAGTCCTTATTTTTGCGGCCCATTATGAGATTACTACTATTGATATGCTGTTGTTGCTGTCAGGTACTTGTCTACGCACAGTTCAACGACTCTGTACACCATCAGTTAGGTGTTAATTTTGCAGGCAACCTGAACCGGTCTCCTACCGCCACTACCTACCTGTTGAACAATGGGTTTAAATATAGCCTGAACAAAAAGAAGACACAGTTAAACTTCAACAATGCCTGGGTATATGGAGAGAACTCTGGTAAACTGACCAACAACGATTATAATGCATCACTGGATTTTAACGTCTTTAGGGATAACAAAGCCCGTTTCAATTATTGGGGACTGGCAGGGTATACCACCAGCTATTCATTAAAAATTCAAAATCAGTTACAAACCGGTCTGGGAGCTGCGTATAAAATCATAGACAAAGATGGGGTTGCTATGCTGAGGATTAGCAATGGCATTTTGTACGAAGGCAACAGTATTTTGGTAAGCGATAGTATAAAGCAAAACTATAGCACGTTTAGAAATTCACTTCGGTTGCAGCTTCGCCTATATTACAAAAAGATCATCACGTTTGAAAGTACCGGTTTTTGGCAACCTTCCCTGCAGTACAAAAACGATTATATAGTGAATAGTCAAATGGCACTCAACGTTAGATTGTTACAATGGCTCAGTTTATCCACCAGGTATAGCTACAATCGAATCAGCCGTACCGATCGGCAAAATATGTTATTTACTTACGGGGTCGTGATTGATCATTATTTCTAACCGCCGGTAAAAGTTATTAATTCTTGTGTATTAAGACAGGAAACACTACTTTAGCGGCTACAGCCATTTTTGATGGCTGTTTGTATTTTTAAAAACTATTTTCTATATTATTTACCGGTATCATGAACGCTTTCAGGAAACTTTCTATTTTAATACCTATATATAATGAAGCCAAAACCATACACCTTATATTAGACAGGGTGAAGCAAGTAACCCTTGTAAACGGAATTGAGAAGGAGCTGATATTGGTGAATGATTGCTCGACCGACGACACAGAAAAAGTGCTGATGGCATATATGGAAGCCAACCCTGAATACAACATACAATATTTTAAACACGAAGTGAACCAGGGTAAAGGAGCGGCCATCCATACTGCCATTGCAAAAGCTACCGGAGAGTACCTGATCATTCAGGACGCCGATCTTGAGTATGACCCTAATGAATATAATCAGCTACTCAAACCGATTCTGGATGGTTTTGCCGATATAGTATATGGCTCCCGTTTTTTCGGCAGTGGGGCACACAGGGTTATGTTTTTCTGGCATACGATCGGAAATAAATGGGTATTAACATTTCTATCGAACATGTTTACCAATTTAAATCTCACCGACATGGAAACCTGTTACAAAGTTTTTCCCTCCAACACAGTAAAACAAATTAAACTCAGGGAAAAACGCTTTGGATTTGAACCTGAAGTGACTGCAAAAATATCCCGCATACCAGGTATTCGGATATATGAAGTAGGCATATCGTACTATGGAAGAACTTATGCTGAAGGGAAAAAAATAAGCTGGGTAGACGGATTTCGCGCTATCTATTGCATTTTTAAATACAATCTTTTTTCCCGAAAATAGAAAATCATGCCTGGTTACAGAAGCATGCATGATTTTCTCCAAGAAACTAGTCCTTTTTCAACTCTTTCAACAGCTTGGTATGCCTTCCTGCAGATAGCTTAGCATCTTTTCCGGATGCCAGTTCATCCATCTGGTAATGCACATTGGTACCTTCCGGAATGCGATAGTTGTTTTTAAAACCAACCAGGGAAACCGTAATATCTCTGTTAGGAGCCTGCACATCGTGAAACTCCCGAATAGCTTCCAGTACATCGTAGTCGATATATTCCGAATTGGTGGCATCGATAATGATTGTACTGCCATCGGCTATCGAATCCAGTGTTTCCTTAATGCTACCTTTGTTTAGAAAAGTAACTTCTTCAGATAGTTCGAGGCGCGTAATATCTCCACCCTCTGATTGTACCCGTCGATAATAAAAAGAGTTGCGCATGTTGGCCCGAAGCAGATAAAATATACTGATGACTAAACCTATAGCTACTCCTTTCAGCAGACCCAGGAAAGGAAGTGCCACACACACTGCTGTTACCACAAAGGGAATAAACTCAGTGGGCCCAACTTTGTACATGTGTTTGAACAAGGTAGGATTTGCCAGCCTGTACCCTGTAAATATCAGAATAGCGGCTAATGCGGACTTAGGAATAAGATTGAGTATCGCAGGAATGGATGCAACACAGATTAACAGTAAAAATCCGTGAAAAATGGCGGATGTTTTTGTTTTTGCCCCTGCATTGATATTAGCACTGGAGCGAACGATTACAGAAGTGATTGGTAATCCGCCGATAAATCCGCTTAACATATTACCGATACCCTGCGCTTTAAGTTCTGCATTACCAGGCGTATTTCTTTTTAAAGGATCCAGCTTATCCGTTGCTTCAATACACAGTAATGTTTCAATAGAAGCAACTATCGCAATGATAAGTCCATGCTGCCATACTTTTGGATTTAGAAACCCTTCAAAAGCAGGAAACATAAACTGCGCAAAAAAATCACTGGCACTAGAGGGAACACTTAACTGTACTAAAAACTGTTCCTCCAAATGTAAAATTCCCGAAGTTGATTTGAAAAGAATGTTCAATAATGTGCCTACTAACACAACCAGAAGACCGGCCGGCAGAATCTGTTGAAATTTCTTCATTCCCTTCCTGGACCACAACCACAATATCAGAATACCGATAGCCGTAATCAGTACTGCACCCCAGTGAATATGTTCTGTGATACCCGTGAGTATCTCGGGACTCATCCCTCTTTCACCATCCCGCATCCCCACTAAATTATCCGGACCATTATAGCCAACTGCATCAGGTAGCTGTTTGAAAATAATAGTCAGCCCTATACCCGCCAACATACCTTCGATGACACTCGAAGGAAAAAAGTTGGCAAAAGTCCCTGCTTTAAGAAAGCCAAATATTACCTGAAAAAGACCTGCCAGCACCACGGCACAGAGGAATACATCAAAGGTATTCAAATCAGAAATAGCCCCCACCACTATAGCAACCAATCCCGCAGCAGGTCCGCTTACACTCAACGCAGACTTGCTCAGGAAACCAATTACTATACCGCCTATGATGCCAGCAACAATGCCTGAAAATAAAGGGGCATTCGATGCCTGCGCAATACCCAAACAAAGAGGCAAAGCAATCAGAAAGACGATGAGACCTGCGAGAATGTCTTTTTTTGTACTAAATTTTTTGGTAGATGTTGTTGCCATAGACTATTTATAAGTTTAAAATGCTGATCAGATTGATTTGATATTCGACTTGCAAAATAAGAAATGAACCGTCGGCTCATTTCTATACTAACCATACATAGTAGTACCTGTTCCCTAAGATAATCCATAGCCGAAAACTGACCAAGAAATTGTGTTAAAACAGGGTGTTAATTCTGCTTTAATAATTTGCTTTGAAGCGGAATAGGTGGTTTTATCTGGCTGAACAGAACTGTTTATTAGTCAACAATTTTTCTCACCTTGTTCCTGTATTGCAGTGGACTCAACTGTTGTTTTTGTCTGAAGGTTTTGTAAAAATGGGAGACATCTCCAAAGCCACTTCCCACGCTTATTTTCGATACTGGGTGATCGG
Organism: uncultured Terrimonas sp.; assembly: GCA_964604365.1. GTDB lineage: Bacteria > Bacteroidota > Bacteroidia > Chitinophagales > Chitinophagaceae > Agriterribacter. The sequence goes on from CAZRYS010000010.1 coordinate 118,524, forward strand.
TATACATCAGTTGCTGTTGTGCGTAGTTGATTCTATATTCTGTTACTACTTCTACAAAAGTCTTCCTGGTATGTCGCTTAAAAAATTTACAAAAAGCCGGTACCGTTAAACCCAATAGTGAAGCAGCCTTTTCCAGAGATACTTCCTGTCTGAAATTGTCTACAATATAAGCCATCACATTGTTTATCCTTGTTTGATCTGTAGAAGATTGATGAGCTTTCGTTTCTGTGTTCAACAATACAAACTCATCAGAAGAAGCGAGTAATTGAAGTATTTCCAAAAAAGCTAACATCTTTTGAAATGGTTCTTTTTTCTCCAACTCTATAAGCCGGAGTCTAGCTACTTTTGAAGATTCTCCTAAAAAACAAATCCCATAGGTGCTTCTTTCTAACATTCTATTAATGAGGGTTAACTCCTTACCCTTAAAAAAAGAATCGCCATAACAATCTTTCATGAACTGTATCACAATAGATGAAGCATTAATTTTGCCTTTTGTGATGTTTTCGGATTTCCAGCAATGTGGAACATTTTCACCAAGCAATACAAGGTCTCCGACTGTATACTGAGACATATTCTGTCCAACGTATCGTTTTCCTTCTCCTTTTAAAATGAGGGTCAATTCAATTTCCGGATGATAGTGATAAGGAGATGAGAATGATTCTTCACCAAAAGACTTCATTAAAAAGGATTGCTCCTTCTGTGGCTGAATAGACTCAAACGCAGCTTTTTGCATGGTGAATTTTATCTATTTTTCAGAGATGTACACTCTAGAGGACAAAAAAAACAATAAAATTGACAAATTAGGCATTTTTTGTGTCAACATTTCTGATTTATTTTGATAAAAGCGTAAAAAATGGAAACAATTGACCTGCCTTTACTTAACGATACCAAAAAGATAGATGATGCCACTGTTCAATCATTCAGAGAGAAAGGACATACCTTAATTCCCGGAGTACTGAGTCCGGAAGAAGTAAAAGTATACCGTGAGGTTATAAACAACGCTGCCTATAAGTATAATACAGAAACCCGTGCGATGGAAGACAGGGATACCTATGGTAAAGCTTTTTTGCAGATTATGAATTTGTGGGAATCGGATGAGGCAGCGAAGAAATTTACGTTGGCGAAGCGATTTGCGAAAATTGCCGCTGATTTATTGGGGGTTGAGAAGGTGCGCATCTATCACGACCAGGCTCTTTATAAAGAAGCAGGTGGCGGGTTCACCCCCTGGCACCAGGATCAATATTACTGGCCGCTGGATACATCTCAAACAGTTACTATGTGGATGCCTTTAATTGATATTACGGAAGAAATGGGCATGCTAACTTTTGCATCCGGTACACATAAGAAAGGGTTTGTAGATAGTGTAGAAATATCTGACGAATCCGAACGGTTACTGAATGAGTATGTGAAAAAAAATGGCTTTGACGTTACCCGTCCGCAAACAATGAAGGCGGGTGACGCTACCTGGCACTATGGCTGGACTTTGCACTGCGCACTGGGCAATGATTCTGCTAAAACAAGAGAAGTAATGACCATTATCTACTTTGCAGATGGTGCAAAAATAACTACTCCCCAAAATGACTATCAGGAAGCGGACAGACAACGGTGGTTATTAGGATCAGAGCCGGGTATTTTAGCAGCATCTGCTCTCAATCCTTTGGTGGTTTAAAAGCTTGGGTAGTTCAGAATTAGAATAAAAGGTAATCAAGAACGATAGTTCCATTTGTCTGCAGTAGCCAAGAAGCCATAAACTATAGCGTTGCAAGTCCAAAATTCAGGTTAGTAGTATGCCTGTGTTACAGGACTTGCAACTATTATCATAAACTAAACCGTTACTCTTCCAACCATTCACTCATTTCCAGCCATCGTAGTTCTTTCTCATCCAGGAGAGTGCTTATTTCGCCTACACGTGCTGCTAATTTTTGTAACTCTTCGAAAGGGAGATTTCCTGCAGCCAGTTTTTCATTGGCAACTTCCTTCTCTGTTTCGAGTGCCGCAATGTCAGTTTGCAACAACTCAAATTCTCTTTTTTCCTTGTAAGACGGTTTCCGTTTGTTGTTTACCGTTACTGTCGGTGGAGCAGTTACTGTTACTGCAGGCTTATTTTTACTGGCTTCTTTTTCTTCATCTTCTTTGGCTTTCTTCCACAATCTGTATTGTGTATAGTTGCCGGGGAAATCGGAAATATTACCATCTCCCTCAAAAACAAACATATGATCTGTTAACCGATCCATAAAGTATCGATCATGTGATACAATCAACAGGCAACCTTTAAAGTCTGACAAGAAATTCTCCAAGACACCTAACGTCGGCAGGTCCAGATCATTCGTCGGTTCATCCAGTATCAGAAAATTCGGGTTACGAAACAGTATGGCTAGCAGCATTAACCGCTTCTTTTCTCCACCGCTTAGTTTAGAGATATAAGTGTATTGTTGATCCGGATCGAACAAAAATAATTGCAAAAACTGGGCTGCACTCAGAGAGCCACCGCCGGCTAGTGGAAAGTTCTCGGCGATATTTTTTACGTACTCTATCACCCGCACATCCTCTTTTATTTCCAATCCTTCCTGCGAGTAGTAGCCAAATACCACCGTTTCTCCAATGTTGACCTTTCCGCTGTCGGGCTGTTCCTTTAACTGAAGTATATCCAGGAAAGTCGATTTGCCGGCACCATTTTTTCCTACCACACCCACGCGTTCTCCCTTAGCAAATGTGTAGTCAAACCCCTTGAGTATCGTAAGATCGCCATAGGCCTTGTACACTTTTTTCAGTTCAGCTATTTTTCCACCAAGGCGGTTCATTTTCACTTGTAGCTGTACCTGATTATCCTCTATGCGTTGTTTCGCTTTCTTCTCTACATCCGCAAAAGCATCTATTCTGCTTTTGGACTTGGTAGTACGGGCTTTAGGCTGTTTTCTCATCCACTCCAATTCCTTTCTATAGAGATTTTTAGCCTTATCGATACTGGAGCTATCCTGCTCTATACGAGCAGCTTTCTTTTCTATGTAATTTTCGTAGTCTCCTTTGTGCGTGTATAGGGTACTGCCATCCAACTCCCAAACTTCGTTGCAAACCGCATCCAGAAAGTAGCGGTCGTGGGTTACCAACAAAAGGGTTACTTTCTCCTGGTTCAGGTAATGCTCCAGCCACTCCACAGTTTCTACATCCAGATGGTTGGTAGGCTCATCCATTATCAGCAATACATGTTTATGATCGAAGCCGATGTCGATAAGGGTTCTGGCAAGGGCTACCCTCTTGCGTTGCCCACCGGATAAGGTGCCTGCCGCCTGGTGAAACTGATGAATATTCAGTTTCCCCAATATTTGTTTCACTTTGCTGTCAAAATCCCAGGCATTCATCTCATCCATTTTTATAAGCGCCTCTCCCAACAATTCAGCATCTTCCGACTCGCTGGCTGCTTCGTAATCTTTAATAGCGTTGATTACCGGATGGTTGTGGTGAAAAATATTATCAAGAATGGATTTGTCTTCGATAAAAGAAGGTTCCTGCTCAAACAGCGCCACCGTCACGTCTTTATTTATCCAAACGGTCCCTTCTTCGGGCACTTCTTTTCCAGCCAGTATCTTTAGCAGGGTCGATTTTCCTGAGCCGTTGCGGGCTACGAGGGCTATTTTATCACCTTCTTCTATATGAAAACTAAGATTTCTAAACAGGGGTTTTATTCCGTATGACTTACCCAATCCTTCAGCAGAAACATAATGCATGGCGCAAAGATATGTCATGGAATCTGAACCCTGTAATTGGGGTTCCTATCAAATTTTAATGCCAATCTCCGGTACAGAGTGCCCTTTTGACAATCCAAATCAGCTTTTCATTAACTTACAACCATGGAATGGTTTTGGATCATTTTTGGCCTCATCTTAATCATTGTCGGGCTTTTAGGTAGTATTTTACCGGTACTACCTGGTCCGCCACTGGCCTATGCAGGGTTGTTAATTCAACAATTCAGGGAGCCTAATCCTTTTACCACAAGATTTTTGGTGATTTGGGCCGTCATTACAGTAATTATTGTGGTACTGGATTACCTGGTGCCCATTTGGGGTACCAAACGATATGGCGGCACCAAATATGGTATTTGGGGCTGTACACTCGGCTTTTTACTGGCTTTCTGGATGGGACCGATTGGCATTATTGCCGGTCCGTTTATAGGTGCTTTCGTAGGGGAAATGATTGCACAACAGAACTCGAAAATAGCCTTACGGGCAGCTTGGGGTTCCGTAGTAGGTTTCCTTTTAGGAGCGGTTATTAAGCTAATTGCTTGTGTTATGATGTTTTATTATCTTATTACAACCGTCAACTGGAGTTGAGAGATAAAGCTTGATCGGCTCACTGCCTTTATCAAATCAACGGAACCATTCAATGATAGATTAATTGCCAGCCTCACTTAATCGGTCCCGTTACCGTAGACTGAAGGGCTGCAAACCGATCAGTGGTTTCCAGGCGTTCACCAACAATTAAATGCCCCGTATATAAAAATCAACTGTTTACATTAGAAAGAAGGCAATAGAGGCTCTTAGTTAAAACAAGTTATTTGTTAGCGTTTTTTGAACTAATTGCCCTAATTTGCTTTATTCACTTCTAATACGATTTTCATGCCCGAGCATTCTCCAAATTTGAATACCCGATCTGAAAACCAGCAGACATATGATGCTATCATTGTTGGCTCCGGCATGTCCGGAGGATTTGCGGCCAAAGAGCTTTGTGAAAAAGGCTTGAAAGTATTGTTGCTCGAAAGGGGGGCGGAACTGGTACATCCCAATTACCCCACCGCCCATCAGAATATCTGGGAGTTTCCCCACCGGGGAAACCTGACCGAAGAAGATAAAAACCGCTGTTATGTGCAAAGCAGGCATTACTCCTTCAAGGAAGACAATAAACATTTTTATGTAAATGACAGGGAGAACCCTTATGATGAAATACAACGGTACGACTGGGTGCGGGCCAATATTGTGGGTGGACGATCCTTGTTGTGGGCACGTCAGTGCTACCGGTGGAGTGACCTGGACTTTGAAGCCAATGCAAAAGATGGCTATGGAGTGGATTGGCCTATACGCTATAAGGATATTGCTCCCTGGTATGATTATGTGGAATCGTTTGTTGGTGTGAGTGGCTCCCGGGAAGGGCTCCCCGAACTTCCGGACGGAAAATTTTTGCCTCCTTTTGAAATGAATTGTGTTGAAAAGGATTTTAAACGCAAACTGGAGCCGAAAATGCCGGGGCGTAAGGTGATAATCGGAAGAACAGCAAACCTGACGGTTGGAAAAGAAGGAAAAGGACGAGGGCAATGTCAGAGCAGAAACCTTTGCCACAGGGGTTGTCCTTACGGAGCTTATTACAGTTCCGTATCGGGAGCCATACCGGCGGCATTAGCCACAGGCAATCTCACCATACGTCCGCATTCACTGACGTTCCGGGTATTGTACGACGAGCATACACAAAGGGCAGCAGGTGTAGAGATCATAGATACCAAAACCCAGAAAACAGAAGTGTTTAATTCGAAAATAGTGTTTTTGAATGCAGCGGCTGTAGCCACTGCATTTATTTTACTCAATTCCACCTCTTCCCGATTTGCCAATGGACTGGGCAATGACAGCGATCAGGTGGGCCGAAACCTGATGGATCATCCTAAAGGTCTCAATGCTACTGTTACCGTTGACGGTTTTGAAGATAGCTACTATTATGGAAGAAGACCAACGGGCATTTACATCCCCCGATTCAGAAATGTCAATTCGCAAAGTCCTGATTTCCTTAGAGGATATCATTTTGCAGGATCTGCCTCCCGAAACAGAGGAGAAGAAAATGAATCATTAGGTGTTTCGCTAAAGGAGTCATTATCTGTTCCCGGTCCATGGAAACTATCGCTCTATGTTTCTGCAGAATGTCTGCCTTATGCTGAAAACCGTATTGTATTAAACAACGATAAAAAAGACCCCTGGGGGCTTCCAACTATTGCTGTTGATTGTTCTTTCAAACAGAATGAACACAATATGTTTGAAGACGTTAAGGTCACCAGCCAGGAAATGCTGGAGGCAGCAGGATACAAAAATGTAAAACTAAGCGGCAGCATATCTTTTCCCGGTAATGCCAATCACGACATGGGTATTGCTCGTATGGGACGTGATCCTAAAACCTCTGTACTGAATGCATTCAACCAGATGCATGCGGTACCGAATGTTTTTATTACAGACGGATCCTGTATGACTTCAGGTTCCTGTGTTAATCCTTCTATCACCTATATGGCATTAACAGCAAGAGCCTGTGACTATGCCGTTAGAGAATTGAAGAAGCAGAACCTGTAGTCAATACCGTTTAGTTAAGGCAAAAAAAGTTATCAGATATATTCAATCCGGCTGTAGAATTGTTCTCATTGGATACTTTTTCCGCAAAAAGTATCGAAGAAAATTGATTGAAAGTTTTGAAATAAATCCGGTTCGAGTATAAATAAAACCTTAACTAAACGGTATTAAACCTGTAATTATTTTGTGGCCTTCCTGTATAGTGCGGGTAAGCTTAACCGATAGCGTACCGCCAACAGACGGATTGCAAATACGGTGACCAAACAAATAATATCTGCCGGTATATAGGGTAAAGAAAGCTTCAACAATAAAAAATAGACTAACCCACCGGCAATACACGCGGTAGCGTAAATCTCCTTCTGAAAAATCAATGGAATATTATTAAGTGAAACATCCCTGATAACACCGCCAAAACAAGCGGTAAATGTCCCCAAAGCAATACAGATTCCCGGTTGGAAACCGAAGTCGAGTCCTTTCTGTATCCCCGACAATGTAAAAAAGCCGAGACCTATAGAGTCGAATACCAGTAACAATTTCTGATAGTTGCGAATGATGCTGTTGAAAAAAATGGCCACTAAAGCACTGATGAAAATCACTACCGAATAGGAAGTATTTTTCAACCAACCCACGGGAAGGTCTCCAATTAATACATCCCGCAGCGTGCCACCACCCATAGCCGTAATAAAGGCTATGATAAAAATCCCAAACAAATCCAGCCGTTTTTGCATACCGGCAAAGGCTCCGGATATGCTAAATGCCACAATCCCGGCAATATCAATGAGATGAAGAATTTCTGATTTCATATTATAGCCACATTACCGTCCCAACAAACTTAACTCAAATTTGCGACAGGAATAATACCTGCTGGCTTCCTGGTCGGCACACGGAAAAGCCCAAAGAATCAAACTTTTCTACAGCATTGTTGTTCCCATTATCTACACTTTACATCCCAAAGTCATACTTGTTTCTCTATGCAGTCTGTCTGCCTCAGCCTGAGGAATGTTAACAGAATGTAAACTGATGATTTACGTCAGATTCAAATCACGCATTACCTTGCCGGAACAAATAGTCGGTGCAGTTTAAAAACATTTTTATATTTTTATCATCTTAAAAAACATTACTCTCATGCAACTTAAATCTTTTTTCAGTGCATCTGCAGGTATGATTGCCATCCTTTGTGTAGGATGCAATAGTGGTGCCAGCGGAAATAATACAGAATCTGAACAACCTGCAAAAGATACACTGCTTCCTCCTTTAGAAACCAAAGCTGCAAACAGCGACTATAAGCCTGCTTTTGAGGGACAAACCAGAATCAATGCGGTAAAAACTACCACTCCTTACCAAGTAGACAAATTGGCTACGGACCTTGGCAGACCATGGGCAGTCATTTTATTGCCGGATGAAAGATTACTGATTACCGAAAAATCAGGCTATATGGAGATTCGCAATGCGGATGGTAGTTTGGTGAAAAAAATAACCGGATTTCCGAAAGTAGACGATGGTGGACAGGGAGGATTGCTGGACGTGGCATTAGACCCTGACTATAATACTAACAAAACAATTTACTGGTCTTATGCCGAACCTTATAAGAAAGGAAATTTAACTGCAGTAGCTAAAGGCACACTCAATGAAGCTGGAGGAAAAGTAGAGAATGCAAAGGTTATCTTTCGTGCCACTCCGGAATTGAACAACAGTAAACTGCATTACGGCTCTCGTTTGTTATTTGATAAAGATGGCAACCTTTTCGTTTCTTCCGGCGAAAGATCCGTACTGGAGGGAAGACCACAATCTCAACATTTAAACTCCGGACTTGGAAAAGTATTCAAATTAACCAAAGACGGCAAGCCGGCATCCGGCAATCCATTTATTGGACAGCAGGGAGCTATGCCCGAAATCTACAGTTATGGACATCGCAATGTACAGAGCCTGGACATTCATCCCGTAACCGGAGAATTGTGGGAAGCAGAATTTGGACCAAGAGGTGGTGATGAGTTAAACCTTATTAAACCAGGAAAAAACTATGGTTGGCCAATCATCACATACGGCATAGAATATGCCGGAGGAAAAATAGGAGATTCCATTCAGCAAAAAGATGGTATGGAACAGCCGGTTTATTATTGGGATCCGGTACAATCGCCCGGTGGCATGAGCTTCTACAGCGGCAATGCTATTCCCGAATGGGAAAACAACCTGTTCGTTGGCGGGCTTAGCAGTAGCCGCATTACACGCCTTGTTATCAAAGACAATAAGGTAGTTGGTGAAGAATGGTTACTAAGCGATCTTAAAGAGAGATTTAGAGATATAGCGTACCACAATGGAGCACTATACGCAGTAACCGATGGTGGTAACCTGTATAAAATCAGTAAAAAATAGATCGAATGTATGTCTTATCAATAGCCGCACATACTGCGGCTATTTTTTTGCCTCTAATCAAGCCTATTCCTTAATTGAAGCTTACCTTTAACTATCAAAAAAGTTAGCCCCGATATGCCTAAGAAAATTGTAATTGTTGGAGGAGGATTTGCCGGGATCAATGCGGCCAAATATGCTTGTGCCAACCGGGACAATGAAGTAACCCTGGTGGACAAAAACAACTACACTTTCTTTCCGCCACTGCTATATCAGGTCGCCACCGGATTTCTGGAAGCTTCTAACATTAGCTATCCTTTCCGGAAAATGTTTCAGAAAAAAAACAATCTGCATTTTCGAATGGGCGGATTGAAAAAAATATCTCCCGAACAAAACAAAATATTGCTCACAACCGGCATACTCGACTATGACATACTGATACTGGCAACGGGCACTGAAACGAATTATTTTGGAATGGATAATGTAAAAAATAATGCCATTCCGATGAAGACCGTTAATGATGCGCTGGAGATGCGGAATTACTTGTTGGGACAAATGGAAAAAGCTACCATTACCACAGACCCCAAAATATTGGAAAGAAAACTTACAATGGTAGTAGCGGGCGGGGGTCCAACAGGTGTGGAAGTGTCGGGAATGCTGGCGGAGATGCGCCTTTCCGTGGTAAGGAAAGATTATCCGGAACTAAAGGGAATGGGTAACCGAGGGCGTATCTATCTGATAGATGGCGGTAGTCAACTGTTGAGTCCCATGAGTACAAAATCACAGGTGAATACATACAATTCCCTACAAAAATTAGGAGTAGAAATTCTTCTTAATAAAAGGGTTGCGGACTATGTTGATAATAAAGTCCTTCTCAACGATGGCACCATTATTGAATCGGAAAACCTCATTTGGGCAGCAGGCGTTACCGCTCACACATTTGAAGGGCTGCCGGCAGAAAGTTATGGCAGAGGGAACCGGTTAATCGCTGACGCCTACAATAAACTGACTGGTTTTGACAACATCTATGCCATTGGCGACACCTGCCTGCAAATCACTGACAAAAAGTTCCCCAACGGGCATCCCCAGGTAGCGCAGGTGGCATTACAACAAGGAAAAAACCTGGCAAAAAACTTTCGAAGAAAAGACAAAGGCAAAGCGTTAGTACCCTTTCGTTATAGAGACAGGGGTTCAATGGCTATTATTGGTCGTAACAAAGCCGTAGCAGACATTCCACCAAATATACATTTCTCAGGTTTTTTTGCCTGGTTTGTATGGATATTTATCCATCTGATGTCGCTCGTAACCTACCGCAACAGGGTAACTACTTTTTACAATTGGATGGTATCCTATTTTACCAGGGATCAATCTCTAAGAATGATCATTCGTCCTTCCAGGAAAACCGATGCTGCTAATCGGGAACACAAATAAATAGTAAGACCAAATTGAGTATCTGAAGGCATTTGCGTGCTTTTAGCTAGTAGAATTTTCACTTAATAATTGTTGGATGATGGAGAAACCACAGATCAAAAAGACTTCAACTGTTCATGACGTAGTAGTAGTAGGTTCGGGTGCTGGCGGAGGGATGGCAGCCTATGTGTTAGCCCACGCAGGAGTAAAAGTACTGTTACTGGAAGCAGGTCCCTTTTTTGACCCCGCCAAAGACTCGTTCCAATTCAAATGGCCCTGGGAATCCCCAAGAAGGGGCGCTTCCACCGTTCGTCCTTTCGGTGATTTTGACGCTGCCTATGGCGGTTGGGAAATTGATGGCGAGCCCTACACCCGGGCAGAAGGAACTAAATTTGATTGGTTTCGCTCCCGCATGCTGGGCGGTAGAACCAACCACTGGGGTCGAATTTCTCTCCGCATGGGACCCGATGATTTTAAACCAACCGATGGACTTTCCGATCCATGGCCTTTCACTTACGACGAACTAAAACCTTTTTACGATAGAATTGACCGCCTGATTGGATTATATGGCACCGTGGAAGGCATCCGCAATGAACCGGATGGGATCTTTATGACACCGCCCAAACCACGGTTGAACGAGCTATACATAAAAAAACATGCAAAAAGTGTAGGCGTTCCCGTTATTGCCGGAAGAGGATCTGTTATTACCGAACTGTTGCCCGGCAACCGGGATCGGCAACCCTGCTTTTACTGCGGACAATGCGGACGCAGTTGTAAAGTATACGGAGACTTCTCTTCTTCTTCCTGCCTTGTGATACCTGCTATGAAAACCGGTAACCTGGAAGTAGTATCCAATGCCATGGTGAGAGAAGTAATGACCGATAAAAACGGAATTGCTAACGCAGTATCTTATGTAAACAGAATTGATCTTAAAGAACACCAGGTAAATGCAAAAATTGTAGTGTTGGCAGCCAGTGCTTGTGAGTCAGCCAGAATTATGCTCAATTCCAAATCTTCCGCACATCCTAACGGGCTGTCTAACAGCAGCAATATAGTAGGTAAATACCTGCACGACTCTACAGGTTCAAGCCTGGGTGGCATTCTGCCGCAGCTTACCAACAGAAAACGTTACAATGAAGATGGCTCCGGCAGCATTCATATTTATTCTCCCTGGTGGCTGGACAATAAGAAACTAAACTTCCCAAGAGGGTATCACATCGAATATGGCGGAGGTATGCGCATGCCCGGCTATGGGTATGGCTCAGGCATTCATACTTATAATGGTAAAGTACCCGATACCGATGGCACCCTCAAAAAAGCGGGTGGCTTTGGGAGTTCCCTGAAAGATGATTACCGACGATTCTACGGTACAAATGTGAGTATGGCTGGTCGTGGTACGTCCATAGCCCGAGCCGACAACTATTGTGAAATTGATCCAAATGTGGTAGACAAATATGGTATCCCCGTCTTGCGCTTCAACTATAAATGGACAAACGAAGAAGTAAACCAGGCGAAACACATGCAGGATACCTTCCAGGAAATGCTGCACGCCATGGGAGCTATTGTAACCTCCGCCCCCCGCACAGCGGCTAACAGTTACGGACTGGAAGCCCCCGGTCGTATCATTCATGAAGTGGGTACAGTGCGTATGGGAGATGATCCCAAAAAATCGGCCCTCAACAGATGGTGCCAGGCGCACGAATGCAAAAATCTCTTTGTAGTTGATGGAGCTCCATTTGTACAACAGGGCGACAAAAATGCAACATGGACCATTTTGGCAATGGCGATGCGTACCGCTGAATATATATTGGATCAACGTCAGAAATTGAATGTTTAATTCGCCTTAATAACCGTTTTATGAACAGGAGACAAACATTAAAAGCAATTGGTATTACAGCAGTATCTGCTACTGCATTATTAAATGCCTGTAAAGAAGAAGGAAAAAAGGCGGTTGCAACAAGCGACCCGACTGTAACCACCTCAGACACGGGATTAATCGATGGCAGGGAGCCATTTGAAATAGACCGCAATAAAAAACTGGCAGCAGAACAATTCTTTACACCGCACGAAATGGCAACCATCGCTGTTCTATCCGATATCATCATCCCCAAAGATGATGTATCCGGCAGTGCAACAGACGCCGGGGTGCCCGACTTTATCGAATTTATTGTAAAAGACATACCTGCCCATCAAACGCCCATGCGGGGAGGGATACGCTGGCTGGATTTTCAATGTATGACCCGCTATGAAGCTGCTTTTAAAGATGCCAGTAAGGAACAACAACTGGAAATGGTAAACGAAATTGCCTACCCTCAACAGGCAAAACCAGAAATGAAACAAGGGGTAGCTTTTTTCAACCTGATGCGCGACCTGACAGCTACCGGATTCTACACAACTGAAATGGGCTTCAAAGACCTGGGTTATGTTGGTAATATGCCCAATGCCTGGGCTGGCGTACCCACTGAAGTCCTTAAACAGTATGGCATGGAAGATGTGTAGGGGCGAGGAGCGATGCTTTTGGCCCAGTTTTACCAAAGAATAAATACTATTTAGAGCTGTAGGCAATTCACCTAATTTAGTTAAATTTACATATGGAAAGTAACGTCTACAAGCCCAGTTGGAAGAATACTTCAAAATATTTAATTTATACTAATTATTTCTGGCAATACATAAAGCATGGTGATTTCAAATCGTTATGGTCCTCTATCCGTTATGTCCTAACACATAGATTGCCTAAACGCTCCTTTTATGCTTCGTCCGGCATGGGAAAATATCATATTCGCAAAAACTCCACTGACTTTCAGTTTATCAACTATGCCTACGAAAAAGCCGTAAAAGACTATCTAAAAGAGAACTTAAACGAATTTGACGTTTTTATAGATGTCGGCGCATGCATAGGAGAATATGATATTTGGTTAGCTAAAATGGGAAAGCGCTCGGTAGCCATCGAGCCTGTAAATTTTAAAGCATTACAACACAATGTTTCTCTCAACAATGTTGGGGATAAAATAATATTAGAAGAATGTGGATTGGGAAGTAAGGCTGAACGCGTATATTTTGAAAAAATAGAAGGGGTCACCAGTTCTAGTTACGCCGACCGCGACGCGGGTAAAGAACCTAATGTGAATGTCAAGCGCCTAGATGATCTTTATCCAACATGGAATTTAAGTAACAAGGACCGTATCATTGTGAAGCTAGATGTGGAGGGTATGGAATGTGAAGTAATTGCAGGAGGTAGACAATTTTTGCAAGAGTTCTCTTCTGTGAAAATTATATTTGAGCGTTTCCCCGAAGTGGGTGACCAAATCGACAAAGCTCTCTTGTCAATAGCTCCCTTTACATTCAGCGATATTGACAAAGTAAACCGGCTCGGAGAAAAGGGGTAATTCCTACTTACAAATCCGTTTTTTTAGTAAGATAAAAACAGGCCTGGTCTCCCTGTGAAATATCGTTAAGCCGCTTCGATTCCAACTCAAATTTGCGAAGTTGCTCTTGGGACAAAAAATCAGCGTCCTGATGCAAGCTAATATCCCGAATATATTTTTCACTTCCTATAAACTGGAAAGCGTATGAGTCATACATAATATCAGTTATTGTTAGTCCGGCCTTTTCAGAAAGCACATCCATGCTCTTCGGTGTGTGTAGGAAGAAGTGTCGGGGTGCATCTAATTGAACCCAGTTAACGCCGTACTTACGCCAGGCAAAGGAATTGGCCACCGGAATACGAATCAAAATTATTCCCTTTCTGGATAATAAATTACAAATATTTTTGAGCTCTTGCAAAGGATCATTCAAATGCTCAAATGCGTGATGCAACATAATGAAATCAAACTCTCCGGTCAGCGATCTAATATCTTTTCTATGAATAACTATACCACACTTATAATATATATCTTCCTTTATAAACGGGTCCGCTCCTTTTAGATTGCGGAAGCCGTCATTATACATCCTGAGAAGTAATTCGCCGTTTCCACAACCTACATCAAGTATGGCGGAGTGAGGCTTCAGTATACCTTTCTTGATCCAAGGATAATAAGAAGTGTATTTTGGGGTAACAAGCTTGCTTACAAAACCATTACCCTGTAAAAAATCACCCAACACTTTCCTCTTTAATGCCCTCTTCACTGATTTTATAAGGGTGTTCTGTATGTAATGATCTTCTCCCTTAATTTCAAATGAGTAATAATTGTTGGGATAATATTTTTGGATATTTTCGGGAATTTCTACCAATTGCAAACAGCCACAAGTCCCGCATTCAATATATTGAAACTCATCCCGGAAACCGAACATCATTTCTCGAGCAATAAATACACTATTGCTTTCATTGTTTCCACAAATTTTGCAAGCGAACATAACAAAATTTATTTGTTTACAATAGAGAGAATGAGAATACCTACCGCACCTCTTTTTCTGCCCTAAGCTATTGGCAATAGTTTTCCGGCATTGAAAAGTAACAAAAGAGAGATGTTATTGCTTAATAATTCTCATATTGGTAACCTGTTGTAATTCATCAATAATTGTTACAACATAAATTCCTGGTCTTAAGTCTCGCAAAGGTATTTCACGGTTACCTCGCTGAAGCTTTGACCTAATCAATATCTTTCCGGAATAATCTGTTATCGTAAGGTCTGCCATTTTAGATACAATAGCAACCTGCATTATATCCCCAACGGGGTTGGGATAAATCTTAGCTGTTTTGTCATTAACAATAAAGCTTACCAGTTTTATTACCGAATATGCTGATTTTCCATCAAGATCAACCTGACGGAGACGATAGTAATTTTTGACCCCTGAAGACGGATTTTCGTGCCTAAAAGAGTAATGTGAAGTAACAGAACTATTACCTTGCGCTTTTACATTGCCGATAACTGAAAAAATCTTACCATCGACAGAATGTTCTACGGCAAAGTGAGACGTATTCGTTTCCAACAGTGTAGACCAACTTAATGTCACATCTTTTTCCGATGATAACAAATTAAAAGCACCCCAAATTACAGGAAGAATTGATGTCTTTTCAATAGTAATAGTATTACCAGTTATTTCGGGATCATTGAAATTAGAAGGTTTGTTTAATACACCAAAAGTACCCGAAAATGTTCCGGCAGCTGTAGTCATGATAATATATGTACCGATAGGAGCGGCTGCATCATCAATAATAGTTAGTCCTGCTCCCGAAAGATCTGTTGCACCGGTAAGGATCAGATGATCATGACCGATGCCAGGTCCTCCACCACTTAGAATTTCTATTTCAATATTACTAGTTGACGATACTACAGTTGGATTGGTGGTTAACTCCCCTGCACTGTTTCCAGGAGCGATAGTTCCTTCATTAATTATGCCACCAGCAAAGCTTATTGTACCATTCCCTCTTATCACACCAACATTAGTATTATTTACCGAAAGGGGTTGAGAGCCAATAACCAAAGAAAGATTATCAATTTTATTAATCAAACCTGCATTTGTAAATTCATTGATGGTAGGGCTAGTCGTTCTTCTAAGTTCATATGTGCCGGTACGATTGATATTAAAAACTCCATAATTGCGAAAGACTCCAGTTGAAAAACGGAAATCTCCACCTATCCAGTTTAGGGTTCCATTTAAAATAAACTCGCTATTCAATGTCCGTTCTCCCGGAACTGTTCCTTCAAATTCAGCCACACCGTCATTAGTCACCGTAACGGGTACCCGAATAAATCCATTTGCCCAATATAGCTCTCCGTCGATAATAAGGTTACCGCTTCCGTTTACCTCACTATTTACTTCAAAGGCTACTCCCGCTGGAATAGTTACTTCAGTATTAACGGAAGTCAAGGAGTTCGCCCCAGCTCTGAATTTGCCTGTACCTGTAAAAGTGGTACCAGCGTCTAAAGAAGTTGTTGACAATGTAGTGCTAAACGTTGCATCGTTACTGAAATTGAAAGACCCGGTATTTACTATTGGAGATGTACTTCCGCCAGTCCTGAGTGTACCACTGTTGGTGTTAATTGCTCCTTTATTGTCTAAAGGGATGCGGACCACAGCTTCCCCTGTACCCGTATTGCGATTAATACTACCAGTTAGATGATTATTCAGTCCATTGGCTCCCGAGCCATTCAAAATTTCATTGTTGCCGGTAATATTAATGACACCATGATTGTCTAACACCGCTCCCGCAAAATTTTGATTCCCAGACGACCAGTTAATTATGCCAGCGTTATTGATGACACCACTAAAAGAAGATGCCGAAGCTAGATTCAGTATGCCACTTGTCGAAATGCTCAAATCCTGCCCCACACCATTTAGTATGGAGAGTGCTGCATTAACAGTCAATGTACCATCAACAAGAACCTGATCAACCGTCACCGGGGCAGCCACAGTTACCGTTATACCTGTATTAATGTGGATAACGCCGTCTGCAGATGTCGGAGCCATTGATGCTGGTATCCAGTTACCCGAAGTATACCGCTGCCAAGTAGTTTCCTGCCCCCAATTGCCGGATGTTACCGCCTGATAATCGCCTTCGTCCTGTGCAACCAAGGGGGAATAATAACTCAAAAAAAATAAAGTCAAAAATGAGAAAGTAAATTTAATTCTCATATTGTTGTAGATTAAAATGTGAAGTTAAACTTGAATTGGTCTAAAAAGGATAGAGAGATTTGAACTAGAAACGGTTCTTAATAAGGACTAATGAATAATACAAGTTAAATCAAAAAAGCAACAACAACAAAAATTAAGATTTTTGTTGTATGTGAAATAGGAAACCTATTGAGTTTTAACCCTTTGCTTGGTTAAGATCATCGCATCATACAAATCATGGATGCTTTTCTCCCATGTATGTTGTCTTGCAAAAGCGACCCTTCTGTATTCCTCCTCAAGATTGTTCTCATTGAGAGCTTTTGCTATAAGAAGAGGGTAATCGTCGGAGGTCTCTGCCAAATAAGTATAATTCTCAAACATTTGCATGGCGTTTGTCCGCGTTGCCACTACCGGCTTTCCCATAGCAAGATATTCGTCCACCTTTAAGGGATAATTCCCCATTGTAATTTCGTTATTCAGTTGGGGATTTATACATACATCAAACGAACGAACATAACCTGCCAACTCAGTTAGATTCCGCCCTCCCATAAAGTGAACATTTGGAAGTTCATGTAAAACGCTTGCTTTAAACGCTTCATCTTCATGACCAACAAATACCAAGTTCCAATTGACATTGTATTTTGCTATTGATATAACAATATCAAGATCTAACCTCGAGGCATTCAACGCACCAATATAGCCAATAATTGGTCCCTTTATATTTTTAATATCTGCAGGAACTGACTCTTGTTTTGAGTAATCAAAAAAATCAAGGCTACACCCTTGACCTATGTAGTAAGAGTTCGGATTAATATTGCTGCAGTATTCTGTAAACGAGATGGAGTTTGTAACCACCAGATCAGATTTTTTTATGAGTTGTGGCTCAATAACAGCGGTATGCCTTTTCCAGTAAGAATAGCCTTGTAGGAAATCCCTCATGTAATAGATATACAGAGAAGGAGACAAGAGCTCCTTTAGAAAGAATCCGTTGTAAATATCATTATCATTCAGCAAAATATATTCTTTAAAATCAAGCTTTTTGATAGCCGTCTTTATGTCTTTTGCAAAACGCTGATTATTCAAATAATTCACAAATTGGAAAATCCGGGTTGAAGGAATCCAATTCGCTGATTCAATTAAAGTAGTAGGATAAAGCTCCCATACATTCGGAGCAACCTCATGTATGCACTCTCGCCTCTCTCGGATAATATCTATATGGTTTTCTATTTTCGGATCCTTTCCCCTTTGTAAGTAAGCCCTCCTCTTGATAGGAAAATTAACATACAGTACACGAGCATGTTTTGAAAGTTGCAACGCCATATTTTTAGCGTTACAACCGGTTTCAAAATACCACGGCTGCAATCCCACCAAAATCACATCTCTTCCCTCTAAAGCTAATGTCCAATTTCCAAAAGGGTCTGCTACTTTTTTTTGCATTGCTTTTTTGTATTCTACCTACTTAAAAACTAAACTAATCCCAAAATGCCTAGGTCATTCTATTTCATCGATGTACAAATATAAAATTCTAAAAACGTTATGGGATAAACCAAACTTAGAGAATCGTTTTTTAAAAAACATATAAAAGTCACAAAAAAATAATTAATGAGTCACAAATTACCTTTTCTTAATTCTTTTACGGCATAGTCACATGCTCTTGCCGTTAAGGCCATGTAGGTAAGCGAAGGATTTTGACAGCCGCCTGAAGTCATACAACTGCCATCAGTGATAAAAACATTTTTCACCTCATGCATTTGATTAAAGTTATTTAACACCGAAGTTTGGGGATCATAGCCCATTCTAGTTGTACCCATTTCATGCACAGCCGCTCCTCCCGGTTGGAGGCTGCTATAACTGTCTATATTCTTAAACCCCGCTACTTCCAGCATTTCTTCACCCGATCTAAGAATATCCCGGGTCATAGCTTTTTCATTTTCTCGGTATTTGAAATGTATACTTGCAAGGGGAAGTCCCCATTGATCCTTTTTATCAAAATCTAGTTTTACACGATTCTCGTAGTAAGGCAGGGTTTCACCCCAGGCACCAATCCACATATGCCAGGGACCCGGTTGCAACATTTTGTCTTTAAATGCTTTACCGAATCCATCTATATTGTTTGCGGCGGACCTCCATTCAAAACGCGCTCCAACGCCTTGAAAACCATAGCCGCGAATAAACTCGCTTCTCGTGGTTTCCTTAGAAGTATTCCTAAATCGGGGAATATAGATACCGACGGGCCTCCGTCCCGAATAATATTGGTCTTCATATCCGTCAAATTCTCCTTGCATGCCAGTACCTAAAAAATGATCCATCAGGTTATGCCCCACTTGACCACTTGAATTGCCCAAGCCCAAAGGAAATCTTTTTGATATTGAATTTAATAGGATAGCCGCCGTTGCGATGGTAGAAGCATTTAAAAAAATAATGCGTGCATAATACTCTCTTACTTCTTTTGTGATAGCATCAATTACTCTTACCCCTTTCGCTTTTTGCACATGATCGTCATAAATCACCTCAATAACAATCGTATTCGTCAACATTGTCATGTTGCCGGTAATCGCAGCTGCCGGGAGTGTAGCTGCATTGCTGCTAAAGTAACCTCCAAATGGACATCCTCTGTCACAAAGATTTCGATATTGACATGGTCCTCTTCCATTCCAACCTCTTGTTAAGTTGGCCACTCTCCCAATTGTTACGATTCTGTCAGAATAATGATCTTTAACTTTCTTCGAAAAATGAGTTTCGATGCAATTCATTTCCATCGGAGGTAAAAACTTCCCGTCTGGCAAATGCGGTAACCCTTCCTCTTGTCCACTTATTCCCGCAAAGGTTTCTACATAATCATACCATGGTTCAATATCTTTATACCTTATCGGCCAATCAACACCTACGCCATCCTTTGCATTTGCCTCAAAATCAAGATCGCTCAACCTATAACACTGGCGTCCCCAAATCAACGACCGCCCCCCCACCTGATAACCTCTCAGCCAATAAAACGGAGTTTCCTGTATGTAAGGATGTTCTGTGTCACTTACATAAAACTGCCGCGTGGCCTCATTAAAGGCACCGCTTTGAATGGGGCTTTCAGCTTTATCCTGATTGGTTACCGTTAAATGATGGGGAAATTGCCAGGTATTCAACATGGCTGTATCGTAATCCTTGATATGCTCCACATTCCTCCCCCTTTCAATCACCAGTGTTTTTAGCCCTTTCTCGCAAAGTTCTTTAGCCGCCCATCCACCACTAATTCCGGACCCCACCACTATAGCGTCAAATTTGCTCTCTTTTGGAACGTCTTTATCGGGTTGTGTAGGATTACCCATAAATTTATCTATTAGAGTGCCCAAGCTTTTTGCCCGGGACGAAGATTTAAACATCCATGATAGGCACCAGGAATGTAAAGATAAGTCAGTCCTTCTGTAGCCCCAACTTTAGAAGTACAGTAACCGGTTACGGTATACTCCTTTAACACCAAAAAGAACGACTTTCCCAGAAACTTGTTCTTCGCCTTACGAATTATCCCCTTGGGTGTTTGCCCCTTCCTTTCAAAATGTCTCATCACAGTTTCGCGTTCAACTTCAGTCAATGACTCGAAGCTGCCGTTAAAAGTAGATTTTGAATAACGGTCAACCTCTTTCAATCCATCAATAAATGTATTAGCTGTCCTTTGATCTGCACAGTCCCTCACGATTGACAATATATACTTCTCGACACCTGCCTGTTTTGCCCCCGGAGAATCAGTTTGAGGAATAATAGTTTCAGCCAAAGCAGCTATTAAATCCTCACTATTATCAAGATAAGAATAGTCGGGGTCTTTTTTCCAATTGTACCATTTGTATCCGGAAAAAGCAATCACACCCGCCCCTGCGATAAGAATCCCACCGATTGCTTTTCTCCTGTTCATATAATAAAGCTTATCAAATGTTAATGATTTGCCCCTTAGTGTACCCCATTTTATTTTAAAATTAGACCATTATCCCAATTTTATCAAAATTATACAACACAGGATTAATAAAATAAAAAAAACGACCGGATAACCAGTCGTTTTAAAGTATATCGTCTTTCTTTATTGTTTAATAAATATTGCTGACTTCCGGTGAGTATAATCAACAGTCACCTGCACCACATAAATGCCAACCGAAGATTTTGAAAAATCGATCTTCCTCGTAACAGGTCCTGCGATATCTTTTACAAACTCCGTTTGCATCAGCAAAACTCCTTTTAAATCGTATATCTGTATGGATGTTCGTCCTACGGCCTTAGTATTTATTAATATATTCATATCCGTTTTGACAGGATTAGGATTGATTTCAACCACTAAATTATCTGTCAATGAAGAACCTTTATCTACCAGCAACAGCTCGTTGACTGTAACAGTTACGGTCGAAGTACCTGTTGCGCCGCTGTTATCGGTTACCGTCAGACGAAAAACATATGTCCCAGCAACAAGACCGGTAATATTGGTACGGGCTGCTGACGAGCTCACTATTGTAGCAGCTCCGCCAGATACTTTTGTCCAGGCGTATTTGCTGATACTCCCGTCACTATCTGTTCCACTGCCTGTAAGCGTAACACTATTCGTTGGTAAAGTAATGGTTTGATTACTACCGGCATTAGCAGTAGGAGCTTTGTTCGCAGCAGGGTTCACTGTAACAGTGACGGTTGAGGTACCTGTGGCACCACTGTTATCGGTTACCGTCAGACGAAAAACATATGTCCCAGCAACAAGAC
>CAZRYS010000010.1:139982-189071 GCA_964604365.1 uncultured Terrimonas sp.
GTAGCAGCTCCGCCAGATACTTTTGTCCAGGCGTATTTGCTGATACTCCCGTCACCATCTGCTGTTCCACTACCTGTAAGCGTAACACTGTTCGTTGGTAAAGTAATGGTTTGATTACTACCAGCGGTAGCGGTAGGAGCTTTAGGAATTACTACACCAGTTGAAGCTGGTTTCACAGTAATTGTTACATTACCACTAATGGTACCAGTATTATTATCCGTCATCTGCAACCGAAATACATAGGTTCCTTCAGACAAATTATTTATGACGGTAGAGGGAGACGATGCATCTTTTATGTTAAAAGATGATGGCCCGCTTATCTTTGTCCATTTATACGATTTTATATTATATCCACTACTTGCAACAGCACTTCCAGACATCTTCACTGAATCTACCGGAAGCGTAATTGTTTGTGCCGTACCTGAATTAATCTTATAAGGTATGAAAGTATACCCGCGAGTTGTCGTGGTCATAGGTGTCACCAATGTCGGCGATAGGACATCTATAGCGTTAGGATAAGCAGCTTCCTCGTGCACAGCCTTCCCGTTGCCCAATACAAGAGCCTTGTTTCTTCCCCAGGAATAAACATCACCATTAGTAGCAATTGCATAATGATAAAACGTATAAGAAGAAGCCGTAAATATTTCTTTGAAAGTTCTTCCTTGAGCAATGTGTACTGGTTTTGAAACCATCAGTCCATTTTTCGCCCAATTCCACACATATGGAGTGGGGTATATTTCGGACTTGTTTACCAGCTCATCACCGTTACCTACCTCACCCATTGCATTATCACCTAACCCCCAAAGTTTACCCTGACTATCTATAAAATGAATGGTATTCCAATTTGCAGTGACTTTTCTTATTGGGTCGGCGATCCCCCACGTAGTTTTCAAGGCTACGGGAACATTGGTATTGGTACCATATCCAATATAGCTGCCCTCTCCCCAGCCGTAAGGCCACCCTTCAACGCCGGCATTAATATTATCAGGAACAATAGCCA
The DNA here is from genome assembly GCA_964604365.1 of uncultured Terrimonas sp. Classification (GTDB taxonomy): domain Bacteria; phylum Bacteroidota; class Bacteroidia; order Chitinophagales; family Chitinophagaceae; genus Agriterribacter. The sequence continues at coordinate 140,983 of CAZRYS010000010.1, forward strand.
TGTAAAAGCCATACCCGCTTGCAATATCTGACGCAGGTCTTGGCAGATTCACCTTAACCGGGGTAGGTTGACCTATAGCGTATTCATATACATCACCAGTTGTAGTAAGGGCTAAAATTTTTTGTTGTCCACAAGACACTTTTTTAAACTTAACCCCATTGGGGCTATTTAGCTTTACAGGATTAGGAACATCCGTACCAGAAACGAGGTTATAGGAGTTCCCACCCCAATACCAAATTTCACCTGCTTTATTTACGGTGACATTAGTATGTATATAAGTATCACCCTGAATATTATCCTTAAAGGGTTGACCCAAGTTGTTTTTTTCGACTCTTTGTGCTTTAGTAGACGAGTTGGGAACTTTCCATGCATAGCCATCAGCATCAAGTGCGAGCCCATGATATAAACCTCCCGCAATAAACACCATGTCTATTCCGGTATTGTACGGCATTACTCTGTTTGCATTGATTGCGTTATCCCAAAATGCAGCATAAATACGTTTGTCGCTTGCGAGGTAAAAGGCTTTATATTCGCTACAGCCAACCATTTGAACAGATGGCGTTTGGGAAAAAGATACTAACGCAGAAATAAGTAAAAGCAAGGATAGGGTACCTGCCAATAACCTAGGTTTCATACTCTAAAGGATTTAATTTGGAATTAGGTTCTTCGGATTAACATTTTTTTAAGTCGTCCAATAAAAGCAAATTTCATGCCAACCAACAGTTCAATACTTCTTGATACTAAAGATCATTTTTGCCCTTTATCATATTACCAGTCATCAATCATTTCCCTCTTCAATTTTTCGCTGAACGACCAGGAACAGAAGATAAACGCCCTGAAAGGAAGAAAATTTTCATCCTTTCCGAAAGTTCTCATTAGATAACATCGCTAGTCTGAAGGACAAGCTTAATTAATAAACGGCGTCTATGCGTCTTAGATAAGTTGTGGTTTAAAAAAATTCTAAGGGTGTATTTGATAAAAAAAGTGCACTAGAAAAACACTTATTTCTATAAGAGAAAAGTATTATCATTTAATTCTAGCCGCATTAGTTGTAGGTACAACAACGGATATGCTATGTCGCACATTTCTCAACATCCATTCGTAGATATTCAACCTAAACTGATTGTCTCTCCATTTAGCTTCATAAGCGGTATTCCAAACAGCAGATGTGTGACCGAGATTCGGAAATAATGTGATAGCGGCCGGTGCGGTTTGGGTGGAATCATAGCTATTAATGGTATTAATACTATTAACATTGTGTCGAGTTTGGGCATCATATTGTCCGCAAATAGCCCAAACTCTGACTCCATACTTCCCTATATATTGAATGTTGGGAGCTTCATGATCGGGATTATTAACTCCAACCGCACTAACTGGTACAATGGCAGCTATTTTTTTCGTAAAATTTTCATTGTTTGTTACGGAGGACCAAGTACCGGCACCGCCTGCAGAAATGCCTGTAATATATATACGTGATTCGTCAACTTTATACCTTTTAATGACATCGGCTAAAATATATCTCACATGTGTATAAGAATAAGACCATCTACTTAATGCAGGAGCCTGCGGGGAAACAACGATGAAATTCATAAGCTTTCCATCTATGGGGCTGATCGCCTGTGGATCCCAACCTTGGGCGATTTTCATAGGCAGTCCAGCAGAAATAAGCTTACTCAACCCGGAAATACTATCTCCACACTCACCGGCACCGTGTAGAAAAATAATCAATGGATACCTATTTGTTGTGTCGGTATCATAATCCGAAGGTATCCACGTCAGTCCATACGTTAAGGTATTGCTTTTATTAATTGGAAATTGATCAACTTTTTGCCTGCCAACAGTACCTTGAGAATATGCTTTCGTTAACCCTCCAACGAAAAATAAAAGCAAGAATATCAAGTTTTTTAGTGGATGCATGAACTTAATAATCGTTTAATAGTGATGACTTATTACATAGCTTGAGAATATTGAATATTATTAGGTGGAATTAGAACAAAATACGTCCCAAATTAAACATTATTAATAATACATGTTTAATCGGTCGATAGGATTAAAAACATTATCTTACAGTAATAATCGAAAAATGATACATTTATTAATCGATATTGCGAGAATATTAAATCAAATGTCAAAAAAACAATCAGAATCCAGTTAGGGCTTCAACCCCAACCGTCTCGTTAACTTTCTTCTTTGACTTTTCAATCGGGAGCCTATATCATAGTCGTTTACCATCTTTTTACCCTTGTTAAAAAGCTCCTGGGTTTTATGCCATAGATATTTGAGGCGATTGTGGCTTTCGTCCACCAACTGAAGGCGTCCGTACTCTTGATAATTTTCCTTCTTGGCATCGTACTGTTGGGTAATAGCCAACCATTCCTCGTGCGGATCAACTCCAATTTTTTGGTACAACTCGCCTCCCCCTACTGGTTGCGTATGTCTCATGACTACTGTATCGAAAACAATTAGTTTGTCCTTAGGGTAATTTAATATCTTAGGCCAAACAGAATCTACACCCCAACTGGATCGGTTTCCAATAAATGAAGGCAGGCAAGCTTGGAGACTTTCACGCTCAAATAACGGAGCCATCACTTCGATTTGTCCAACAAAACGGCAGAAGCTACTTTTTCTTTGTCTGAAGATAGGCCAGCTACAATATGAATCCTTCGAGAGGGCAGCTTGGGCTATTTTTGCTCTAAATGCCCTAGACAACTCAAACATAGAGTTTATACCTATCGTATCAATGCCTATATCGTCATCAAGAAAATAAAAATATTCATACTGTTCCAACCACTCCGGATGAATATCTGTTAGCAATTTATGTAGCATGTGGTACTTAAAGTCCTTTAAATGAAAGAAGAAATCTACCCCATTATATAAATCTGGGTTTAACACTTCGTCGTGATAAAACAATAAACATAAATCAAATTCCTTCCTATTTTCCTGCTTTAACCACGCATCACGAAACAAAAACGACCGATTACCGCAGGGTGCTATAACAATATTTCTGGTTGCCATATAATTCAAACAAGGGTGAATATAGTAAGATGATAAAACTTGGAGCCCAAAAGTCGTTCTAAGTTAATCAAAAAAATTATTTTTGCAGCTTATTCGTGCATTGTCCAATATTTTATACCAATAGGCAAATCCACTACCCTTAGCAGGTTTTAGCTGATAAAATTAACTTCCTTGAAAAGAAAAATTTCTTCATATTGGATTCGTTCGGCATTGTATGCTTTTTTTCAGCGTTTTTCGTTGACTATATTTGGCCTCGCCAATTTTATGATACTCATTCGTTCGTTGAGTAAAGAACAAATGGGTATATGGGCTTTGTTTCTTGCCATTACTTCAATTTTCGAAGCAGCTAAAAGCAATCTATTAAAAAATGCCCATATCAGATTTGTCAGTTCCGCAGGTAGCCTTAGAGAAAAGACTGCTATTGCCTCATCCTCTTTTGTTATTAACCTGGCGGTCACCATTCTTTTTATTTTGATCATTGTTCTATTTGCCCATCAATTAAATTCACTTTTTAAAGCGGATGCAGAGTTAGAAATGATGCTGAAATGGTATATACCTGGACTGATTGGAATGGTCTTCTTTTCACACCTGGAGGCTGTCCAACAATCGCACTTAGATTTCAAAGGAAATTTCATAGGGTATTTTATTAGACAGTTCTCTTTTTTTTCATTTATCGTTATTCATAAATTATCGGACAATCCATTTTCTCTTTCAGCACTTGCGCAATATCAGTCGCTGAGTATTTTCCTAGGTACCGTACTGTTATTTTTTTTTAGCAGGAAATACCTTTATTACCATTTGAATATAACTAGAAAATCACTGAAGGATATTTTTGGATACGGGGGCTATATCTTTTCATCGGGGATTATAGCCAGCATTTTGGCCAACATAGATCAGTTAATAGTCGGAAGTTTCCTGTCGCCAGCGTCCGTCGCCTATTACAACGCAGCTTCCAGAATAAACGGGTTGGTGGATATTCCCTCTTATGCCGCATCTGAAATCATTTTCCCCAAACTCTCCAAAGCCTCTGTAGATGAGGGAATAGCTAAAGTGAAATATCTTTATGAGAAAATGGTAGCGGTATTATTGTCTTTTACTACACCGACCGCAGTCTTTATTATTCTTTTTCCAAAGTTTGTAATCGACATCGTTGCCGGAGACGAATATGCAATTGCTGCTCCCATCCTTCAGCTATATATGATTACAGGTCTTGCTAGACCAATGCAGAACCAGGCAGCCAACTTGTTAAACTCAATAGGCAAACCTGGTTTATGCTTTGTTCTCAACGCCATAACGTTAGCTGCTAATGTGCTTATTAATTACTTTTGTCTTCTCTACATTGGCTTTTATGGGGCAGCCATAGGAACTCTTGTCACCAGCATAATTGGAAGTATCATCTGGTATTTTGTAATGCGAAAACAAATTGGCGCAGGATTAGCATCTATTATAAAGTATATGATAGATTTCTATAAACTCTACTTTAATCAAGCTATTATAATTCTTTCAGGTAAAAAAATTATCCGTTCCTAACGATCAAAAACTCTTAGTACCAATGAGAATAGCTCACCTAATACTAACTCATAAAAGCCCGTCTCAACTGGAAAGACTTATAAACGCGTTGGAGCACCCTAAGTTCTATTTCTTCATTCATATCGATAAAAAAACAAACATAGAACCGTTTCAATACTTAGCTCAGCGACCAAATGTTTATTTCATCAATAATCGGACGAAGATCTACTGGGCCGGCTACGGCACGATACAAGCAACAATTAATGGCTTTGAAGAAATTCGGCCAAATTCCTTTGATTACATTAATGTAATTTCCGGACAAGATTTCCCCATTAAATCACCGGATTATATCTACAATTATTTCAATCAGAATAAGGGAAAAGAGTTTATAACTTGTCAATCAATAGACGATGTAAACTGGAATGTTGGTGACAGAGTGCGAAAATATCACCTTATTAATTGGCGCATCCCTGGAAAGTTTCGTCTGGAAAGAATCGTCAACTCGTTTCTCCCGCTCAGAAAATATCCCATTGATCACCAAATTGTTGGCCGCGCAAATTGGTTTACCCTAAGTAACAAAGCATTCATTTACATCCTTGATTTTATTCGTCAACATCCCAAAATTGTTCGCTATTACAAATATTGTTGGGGAGCTGATGAATTTATGTTTTCCACAATATTGTATAATTCGGACTTCCGCGAACATATTGTGGACAACTTGGTGTATGTAGACTGGCCAGAGCTACATAGTGGACACCCCAAGATATTAGAAAAGAATGATTATAAGAACCTTACAGAATCAGACAAGCTGTTTGCTCGCAAGATTGACATTGATAAAGATGCTGAAATTGTAGCAATGCTGGAGAAATGGATACAGTCTTCGAGAGGAAATTAGACTTCTCAATATCCTACTGAATCTTAATTAGAACTCTTGCCAGCGATCTCATCATTAAATAACGTATTGCTTACTTCTGTTTTTGTATGAACTGTATGGATAAAAGTAGTGTTGGCTTTTCTTAAATGCAATAAAGTACCAAACATAATAAAAACAGCCTTTGGCAAGGCACCCAAAGCATGCAACAATCTCCTGTTTACTAATTCAGGTGGCAGAGCAAGCATTAAAGCGGCGATATAAATTGCGAAAAGTAATACACCCGCTACTCCATAACTTACAGATAGAAAAAAACCGCTGATTGCCAGCAATGGTAACATAGCCAGCAAATAAGCACGAGGCAACAGGAGGTTGTTCGTTACAGCAATATGAAAATAGCTAATATTTCCTTTCGCCAACTGCCGGCACGCCGGTACAAAGAATTTTTTCAGATAAATAAATTGTCCTGAAACCCATCGTCTTCTTTGTTGTTTAAAAGCAGCGGGAGAATCTACTTTTTCATCAAACACTAATGCACTATTCAGGTACTTTATTCTGATCCCTCTCTCCAATATCTTCAACTGTACTATTTTGTCTTCGTGAGTAATCACATCGCCCATGGCTTGTATTTCATCAAAAATCTCTTTACCAACCTGGTACTGAAAAGCCATTCCAGATCCAATCAGCGACGCAGACAGTCCAAATGCATTCGCACCTTTTCTAAAAATGGTATTATTGATAGCTTCGCTGCATGCATCCAAAACAGCAAAAGAGGTATCAAGATTTTTTGCAACACGCCTTGCCTGAATAGCCGTATCTTCGGTAAAACCGCTAGCAATCTTACGCAGGGTGTCATTTGCAAGGATGTTGTCCGCATCACATATGAAGACGATGTCATACGTCTTACTTATTTTCTGAAATGCTACATTTAAAGATTTCGATTTAGTGCTCTTTTCAAAAGATACCTCAATTACTTCAATGGGTAATTTTGTAAGCTGATTTATAGTTTCTGGCTGAAACGAGTCGGCGATAATATAGATATCATACCATTCACGAGGATAATCCAGTTCCAATAAGTATTCTGCAGTCGACTTGATGATATAATCCTCTTTGTAAGCCGGTACTAATACTGCAATCTTCTTAAGGCTTCCGTTCCCGTATCTTTCGTTTTTATAGAAAAAACGCGCGGCTAATGCCATAATCAAAATAAAGATCACTGATAAGCCCAGGTAAATAAAAAAAATAAGAAACAAAAAGTGCATTACGCTAGTCCACATGATAACATAATTAGAAAATCAACTCTTCTTCTGCAGAGGATCAAACATACAATATTTTTCACATCTCAAGTCCTTTAATATTAAAAGCTCTCTATTTTCAATCATAAGATAAATCCAGCTGCTCAATCGTTCGCATTTAAGAAATGATGGTTGAAAAACTGCAGCAACAAACCAGTAAACCTACTGAAAAAAGAAATAGGTCTCAAGTGATAAAAAGCCAATAATGATACCAATAAGACACCTAACCCATCGGTAAATGCCGTCTTTATCATATCCGTTGGCTACAAGAACAAAAAAAGGAGCAGCCTGGGCAACATACCTGGTACTAAACAAATGCGTAATAGAAAATGTACTCGCTAACAACAACATTCCAGAAACAAGAAGAAAAATAAAAAATGGCTTTTCCCTGTTATTCCAACCCTGCACCAAAGAACATAGAATGAAATACAAGGCAAGTACTGCTAACAAAGGAGACATCAATAAAGGGTAAAGATTCATAAAGGAAGCGGGGAATATCTTCTTCAAGGCCTCGTTCAAGGGTGCGTATTCGTATTGAAAACAATATTCATTCATCAAGAAGAAGGCAAAATACAGTCCAATAGCTCCAAAAACAATATTTCTGTTGAAGATAAACCAGCGCGGAGCCAGGATAAGCATTAAAAGTCCGCCATACGCAAATGCCAATATCCCATGCCATAAACTTAATCCGTCGGCATTTACTGTTTTTTGATGCGGAGGTACAAGCCCCCCCCAAACTATAAATACAGATAAGCTTACAGCCAACGCCGTGGTGGAACAAATCAATAATATGCGCCACCTTGCAAGGTTCCTGAAATTCCCCAAAATAAAGATACTTCCCGCAATCAATAAGACTAAAAAGGGTGTTCTTCCTAAGATTGACAATCCCAGACAGATTCCCGCACTCAACGCAAGCAAACTTGATTGCCACGCCTTACCCTCGTTCCGGATTGCAACGATTAAAACGAGAGTAGCAAGTATTGCAAAAAACATAGCCGGAATTTCTGTAAGTGCCAGCCCTGAAACCTGCCAAATCATGGGCACACTCATTACACTAGCAGCAACCGTAATAGACTTTTTCAAAGAATCATTTCCTAAACGCCTGTTTATCATACAGATAATGCAGATGATTGCAAATAACAAAGTAATATTTACCAATCTAATACCAGGTGTTTCAAGATGAGTGAGGGGACTAAATATGGTATGAACAAATTGATAGAGAGGTCCGGGGGCTTGATCAGTCATTTCCAACAGAAAGTTTCTCGAAAGACCAGATTCCCAAAAAAAATAAATGTTACGAACGAATCCTACCTCGTCAAATAACGGTGGTTGTTTGTGGTAAACTGTAACCGCTAAAAGTAATAAAAAAGCGATCATTTGCGTATAGAAAATAAAATCTGTCCACTTTTTGTTTAACATTTCGTATCAATTAATTCAATCTTAAAAATTACGTTGCATTCTGCCGAAAAATCGCTTAATTTCGTACAAATTAAGGATTTTAAAAAATATGATGCTCATTTGCTCTTGGCAATATATCAACCCAATATTCCTGTTGTAATCTGGACAGATATCTGGATGCTTTGAATATAAGGGCATCTGTTTTTGCTTGCCTTTATAGAAGTTATCAACTAAATTCCAAAGATCCGTTTAGTTCATTTTAATAAAGACACCCAAATTTGCATAAATGGATTTTCTCTATTTTTTTCGTATTATCTTAAAAAGGAAATGGTTTATCATTGGTGCCGGCATGATCGCCTGTATTAGTGCTTATTTTTTTACCCGCAACGAGGAAAAAATATACAAATCAAGCACCCATATTGCTACCGGATTTATTATCAAAGATCAAGTAAAAATTGTGGATGAAAACATCAGTTTTTTTGAAGCTGATGCTCGTTTCAATAATGCTATTATAACTTGGGAGTCTGAGGCTGTCGTCACTCTTCTCTCTTATGCACTCATTCTTCACGACCTGAATAATGATAGCCCCTTTAGAGTGCTCACGGAACAACAGAAAGAGTTGCCCGCCTACACAAAAATTGACATACAACAAGCTAAAGTCGTTTTTGCAGAGAAGTTGGACAAAATGGAAATGCTCACTTCGTTTAAGCCCGAAGAAAAGGAACTGCTGGATTTTTTAGAGCTATACAATTATGACTACGAATCTATCATAAAAAGACTGGATGTAAAAAGGCTCCCAAGAACAGATTATATAGTCGCCGACTTTTTATCAGAAAATCCTGAATTGTCTGCCTTTGTTGTTAATGTGGGGTTTCAGCAATTTCTAAGATACTACCGACAAATAAGAGATACCAGGTCGCTGGAATCGTCGGACACCCTCCGAAGTATAATGGAAAAAAAGAAAACTGATCTGGATTATAAAAGATCGTTGTTGACAGGGGAAGGGATCATTAATCCAGAACTGGAAGCAACCAGCAGCGTTACCAGAATTACGGACCTTGAAAAGAGTTTAACGGAAGAGAGAACAAAACAAACCAAATTATACTACGAACTGAGAAAGGTCAACCAACGCCTGGGCACCGCTTCAGGTACCACAGAAAACAATACGTCTGAGAGTTCCTCCAATATCAATGAAAACACCGAACTTCTTACACTCAAAAAGACGATGAATGAAACCTATGAAAATTACGTAAACGGAGGCGCTACAGACGAAAGCTTGTTGGCTAGATATAATCAACTTAAGGCTGAATATCAAACTAAGATTATTAACTCCACTGCTGGCACCCCCGTCGAAGGGATTGCACCTAACAATAGACGAGGTCTGCTTGATAAAAAACAAGATCTCGAGTTAGATATTCAAGCTTCTCAAGTTACTATTGCCACTATCGAAAGTCGGATAGGCGCATTGAGAGGAAATGCAGTGCAGGATGCTACAAAAGCTGCCAACCTGGAATCTCTGATGAAGGAGGTGGACCTTGCAAATAAAGAATACCTAGCGGCAAAACAAAAATACTCCGAAGCAATAGACATTACCGTTTCGAATGTAAATAACTTTAGGCAAGTAATAAGCGGGCAACCTGGTATCATCCCGGAACGTTCAAAAAGAAAACTCATTATAGGAATCGCAGCTATTGCAGCAGTGCTTACAAGTACATTAGTTATTCTCCTACTGGCTTACTTGGATTCATCTATAAAAACGCCAAAAATATTCACAAAGACAGTCGAGCTAAAGTTAATCAGTATGGTCAACTTCATGAATTTGAAGAAAAAAAACCTGGCAGACATTGTGATTGCCAATGGTGCTCAAACTAAAGAAGCCAGTAAAGGGAATAGACTAAATGTATTCAGGGAGTCAATCAGAAAGTTGCGGTTTGCTGTTGAAAGTAGTGGTAAAAAGACGTTTCTTTTTACCAGTACAAAAAAGGGAGAAGGAAAAACTACGCTTATTATGGCGTTATCTTATAGCATGATCCGAAGCCGAAAGCGGATTTTGATCATTGACACAAATTTTTGCAACAACGATCTAACTGTTAGACTGAATGCAGATCCTATACTTGAAAAAATTGAATTTGCCAAAGTAGACAGTAATGACCTGGAGAAAATAAAAAGCAGCATAACTGACATTGGCAACGGATATGTATTTGTATTAGGTTCAGAGGGTGGAGACTATACCCCCTCCGAAATTTTACCCACAGGCAATATTCTACAACATTTAGAAGAGCTAACAAAAGAATATGATTATATCTTTTTAGAGGGTCCCCCTCTAAACGACTTTTCTGATAGTAGAGAATTGGCACAATATGTTGATGCCGTTATTGCGATATTCTCCTCTAAACATATCATCAAACAAATTGACAAAGAGTCGATAGATTTTTTCAAACAGCTCAATGGAAAGTTTTGTGGATCTGTCTTAAATATGGTGGATATGGAAAATATAAATGTAACCTGATTGCACTCAATACGCCACAAACTTCACCACAATGGACGATAAAAACATTTCATTTCATGAAGCAACAATTACGTTATTTGTAATTGTCATGTTTATCGCTATTTTTATAAAGGTAGTTTTCCTATAGCTATGTCGAGGAATAAAACGACATATAACAAAATTAGAACCTCTGTAGCAGAGTCCCTTAGCAGGATATTTCTTTTTGAAAAACTTCAGAACTGGGTAGGGTTATTGTTATTCACCGGTATAGCCGTTTTTTGCGCACTTATTGTTTCACTTAGCCTTAAATTAGGACTGCTATTTATTGCCGGATTGTTGGGGGTAACTGTTCTCTCCATTGGCCTATTAAACATGGAGATTTGCTTTTATGCACTAGTTATATATTCATTTTTCGGATTTCATATTCAGCGGCTGCTATTTTACTACGGCGTCCATTTTCCCGTAGGAGTAGTTTCGGACGCATTGATAGTAGTCGGCATGCTTAGTCTAGTGTTAACGCGCAATAATCTTAAGGAAAGTTTCAACGAATTTGCTGCGCATCGGATTATCATATTTCTTTTCATTATTTATGGATACTTTTTGCTACAGCTTTTCAACCCCAATTCCTTGTCTTTTGTTGGTTGGTTTCAGGGGTTCAGAAAACTATTGTCAAACCTATTTATGCTTATTATCAGTTATCATGTTATTAACTCAATCCAAGATGTAAGACGCTATTTTACGTTTATTTTTGCTTTGGCTACCATAGCAGGGCTGTATGCTTGTATTCAGCAATGGCATGGTCTGTTCAATTTTGAAATGGTTTGGTTGATGTCTGATCCTGCCGGGTTAGCTCTTGTATTTATAGGTGGGGTTTTTAGAAAAATGGGGACTTTTTCCGACCCCGCTGCATTCGCCACAACGATGTCCGTCTGTGCGGTATTTTTCATGGTTATTCTCTTGGGAAATATCAGAAACAAAAGGCTGTCCATTATTATTCTTATAGGGGTTATTATAATGATTACTGGCATGAGTTACTCCGGAACACGTACCGGGCATGCAATGCTTATAGCTGCAATTTGTTTTCTGATTATGGTATTAGCGAATAGAAGAATTACCTATATATTCGCCACAATCGGCGCGTTATTGTTTGTGCTTATGTTATACGGTCCATTCGAAAGTTCTACTATCAGCCGTTTCAGAACAACCTTTTATCCTGAAGAAGATGCTTCTTATCAAGTAAGGGAAACAAATAGAAAAAGTATCCAATATTACATCCACAACCACCCGATCGGAGGAGGATTGGCTACAACTGGAGCTACGGGCGAATCTTTACACCCTGGGCATCCTCTGGCCAATTTTCAACCGGACAATGGCTACTTAAAACGCGTTCTTGAAACTGGATATATTGGGTTGATAAATTATCTCATTCTTTACTTTTTGATAATGAAAAGAGCTATTAGAGGGTATTTTAATGCTGAAAATGAGGAATTTCGCATTATTTACGCAGCGTGTCTATGTGCTTTTTTCTGCTTCTATATTGGAGAATACGCCCAAAAGGCAACCGGACAAATAACGTCCAGCATCATTTACTATCCATTAATTGTAGTTGTACTAAAACTACACAAATTCAATCATTTACCAAACAAAGAGTTGTCCCATGCATCATCAAGCTCAAAAACGGAATAAAAAGAACAAAACGAAACCCTTTTGGGGTATCGTATGTTTTGCTTTTTTCTCCATGACAATCTGGATTGCACCATGTTTCGCCCAAAAGAACCCAATTCCAGACACTGCAATTAGCAAAAAGACGCTGACCATAGAGGACCGCCTTGTTCAACTCGCTCTTGATGGTCCGATATTCAAAAAATCTGAAAGTCAAAACACTATCCTTGAATACCAACTAAAGAAAACTAAAAACTCGTGGTTAAATCTTTTGACAGTTAATCCTATGTATAATTTTAGGAGTCAAACAAGACGAGAAGACCCCAATGGCAGCAATATTTACCTGTTCACCGGGCTTAATATAGGACTTACGCTACCTCTCGGTATTATTTTCTCAAAAGGTACCGATATTAAAATATCAAAAGAGCAAGTTAGAGTAAGCAAGTACAACCAAGAACAACTGGCTCGAGAAATTAAAGTAGAAATTTTGGTGCTCTACAGACAATATACAAATGTCACCCGACAAGTTCTGATGCAGAATAAAGTCGTAGATGAAGTAGAAATAGCGTTGCTACGGGCTGAGAAAAACTTCAAAGATGATATCATTAATATTGAAATGTATAATGCAGCCTCAAAAAAATACAACGATGAATTTAGTAACAAACTGAACCTCGAATTAACACAATATGAAATAAAACTAAACATCGAAAAAATCATAGGTGCTCCCCTTGAAACCGTCTTATATTAAAAGCGATATTTAAAATTGAAAATTGTCAAAAAACTGAAGGAGCCCATTGAAGAAGTATCTGGCTTGACCATTTCATCAAAGCCTCGTTGGGGATGGGTTGACTATTTAAAAGGGTTGGCTATTATTTTAGTCGTTTATAGGCATGCCCTGATAGGCATAGAACGCGGAGGAATGCATATACCTGACTATATGACTACCGCTAACATGATTTTCTTCAGTTTTAGAATGCCCCTGTTTTTTATCTTATCGGGGCTGTTTATAACTAGCAGTCTACGTAAACGATCAGTCAATAACCTTATCTTAAATAGGTTTGACAGTTTGATTTACCCCTATCTCGTATGGTCAATTATCCAAGTTACACTTCAAATTGTTTTTTCGGGAGAGCCAACAAACGCAGCGAGAAACTGGAAAGATTATCTTTACATTCTTTATCAGCCAAGAGCCTTGGATCAATTTTGGTATCTTCCAGCGCTTTTTAATACAACCCTGATATTCATTCTTCTTAAGACTAAAGCTCATCTGACCTCCACCTTTCAAATCGCTTTAGGTTTATTGCTATATTTTGTCTCTCCATTTTTTGAAAAAGTCAGCTTGCTCTCCGATTGGATGTCATTTTACATCTTTTTTGCTATAGGAGACGCGGTTTCCATCGCTTTCTTCAAGCCTAAAGTTCAAAAGTTTCTTCGCAGCCCCTGGCTATCGTTGATGTTATTACCTGTCTTCGTAATTTCCCAATTGTATTATTTAAACAATGTTATAAACGAATTTGAATTTTTATTGATCGCACTTACAGGATGTATTTATATGTTCGTCTTGGCGTTCAAATTAGAAAGCCTGGGGATATTTAAGTTTCTGAAGATTTTAGGATATCACTCAATCTACATTTATGTAATGCATGTAATATTAACCGCCTGTAGCCGAATTGTTCTCACAAAATTTTTAGGCATTGAGCAACCCTTAATTCTTCTAACTATAGGGATCCTGGTGGGAACATTTGTTCCCGTGGTCATTTATAAGATAATAGGGAAGAACAGATTCGGCATGCTTCTCTTTTCCTTCCGAAAAAGTAAGAATTAGCAATCGTTTCAACAATCAAAGAAAATTTACCTTAAAATATTATAGCCGGATTATTATTTTATGGATAATACAGATTCGAGAACGGATTACCGCACGAACGCCGATAGGGATCAAAAAATGAAATATACGTAAGGGTTTTTGATTCATCCATTTTGTTCACGAAAAAATCTGTAGAGAGTAAGAAAGTACCAATAATTTTACTTCGATATATCTCGTAATATGAATAATAAGGCAACCGAAAAATTGAATTATTTCCGTAATAATGACATCTTATCAGCACTTGCTGCGCGCTAGAGAATATGCCCCAAGCATTCCTCTCATCTACTTCAGTAAAAAAGCGATTATATACCTCTTTAGGGATGTTTAAAGTCGCAGTATCCTTTAGTATCATTTCCTTAGCCAGATGAGCAAACTTACGCCTTCCTGCATAAATTCCTGTCCCTAATCCCATACCCAAAAGTCCAAAAGCACCGAATCGTATAAATTTGCTTCGTTTCATTGAAAAAATTTAAAAAGATGATTCAGCGGCCCATAGCGACAAAGCTGATAATGTTAATGTTGGATTCGCCGGAGTAATGGTTGGGAAGGCACCACTTCCCAACACAAACAGGTTTCTATATTGATGATGAATAAGCTTATTATCTATTACACTATCCTCGGCACTTAGCCCCATCCTTGTTGTTGCACATATATGAAATTCAGATTTTTGAAACTGACTATCTATCTCTATCCGTTCAATGGGTAAAAAAGAAAAATAAAGGTCGATATTCTCCGCTAATTTAGCCCTAGCCCTTTCAACATATGGATCATGCAACTTGTACTGTATTCTGGGTTTAAAAAGATCCGCACTTAGCATAACCCTATTATCATCATTAGGCAAGTCTTCAAATATAAACTTGAATTTAGCCAGTTGCCGCCACCTCCCGGGCTCATTACGAATAAAGGGGTCATTAAAACTTTCTATGAGACAACCTGCATAATCGCTTCTCTTGTCCGTATCATAGAACATATATCCATTAGCTGATATTATGGAACTGGCACCCACATTGTTCAATCCATTAAAGTAAAAATAGGCAAAAACGCCTCTCTGATCAGACAACCCCCTTCCTGTATAGTAAAGTGTATCTCCTGAAGAAAGTAAAATATGAGCATTAAAGATTGCATTCGCTCCCAAAGCGACAACCTCTCCCTGAACAGAAAAATCCTTGCTGCCTTGTCTGTAAACAACTGTTCTAACTACGTCATAATGCGGTACTAGTCCATACACTTGGCATTCATATCTAACTTCGACTCTTGAATCTTTATAAACAGATAATAGCGAATTTTCGATGGTAAATTTGCTATCTATCGGACAAAGTGAACAAACCGTGCTGGTACAACAACCATTCCTATTCCCTGTTGGTATAGTGGCCCGTGCTGTTGGTTGGCTTATGTAGAGCTCTCTGTGCTGAGCCTGGAGTAACCTATCGACAGTAGACAGATGTTGCGGAGGTAGTGGATATGCCTTGCTTTTCGGGAAGGGAGTAACAACAGGTCCTCCTATCATCATAATATCCTCCACCTCGCTGTAATAGGGCTCCAATGTTTCGTAACCTATCGGCCAATCTACTCCAACCCCATATGTAGATTTCATTTTGAAGTCATTAGGCATAAAGCGTGGTGTGCACCCCGTCCAACAGTTAGAACTGCCTCCAAAATTCGCATCAAATACCCAGGTCTTGTCAGGGTTGTCATAGTCCAATTCAATATCATCTATGTTACTAAATTCGGTAGATCTGTTTTCTCCCCTGTACAACTTGAGACGCTCGCTGTGGGGAAAAAAAAACCCTCTTTCGAGAACCAATACTCTACTATCCGTTTTTGCCTTTTCCAAGTATTTTTTTAAAAAGAAACTCGAAGCAAAACCTGTCCCAACGATTATCAGATCAAACTTTTCCATAAAAACATTTCATAATTCCTAATGTTGACAAAGACTCTCCACCGGGTAAACGGGTCTAAACCTAAAAAATTTCTTTAAAAAATAATTTTGCTCTAAATTCAATCCTCCGGAGCCGGTTAAAACACCCTGCTGCCTCATTACTGTATATTCACTGTCTCCTATGAGAAATCTAACATAAAAATCTTCCTGCTGTTTATTTAACATCCTAATAAACTCAAACGGGACCATATGAACATCATTTCCATAGTAGCGGTCATTTTCCTTCAATGATTCTTTGTCAGTATCAATAATTGTAACAAGTTCCTTTTGGAAATCAAAAACCTGCGAACCAGAGGGAATAAAAAAATGATTAGAAATGCCTGCCTCGGTACGCAAGTTGCTAAACATACTAAAACTAGTCTCTGTTTTTAAGCCCAGATAGGGTGACAACCCGTTGATAAAAATGATGATTGGGCATAACCATACAAAATAATAAAATAGGGACTTCTTTTCCAAAGGAGTGCTCACTAAGGGCTTCTTGTATTTACGAGAAACAAACAGTAAAAACAAGTAACTCAACCCATAAAAAAAGAAAAAAACGGTGCCAGTCATTTTAAACATCAAATCCGTTCCATACCAACGTACGAATAGCAGGGCTACAAAAAATGTCAAAAAACAAATGCCGATTTCTCTCGAATATTTCTTGTAAAGTTGATCCACTTTTACAAATGCGGCCTCGTTCCAAAACAAAACATAAAAGCTAAACAACATAGCAGAAAAACTAAAAATTCCTTCATGCCCCTGTAAGGGTAACAGTAAATGAAATAATACGCCAAAAATCAACCCAATATATCTAAATCGTCTGGTCAATAAGAGAATTGGAATTATCGCCTCCGCAATAAGTGTGGAATAAATGGAAAAGTTTCTGAACAACAGAATATTTGTAACAAGCAGCTCATTAATGCTTTGCACTTTATCCAAATATAGATTGTGGACAACATCTTCGAAAAAAAGCCCCCCGCAACTGATTGCAGGATTAAAGAAACTACTATTTAACTTATGCCAAACAACAAAGAAATACAATATAACCATTGCAGCAATTGCCACCGGAGAAAAGGTATTCCATATCTTGCCAGCATTTCTCTCTTCAAAATAAATATATGGCTTAGAAGAATATCGAAAAATGACAATTAATAACATACAATTCGTGAACCATTCAAAAAAAATATGATTAGGAACCGAAGGCATTTTTCCAAATACAAACAAAACATTGGCAATTAATGCAAAAAGGAAAAAAAAATAACGCCCCGAAAAAATATAAAGCAGACAAGCAAAAGTTACAAGCCACCCCAAACCGAGGGTCCCGGTCCAGTTAAAAAAAGTAAATTGGTGAAAGAGTGTGGACATGGACCACACAAGTGTAAATATTCTAAATTTTGAAGCGTTGCTCATATCTCAGTTCAACATTTGATTGTTTTTTTAACTGGGTTTCTTTTATATCTTTTTCCATGCAACAAACTGCCTATAAATGTAAATCTAACAAAGTAATGATAGCTTAAAAAAGTTGCCAGGAGTGTGATGAAAATAACCAAAGAGAACCGTGCTTCTCCGGGTACTCCACTGTTTAAAAACAAAAGCTGTAACAGGGCTACAAAAAAGAGATGTGTGAGATAAACCCAATAAGAAGCATCCGAAACGTATCTCCAAAATCTACTGTCCTTGTTAAAATGACGTAGAAAAAAACCAATACATCCCACAATCATGAGGCTTACCTGGATTGCCGCAAAGAGCTTTGCCCCCAAAAACAAATAGTAGCTGTTCCAGAATGAGTTCCATTCTAAATAGAACCCAATTGCTGTCGCCAGTAAACCGGGCCACAAAAACCAATGATATTTTTTTTCAGCCAATTCCAGCATATCTGGTCGCTTGTGTAACATCCAACCTATAAAGAAAGCGTATCCGTAATAAGCCAGATTGTTAAATCTTTGGGGGATCAAATGCCCATCTGCCACGGGATAGAGCTCTACGTTAGATAACATAAAAAGCCACAACGGTAGCACCACTAGAAATAGCCAATGAAAGATATTAACTCTTACCTTTTGCCACCAATAGTTAACCCGCACCATAACCAATGTGAAAACTTTAAACTTTTTTAGGCGAAGAAGTAATATAGTTACAGCATAAAAAATAAGAAGATCATATAAAAACCATAAATGTGCCAGCCCATTAAAATTGAATAGCTTAAAAAAACTAAGCGTAAAAGCCTTACTCCAGTCTATCCCCTGTTTATATACAAATAAATACAAATTAAACGGAATCAGACTTATCGGTACTATTAGAAAAACACCTATACCAAAAGGTATCAAAATACGCTTTAAGCGATGCAGCAAAAACTCCTTTTCCCCGATCCTGTGATATAACAACCTACAAAAGAAACCAGCCACTATAAAAAACACTGGCATTCGAAACGAATGAATAATAAAATACAATAAACTGAATCCCACAGAATGATACTCTTCATCAAATATCCAATTCCTATGAGGTTTTGCCTTATAGGCGATAGAAGCATGCAATACAATGCCTAACAACATGGCAACTGCTCTCAATGAATCTATGCCGTATATACGTTTCTGACCAGTCATTCAGATTTCTTTCTTCAAGCGTGATGTCTCAGCCTTACAAATATAGAGTCTCTACAATTCTTTGACAAACAATAATATCCATTCTGCGCTTCGCAAAATACAGAGGCGACACTATGAGGAAAAAAGGCTACCCTTAGGATAGCCTTTTTAAAAACTAGTTAAACAAACCTTTTTTAGCGCCCTTTCAGGATTTTTAAGTACCTGGGTTTGTCTGCCGTATTATCCACAATACTGATAATGTAGACACCCGCAGGTTGATTATTTAATCGCAATTTAATCTGTGAACTACCTGCCGGTAGTCTCTCCAATTTGTTTACAAATACATTTCTGCCATTCATATCTGTAACAAAAACAGTGAGCTTTTCAACCCCATTTTTTAGTACAATATTCAAAGTCACCTCGTCAACAAACG
This sequence comes from uncultured Terrimonas sp., assembly GCA_964604365.1. GTDB lineage: Bacteria > Bacteroidota > Bacteroidia > Chitinophagales > Chitinophagaceae > Agriterribacter. Next base: position 160,018 of record CAZRYS010000010.1, read on the forward strand.
GGTTGGGGTAAGCATTAATCGATACATTTTGCGTTACGTCCGATTTGACCTGCGCTTCATTCGACTGTTGACTAACTTGGGTAACCTCTTCACGACGCCTTGTCTGTACTCCGCCGGAGGAAGGATTATCTGTTGTGTATGCCTGATAAATTACCGATCCCAAATAACCAGCAGTTGAAGTCTCCGCCGTTCTTGTTTCCATTGTAATGCTGCCATCTTCATCTGGCCTTACTCCTTCAATCCTTACAGTTTTTGAAATATTGTTTACACAATTTAAAACGACTGTTTGACTACCTATAGTATACGATGTACTTCTATTTGGACTCTGACCGTTACCGTCTCTGCTTCCAAATATGGTAAATCCATAAGTTTTAGACATATCCAAACCAGTGAACTTCACAATCCCTACAGTTCCGGTATTTAAGAACCAGTTATATTTCATAACATCATCCGGTACAACACCACTATTATTACCTGTATTCATACCTGTATGATTTACTCCACTCCAACCCTGTCCTACAACAACCATTGTCATATTAGTTGGATTACCAAGATCATTTTTCAGTGCCATAACATCACCGTCTATAGGTCCTATAGGCGTATTATTCCATGGCAAAGGCACAATATTCTCATCTCCAAAGTTCACATATACCTGGGACTGAGCAACAGTTGAGCCTGCAGTATTGGTATACGAAGTAAAATTGCCGCCGATAACTGCCCTCACTTTGTAATAGTAAGTAGATCCGTTTGACAACCCCGTATTGTCATATGTTGTCGTATTCGCTGGCAACGTGGCAACAAGGCTATAGGTACCATTGGCTGATGAAGCCCTATGAACCTGAAAACCAGATTCTGAGCTGGCATTGTCCTTCCACGTAAGCCTTATACTCGATTTTGAAATAGCCCCTGCAACAAGTTCGGTGGGCGCATTAGGGTCAACTGGTGCCACCACGATATTGAATTGAGTGCTGGCGGCAGCACCATAATTATCAGTTGCCGTAACAGTACATTGGAATGTTCCTGTTGTATATCCAGCTGTTATATTTATCACACCAGTTCCATTTCCTGTAGTGGTAAATGTAGCAAACGGAGGAAGGTTGGTTACACTTAATGTTATAATGTCCCCAGGATTATCTGTTGCACTGACATTTACATTTACGACTTGGCCGGTGACCATATTCACGTCTGCTATTGCTTGCAGATTCGGACTTGTGTTAGCAGTAGTTACAGAAATAGTATCACTATACGCTTCACCAAGTTCATTAAAAGCTTTTACTGAATAATAGTACAACGTATTACCACTAACCGTGCCGTCAATGTATTCTTGGGCGTTGGCCTGGGTAGGCGTTGAATTAAGCAATGTATAGGGTCCTACCAAGCTTGTTGCCCTATATACCTGGTACCCCGTTTCATTATATGCCGCATCAACCCAGCTAATTTTGACATCAGCTCCTACTATTTCCGCATTGACATTTCTGGGTCTTGCTGGTGCTGAAGGCACAATACCTGTTACCTTCTCAATAACCAAGGCGTTTAGATATGCTGCACTTGAACCGGAGGCCCTTGCCAGCGTCAATACCAAAGTACCATCCGCATCAGGAATAACATCATTAAATGTTACAGTATTTTGAGTATTGCTGGCGGCGTTCAAAGTTAACGTAACACCTTTTATCGTGTAAGCAGCGGTTCGGTTGTCTGTACCCTGTCTTGTTCCGAACAGAGTAAAGTTATACTTACCTGCAGGATTCAATCCATAAATCTGAATCGTTTGGGCAGCAGCGTTCGTATAATAAGAAGAACGTAATACATTGTCTGGATAAACTCCTGAATTATTACCTGTTACGGTACCCGTAGTATTCGTTCCATCACCAATCGCCGCCCAGTTTGAGGTGATTTTCAGTCCAATCGAAGAAGTTCTTCCCAAATGATCTTTAAGATCAGAGAAAACATCGTTCAAAGCAGGTACCTTATTCAGGTTATTCCAAGGCGAAGGCCCTTGAAATTGCGCCCCCACACGAGTTGGATGTATATATACTATTTCTTCCGGTATCACATCCGTCACGGTAATAGTAAATGAACGAGAAGACGTCCCTCCATTTCCGTCAGAAACGGCAGCAGAAACAGTGTAAACCCCATGATCTGTGTAGGTTGGAGCAAGGGTTATTTGGGCAGATCCAGCCGTTGTATCTAATGTTGCGAAAGAAGGTAATCCGGTAAATGTCCAGCTTAAAATATCCGTCGGATTTTCGTCTGTTGCAGACAAATTAATCTGAGTACTTTCTCCTTCTTTCATTACTACATTACTAACAACACCAATCGCTGGAGAATAATTACTATTTACTACCAGATTGAAAGAAGATGACACGCTTCCATTATTCTGATCTGTAACGGTTATCGTAATATCATTATAGAGACCCTGATGGCTACTTTGTGTCGGATTAAACGAAAGGGTAGCTTGCCCATTTCCTGTTTGAACAAAAGTGCCGAATGAGGGGAGATTGGCAACACTGAGTGTCAAATTTCCAGGGTCTGCATCAGTGGCTGTTACTTCCAACTGTAAAGTTGTTCCGTAACGCATTTGTTGATTTGCCAAAGATTGAAGCACAGGAATATTGTTCCAAGTGGATGCACTATCCTCATTGCTAAATGCCGAAGCCCCGCCCGCATTAATTGCCCTTACCTTATAGTAAGCAATGACGTTCGCAAATAACCCCTCATCCACATAAGAGGTGGTATTTGCAGGCAAAGTAGCCGCTAACAAATAATTACCATTATTATTGTTAGATCGGTATATTTCATATCCAGTTTCACTATTTGCATTGTCCGTCCAGGTTACCTGAATCGAAGACAAGCTAGTTCCAGAAGCGACCAACCCGGTTGCTGCAGCAGGCACTTCTGGCAAAGAATGTGTCACGGCGTTCGACTGTCCAAAAGTGTTACTCCTTAAGGCGTTTATTGCTTCGGGAGACAAAGCGGTAGCATATATGCCAAAGCCATCTATTTTTCCGTTATATAGATTGTAACCAGAAGTAGAGTTAAATGCATTGCTGCCATTAGTCAATCCAATCCTGGCCCCATTACTAGTTGTTGTAAGTGCCGTGAAAGGTAAATTGTTGTTGGCGGCCACCATAGTGCCATCAATGTATAACCTAAAGGTGTTGCCCTTGTATACAACAGCTATATGTCTCCAATTTGAATTGTTATAAGAAGCCTGGATCGTATGCCTGCTATTGTTACTAGCAATACCTGCAATCAACGTATTACTGTTCAATCGCAACGCTATCCCATCATCACTACCGCCCACTTCAAATACAATCCGGTTATTAGCGTTTGAGTTTGACTTCATCCAAAAGGCAATTGTCCTTTCAGAATATGCCTCTTGTAGGAAATTTCCGGAATTACTAATGGTAACATAACGATTATTGCTGCCGGACAGCACCAGCGAATGTGTTCCCCGCATTTTATCATTTGCATCAAAAGTCGGCCCTCCGTTCGGAGACAAAGCGCGGTCGTTACCGGTGGCGTCGTTGTAGTTATTATCAAAATCCCAGTGAGCTTCTGTATAATTATAAGTAAACTCGGACTCCCCATAGGAGCCTATCGCTCTGACTTTGTAGAAATATTTAGTCGAAGACGCCACGGAACTATCGGTATAAGATGTTGCATTCGCCGGAGCCACACCCACTGTCGTAAAGTCAGAAAAAGCATCCGTAGATCTCCATATTTCAAAGCCCGTTTCATTATCGCTTTTATCTGCCCAGGTGAGATTGATTTGCTTATAAGAAACCGATACAGCGGCCAAATTAGCCGGTGCGTCTGGGGCAGAGCCATTATTAACAGGAGGGTCCGCAAAAGCACTCGCAGGAATGGCTACAAAACTACTACCTGTTTGTGGTGTTCTCCAGGATACTGTCATTACCTCACTGCCACCTTGTTCGTAAAATGCAATGGCTATTGGATAAGTTCCTGCCGACAATGTTATTGTGCCATCTCTGTCCTGGGCACCATGTAAACCGTCATTGTTCACCAAGGGCGTGCCGCTAAAATTATAGGGCGACTCAGTGCCGTTGTGCGCACCCAGCCATAACCTGCTTCCGTCGTCTGACCTGGTTCTGAATGTATACGTTCCATTCACGGGAATGTTAATAAACCCTTCCCATAAAAAGGCAAAGTTGTCATCTTGCACTCTAGGTGTAAGGGCTACCGCAGGCATTATTCCTGTGGCCACCGGAGTCAATGTATTAAAATTAGGGAGGTTATTCCAAGTACCCGTGAACGTGTAGTGTTTATAGTTAAGTCCTCTGAATAGAGGCTGTCCGGTTACCTGATTACTGGCAGGTGAAACATTGTTTTCAAAATCACGGGCTTTAACAGAAAAGTTATAAGAGCGACCAGTCGTCAACCCATAGACAGTAAACGATGTTCCTTCTGTCACATAGGCCTTACTACCATCAATATAAATATCATATTTGGTAACACCCACATCATCATACGCTTCTGACCAGGCAAGTGATATAGAAGTCCTTGTGCTTCCGGTAATCGTTAAGTTAGTAGGAGCATCGGGTGGTTGATTATCAGCAAGCGTTTTACCCGTAGCTTCAACCGATGGCGCAGCGGCACCTGTGTTATTGACTGCTCGTATCCTAAAATAATAAGAAGAATTTGAATTCAAATCTTCTACCACATGCGCGTGGACATTGGCCCCTTTTATAGCAGCGAGACGATAGGGACCGCCTGGTGCATCAGATTTATATACTTCAAAAGCCGTTTCGTCATATACGGGCGTGGGATTATCACTCCAATTCAGTTGAAGAGAGGTTTTGGACAACGGGGTCACCACTAAATTAATAGCCGGATCCGGTTTATTGGGTCCATTTGCATCCACAACACTAAATGGAGCAGAGAATTCACTTGAACAGCCAAACTGCTCTGTTACTCTTACTCTGTATTCTCCTGGTGAAGAAACAACCAGCGTATCGGCCGTACTCAAAGTCGTCGTGCTACCAACTTTCTGCCATAGGTAAGTAGCATAATTTGAAGGCACTGATAAAATCAACGAATTATTATCAAGAGCTGGCAATACTTTGCTCATTAATCCTTTCACGGAAATAGGCGGGGATACCGTTGCAGATTTATATCCTACTACTACAGGGGTCGGAGACCACTCCGACCACAGCGTACCTCTTAATATTCTACAAGAATAAATACCTTCTGTTGTTGCCTGATAAGTATTACCTGTTGCTCCTGAAATCAATACACCATTTTTACGCCACTCGTAAGACGTAAACCCTGGTGTTACTCCCAACGTTACATTAATTGTTTCACCGGGGCAGAACTCTGACTTACCAAATAGTGGCCATGGATTTGCCTTATTTGACCTTACCATAAAAGGAAAAAAATCGGACTCAGCATAAGCAGTTGGCCAAGTAGTATGTCCCAAATGAGGATAGACTGTATGCTTCATGTTTGCTCCTGCCGCTACATACGAAAGGTACACCTGTTGAGACGTCCAAGGAGAAGGACTGCCGTCCAATTCACCCTGAAAATCCCATATTGGTGTGAATTTTAAAGACTGTACAATACTATTTTCCCTAAAAGCTATATTGGTACCAGACATAGGAAGCAAACCTGAGACATATCTGGGAAAATTTGCTGCAAAATTCCAAGCCCCATCACCGCCAGCAGACAAACCATGTACATTGATACGAAAGGGGTCAAGTTTATTATTTGTCACCATGTAATCTATAACTTCGGCAACATGCGCAAATTGACCGGTTCCCCAACCTGTTCCTCCCTGCATAAAAAAGACAAAACCATCGAATGTCCCATTATTAACGGCATTCAAATGAAGCTCACCGCCATGATACATAGAGTATTCATTGTCCGTATTAGGACCTGCTTCCCCTCTGCCGTGAAACATAATGATCATAGGATACCTCCTCCCATCATTATTTGTCGAATAAGTGCGCGGAAATTTAAGTCGAAATGCCGACCCTTTATAAATATAAGCCTTATAAGCGTCTGTATTCCAGGGCAGTCTTTTTGTTCTCACCCATTTTCCAATTTGCCCAGAAGGAGGTTGAATGGGAGGGTTATTGACGTCATAGTTGATTATTGCATCATTTGGATCAATAACGCTTTGTCCGAACAAAAACTGCGCAAAAAATAACGCCAAAGACGCCGTAATCAGACGAACAAAAAGGGTAAAACTTTTCATGACTTAGTAATTAATAGTTTTAAAACGGCCTACAAAGAAATTGGAGTAACTTACTAAACAATCAAATTATTCATAAATAAGGGCTCTGTGCATATGAAACCATCAAACTAGTGTAGTAATCTGCAAATTTGATAACTAGTTATTTTACAGAAAGCTCCTCTGACAAAGCGTTTCATCTGTAAAATATGGTTTACTAATTAATAGAATTTTACACTAGAGGAAATTGGAAATAGGGTGGTAAATCAAGGACTTAACTAAGAATTTAAACTATATAGGATTGAGAAATAACGACAACAAAATAAATGCTATTTTATGTAAATATGAAATAATTTCCCAAAAACTTTCAGCTACTTTATAACCCTTTCGCTCTCAGTTTGTTACCCTTTCAGTAACAATCATTTTATAAAAAACATACCACAATACCATTTACTCCAATTGTAAAAACATCACATTATACCTCTGTAGCCCCCGCCTTTACTAGGATATCAAAGTAAACTTCTTCGATCTTCCTGGTCATGTCTACTACATTAAAATTTTTCCTAACCGTCGTCAAAGCAGCTTCCCCAAATTTCTTTCTGATTAATTCATCTCTGCTTAAGCGTAATATCCCCTCTTTGAATCCGTCTATCAAGTTACTGGTATCCACCAAGATACCATTCTCATTGTCTGTTATCACTTCTGGAGTACCGTCAACATTTGAAGCTACTATTGCCTTTCCCATTGTCATAGCTTCGAGCAACCCTATCGGCAACCCCTCCCAAATGGAAGGCAGCACAAAAATATCAGCTGCAGAGAGAATAGCGGGAACATCCTGTCGAAAAGGCTGCAATGTAACCTTGTCTTTGAGACTAAATCCCTCCACCAACTTTTCCACCTGCAACTTAAGCTCTCCATCTCCAACCATCAACAAATGCAGCCTCTGGTCAGCAAGCACCGCCTTTGCAAAAGCCTCTACAATTGCTAAAGGTTGCTTTTGTTTAGTGAACCGGGCAATAAATACAACCAGAATACAATCTTTATCAATACCCAATTCTGACTTTACATCATTATATCTCCTATCGAATTGGAATTTGTTTTGATCAATGCCATAGTTAATCAATACTGACCTGAATCCAGCAATGTTTTTCTTGCCATCATTTTGATTTGCTATTGAAACAGAAATATTCTGCCTTGAACTCTTAGTCAGATACTTCTCGCCTAAAATCCTTAACCGACGGACGAAAAAAGACTGATCAGGATGAAACGACCATCCATGTATTGTATAAATCACTGGAATATTTAGCGATTTTGCTGCCCAGAAAACATTAGAGTTAGCTCTCGTTCCATGCGCATGAATAAGATCGATTTTTTCTTCTTTTAAAAAATCTCTTACCTTACGCCACTTTGTAAAATCAAAAGGCCTCTCCGTGTAAATCACCTTATTGGGAACACTCATTTCTTCTAGTCGCTCCAACATCGGACCGTTAGTAAAAGACAATACAACGGGCTCGAAATTTTCCCGATCTAAATTTGCTACCAGGTTCAATAAATGAGACTCTCCACCACCAATTTTTCCCTGGCGGATACATTGTAATACCCTTATTTTTGTCTTACGAAACATTATTAAGAGAAAGTGATTGATTGATTAAACTGCCACAGAATACCTTTCCAAAAAGATCTAAGATGCCGGTTTTGCCCCTTCACCAAAAATAGAATCGTATTTTTGGGTATTGTAAAAAAAAGCATAAACAACGTAAAAAGAAAGAATGGAAAAAGAGAAGTATTTCTTCGCATAAAAAATATTCGATTTCGCGTCAGGTAAAAGGTTTTTAAAGGACTACTCTTCCCCGTTGTCATGGATTCCTTATGATAAATTAACGAATGAGGCTGATAATAAATTTTATACCCCTTCCTTTTTATCTGTTCCGACCAATCTAGTTCTTCGTAATACAAAAAAAAGTCTTCCGGCATAAACCCTACCTTATCTACAACTTCTCGCGCAACCATCATACCTCCACCATGCGCGTAGTGTGTAGAAGAAACTAAGTTATATTGTCCGCTATCTTTTTCGTTACGCCCCACCATAGAGTTTCGACCGGTAAACATGTTCACCCGTGTATAGCCAGCATACTCAATTATGCCTTTCTCAAAATAAAAATGAAATTTGGGGCAGACTATACCAGCATCGTGATTAGTATGAAAAACGTCGAGCAGCCCTTCCAGAAGCCCGGAAGTGAATTCCGTATCGTTATTTACAATAAAAAAGTAATCTCCTTTAGCAACCCGCATACCCACATTATTCCCTCCGGCAAAGCCAAGGTTTTCCCCTGTTTGAATAACCTTCACGCCTGGATAGATCAGTGTAAATATTGATTCGGTGTCTTCTTTCGAGCCATTATCTACCACTATCACTTCTATGTTGGAATACGTATTGTTAGCCTTGAGTGACTCCAAGAATTCGCAGGTGACCTTGGTTGAATGCCAAGTGACTGTAATAATCGAGACAAGTGGGTTAAGCATACCATTCATATTTATTCCTTTTTGAGTTATGCTACTTTAAATAAAAAGTTACACACTTTCTCTCTGAACAAGCGCTCTGGGTGTATTAGCAATAATCCAAAAATCATATAAAAGTCCCTCTTGCTGAGCGTAAGTTATATCAAGCTCTATGCGTTCCTCGACAGACATATCCCGATGTCCTCTTTTCTTTATTTGCCAAAGACCGGTGATGCCCGCTGGCGCCAAAAACCGTGCAGCATATTCATCCGTTGTGAGCGTAACAGCTTCATATAAAGGCAAAGGTCGGTTTCCCACCAAAGACATGTCCCCTTTCAAAACATTAATCAATTGAGGAACCTCATCCAAACTGGTGTTTCTGAGGAACTTTCCTACCTTGGTGACCCGAGGATCATCTTTTAGTTTAAAGAATAAAGGGTTTTGGTCTGAATTCTGATGATATTGATTTTTCTTAAGTAACTCCGCTACCTTCTTGTCTGCTCCCAACTCCATAGTTCTAAACTTGATAAAGTTGAATATCCTGTAGTGTCTGCCTGCCCTTTTTGAAATATAAAACACAGGACCACTAGTTTCCAGTTTTATCAGCAAGGCTACTACTAAAAACACGGGGGTCAACAACAACAGGAAAACTGAAGAAAGCAATACATCCAATATTCTTTTCACAACAGTTGAAACGACGGATGGCCGTAAATTTGCTTTTTTCTTTACTCCGTGCAATTTTGTTTTTGCCAAAACTTTTACCTTCTTCAAAATTTCATCCGAAAATCTGGCATCTAAAATTTCATCTACCAATTTTACGGGGCCCTTAAATGTAGAAACATCCATGTTTCTATTGCTCAAAAGGATAACCGGAATATTTTCTAAATAACTGGATTCCCGGGTGAACCGTCGGAATCGTTTGAGATCGCTAGAGAGCGCGTCATCTCCAAAAATGAAAGCAGAAGGAAGGTTATATTTTTTTGTCTTTCTCAAAAAATGAATCGCCTCATCAACAGAATCGACAAAACTTCCTTTATGAAACGACCTTAACTTGTCTTCCACATATCCGAAGTCTTGTCCTATATAAAAGTACTCATATTTTGCCGAAGCAACATTGAACCTCACATACTCACCAGAAATACTTTGTAAAGTAGAAATACTCATACAAAAACCATTTACGTTTTTTAGGGTTTAATTCAAAGAGATCAATTAGACAATCAATCAATTCAATATGCCATCAACAGCGTTTAACAAACTCAAAGGATCAAATGGTTTTTGGAAATATGCTGCACAATTGAACTGTTCGGAAAGCTCCTGCAGATACTTTTCTGATAAATCAGACAATAAGATAGTTGGAATAGAATTATATAATTTGCTGGAACTTAAATAGTCCAACAATTTGTAGCCTTCAAGTAGTTCAATGACAGGGTTCATCACGATCACACCCGGTAATACACTCTTTGAAAGAAAATGAATTGCCGAAGCTCCATCTTCTGCAGTATGTATCTCACCTCTGTTACCCAACACTTCCTTCAATAACAGTAATATCTCTCTACTACTGTCTAATACCAATATTACATTACTCATTTTGAAATTAAATCCCTTTAAAAAACAGAAAGCTGTTTTTCACAGAATTGAAATCGGTTTAAAGAATATTGATTTGGGAAAGTCAATCGGGTAATTAATAGGATAATCAACTTTGGCGGACAAGGGCACAAACATAGAAAAAAAACTGAAACCTTCAAAAAATCCATCAATAAATTACCTTTTATTATATTTATAAAATCGTCACAGTCTTTTTGCTTTTTCCCATAGAACAGACTGCTGCCCCATTTGATACCTCCTCCAACCCATAAAAACTGAAATATTCATAAATAAAAAATAATAAGGTACATATAAAAGCTTCGGCAACCCACCACCGCTACCTAACCACCAGCCGATAATGCCTATTCCATAAAACAGCACCTGTAACAGGGTTGCGACAGCATACAGTGGGCTTGCTGTAAAAGACCATAACAAAACACTCGTTATCAACATAAATGCCATAGCAATCGGTGCTATCGTCCAACGAAATACCCTGTGGGAGTAATACTGAAAAGCAAGCATCGGAAACCTGGCAAATGAAAGCTCTTTCGACAACCTCTTCATTGCCTGGAAAGCGCCTGCGGTTATTCTTATCTTCCGCTTTCTTTCTTCCACAATAGAAGCCGATGCGGTTTCTATTGCATAAGCATCTGACTCATAGGCTATTCGATATCCTTTTCCACATATTCGCATGGATAACATAAAGTCTTCAATAATCGTATCCTCTTCTACAAATTCATACAAAGCTGTTCTGATAGAGAAAAGCTCCCCTGCTGCCCCCACCACAGAATACAATTCAGCATCTTTTTTCTTTAAATACGATTCGTACCTCCAATATACCCCTTCTCCAGCGGTAGCCCCTACCCCGGCAAAAACCCTCTTTTCTCCCGAAACACCTCCTATTTCCTGATTCTGATAGTGTCGCATTATATTTTTTACTGCCTCTTTGTTTAAAAGGGTATTTGCATCAGTAAAAATCACAAAAGGATCTTTTACCAGGGGCATAATTCTGTTTACAGCGGCAACCTTACCTTTGCGTTCAGGAGAATGCGCCAACTGTACGTTTGAAAAAGTCTGAACCAGTTCTCCGGTACGATCGGTAGAGCCATCTGTTACTACCATTATCGTCAAAGAAGCCTCAGGGTAATCAATTTCTTTTGTATTTCTTATTTTTTCTTCGATTACGTCCTCCTCATTATAGGCGCAAATAACAATAGTTACAGGCATCCACTCAATGCTCCCCTGCACTTCCGTCTTTTTCTTCAACCGAACCATTAACGTTATCAGTAAAGCATACCCTATATAGGTATAAAAAACAATCAAGAAAGAAAGCCAGAAAACGATCTCCTGTACTATAACGAAAACACCCATCCAGTTCTATTTGCAGCAAAATAACAAAACATACGGAACTAACGTTTAAAACTGAGTAATCAGCTGTTTTTTTTGATTATTGCTATTAGTTGTTACTATTTTATGTACAATAGCTTATAAAACTAAAATAGAATCTATTTTAAACCTCTATTTTTATCAAAATTTATCTTGTCACGAATGGCGCAAAAGAAAGTATTATCCTATATCGAGTTGTTTACAATAGTTGGCTTGGCATGTGTCCCCCTCTTTATCGGGCAATTTCCTTATCGCGTAAATATCTTTCTTTCCTGGGAAGGCGCCTATCGCATTAGCCAGGGACAGGTACCTTTTAAAGACTTTGGACAACCGATGGGGGGCATGTACTGGGTTATTCCAGCATTCTTTTTCAAGGTTTTTGGACCACAACTCATTTCATTGTTAAAGGCGCAGGCATTTATCAACATCATTTCAGGACTGGCATTCCGCTCTATGTTGAAAAGCCTGGGAGTGCAGGACGCCATTAGAATAGCGGCAGTATTGCTGTTCTGTATTTCCTTTTCCTTTTTTAATTTTTGGCCCTGGTACAACCACACGGTGATTGTTTTTGAATTTGTTGCCCTCGCTTTTTTACTTAGATACCTGACCTCCAATCGAGCCAAATACCAATGGCTCAATCTGGTTGCTGCTGCTTTTTTTACTTTCATCAGCTTTTTTACGAAACAGGATGCCGGGGGAATGTGTTTGTTAATTAGCGGGGCACTGGTGGTATATGACAGCTTTATCAGTAAAAACTGGAAACAGTCATTGATTTATTTTGGTTTATTTTTCCTATTACTGGTTTTGACGATACTTAGTTTCAGTCCTTTCGGTTTTGGTTATTGGTTCAATCACGGACAACCGCCCCATAGCGCCAGAATATCACTGGGAGATATTGTAAACGATTTTATGAACAACTCCCAATGGCTGAAATTTTACTTTTTCCTGGTTGCTTTCCTTGCAATTGCAAGCTTTAAAAATTTCAAATCCTTTTTGGCTGACCGACCAAAAATGTTGTTCCTTTTGCTAACGTTGGGGATTCTCACAGAAGCCACCATATTTCAGGTTACAAGTTACACACCTCCCGACAATAACATTTTCTACCACAGCTTTGCTTTTGCGTTTATCTTCAGCACCCTTGCACAACAGCTACAATTGTCGTTCAAAAACTGGGGACTCACTATTTGTTTGGTTGCAGGTGTTTTTCTTTGGTGGAGCGGTATCTTTTGGAAATACCTGAATCGCCTGGCCCCCTCCTCCAACGAAAGCGGACTAACGCTTTCTCCAACCGGTGAAAACATGATAAGCAAAAACAATTATGTACTTCATCCGGAGAAAGACACCACTATCATTTCCGACGGGTTATGGAAACAATCCGGATTATGGGCGTTCGAAAAAATCACAATGCCTGAGCCTACCATTCAGGGAATAAAAAGAATACTTAACCTGGATATCGTACAACAAGGGCAGGCAAAAAAAGTATTGAACATGACAGAACTTACACCGCTTGCCCACGAAATGCCCTACGAACTGGAAACCGGTCCACATTATCCACTTTGGTTTCACCTGGGAGTAGGCATGTTTAAAAGAGAGGCGGTCATGTTTGAAAAAAGAATACAAGATCGTTACTATGACCTTATACTCTTTGAACATATTCCTTCTTTGAATAACTTTTATCCTTTTGAAATCAGGTCAACACTACAAAAAGAATATCAATTGGTTGATAGTTTCTATGCTCCACGCAGAGGAGACACAAAAGGCACTATAGAGGTATATGTAAAACCCTAGTTGTTGCAGTTGTTAAAGAATCATTCTTTTCGGTTGCACGCATACTCGTATGTGTGTAACTTTGAGCCCCTTAAACATAGTAGTATGAAGTATCTTCTTGGGCTTCTTTTAGTATTTGGTTGTATAACAGCTAAAGCGCAGCATAAAAAATACATAAAACCAACCGACCCGCAGGTACAACAAAAACTGGCTGAATGGCAGGATATGAAATTCGGCTTATTTATGCACTGGGGTACCTATAGCCAATGGGGTATTGTAGAAAGCTGGAGTATCTGCCCGGAAGATGAAGACTGGACGCGAAGAAGAGGGCCACATGCCCAAAATTACTTTGAGTACGTAAAAGCGTATGAAACCCTTCAGACCACTTTTAACCCCCTAAAATTTGCTCCTGAAAAATGGGCTGCCGCCGCCAAAGCTGCTGGCATGAAGTACATGATCTTCACCACCAAGCATCATGACGGGTTTTCCATGTTTGATACCAAAGAATCTGATTATAAAATAACCGATAAAAAAACACCCTTTTCTGCTAACGCCAAAAGCAATATTACCAAAGAAGTTTTTACTGCTTTCCGGAACAACGGCTTTTCGGTTGGGGCTTACTTTTCTAAACCAGATTGGCATCACAAAGACTATTGGTGGCCTTATTTTCCGCCAAAAGACAGGAATGTAAATTATGATCCGGTTAAATACCCGGAACGCTGGGAGTCATTTAAAACTTTCACGCACAACCAGATCAAGGAACTCGTAAGCGAGTATGGTAAAGTAGATATTTTATGGTTAGATGGAGGCTGGGTGCGTCCATTATCTACCGTTGATACCACCGTAGAATGGCAACGTGGTATTAAAACCAACCAGGACATTGACATGAAAAGCATTGCCAACATGGCTCGCAGCCATCAGCCAGGCATGTTGTTTGTGGACAGAACTGTAACCGGTGAATTTGAGAATTATACCACTCCTGAACAGGAAGTACCACACGAACTGTTGCCTTATCCATGGGAAAGCTGCATTACAATGGGTAACTCCTGGAGTTATGTACCTAATGACGAATACAAGTCTGCGCAAAAGATTGTACAGATGCTTATTCGCATTGTAGCCCGGGGCGGCAACCTGCTCCTTAATATTGGACCTGGTCCGGATGGCGAGTGGGATCCGATTGCCTATAGCCGACTACAGGAAATTGGTGATTGGATGAAAACAAACAGTACCGCTATTCATGGATCGAAGCCCCTGGCACCGTATGAGTCGAACAATATGTACTTCACTCAATCTAGGGATGGCCGGAAAAAATATGCTTTCCTTCTTTCAGAAGAAGACAACGTTCAACTCCCGGAAGAAATCATAATTGAAAACTTCACGCCTTCGACGAAAAGTAAAATTAGCTTGCTCGGATATAGTGAAAAGCTGAAGTGGAGCAACAAAAGCGGCAAAACCTCTATTCAGATCCCGGCAAAAATACGGACTGCCTGGAAGGGAAAATTTGCGGCCGTTTTTGCTATCGAAGGCTAAGGAATTACAACTGTTCAGAAAGATTAAAAACCAAACCATGGAAATTATTCCCGCAATTGATATTATCGACGGAAAATGTGTGCGGCTCACGCAAGGAGATTACGCACAAAAGAAAGTTTACAACGAACACCCGCTGGAAGTGGCTAAGGCTTTTGAAAGCGCAGGTGTAAAAAGACTCCATCTGGTAGACCTGGATGGAGCGAAAGCCGGACAGGTGAAAAACTGGAAGGTACTGGAGACCATCGCCGGTAAAACAACACTTATCATCGACTTTGGTGGTGGTATAAAAAAGCAGGAAGATGTCAGCATTGTCTTCAACTCCGGTGCGGCCTTGGCTACAGTAGGTAGTATTGCAGTTAAAAACGAAGAAGAACTTGTAAGATGGTTTCACACTTTTGGTACAGAGAAGTTTTTATTAGGGGCAGATGTTAAAGATGAAAAGATTACGATTGGCGGATGGCTTGAAACAACAGATATCAGTATTTTCGATTTTATTAAAAAGTATACCGACCTTGGTATACAACAACTGTTTTGCACTGACGTAAGTAAAGACGGAAAGCTTGAAGGTCCGGCTACTGATCTTTATACAAAAATCACTACAGCGTTTCCATCATTACATTTTATTGCCAGTGGTGGAGTAAGCGAAATGTCCGACCTTGACGAGCTAAAAAAAGCAGGTTGTGATGGGGTGATTATTGGTAAAGCTATTTACGAGGGTAGAATAGATTTAAAAGATTTAAAATTCTAGCCCGATTTTTGAATACATTACATTTTCTGTAATATTTGCAAAACATTCAAACTGGCTAATACACATGAAAACAAAATTCCTGATTTTGGGCATTCTTCTTTTGTCCGGAATTTCTATTTTACAGGCACAATCTGCTCCTGAAAAAATTACATCAGTAGAAGGTATTACCGAATATCGATTCGCAAACGGACTGCAGGTGCTTCTTTTTCCGGATAATTCCAAATCGACCATCACCGTCAATGTCACCTACAAAGTTGGTAGCCGCCACGAAGGATATGGAGAAACAGGTATGGCACACCTGCTGGAACATTTGGTTTTTAAGGGGTCTCCGCGTCATAAAGACATTCCGACGGAACTAACCAATCATGGTGCCAATGCCAACGGTACTACCGGGTATGATCGCACGAACTACTATGAAACCTTTGCTGCAACCGACGAGAACCTTAACTGGGCGTTGGACCTGGAATCCGACAGGATGGTAAACTCCTTTATTGACGCTAAGGATCTTGCGAGTGAATTTTCAGTAGTACGAAATGAATTTGAAGCGGGTGAAAACAACCCTACGAGTGTATTAATGGAAAGGGTGATATCTACAGCTTACTTATGGCACAACTACGGAAAATCTACCATCGGATCCAAAGAAGATATAGAACGCGTACCCATAGAGAATCTGAAGGCATTTTATAAAAAATATTACCAGCCAGACAACGCGACCCTTGTAGTGGCGGGAAAAATAGATCAAGCTAAAACATTAGACCTGATCAACAAGTATTTTGGAAATATTCCCCGTCCGGAAAGAGAATTATCTCCCTCGTATACAATAGAACCGACTCAAGATGGAGAACGCTTTGTGGAACTCAGAAGAGCTGGCGAAGTACAAGTAGCTAGCATTCTTTACCATATCCCTAATGGCACACACCCCGACTATGCTGCTATAGAAGTACTAAACGAGATATTAACCGATAATCCGAGTGGCAGGCTTTATGAAAGTCTTATAAAAACAAACAAAGTCAGCAATTTATGGGGATGGACCATGGCACTACACGATCCTGGTTTTATGTATATCAACCTTGATGTATTGAAAGAAAATTCACTGGAAGACGCTAAAACTATACTTTTCAAAACCCTGGATGAGTTGCATACAAAACCTGTTACGGAGGAAGAAGTAAACCGGGCTAGGACAAAACTACTGGGCAGTTACGAAAAAGCCTATCGGAATACCGAAGTAGTAGGTACCCAACTTAGTGAATATATTGCTTTGGGGGATTGGCGCACCGGCTTCCTATACCGGGATAATCTTAAAAAGACCAGCACTGCAGATGTCAACAGCGTCATCAATAAATATATTATCAACTCAAACCGCACTACGGGCTTGTTTATCCCCACTAGCAATGCTGTTCGCGCAGCAATACCACCCAATCCGGACCTGGCGGTAGTCCTGAAAGACTATAAGGGAGAAACAGCCGTGTCAGCGGGAGAAACTTTTGAAGCATCTACCGTTAATATTGACAAGCGCAGTGAGATTACACGGGTAAAAAACGGCGGCAAGATTTTATTACTACCCAAAGCCACCCGGGGAAATACCGTAAACCTGCAATTAACCCTGCGCATAGGTGACGAAAAGACCCTTCAACATAAATCCACCATCGCCGAACTAACTGCGTCCATGCTAAAACGTGGCACGCAAAAGTATACAATGACCGCAATCAATGACAAGTTGAATGCCTTACAAAGTAATATCAACGTCTACAATGCCGGACAGGCGGTAGTTGTAAATGTTTCCTCTCAAAAACAGAACCTTCCTGAGGTATTGGAACTGCTGAAAGAAATACTGCAGCAGCCGGTCTTCCCGGAAGCAGAATTCAATATTCTTAAAAATGAGCAAATCGGTGCTGTTGAACAGCAAAAAAGTGAACCTGAGTCCATAGCCGATCAGGAATTGAATAAAATCGGAAATAATTACCCTCCCGGACATATCCTGCATGTAAATAGTTTTGAGGAAGATCTCGCTGCCATCAAAGCCGTGACCATTGCCGATGTAAAAAGCTTCTACAAGGACTTCTATAACGGAAACAACGCCACGGCCGCCATTATTGGAGATTTTAATGCGCCAGTGGCGAAAGCGAAATTGCAGGAGATTATCAACTTCCGAAAATCAAAAAATGAGTTTGCCAGGGTGGCTGATCCTTATCAGACTTTTGCACCGGAAGAAAAAGAATTTAAAACCCCGGACAAGAAGAATGCGATCCTGCTTACAAAACAGGAAATACAACTAAAGGATGACAACCCTGACTACCCGGCATTGAGAATTGCCGATTTTATATTCGGTGGTGGCTTTTTAAATTCAAGGCTCGCTACCCGCATCCGGCAAAAAGAAGGTATCTCGTATGGTGTCGGCTCTTTTCTTCAACCGGGCACCTTAGACAATAAAACACAGATATTTGGCTACGCCATTTACAACCCCGACAACAAAGACAAAGTACAGACCGCATACCAGGAGGAGTTGAAAAAATTTGTTGCCGAAGGCATAACACAGGCGGAATTGGACGATGCCCGAAAGGGATATATTCAATACCGGGAGAATGCCCGAACCGATGACGGCTCTCTTGCGTCAAAACTCAGTTCCAATCTCTACCTCGGTCGCACAATGGCATTTGATAACTCAATTGACGAAAAAATTAAAAAACTCACCGTAGCGGAAGTAAATGCTGCTATTAAGAAGTATATCGATCCGACGAAAGTCAGTTATGTAAGAGCGGGCGATTTTAAGTAATCATATCGGTCACGAATTAATAAAGAAGCCGCCGGAAATCCGAGCGGCTTCTTTATTAATTCAATGATTATACAAACAGTCCCCATTCATCTTCATGTTCATCACGCCTGAAAGTGGATACCCATAGTTTAAACAACTCTCTGAAAATGCCTATTTCAACCTCTATTGCCTGCGCATAATTCTCTTCATTGGCGCCCACCATGGCGGTAAACCGCACCTGCTCGAGTAGTTCCCGGCAATTGTTTCGTACAATAGAAGCATTCTCCATTTTCAACACGTAGAGGTCCGTACCTGCAGCGCTGATAATTTTCGGAGCAACGATAAAGAGGTTTTGCCAAATCAGTTCTTTATTTCTTTGCGCCTGATCGTATTCTTTGGAGTCGCGCAGGGTTTCGCAATAAGACTCCACCAACATAAATATCTCCCGCCATTTGTTATACAATTGTTTGGCAGCGTCCAACTGCGGTTTATCCTTCCATTCTTCTCCTTCATAACGCCGGTGTAACATGCGATGTTCATCCCATTCTGGCAAACTATTCATATCGCTGAAGTCCATAACTGCACTTTTGCTGGTTTAGAGGTTGTATTTTACAGTTATATTAAGAAAACTATTTGAGAATGCCAAACCATTTGATTTTTAGCGGGGATCCACAACCACAGGCTGAAGCTTGAAATATGCGAAAGTTGAGTTTTGTAAGGCCCGTCCATTCGAGTAAACCATTAGGGGATCAAAATCAATGAAGACACGACATGGCATCCTTGAAGCAAACATGCTCCCGGCAATTTTTTATTTCTTTGATAACCTACTTTCTAAAATATTAATTCCGCTACAATTTCTTTTTTACTTTTTTGTGGAAAAAAGTAAAAAAGAAAGCCACCCGAAAACTTGTCTCGCCTCAGGCGGAGACGATTACGGCCGATTTCGGGAACGCCCTGATATGACTATAGAATTACTGTAAACTCAACTATAGTTCCCTGATATCAGTAGCGGACAAGTTAATCAATTAATCAGGGGTCTTTAGCTGAGTATACGCAAAAAGTATCAAGAAAAAATGGTTGAAAGTTTTGATAATAATTCCTGTAAGCAAGTTATATGGAACCTTAGCTAAACGGCATTAAGTTTGATTCTAAACAGCTACTGAAAATCAACACGATAGCTAATATGTCATGGGCACCGAAGCGAAAAGACCGCCAAATGGAAAGGAGTGCAAACTACAAAGGCAATAGATTTTAGATCATAGCCAGCCTTCAAACAGCTATGGCCTACAAAGGTATGTATAGAAGAAACTTTTCATCAAACCAGCTTCTATCGTTAAATATCGAAGAGATATCCCAGGTGTGCGGATGTAAGCCGCTTTCTTTTATCTCCTGCCGCAAGTCTCCACCCTTCAGGCAAATAAGACCATTGGTAAAATCCTCCATCTTTCGTCCCTTGGTCAGCAAAGGTTTTCCCCATTGCCAAAGATCTTTGAGGGGGGCCACCGCACGGCTAACCACAAAATCAAATTTCTCATTCTTAATATCTTCCGCCCGGGAATGTCGCGTTTTTACATTGGTAAGTTGCAGCGCTTCTACCACTGCATCTACTACTTTCAGCTTCTTCCCTATAGAGTCTACGAGCGTAAATTGTACTTCAGGAAACATTATTGCCAGCGGTATACCAGGAAAACCACCTCCGGTTCCAATATCAATAATCTTTACACCCGCAGGGAATTCAAAAATGGCGGCGATACTTAAAGAGTGAAGTACATGTTTCTCGTATAGGGCTGCTATATCCTTTCTGGAAATGACATTTATTTTCTCATTCCATTCCTCGTATATTCCACCCAAAGCCTGAAATTGGCGGCTCTGCACTTCTGTAAATCCATCAAAATATGGAGTAATTATTTCCAGTTGGTTTTGGGTCTCTTCCATAATGCAGAACTAAAAATGATGTAATAAAAGAACATAAAAATATCAAAGGCCCAAAACCACTTCCATAGATCTTTTTCGTCCAGCCGATCCATCGACTTTAACCAAATAACTGCCAGCAAAATATATCGAAGCAAAAAAACGGCTATCGAAAATTCCCAACCAAAAAAAACAACAGAAGTCGCTAGTAAAGGATAGACGAAAAAATGACTAAAAGCATATACTCCTAATAAAAAACGATGTTTTGGTTTATAAAACTTAGCGGTCGTAAAATGCCGTTGTTTCTGTCTCCACCAATCACCCCAGGTAAGTTTTGGTTCAGACAACGTAAACGATTCCTTATCCAACAACACATCTGTATTGATGTTAGTGGCTGCAGCGTTAATAAAAAGATCATCATCGCCACCCGCCACATGGTTATGGGCTGAAAAACCTTTCTGACGATAAAACACCTCTTTTTTATAAGCAAGATTACGCCCTACCCCCATATACGGCATTCCCGCCAGTGCATAAGACATATATTGTAGCGCGGTATGAAACGTTTCGAATCGAATAATTTTATTTAGAAAACCTTTCCGTTTATGATAAGAGCCATAACCGAGTACGATCTCTATGCCCCGCTCAAAACGGTCACTCATTTTCTGAATCCAGAATTCCGTAGCAGGTACACAATCTGCATCTGTCAACAGCACTATATCATATTTGGCTGACTTTATACCCATCGATAATGGGAATTTTTTGCCGGGGATAAATCTTGCTTCCTGCTTCAGTTCCAGCAACTGCAGTTGCGGAAAATCATTTTGTAAGGCCTCTATCAGGTATTTTGTTTCGTCCGTAGAGTTATCGTCCACTACTATTACCTCCAATTTATCGGAATAATCCTGGACCAAAATACCTGGCAGATTTTTAGCTAAATTTGCGGCTTCATCGCGGGCACAGATAACAATAGAGATAGGTTGCTGGCGGGGCATACCCTTTGGATGATCAGGATAAAAAGCAAGTCTTCTGAAGAAATACAGATAGTATACTATCTGGATCAGAATGATGACACAAAAAACACCAAAGATGATTTCGCCCCAGGCTATCTTTTCCATACTGGCGGCGAAGGTAAGAAATACCGTTATTTCAAAATACGGGTTTTTAACATAAATGTGAATATATCAGCTAAATGAGTGTACTAGAGTTTGCGTTACAACACAGGGATACGGTAACAAAAGCCAGGGCCGGCTTAATAACAACAGATCACGGGGACATCCCTACGCCCATATTTATGCCAGTGGGCACCGCAGGTAGTGTAAAAGGTGTCACCCAGCAACATCTTATCAGTGACATCAAAGCTAAAATCATCCTGGGCAATACCTACCATTTGTATCTGCGTCCGGGTACCGACACCCTGGAAAATGCCGGCGGCTTGCACCGTTTTATCAACTGGAACCAGCCTATTTTAACGGACAGCGGTGGTTACCAGGTATTTTCTCTGGCAGGCTCTCGTAAAATAACGGAAGAAGGTGTTGTCTTTCAAAGTCACATAGATGGCTCCCGCCACCTGTTTTCACCGGAGAAAGTAATGGATATACAACGCAGTATAGGTGCGGACATTATCATGGCGTTTGACGAATGCCCACCCTACCCCAGTGACTACAAGTATGCGGAAAAATCAATGCATCTTACCCATCGCTGGCTGGATCGGTGCTTTAACCAGCTGAATGCAACACCTGAAAAATATGAGTACACGCAAAACCTGTTCCCAATAGTTCAGGGTAGTACCTACCACGATCTCCGGAAAATGTCCTGCGATTATATTGCTGCTAAAAATGCTGCGGGTAATGCCATTGGCGGACTGAGTGTAGGCGAACCTGAGGATATGATGTACGACCTATGTGGTTTATGCTGCGACAACCTCCCGCAGGAAAAACCACGTTACCTGATGGGTGTAGGTACGCCGTGGAATATATTGGAGTGTATAGCTTTGGGCATCGATA
This sequence comes from uncultured Terrimonas sp., assembly GCA_964604365.1. Lineage (GTDB taxonomy): Bacteria > Bacteroidota > Bacteroidia > Chitinophagales > Chitinophagaceae > Agriterribacter. The sequence continues at coordinate 182,391 of CAZRYS010000010.1, forward strand.
TGTTTGATTGTGTGATGCCCACGCGCAACGGGAGAAACGCTATGTTGTTTACTTCTAACGGAGTCATCAATATTGATAATAAAAAGTGGGAAAAGGACTTCAGTCCGATTGATGACGGAATAGATTGTATCGCTAGCAATTATTACAGTAAGGCCTACCTGCGGCACCTGTTCAAGTCAAAAGAATTGTTAGGGCTCACTATTGCGAGTGTTCATAACCTGGCCTTTTACTTGCATGTAGTTACGGAAGCAAGAAAACATATACACGCTGGTGATTTCAATTCCTGGAAAACCGAAGCGGCAGCTCGGTTTAGGCAGAGGTTGTAGCGCGTCGTCAAGCCGGCTAAAGAGAGATCTGTGGAATTACCAACAACCAAATCAAGCACCAGATTTCTCAATAGCAGGCAGGCGCCTGCTCATAGCGAAATAACGGGTGGCTAAGACGATTAAGTTATTTTGCTTATTTTGCCGAAAAACATATGTGGCTTGACTGGTTGTTTCTTGCATGTTTAATTGCGGCGGTTGTAAAAGGGATGTCTAAAGGTATTATCCTGGCTTTATTCTCATTTGTAGGATGGTTTATTGCCTTGGCAGCCGCGTTAAAACTCTCTTCCTCAGTGGCAGTATACCTGCAACATCAAACCAACTGGGATGGACGCTGGCTGCCCATTGTTTCTTTCATTCTTGTTTTCGTGGTAGTGGCATTGCTGGTACAATGGGCTGGCAAGGCTCTTGAAAGTGTTTTGAAGCTGACAATGCTGGGTTGGGTAAATAAACTAGGAGGCGCACTGTTATATGCAGGAATGATCACACTCGTTTTTTCAATTATACTCTTTTACATTGATCAGATGCAATTGGTATCGCCAACCACGCTTGAAAACAGCCGGATATATACTGCCACTGCGGGGCTGGCTCCCTTTGTGCTGGATGGTATCGGTGCTATTATTCCTGCAGCAAAAAATATATTTCAACAACTGGAAGATTTTTTCGACAAAACAAATAAGCATATCCCTAACGGGGTAGTATAGTGTCTTTTTGTATCGGAAGAGTGGTATCGCGTATCGGAGCTAATGTATCGGTAGACACCATCGTACTATCATCTAATGCAGCAAAAGGATCATTCCCCATGTAGTAAAGCCCCCGTTCCGGTTTCAGTATTTTCCAGCTTTTAAAATCCTGATCCGCTTCCAACCCCTGTCCCGGAATCAAAGTTCCATCAGCTTGGGTAATACGTATAGGTTTATCGGTAAAAAACTTTTGTTTGTTCTGATCCCACCAAAGTTCTTCGCAGCGTAGTGTATCCTGTTTAAACTGCTGGATAACAACAACACTATCTTTTAGAAACATTTTGTTCTGCCCTTCCACGTATCGTCCATAATTCGCGTCCAATACACTTTCTATCACCAGGGAGTCATTGTAAAAATCTACATGCAGTTTTTCGGGAAACTCTACGCGTGGCAAGGTATCCTGGTACCTGTACATAAGTATCGACGACAATTTCGCCTTGATTTTTCCTGCCTGGCTAAAATAAGTTTCTATGTTGCTGGCTTCATCAACACTCATTTTCTTTTTAAACCGCTCCTGCAATTCCTGCTCACTATTTTCGCATGATAAAAAACTTACCATCAACAGCAGAAAGCACGAAAAACGAGTACTTGTCATCAGGAAATATTAATCGTATTTCTGTTTGCGGAACCAAACATCACTTAAAGAAAAGCCAAGTGAGATGCGATAAAAGTTCTCACGCAATGAATTGCTTTTGTTTCCCCTTCTTCCTATTTCGAAGGCTGTATTTATGCTGGTATATTGTCCGGAGTACAATTGATATCCATATTTTTTAACCGGAAAAGAGGCACCAAAAGTAAATGCATAGGTTGGCAAATCTTTGTTAACCGCTATATAATCCGGACCGATATAGAAGCCTGCACGATATTGCACCTGGTTCCAATAACCCTGGCTTTTATAGTTAGGAATCATTGAGCCACCAATACGAAGAACCCAATTGTCTTTCACATTGTCTTTTTCTCCGTAATACCTGTAATCATCCCATTGTGTAATATTATATTCGGCGTGAACGCCCCATTTCAAGTCCTTCTCTATGGCGATACCAAAACCATATGTAGCAGGCAATACAATTTTTCCTGCTTCCGAAGATATATACACGCTATCCCGCTGCACTTCACCAGCAGTGGCCGACTCAATAAATGTTTCCCGTCTCAGGTTTCGGGTAGCCTTAAGATTGCTTTTCAACTGTGCGAACCCACCCAACTTCAGTGTAGTTGTCTTACTCAGTTTTGTACTGTATTGGGCGCCCAATCCCAGAAACAGCCCTCCAAAATGTGTACTGTCAGACCACTTGCCCTTTTCGTAAAATACACTATCGCTCAAAAACACCCGTTCGTTTACATAATTTTTGTTACCGAAACTGTATCCAAGATTAAAGCCCGCTGTAAAATTTTTGGAACCGATGCCCGATCCAACAAAAGCCTGGTAGGAACCGCCATCGCCCTTGTATATGGTAGCTACGCTGTCAATGCCTGGCAACAACTCTTTCTGATTCAGCAGGTAGTTGATTCTGCTTACCGGGCGAATACCGAAGTTCATTCCCCAGTTATTTTTCCTCGACAGTGGTAATCCTATCTGAACATAAGACGGCACCAGGTAGGAAGAGCGCTGCGACCTCACGGGATCTGTTGCCAGCAATGTCCTGGCAGAATAATCCAATCCTATGTCAAATGTTGTGTATTTCAATCGTGCGTACGAAGCAGGATTCAAAAAATTAACCGTTACAGGATCGAAATACGTAACCGCCGCGCCGCCCATTGCCCTGTTGGTTATATTTTGCCCCGGCAGTAAATCACCCAATCCAAACCGGGAATAGGGAGAGTTCTCCTGGCCTCTTACCGTATAAACGGTTAAAAACAATAATCCAAAAAATATGATTCTTTTGCAGCTAGTTATTGTGCTCACTGATCGCATACAGTCCTTTATATATTAATTGAGGGTCTGCAAATATCTTGTTTTTTAGCAGTTGAGCAAAATAGGCAGAATCCCCCCCGGTTAAAAGCACGTTAAAGTTGGCGTATCTCTCTGAGTATGCGTCGATTATACCATCAATTTCTTTTGTCATTCCCAGTATTACACCACTGGTAATGTTGGTTCGGGTATCATATCCCACCAACGGAAAGTTCCAGTCTGCCTTTACCAGCGGTAATTTAGCAGTATAATCTCTGAGTGATTTCAAACGCATTTCCATACCTGGAGAAATGCCTCCACCAATGAATTCATTGTATTTTGTAATAAAGTTGTAGGTAATGCAGGTACCCAAACCTATCACTAGGTTATGTTTACCGGGAAAAAACTTCACCACTCCGGCGGCCAATGCCAGCCGATCAGCACCCATTGTCTCTGGTTTTGTAACCGGTATTGTAAACGGAAGCAGTGTAGTAGAAGAAAGTATGTGAAATTTTGTACGGGAAGCCAGAATTTCTTCGATCAATTGATCGTGCCCGATTACCGAAGATAATATTGCTTTATCAGGCATCACTGTATTCAACAACAATTCTACAGACGCAGGTGTGATATCTTCCAATATTTTCTCATACAACATTTCATCATTTTCGAACACCGCATATTTCTGCCGCGTGTTTCCAAAGTCGAAACAAACTGTTCTCATCAAAAGAGTTTTAATTGCTACGGGCATCAAAAATCAGATAATTTATTTATTTCGCACAGATTTGTTTTTGACAGCATTATATAAAGCTATATAACCCGGATGTATTAAATTTGTGTTACCTGGTTGGATATTGATTCAATTCCACAATTGTTTGCCTTCTACTTTTACCCCGGGAACAACTTGTCGCAATGCCTTTTACATCGGCAGTTCCCTAGCAAAAAAATAATATGACTGCAGAACAACAGAGATTGTCAGTAAATATTTCGAGAAAAATACCACTGGAACAATGGGGACCCTACCTGAGTGAACGGCAATGGGGTACCGTAAGAGAAGATTATAGTGAAAATGGAGATGCCTGGAACTATTTCCCTTTTGAACATGCCCGAAGCAGAGCTTACCAGTGGGGCGAAGATGGATTGGCGGGTATATGCGACTTTTTTGGCAATCTCTGTTTTGCCATCGCACTGTGGAACGGGAAAGACAAAATTTTAAAAGAACGTTTATATGGATTGGGGAACGGACAGGGAAATCATGGTGAAGATGTAAAAGAGTTGTACCACCATCTGGATAATATTCCTACACACTACTACATGGAATACCTGTACAAATATCCGCAACAGGAGTTTCCCTATCAGTTGTTACAGGAAAAAAACAGGGAAAAATCCAAACTGGATCCTGAATATGAAATACTGGATACAGGTGTATTCGACAACAACGAATATTTTGATGTATTGGTTACCTATGCAAAGAAAAGTCCGCAGGATATATTAATTAAAATAGACATCACCAACCGTTCGGCAGTAACGGCTCCTATAACGGTGTTGCCTACACTATGGTTTTACAATCGTTGGCAATCCGGCAGTTCTATCCAAAAACCAGAGATATCCTATTTAAATAAAACAGCCGTAAAAGCCAATCATGGTCGACTGGGTAATTATTATTTCTACTATCAAAAAGCAGACGATTGCTTTTTAACAGAGAATGAAACCAATAAGGAAAGAACAGGCTTTGGCACCAACGATTCTATTTTTGTAAAAGATGCTTTCCATGATGCCGTGATCGATGGAAAAAATGTGAAGGATCTCAAAGAGAAGAAATGTGGCACCAAGTTTTCGCCCGTATACAAATTAAAAATTCAACCCGGAGAAACCAAGTCAATCTATTGCAGACTTACCAACAAGCTACTGGATAATGCCTTCCGTGGCGATTTTGAAAGTATTTTCAGAAACAGGAAAGAAGAAGCCAACGAATTTTATGCAGCCATCTTACCGGCGGGTATGGACGAAGATATGGCACAGATACAACGGCAGGCCCTGGCCGGCTTGCTCTGGAGCAAACAATACTACCATTACGATGTGGAACGGTGGATTACAGCCAGTGATGGAATCACACCGGTAAATGATGGTAAACAATATGGCAGAAATCATGACTGGCAGCACCTTAAAAACCAGGATATCATCCTGATGCCCGACAAATGGGAATACCCCTGGTATGCCGCCTGGGATCTTGCTTTTCACTGTATCTCAATGGCGGTGGCAGATCCAACTTTTGCCAAGCACCAACTGTTGCTGGTAATGCGGGAATGGTATATGAAACCCGATGGACAATTGCCTGCGTATGAATGGAACTTCGGAGATGTAAATCCACCGGTTCATGGCTGGTCTGCTTTACAGGTATATTATATTGAAAAAAAGGAAACCGGTCGCGGAGACATTGTCTTCCTCAAAAAGATCTTTCAGAAACTGCTAATCAATTTTACCTGGTGGCTCAACCGAAAAGACGTTAAAGGAAATAATCTTTTTGAGGGGGGATTTCTTGGGCTCGACAATATAGGCGTATTTAACAGAAGTACACAACTGGGTAGCAATATAAAACTGGAGCAGGCGGATGGGTCGAGCTGGATGGCTATGTATGCACTGAATATGCTGGAAATGGCATTGGAAATATCGGTACACGATGCATCGTTTGAGGATATGGCTACTAAGTTTTTTGAACAATTTGTGCTGATTGCCGAAGCCATCAACGAGCAGGGACTCTGGAATGATGAAGACAAGTTTTTTTATGATAAGTTGTCAATTCCGGGATCAAATCCCATACAGCTACGCATTCAATCGCTGGTAGGACTCACCACCCTGTTTGCGGTGTCCTCTATGAGAACCCAAACCATTGGCAAGCTATCCGACTTTAAAAAACGCATCACCTGGTTTGAAGCGTATCGAAAAAGTCACAAGCTGTTTTGGCCAAACGAAGAACGAAGTGAAGGGGATGAAATTTTGCTTTCCCTGTTACCTAAAAATCGGCTGGTGTATTTGCTGGAGCATCTGCTGGACGAAGAAAAGTTTTTATCCGAAGGCGGCATACGGGCCCTCTCCAAGTATCACGAAAAAAATCCTTATTCCGTTACAATCAACGGCACCACCTATGCGGCGCAGTATGATCCCGGTGATTCTACGTCTGATTTGTTTGGCGGAAATTCTAATTGGCGCGGCCCTGTGTGGATCCCCATGAACTACCTGATTATTCAATCTATCCGGAAATATGGTTCTTTTTATGGAGAAGGATTAACGGTTGAATGTCCGGTAGGTTCCGGAAACTGGATGACACTGGATAAAGTAGCCGATGAACTTACCAGAAGAGTCATCAGTTTATTTGAAAAAGACCAACAAGGAAACCGCAGACTGTTTGGCAAAGACTATGAGTGGTTTTACAACCAACCCGGCAACGATCATCTTGCTTTATTCTTTGAATATTTTCATGGCGACACAGGCAGGGGACTGGGAGCTAGTCATCAAACCGGCTGGACCTCACTGGTAGCAGAACTTATCAATGAACTACATCACAGCAACAACAAAACCGATTTGGCGTCCGAAGCGGCTGCTGCGGAAATGGAACTGCGGGAAATAAACCTGACCGAAAATAAACTGGATAATTTATAGGCGTTAGTTTAACCCGGATTCAATGCCGTTTAGTTAAGCACAAATAGCTTCATATAAATTAATAACCCAA
>CAZRYS010000011.1:0-173892 GCA_964604365.1 uncultured Terrimonas sp.
TGTCGTCAATAAATTCGTTCATAAGTGGGTCTTGTTGGCATTACCGCTAACGGTTGTATTTATGTTATTGTCTGTTATTCTTCTTTTTACAAAAAATTGAAAATCAAACCTTTAGTATAATACATTTTGTATTGTTTATAGCGCCAATGCAATCTACGATTTATTATAATATGTCTACCATTCAAACCTTTTACGTTCATACAAGTCATCCAATGGACTTACGATATTTAGCAGTTGATGCTTACTCACATGTAAATATCGCTCTGTTGTTTTTATATTAAAGTGTCCCAATAACTCTTTAATATATCGAATGTCAGTTCCCTTGTCAAGCAAATGGGTTGCAAAACTGTGACGAAGGCTATGTATCCCCACATTTTTCAAGATACCTGCTCTGTATTTGGCAGAGCTGAATATCTGTTGAACAGTTCTTGTGGGATAACACAGTCCTGTTTTACCTGATTCAAAAAGATATTTACGAGGTTGCGGCCTATACAACTTTAAATAGTTCCTCAATATATCCAGCAACAAAGGACTCAAATTTACATACCGGTCCTTTTTTCCTTTACCCCTCGCTATAAAAATTTGCATCCGTTCACTATCAATATCGGAAAGTTGCAATGCCACCACTTCGCTCACCCGCAAACCCGCACTATATGCCGTAAACAACATTGCTTTGTGTTTTTTGTTTTGTAGGGCGTTAAACAATCTGGATAATTCATCCTGGTTCAGGAGTTTGGGTAGCTGCATTGCCTTCTTTGGTCGTGGTACTTCCCACAAAAAACGCGCTCTCCCCAACACCTGTTCGTAAAAGAACTTCAAAGCATTTATGCGGCTATGCAATGTATTTTCGCTCAATCTCAGTTTATCCAGGCAGTACTGCAGGTAGTCCTTTATCCTTTCTACTGTAAAATCTGTTGCAGAATATTGTTTGATAGCTTTCATAAACACCTTCATCTCATTCATGTATGTGCGAATAGTAGATGAACTATACGCCTTTAATATCAGGTGTTGTTCCATTTTTAACAATGCCGTAAAATTATCCTCAGTCAATTCGGTATATAATCCCCCTCCCGGATGAAAGGGTAAGAGTGAACGGGTAAGAGTAGGCGATTGCCGCTTTTTATGAAGGTATTCCTCTACAATCCCTGTTTCTACAGATGCCTTCCCGGCACAAGCTTCCTTCAGCAAGGTCAGGTGCTTTATATCCAAGGGTACCCACCAGCATTTATGCGTCTGGCTCCACTTTACCCCACCTACTGTCCTCACCGCTTGTTGCAACTGGCGGTCGTAGGCAAAACGGATGCTGATGCATTCATTTCCATGATGTTGTATCGGATGCAAGTGTATATTTTTCATATTGATAGGGGATAGCTTCGCCCCCTCAGTCACAGGACCAAGGTTGACAATCAAATAGTAATTTAGTATTATTCCTCAAAAACAGGAAATTTTGCCTAAACTTACCTTATTGTCCTATCCCGAATGTAAAAAGTTGACGGTGAGAAAACGTTTTTGGTAGTCAACTTCCATCCCCAATGATCGTCTTCCGTTGCCACGCTCGCTTGTACGTTCTGTTCCCTGGGCAACACACAGGAGCGGAAACAGGTCTGCTGATATTATCTTATTTTGCGCTCCTTTCTCAAACGATGACCCCGGTATGACGAGTGAAAATATTGGCTTCCTGATACAGAGTTCACCGGCATTGCAGATGCTTAGGCTGCGCAATGCAGGCTGGATATTGCCTTTTTTGTACCGGGTGTTTAAGGAGCAAAGACAAATGGTGGTAAAAGAGGCGCAACTCATACAACTGCTGGCAGACACCCTGAGTGCCCATACAGAGGGTGTGGAAGACCTGGAGGAAGCCCGTATCACGTTTGGGGAAGATGAGGAAAGCCGCAGCCGCAAATACCTGCTGAACTGGGTGCAGAAACGCATCTTGCAAGACTTTCCGGATGCGGATGGCGATACCAATTACCAGCTCAGTGCCTATACCGAAAAAGTATTTCAGTGGATGCAAAACCTGCAGGTGGGGCAACACCATGTGGGTACCGAAAGCCGGTTTAAATTGTTGTTTGGTTCGCTGCGGGATATTGTGGAAAACACCGAAGATGACCGCGAAAAAAAACTACAGATACTCAAAGACCGTCGGGCAGAAATAGACAAGGAAATAAAAGCCATAGAACTGGGTGTGGCGCCGCAACGCTACAATAATGCACAGGTGCAGGAACGGCTGGATCTGTTCATCAAACTATGTTACGAACTGATTGGTGATTTCCGTGAGGTGGAAGACAATTTCAAGCAGATACATAGAGATATAGTGGAGCAACACACCCGTGCAGAGCAACACAAGGGCGCCATTGTGGGGTATGCTTTTGAGGCTTATGATGCACTCAGAAGCAGCAACCAGGGTAAGAGCTTTTATGCTTTCTGGGACTTCCTGATTTCCCGTAGCGGACAGGAAGACTGGCGGGAACTCACAGAGCAGTTACTATTGTTGCTGGAGGATCGGGAGCTGGAAGTGGACACCCATTTCGTACAGAACATCAAATCATTTTTGCTGGAACAGGGCAAGTCGGTATACGATGCCAATGATAAGATGGCGGAGAAACTGAGCCGCATCATTACCGAAAAAGAAATAGCCCGGCATAAAAGATTGCGCCAGCAAATCAATAGTATCAAAGAGCTGGTGTTTGAACTGATGGATGATGAGCAGGTGGAAGCTGGTGTGCCAATAGAAGAACCTACAGAGATCAAAATGCTGATGGATCGCAAGCTGAATCTGGAAGAAAAGAAAACAGCGGGCACACTGAAACAACCATTAGCAGCGGTAGAAAAAATTGCGGATATAGAACGATTTAACCGCTTACTGAATACTTCTTTTATTGATAAAAAAATACTTTGGTCGAAAGTGGAGAAGGTATTGCAGACCAAACAGACGGCTACTTTAAAAGAAATTATTGAAGCCACTTCGCTGGATAATGGTCTGGCAGAAATTATTAGTTACTATAGTTTTTTGAAAGAAAAAGCAAAACAGGTACAGGTGGTAGGTACAGCGGTAGAACTGATACCGATGGACAAGGAAGGAAAGAAATTTGTGGAATTACCTTATTTATTATTTAGCAAATAACGATTGGGATGGCAGAAAAAATACATTCATTTACCCCCGTATTTATAAAGTTGCTGAAGGGTCCGGTGGAATACCTGGAAAAGAGCACCTGGGAAAAACTCCTGCAATACAAGCAGGAACTCACGGGCTTTATGCAACCACTGGGGCTCACGCTGGTGCTGGATGAGCAGGATGGTTATGCCTACATACGCCATAGCGTAACCGAAGATGATACCACCGGGGTAAGCTGGGCACAGCGCAGAAACCTTACATACGACGAAAGTGTGATGCTGGTACTACTGCGGGATATGATGGCAGAGTTTGAAGTAGGCGAAGCAACCCATAGAGAATTGATTAAAAAGCGACGGGAGATAAAGGAGTATGCAGAATTGTTTTTCAAAGAAAATGCCAGCCGGGTAAAAATGCTGAAAGATATAGACCGGTTGATAGACCGGGCAGAGGAAAACGATTTTCTGGAAAAATCGGAAAACCATGATATAGCGGATGAACAAAAGTTCCGCATCAAAAAAATAATTAAAGCCAGGGTAGACAGCGAGATACTGGAGATTTTTAAACAGCAACTGACAACACATGCAGCTAAGCGTATTCAGCACGGATAATGAAAAGAGCGGGTTCCGGTTGCAATATATGGAAGTGTTCAACTGGGGTACTTTTGATGAGCAGATACATGCCATCATGCCTGGTGGCGAAACCAGTTTACTAACGGGTGCTAACGGTAGCGGTAAAACGACATTTGTAGATGCGCTACTAACATTGATTGTACCGGAGAAACGATATCGTTTTTACAACCAGAGCAGTGGCAGCGAAAAAAAAGGCGACCGCACAGAAGATACTTATGTATTGGGTGGATATGGCACCATCAACAGTGATACCGGGGTTACCAAAACACTATATCTGCGGGAAAACAAAGAAGAAGCCTATAGCATTCTGTTGGCCAATTTTACCAATGAAGCCCTGCAGGAAGTTACTCTTTTTCAAGTACGTTATTTTAATAACGGAGACATGAAAAAGCTCTTTGGCGTAGCCCATAAGAGTCTGCATATAGAAGAGCATTTCAAACCCTTTGATCTGGCGAATGCCTGGAAGAAAAGAATTGATCAGCAGTTCAATAAAGGCACCCGTAAGCAGGTAGAGTGGTTTGATGCCGCTAGTAAGTATGCCAACCGCCTGGTGGAAGTGTTGGGTATGCAAAGTATTCAGGCGCTTACCCTGTTTAACCAAACGGTGGGTATAAAGGTATTGGGCAATCTGGATGACTTTATCCGCACCCATATGCTGGAGCCACGGGATATGGAATCGGCTTTTCAGGAATTGAAAAAACATTTGGCAACCCTGCTGGATGCACAGCGGAATATAGAAAAAGCAGAGGAGCAAATTCGGTTACTGCAACCCGTGCAGGAACATTTTGAAGGCTATAAAACTTTACAGGAAAAACAAAAAACAGTACTCCGCAATAGAGACACCGCTACTATCTGGAAAGCCTATACGCAGGATGCCCTGCTACAGGATGCACTGGAAGAAGATGCTGCCACAGTAAGGGAACTGGAGAAAAATGCAGCGGTATATAAAGAACAAATCAATCGTTTACACGAAGAGGAAAGAACCACCCGCAACCAGATAGACCAAAATAAAGCGGGGCAGCGCCTGAGGCAGCTAGAGCAGGAACTACAAGAGCAACAGGAGAAACGTAGGAAAGCGGAAGTAAACCTCAACCTGTTTACAGACTGGTGCAACACACTGCATTTTGAAGACAAAACCGCTACAGATGAAGAAAGTTACAAACGCATACAAAAAGAAATCAGTAAGGCAAACCTGCGCCTGGAAAGAGAAAACCGCCTGAATGAAGATGATGATTTTGATGCAAAGAACCTGCAGCGAACGTCTGCCATAGAGAAAGACCAGGTGGAAGCGGAACTGAATGTGCTCTTACAAAGCAGGAGTAATATACCGGCGCATCTGGTGCAGGTTCGTAAAGATATATGTGCTGCACTGAAACTGGATACCGCCGAACTTCCTTTTGCTGGTGAACTGATGCAGGTAAAAACAGAAGAAATGCATTGGCAACCGGCACTGGAAAAACTGTTGCATGGCTTTTCACTACGGTTACTGGTACCCGATAAACATTATAAAAAAGTAACCCGTTATGTAAACCAGACCAACCTGCGGGCAAGACTGGTGTACTATCATGTAAAAGATGTGTTCAGCACCCTGGCGGAAGATGAAACCGTGTATTATAAGTTAGACTTTCATCCGGAACATAAACTGAGTGATTGGGTACAGCAGCAGATTGTGCAGCAGTTCGCGTATATCTGTCTGGATGATGAAAAAAATATAGAGCGTTACGATAAAGCCATCACCATAAACGGTCTGATCAAAAACCGGGACCGGCACGAAAAAGATGATCGGGCCAACAGCAATGATGCCGGGCGATACGTGATGGGCTGGAACAACGAACGGAAGAAAGAAGCCCTGATCACCCGTAGAAATAAACTGACAGATGATTTAGCCAATGCCGCCGAAGCAATAGAACGTTGTAGAAACAGAGCCACCCGTTTGCAAAAGCAGTTTGTGGCATTGAGTCGTTTGCACGACCATGAAGGATTTGCAGCCTTGGATGTGGCGGGCTTACAAAGACTGATACATAAAACAGAAGAGCAGATAAAGGAACTGAGTAAGAGTAATAACCAGTTGAAAGCATTGACTACACAACTGGAAGAGATACTGGAGCAACGCAAAAAAGCAGAGAAAGACTGGGAATTATCCACCGGGGAAAAAACAACCCTGCAAAACCGGATAGATGCAAGATCGGTACAGAAAGAAGCTTTGCAGCCTTTGCTACAACATCTTACTGCAGAAAACAAAGATGAATTGTTACAGTTTCAACAACAACATGCGGTAGCATTGGGTGGTATCACATTAGAAAATGTTCAATCGGCATATGATCTTTTTAAAGAGAAGCTGGATGCAGAAGTGCAGGATGTGCAAATGCAGTTGCATAAAACAGAAAACCATTTAAACCGCAGTATTCATCAGATTAAAAATCCGTCGCCACAATTGTTGCAACGTTTTCCGGATTGGTATAGCGATGTACAATTTCTGCCAGACGATGCAAACTATGCAGAAGAATACAAAGAGTGGCTGGATAAACTGAGCACCGAGAACTTACCGAAGTATCGGAAAGATTTTGAAAACTTCATCAATGATACCATCACTTATAAGATTGGCGGACTGAATGAAGACATGGAGAAATGGGAACGGGAGATCAGTAATAGTGTCAACAAACTGAATCAATCGCTGGCGGCCATCAACTTTAACCGACTGCCGGATACTTACATACAGTTGGGCAAAAGAACCGTGCCGGATGCCACGATCAAGGCTTTCAGGAATGCATTGTTGGAAGCGCTGCCACAAGCTGCCAACTGGCAGCAAAGTCGCTTTGAGGATAAGGCTTTGCATTTTCAGCAGAAAGTGCAGCCCTTAATTGCCAGCTTAGACGAAAGCGAGAGCTACCGGGCAAGGGTAATGGATGTACGCAATTGGTTTGAGTTCTGGGCAGACGAAAAATACCGCAACACAGATGAATTAAAGAAGACCTATCGGCAGATGGGACAGCTCTCAGGCGGTGAAAAAGCTCAATTGACTTATACCATCTTATGTAGTGCCATTGCCTATCAGTTTGGTATTACCCGAGAAGGTAAGAATAGTCGTTCCCTGCGCTTTATAGCGGTGGATGAAAGTTTCAGTAACCAGGATGAAGACAAAGCGACTTACCTGATGGAACTGTGTAAACAATTGCACCTGCAGCTACTGGTGGTAACACCCAGCGATAAAATACAAATAGTGCAGGATTATATAGCGCATGTGCATTTGGTGCAGCGGGTAAACAACCGCCATAGCATCATGTACAATATGACGATAAAGGAACTGCAACAAAAGATGAAGAAAGGTAAGAAAGTGGAGGAGTCATAGTCTTTGTCACCCTGAGGAACGAAGGGTCTAACTATAGCGAGGGAGATTCCTCCTTCGTGCCAATGACAAAGGTGGTAGCGAACGGAACCCTGAATGGAGCGTCGCAACGAAGCTCAATCAGGGATATACAGGTGACCAACGGAAAAAATATGATAGCGGCATATCAAAAACAACTGTTACGCTTTTATAGCAACTACCTGCGTTCGTTGGTGGCGGGCAGCGTTTTTGAACCTATCATACTACGGGGCGAAAAACATAAACCAGATAACACGGTAGACCTGCATGCAGCGATAAAAATGTTTCAGCGCTATGAAAAATCCATCAACGGTTATGGCTGGCAGATAGAATGGCAATCGTGGAGTAGCAAAAAGTTAGGACAACAACAGTGGCCGGCTCGCATTCTTGTAGATACAGAAGATGATTATATCGCCTTATTAGGCAAACAGGAAGAAGTAGCCGCTTTCAAAGATCGACTGCATAGTTTGTTACAATGGCAGCCGGCCATTCACCCCATTCTTGAAAAACACCCTCTGTATCTTTTGCAGTATGCAGACCGTTGGGATGATATTGTGAATGTGGTAAACATATTGCTAACAAAAGATGTAAGCGGTTTTTATATACGAAGCATTCCCGTGCCGGTGCATACCAAATTTCTGGAAGACAGCACCAACAAATTATTGATAACAGCGTTGCTAAAAGCGGTTGCTCCTGATCGTTATAATGCAGCATCCGCAAGCCTTGACGCTATGTTGGGTTTGAAAAGAAAGGATTATATTTTTTTGCTGCGCTGGCTGGACACCGATCTGGCAAAACGGTATATGCATGGCATGGAGCTGACGGGTGTTACTGCGGACTGGCTCCGCAACAGCACCTGGGATATTAATGAAGTATGGCTGGTAGAAAACGAAACCAACCTGCATATGCTGCCCCCACGCCCTGGAGCCGTGGCTATATTCAGTCGCGGTAAAGCAACACATGCACTTAAGGAGATCCCTTTGTTTCATAAAGTACAGTTATACTACTGGGGCGACCTGGATGAAGAGGGTTACCGGATGTTGCATGCCATGCATGGATTTTATCCGAACCTGGTGAGTGTGTTCATGGATGAAGCTACATTACTACAACACGCAGCAGAAATGGGCAAACAATCGCCTTATACTATACAATCTTTGTCCCACCTTACCAAAGAAGAAACGGCAGCTTTTAATATTCTGCGTTACCATGATGGCAGATTGGAACAGGAAAAAATCCGCCAGGATTATATGGCGGAAGTATTGGAGCGGATGTAAAATGCTCTCACTATTAAATTTGCATTAAGTGATCCATTTGCAAAGCATATAGCCACTATCGCGGTTTGGTAGAAATTTTACGGTCATCCGGGCGAAAATACCAGGATATTATTGTCAACACTAAAAGCAGGACAGAAGGAAGTATTTCTGATGCTCGATCTTGCATTATAATATGAGACATGGCAGCGCCTGACGTAAGAAAAAAGAAACCGGCATAAGCCCACTCTTTTAGCAAAACTTGCCTGGGTCCTAGTATTGTGGCTACCCCTAATAATTTCCATACGCCTAAAATAGTCAGAAGATAGCCTGGATAGCCAAGATGCTGAAAGGACTTTACACTCTCTTCTTCCCTTATCAATTGTACAACGCCGGTTGATACCATTCCCAGCGATAACCAAATGGTGGCGATCCAGTAAACAATTTTATTACGTTTTTTCATTTTACTTCAATTTATTTATGATTTCCTGTAACCGGTTATGTGCCATATTAATTCCTTGTGCAAAGGGCATTTGTAAAAGTTGGTTTCTATATACTGCCGACTTAAATACGATTTGCATAGTAAGTTTGCTTGTATCATCTGTCAGTTTTTCGAATTCCAAAAACTCCAGCTGAACAGGAAATCCTGTATTCTCCATCTCAAACGTTCGCGTGATTCTTTCGTTGGGAATAAACTCATGTATGGTTCCATTGGCCTTAAATACTACATTGCCAGCGTGAGAGGTTTGGAACGCGTAAGAACCATGTTGTTTGTTTTCCATTTTCAACACTTTCGTTCCCATCCACTGCTCAAATAACGCTGGGTCTTCATACGCCCTGAAAAGCAGCTCTAAAGGCAAATCAAATTCCCTGGTAATTATAATTTCTTGTTTGTTTTCGTCCGCCTGTACGGCTGTCTGTTTTTTCATTTTTACTTTCTTTTTAGTGCCTTTTTTGCTCCTTCATCTTTGATTTCATTAAGGTCTCTAACTTATTGAATCTGTCATCCCATAACCTGCGAAAGGGTTCCACAAAGTCAGCAACATCTTTCATTTTGTTTACATTCAGGTGATAGTAAATCTCTCTTCCGTTTTGTTCTTGTCTAAGCAATTCGCATTCGGTAAGAATTTGCAAGTGCCTGGAGACAGTAGGTCTTGCTGTATCGAAATTGGAAGCAATGGCACCAGCGGTCATAGATTGGGCGGTTACTAGTAATAAGATAGCCCGTCTTGTAGGGTCGGCTATAGCCTGAAATACATCTCGTCTTAAATTCATCGCTGATTTTTGTTTAAATGGCCTTCATTAAATACGAAGCCATCTGGCTACAAATTTAAGCGTAGCTATTTAGCTACGCAAATTTTAGACGAT
This sequence comes from uncultured Terrimonas sp., assembly GCA_964604365.1. Taxonomy (GTDB): domain Bacteria; phylum Bacteroidota; class Bacteroidia; order Chitinophagales; family Chitinophagaceae; genus Agriterribacter. The sequence goes on from CAZRYS010000011.1 coordinate 9,727, forward strand.
TTTTATTTAAAAATATTTCTTGCCTGGTAAACAAACTATGGTGAGCAATCGGAAAGGTTGATTTACCCGGACTAAGGAGTTGTTCTCTTTTTCCTGGGAAAGCGGTTTAATGTGCTTCCAGCCAATTTCTTCCCTCCCCTACTTCCGCTACTACCGGCACTTCATTAGGCAGCAGCATAGCTGTTTGCATATTCTCTATAATGAGCGATTTAAGATCGGTTGCTTCTTCTTTGATAGCATCAAATATCAATTCATCATGCACCTGCAGTATCATTCTGCTTTTCATCTTTTCTTTTTTCATGGCATCGTGTACTTTAATCATTGCCATCTTAATCATATCTGCAGCGCTTCCCTGGATAGGCGAATTAATTGCATTTCGCTCTGCATATCCTCTTACTGTAAAGTTAGAAGAGTTGATATCCCGTAGCCAGCGCTTTCGGCCCATCAGTGTTTGTACGTAACCGTGTTCCCGGGCAAAATTGATACTGCTGTTCATGTATTGGGTTATCGCGGCAAATTCCTTTTTGTAATTGTCGATAATTTCCTTGGCTTCCGTACGGCTAATGCCAAGATTATCTGCCAATCCAAAAGCCCCTTGACCATATATAATACCGAAGTTCACACTCTTGGCTTTATAACGTTGTTCTTTGGTAACGTCTGCTTCTGCTATACCATATACTTTAGCTGCTGTAGCCGCATGAATATCCTTACCTAAACGGAAGGCCTCACACATGGCAGGGTCGCCGCTAATGGCGGCCACTATACGCAACTCAATCTGTGAATAGTCTGCTGATAACAAAACATGACCATTATCTCGTGGAACAAATGCTTTTCTGATTTCTCTCCCTTTTGCAGAACGTACCGGTATATTCTGCAGGTTTGGGTTATTGCTGGCCAGCCTGCCGGTAACGGCTACCGCCTGTGCATAGGTAGTATGCACACGACCTGTTTTTGCATTCACCATCAATGGCAATGCATCTATATAAGTAGACTTTAATTTTGTCAGTTCACGATAAGTAAGTATGTCTTCAACGATCTTATTTTTATTCGACAATTTCAGCAATACGTCTTCTCCTGTACCATATTGCCCGGTCTTGGTTTTCTTAGCTTTGGGATCAAGCTTCAATTTTTCAAACAATACCTCACCCAACTGCTTAGGCGAAGCCAGGTTAAACCTCACGCCGGCTTGTTCATATACTTTTTCTTCCGCTTCAGTAGCTTCTGCATCCAGTACACTTGAATATTCTGCCAGAAAATCCGTATCGATTCTTACACCTTCAAACTCCATACCAGCAAGCACCTTTACCAATGGGTTGTCTACTTCATAAAATACTTTTTCAACCGATTTTACCTTCAACTCGGGTAGTAGATGTTGCTTCAATTGCAATGTAATATCTGCATCTTCAGCAGCATAATCCTTTATTTTTTCCAATTCCACATCCCTCATATTGCCCTGCGATTTTCCTTTCTTCCCTATCAGCTCCTCAATATGCACGGGCTCATATCCCAGGTATTGTACGCTCAAAATATCCATTCCTCTTTTACCGTCCGGGTCTACCACATAGTGCGCCAACATCGTATCAAAAATATCACCGGCAATATGTATATCATACCAGCGCAGTATTAGCAGATCAAATTTTACATTCTGCCCTACCCAACAGATATTTCTATTTTCAAATGCAGGCTTAAAAATATCCAGTACTGCCAGGGTTTTTTCTTTCTCCGAAGGGAAGGGAATATAATAAGCCTCACTCTTTTTCCAGGAAAAGCTCATTCCAACCAACTCAGAACTATTGGCATCAATTCCTGTAGTTTCAGTATCAAAACATACTTCTTTCTCCTGGTTTATCTTTGCAACCAGTTCTATTAATGCAGCCGGTTCTGTTACTGCCACATAATGGTGCACTGTATTTTTAATATTGTTGGCAGCGCTGGCTACAACCGCTTGAGTATCTTCTACTGTTTTAACGGATTTTTTTGCCGGGTTTATTTCTACGGTATTTCCGAATAAATCCGTTTGTACTACCCCTGCCATTTTATCCGTTGTGTTCCTCGCTGAGATGGAGATGGATTCACCCAGTAAACGCTGCGCAATGGTTCGAAATTCCAACTTTGTAAATACTTCTTTTAGCACTTCTTTATTCCAGTCTCCCAATGCATAATTAATCTCATCAAATTCTACCGGAACATCCGTAATAATGGTAGCCAGCTTTTTGCTTAGGATAGCATCTTCCTTTCCATTTCTTACTTTTTCACCCAATGCTCCTTTAATTTTATCGGCATTTTCCAACACGTTTTCCAGTGTTTCGTATTCTGCCAGCAGTTTGGCTGCGGTCTTTTCACCAACCCCGGCAATACCAGGAATATTATCAACAGCATCGCCCATCAAACCCAGTACGTCCACCACCTGATCTACCGATTTTATGTTCCATTTGGCACATACTTCTTCGGCTCCCAGAATTTCCGGATCCCCTCCCTGGTAACCGGGTTTATATATTTTCACCAGGTCATTTACCAGTTGTCCATAGTCTTTATCCGGGGTCACCATAAACACTTCATATCCCTGCGCTGCAGCCTTTTTACTTAAGGTTCCGATAATATCATCTGCTTCATAACCATCTACTTCTATTACCGGAATATTGAAACCCCGGATGATTTCTTTGATATCCGGAATGGCGGCCAGCAGGTCTTCCGGCGTTTCCTGGCGATTCGCCTTGTAGTCTGCAAATTCAGTATGCCGCTCCGTTGGGGCATGGGTATCAAAACATACTGCCATGTGGGTTGGCTTTCGATTGTTAATGAGTTCTATCAGCGTGTTGGTAAACCCAAACTGGGCATTGGTATTATGCCCTTTTGATGTAATTCTTGGGTTGCGGATCAGTGCATAATATGCCCTAAAAACAAGTGCAAGCGCATCCAGTAAAAACAGCTTTTTCTCCATGCCGCTAAGGTAGAACATTTTTCAAGCCGCAAGTTACAGGAGAAGCAAATATGAATAATGTAGAAACACGCAGGCGAGGCTATAGCCAATCGCTACGAAGCAGTGTTAGTAGGCTGGTATGTGACTACAAACCAAGTGATATTAACGAAATGTGCCTGGCTGACAATAGCACTCCAAAATCACCCAATGGGGTATTCCCAACAAGCCTACGCAGTAGCATATTTGTATAGACGATAGATAAAAGCAAAGAATCAAAAACAACGGATGAAACGCAGCATGTCCACTCTTCTCACAACCTGGTCCACGAAATGTGGGGGACCGTATATGTAGCACTTTTCTGATGATTTGAGACAATCTGCCTAACAAAATTTAAGACAAAAAATACGGGGATGAAAAAGTCAATAGCAATTGTAGTCGCAATATGTTGCATGGCTTGCCGCCAACAGCCTGCTAACCCAAACGTGAGTTTCGATGAAGAAAAAGAGCGGAAAGCTATTATGAAAACAATAGAGGACGAAACCCGCTCCTTTTATATGAGAGACTATGAAAAATGGAAAAAACATTATGCGCATGTGCAATATGCCTTCCAGGCTTGGAATAACCACGATGGTACGATAGATGCCAAAACGGGATGGCCGGCGGTGGATGCAGGCATCGGCAATTATATAAAAGCCAACCCGGTAGGTCCGGGCGGCAGCAGCCACCCAGTGGTATTACGGAGAAATATAATTACAAAGTTTTATGCAGATACTGTTGCCTATTTACTGTGGGACCAATTTAATAGCACAAAAGACTCCGCTACATTTCAATACAGTAAGGAAGTGCGATTAATGGAAAAGAGAAATGGAGAGTGGAAAATCGTAAACGTGTCTGCCTTTTGGGATTACCATAATATGAAGATCCCCGTTTCAGATATCGACAAAATCCAATAACAGGGTATTATTCGTGTATGAATGAATCGAAAATTTTATTGTAACCGGTTTGTTCAAAATAAGCAATGCCAAAACCCCGCGATCATCGACGATTATTAAGTTATTGATCTGACGCAAATACACGCCATGAACACAAAAATTATCAGCTATTTTTTTCTCGAAAAAGTCTCTATTTAAAACATTCGCACCTGCCTGGAAAAATCGCTAAACCATATCGATCAAAATACAAAAATCATATATTATGGCACAAAATCTTGGACATTTACCTTCTGAACCTGGAGTTTTGGTAACATCATTTATGCATACATACAAACGTTTTACCGAGGGTAAAAAAGCAAATACCGAACTGGAAACCAAATTATTCAAAAAATTCGCCAGGGTTTCGCCGCCTGCCAAGGCATTCATGCAAAAAGGAATAAAGTCGTTTGTATCCAAAACAAACCGCAAAAAGAAATCATTCGCCTTCGAAGCTATAACACAAACCGCTAAGCCGCTAAGTGCTAAAGTTATAACCAATACTTTCATCAATGAACTCACCGCCACTGTGGCCGGCCTGGCTTTAGATAAAAAACACCCGGATCTTGTGGAAAGACCAGGCAGAGTAAGGCTTCAAACATATACAGGAGATGATGTTTATCCTTCACAGGTGCATATATTTAAAATCGGCAATGTCAGGACAAACGATAATATCCCTCTCTTAAAAAAAGGAGATTTTTTACCAGAGGAGTTTCAACAAATCTGCACCCCCAGAGAAAACCAAGGAAAAATTAAATGGGATTGTAAGACACAAAAAACACCTTGCGACGGGTATTCTATTGACAGGGTTTGTTTAAAAGTACCCCAGTTTCAGGCGGGAACTTCGGTAACCCTTACCGGGATGAATTACTTTAATATTGAAGCGAAAGTAGAACTCAAACTTCAAAACGCCCCTACACAACCAATTGCTATTAATGCCTTTGTATATGGCGATACTACAACACCAAAATATGAGACAAAAAGAGGAAAACAACTATTGATTGCTGACAGCCGCGTACAGGATAAGATTTTTTTTACGGTTCCTGAAAATACCCCTTCTGGCATTTACGAAATAAAAATAGCCATTCCAAATAACAGCGGGCTTTCGGGACCTGGCATATTCGATACCATGTATTCCATACCTCAATATATTGAGGTAGTACCTCCCAATACTTCTCGCTTTAACATAGCGAGCGAACGGTTATATTGCAGGGATGAAACTGGTCGGTTCGATTGGACAGGTTCAGATAAGGTGGGTTTACAATTCACAGCTATTCCGATCTTATCCGATCTGTCTATCGGTAATTTTCAGCAAAAAAAATTTAGATTTGACGATGTTGACTCTCAAGAGCAGCGGATTATGGAAGGTGTTTTGTTTTCAAATACCAAGCCGATTGCAGGCGTTATACTATCAATAACAGGCCATGAAATCGACGGAAAGGCTGCGTATAGGGAATCCATGGAAGAATGGACAGATATATTTATAGACTTGGTGAAGGAACAATGGAAGCTAATCACAGGCAGCGCTGCCGCTATGGCTACCATTAAAAAGTTGACGGAGCTTGGATTTTATGGTTATCTGACTATTGCAATAGGACTACTTGTAATAACGGCCATCGATTTTATATACTCCCTTTGGGCATCACCCGATCTCATAATAGAAGATATAATATCACTGTCCGCCAATGATCTTGGACGGCTAACGAGCATTAATTTTCCAGCCCCCATTGCAAATTCAAACAATACCATCTATACAACTCCGGGCGATATTGATGTTAGATTATTTTACACAGGAAAAGTTCCCAATGAATATACGGAGGAGCGGGCTTATATAAGTAAAAAAGAAAAAAGCTGGTATAATGTAAGACTAAGATATAATCGTATTCCATAGACAATAAACAGTTGTATCTCGGTTGATTGTACATCTGGGAATGCACAATAACAGAAATAAAAGTCGTGGGGCGAAAATGCCCGGAAAGTATCATGCGTTTGATTTCCTATTTGAACCCAAAGCGTGGCACCACGAAGTAAATCTCTGATACTTCTGGGACTTCCGAACAATCAGTACTTCGGATATGCAGCCTGGAGAATTACCACTTAATTAGATAACCGCTGATATGTAATGCAAACGGCCTTCGGTTCGTACTTAATGTTTTGTCGTCCCCGGGCATTGTACCATTTCCAATGCGGGGCTGTCAGGTCTCACAAATTGGTATCTCTCTTAAGGCAAGCCTGCTAAGCAGACACTCCAAAAACAGTATTTGTTAAGCAAAAATCTAATGTGTGCATCGGCGTGAGTTTATTTTATTATCGTCAGGACTTTATCACACAAATATTTTCGATGGGTAGCAAACGTCCTTGTTTTCTTTATTATACATTTACAGATCAATTTGTCGCATGTATAACAATGAAGAAACACAAAAGTTGCAGGCAGCAACAATAGAATTTTTGCAGTTTGCGAAAGATGGTAAGCTAACGATAGGTTTTTTGAACGCTCTCCGGAATATCTTGCGTTTTCACGAACATCGGTATTATGTATTAAACAGCCCCCTGATTGCAGATGGAGAATATGATACCCTGTATAAAGCACTAGAAAAGCTTGAAGCGCAGCATCCTGATTTGGTTACAGCAGATTCGCCTACCCAACGCGTGGCTAAGGGATTGATAAAGGATTTTCCCAAGGTACAGCACCTGGTACCCATGCTTTCCCTGGACAACTCCTATAATGCTGAAAATCTGATGGACTTTGATAGGAAGGCCCGGGAACTGAGTGGACTCAAAGAAATTGCATATTGTGTAGAACCCAAATTCGATGGTGCCAGCATTTCCCTTATATATGAAAATGATATGTTGTCCCGAGGGGCGACCAGGGGCGACGGAGTAACCGGCGACGATATTACCATCAATATCCGGCAGATCAAATCGGTACCGCTGTCGGCAAGATTTTCGCAGTATGGCATTCAGCAAATAGAGATCCGGGGGGAAGTGTTGCTGAACAAGGATAATTTCAACGCTTATAACGATGCGCAGGAGCAGGCCGGCTTGGAAAGGTTGGCGAACCCCAGGAATGCTGCAGCGGGGTCGCTGCGCATTAAAGATCCTAAAGAAGTCAGCCGCAGAAACCTGGAGGCCTTTTTATACCATGTAAGTGAGGTAACGGTATTGCCAGGGCAAGATCCGGATAGCCTGAAAACACACAGTGGCACGCTGGAAATGCTTTGGAACCTCGGTTTTCGTAGCCCGCAAAAGGAAAAAAAAGTATTTACGGGCATACAGGACGTTATTAAATATTGCGAACAGTTTGAACAACAGCGGGATAATTTGCCATACGAAATTGACGGCATGGTAGTAAAGGTAGATCAACTGGAAATACAGGAAAAACTCGGTATGACATCCCACCACCCCCGTTGGGCAATTGCATTTAAATTTAAAGCGCGTCAGGCCACCAGCAAACTCATCGGTGTGGAATACCAGGTGGGCAGAACGGGGGCTGTGACGCCGGTGGCAAAAATTGACCCCGTGACAGTAGGCGGGGTTACCGTGAGCAGCATTTCTATACATAACGAAGATTATATCAAAGAAAAGGATCTGCAACTAGGAGATACAATCTTAATTGAACGCTCGGGTGATGTAATACCACAGGTAGTAAAATCCTTCCCCGAATTGCGCAATGGAAGTGAGCGCGTAATTATTTTTCCCAAAGAATGTCCGGTTTGCGGCCATCCGCTGACCAAACCAGAAGACGAGGCGGTATGGAGATGCAATAATAGCAATAACTGCGAAGCTCAGATTATAGAGCGAATCATACACTTCAACAGCAAAGATGCAATGGACATACGCGGCTTCGGAGATGCCATTGTAAGAAAGTTATACAATCTTCACCTATTAAAGGATATTCCCGGTATCTATACACTACCATTCGACACTATTAAGAAGTTGGACGGTTTTGGATCGAAAAGTGTAACAAATCTGCAAACGGCTATTGACGCATCAAAAAGGCAGCCACTTCACCGTCTTATATATGCGCTTGGTATCCGTTTTGTAGGAGAAAATACCTCCAAGGTCTTAGCCAATAGTGTAAGTAGTTTATATGACCTAAAGGACTATAGTGTAGAAAAATTACAGGACTTGGAAGATATTGGTCCGAAAGTTGCCAACAGTATTTACCAGTTTTTCCGTGTGGAACAAAACATAACGTTATTGAAAACACTGGAAGAGCTTGGGCTTCAATTCAATAATACCAAAAAAGAGCTGGTAACGGGAGGAAACTTCTCAGGACTTACTTTTCTGTTTACCGGTACATTAGGCAAGCTGAAACGAAGTGAAGCAGAAGCCATGGTAGAGCTAAATGGTGGTAAAATTGTAGGAAGTGTCAGCAGCAAATTGAATTACCTGGTTGTTGGAGAGGATGCAGGGTCAAAATTGGAAAAGGCAAAAAAAATTGAAACGGTCAAGGTTATCAGTGAAAACGAATTTCTTCAAATGGCAAACCAAAATGCTCAGTAAAAAAAATAGTATCATATTTTGAACTCTTTGCATTAATAAAAAAGATTATTTATTACTTTTATATAACCTAAAAACATCGTCATGATTAAAAAGAACCCTACTGAAGTCTGGAAGCCATTGCAATTTCCAGGCTGGAAGGATCTCCGCAAGAAGTACGCCATATCAAACCATGGCCGGGTGGCTAGTTATTCCGAAGCGGTTTTGGAAGACGGGCAGCTCTTGAATGGCTCTTTAACTACGGGCTACCGAAGCCTCAATCTACACAGACCGGGCAACAAAGGCACCTTGTACATTCACAGAGAGATTGCTCGGGCTTTTCTGCCAAAACCCTCCTCCAAACAACGTTATGTTATCCATCTTAATTTCAATAAAACGGATAATAAGGCAAGCAATCTGAAGTGGGCCACGCTCAACGAGGTAACAGAGCATCAGCAAAAGAGCCCGGCAAAAATTGCCTACAAAAAAGTACAGGCCAGTCGTACTACAGGCTTAAAATTAAAAGCGACACAGGTGAGCGCCATTAAAAAAGCAATTGCCAATCCGAAAAGAAAACTAACTTATAAGCAGTTGGCAGAAAAGTATAACGTTAGTGAAATGACGTTGTATCGTATCAAAAGTGGTGAAAACTGGTCGCATATCAAATAAATTCATTTCGCAAAATGAAAAGCCCGGCTTTATTCAGCCGGGCTTTTCATTGGTATTACATATTGGCTCTGCTTTTCTTCTGGTATATTATGGGATAATGCAAATTGGGTGTCTATCTCAAAGCCAGTAACTTGCGGTTTAATAGAGGATTCATGAATCAGCGTCAACTATTTTTGCAACATGTAGCCCAAACCTCTCCGGCGCCGCTGGCACTGGAGATAGAAAAGGCGGAAGGGAGTCTATTGACAGATATATACGGCAAAGAGTATATTGACCTAATAGCGGGTATCAGCGTCTGTAATATCGGTCATCGTCACCCTAAAGTAGTAAACGCCATCAAAAACCAGGCAGATAAGTATTTGCATCTATTGGTTTACGGGGAGCTGATACAAAGCCCGCAGGTAGGCTACGCACATATGCTGAGCCGGCACCTGCCAGCAACATTGAATTCAGTATACTTCACCAACTCTGGTGCAGAAGCTGTGGAAGGGGCAATGAAACTGAGTAAGAGAGTGACAGGCAGAACAGATGTGGTAGCCTTCAACCAGTCTTATCATGGATCTACGCAGGGGGCACTAAGCATTATAGGCGACGAATATTGGCGAAATGCATACCGTCCGTTGCTGCCCGGCATAATGCATGTGGATTATAATAAAACAGAAAGTCTTAATGCCATTACCACCAAAACAGCTTGTGTGATAGCTGAGTCGGTACAGGCAGAACGGGGGATTTTTACTCCTTCCGCCGAATGGATGCAGGCACTCAGGAAAAAATGTGATGATACCGGAACTTTGCTGGTATTGGATGAAATACAGGCTGGCTTCGGGAGGACGGGAACCTTGTGGGGATTCGAGCAATATGGAATAGTACCCGATATACTATTGTTAGGCAAAGCCCTTGGCGGAGGATTACCCTTAGGTGCTTTTGTGGCTGAGAAAAAGATTATGTGGCAGCTTACTGAAAATCCTGTACTGGGACATATCACCACCTTTGGCGGTCATCCTGTAAGTTGTGCGGCAGGATTAGCTGCCATGGAAGCCTTGCTTGCGGAGAATATGATAGCGGGGGTTGAAAATAAAGAGCAACTGTTTAAAGAAAAACTCAATCACCCCGCAATCAAACAAGTGAGAAGTGCCGGGTTATTGATCGCTGTAGCTTTCGACAACTTTGACACCAATAAGAGAATAATAGATCATTGTATTGCAAACGGGGTTTTAACGGATTGGTTTTTGTTTGCACCGCAGTGCATGCGTATTGCACCGCCATTGAACATCACTGATGAAGAAATTATAAACGCCTGTACCATTATAAACAACGCAATAGAACAAACAATCAGCAATCAATAACATCCCATGGACAATAGAGAAATCGTCAGACAGTTTTATTCAAGCTTTCAAAAGTTAGACGCCACAGGTATGAATGCCTGTTATAGTGAAGAAGTGGTTTTCAGCGACCCCGTATTTTTGATTCTCAAGGACGACGAAGTAAGGGCGATGTGGGAAATGTTGTGCGCCAATGCCAGAAAATTTTCATTGCAATTTTCAGATATTGAAATAGTTGACGAGGAATATGTAACCTGTAAATGGCAGGCTACCTACCTATTTTCTACTACAAGAAGAATGGTAACCAATAACGTAAAAGCGTATATGCGGATACAAAATGGTAAAATAACGGAACATAGCGATGCATTCCGACTGAGTACCTGGCTTGGCAGGGCGTTGGGTTTAAAGGGTGTGTTATTCGGCTGGACCGACTATATGAAAAAAGCTGTACAGACCCGGGCAAAAAAAGGATTGCTGGATTACATGGAGAAAAAATACAGTTAGGCTTATTTTATAAACCGGATGTTTAACGGATATCTATACGGAGACCCGTTGTTGGCCTGTATTGACGCCAGAATGACAAAAACCAGCACTATTACGCCTACGGCCCAAAGCAAAAGCGCCCCGATGATTGAAATTACCAATAGAATACAAACCAGGGTAATAGTAAGCTGAAAATTCAACGACTCCTTTGCATGTTGACTAACAAAGCTGGATTCATCTTTCTTTAAAATATAGATGATCAATGGCGGTATAAACCAGCCTATTAGGGTAAGCACATGTGCCAGAATAGCCAATATTTTTTCGTCGCTGGAAGGTGCTGGAGATTCTTTGAAAACAGAGGATTCTTCCATATGCAGGTCGTTTTGGATCAAACTCCCGCAAAAATTGTGCAATTTTTTGGGCAGTCTAGTGCCCAACGTCAAACACCCTCACAATGTATCGGTGATCCCCAATAAAATCGATAGAAAAATTCCTGGATATAGGGTGTTTTTTGTCCTGTATAACATTAACCGGGTGTATTTCAACACTGGCATGATTGGAGTAAAAATAACTAATAAGCTGCTTCGCAAAAGCTGTTGTCTCGGAGGCTTTTTCATGATAAAGCACCACCTCTGCATATTCAGGTACGATGAGATCAATGTATTGTATATCTTCCGGGCTGATACCAAAAGTTGGTTTTTCTATGGATTGTTCTTTTCCTGGCATAGCATCCGCTGGTTTGTTGTTGTCGGTCTGTTGCACACAACCAATTACCATTAGTAACCCAACAAGAAAGGAGAACAATTTTAAGGAACCCATGTGTCAAACATACATAATAGACCAATAGTCTGCTAATAGAAAAGAGCTATTCAGCCGTAAGCCGAATAGCTCTCAACGTTTTTTGAAGCTTTTAACCCTCAACGATTATCTTTCCTTTTTCTTCGCCACCAATTAACTCAACACTGCGGTTAATGAAGGTTGTAAGATTATTTCCTTTTAATAACCCTTGCGATAACAGGGCTAGATCTGCAAGGTTATGTACTATTTTTTCTTTTTGCGATGGATCTGCCTCATTTAATATTTTCTGATAAATCGGATGATTGCCGTTTACTGTCAGTGATACTTTATCCGGCATGTTAGCATAGAAGCTGGTCATTGGTCCGCCTACAGCACCCATATCCTTCATCCGTCGCATAAACTCCGGTCGGGTAGCTACCACAGGTGGCGCATCTTTGCTCAAACCTTTAACGTCTACCGTAAGATTGATGTCCTGCACTTGTATAGTAAACAATTGTTTCAATGCATCTGCATCAGCCGTGGATAAAACAGAATCTGCAGACTCTTGTTTATCTATCAGGTTGTCGGCTATATCCGCATCCACCCTGGAAAAACTGATATTTTCCCATTTGTGCTCCACCTGGTTGATAAACGCGGCATCAATCAAGGTTTCCATTTTTGCCACAATATATCCCTTGGCTTTCGCCTGTTGAATATAAGCATCCTGTTGTATGGGATTGGTAGTATACAATACCACCAGCTTGCCATCCTTATTTTTTTGCAAGGTTTCCGCTGCCATACGGTACTCTTCTAAAGTGTAGAATTTTCCGCTATCTGCATCCTCAAATAGGTGGAATTTATTGGCGCGCTCAAAAAACTTATCATCTGTCATCATGCCATACTTCACAAAAAGTCCGATATGCTCCCACTTTTCTTCAAATGCGGTTCTTTCCTTGTTGAAAATTTCCTCCAGTTTATCAGCCACTTTTTTAGTAATGTGGTTGTTTATTTTCTTCACGTTGGGATCGCCCTGCAAATAGCTGCGGCTCACGTTCAATGGTATGTCAGGGGAATCAATTACCCCTTGCAACAACATCAGAAATTCCGGCACAATGTCTTTTACCTCTTCGGTTACAAATACCTGGTTGCTGTATAATTGGATCTTATCTTTTTGTATTTCGTAGCTCTGCTTGATTTTGGGGAAATAAAGAATACCTGTAAGGTTGAAAGGGTAATCTACGTTCAGGTGAATCCAAAACAGAGGTGTCTCGTTATAGGGATATAACTCTTTATAAAAATTCTGATAATCTTCTGTCGTTAACTCAGAAGGTTTTTTAGTCCAGGCAGGCGTAGGATTGTTTATTTGTTTCTCCTCGAAGAAAACCGGCACCGGCAGAAACTTACAGAACTTTTCCAGAATTTCGCGAACACGGTGTGCTTCCAGAAATTCCTTACTTTCTTCATTAATATGTAATACTATATCAGTGCCTCTCTCTGCTTTCTCCGTTTCCTCCAAGGTAAAAGCCGGACTTCCATCACATTCCCATTTTACGGCAGGCGCCTCTCTGAATGATTTGGTAATTACTTCCACCTTGTCGCTCACCATAAAAGAAGAATAAAAGCCCAGTCCAAAATGACCGATAATATTGGCCTCGTTTTGTCCCTTATATTTTTCCAGAAACTCTTCTGCCCCACTAAAAGCCACCTGATTCAGATATTTATCTACTTCTTCTGCCGTCATGCCCACTCCTTTGTCAGAGATGGTCAGCGTTTTAGCATCCGTATCTATTTTAATATCGATCCGCAATTCACCCAGGTCTCCTTTAGCCTCGCCGATAGAAGACAGGGTTTTCAGCTTTTGGGTAGCGTCTACTGCATTACTTACTAATTCACGTAGAAAAATGTCGTGCTCACTGTAGAGGAATTTTTTAATAATAGGGAAGATATTTTCGGTTTGCACCCGAATGTTTCCTTTTTGCATAATGTATTTTTATTATAATATTATAATTAAATGTACTGTATAGTTTCAAATAAAGTGCCAGTAAAATCTAAATGACAGGATGACAAAAAAAACAGCCATATCTGTTCCTATTGCTGTCACTAATGCGCTTTGGAGGTGTTAGCGCCTGATTTTCAGCGGCTTTCCTAATGAATAAGAGATTGTAAAATAGATGCATCTGTTACAATAATAAATTATACCTTTGCACCCCATATTTTAAAACCAAAAATTCAGGGTAATGAACAATTATGAATTGATGGTGATTTTTACCCCTGTTCTGAGCGAAGAAGAATACAAAGCAGCTCAGAAAAAATTCACAGATCTGGTTACCGAAGTCGGTGGTCAGATAGTGAATTCTAACCCCTGGGGGTTGAAATCACTGGCGTATCCTATCCAGAAGAAAACCACAGGTATTTACTGGGTTCTGGAATATACTGCGCCATCCAGCTTCAATGAACCATTTAAGGTTCAACTGTTACGTGACGAGCAAGTGCTTCGTCATATGATAACAAAACTAGACAAGTATGCCGTTATTTACAACGATCGTAAGAAAAACGGCATCAATTACAAAACCGAAAAAGCGGAGGTAGAATAACATGGCAAAAGCTAATGAAATTAAATACCTTACGGCTATCAAAACTGAGAAGCCTAAGAAGAAATTCTGCCGCTTTAAGAAGTACGGAATTAAGTACATCGACTACAAAGACATTGAGTTTTTAAAGAAGTTCCTTAACGAGCAGGGTAAAATGTTACCTCGTCGTATTACCGGAAACTCACTTAAGTACCAACGCAAGGTATCTGAGGCAATTAAAAAAGCTCGTCAAATGGCGCTATTGCCGTATGTAACAGATCTTTTAAAGTAAGGAGGTAATTATGGAAGTAATCTTAATAAAAGATGTTGATAACTTAGGCTCCGCTAATGAAAAAGTGAAAGTAAAAAGCGGGTATGCACGTAACTACCTTATTCCTCAAAAATTTGCGATAGAAGCATCTCCTTCCAATTTGAAACAACTGGATGAGAAGTTGAAGCAAATCAAGAAAAAAGAAGCCAAGTTACTGGCAGAAATTAACCAGGTTATTGCTAAGCTCAACGAAGGTGCTATCAGCATCGGAGCTAAAACTGGTACTTCAGGAAAAATTTTCGGAAGTATTACTACTGTACAAATTGCACGTGCCATTCGCGATCAGAAAGGATATGAGATCGACCGTCGTCGTATACACATCCTGGAAGAAGTAAAAGAACTGGGCAGTCACAAAGCCAAAATAGATTTTGGTAATGGTACTGAAACAGAACTGGCATTTGATGTAGTGGCAGAATAAGTAAATCTACTTATTGTAATAGTGAATTTACTTTGGGCTTGACCAAATAGTAACATTATGGCATTGGCAATTAACTGCTGATGCCATAATTATATGTATATTTTTGTTCTTTTAATATTGGAAAGCATTATCTTCACTATATGAAGTAATGTTCATTAGTTCTATTCTGGCTGTTTTACGCGGCTAACCTCCGGTTTTCAGATCATTGTAGCAACTAGATTCCCATTACTGCGTTAATTTCATTTTTTATTTAAATTTAGTTACAATGAATCTGTATGTAGGCAACCTCTCATGGAATATGACAGAGGACGACCTGAGAACTTTGTTTGAACAGTACGGTGCTGTATCATCCATCAAGATCGTAAAAGATCGCGAAACCGGAAGAAGTAAAGGTTTTGGTTTCGTAGAAATGGAAAATGACACAGAAGCCCAAAATGCACTGAGCAGCCTGTATGATCAGGAAGTGCAGGGTAGAAAAATCGTCATCAACGAAGCCCAGGAAAGACCAGCAAAATCCGGTGGCGGAGGTGGCTTTAAAAAACGCGGCGGCTTCGGCGGAGGCGGCGGCGGTTATAACAAAGGCGGCGGCGGCGGTGGATACCGCGACCGTGGCGGTTATAACAAAAGAGACTATAACAACGACTATTAATATTTTTCGCTGTTGAAGTAATTAAGTTCCGGTTTTACCGGAACTTTTTATTTTGACCTAACCCCATTAGTGTGATCCTCCATTTTCTAATTGCAGCTTAATAATACTGATAGTAAAAAGTCAGGTTTGTTGTTGTGTTTTGGGGAGAAAGCGAACGGACACCCGACAAAGCCATCGTGCCTGTGGGGTCTAGTGTAAGCTTTGTGGTACTGACAATATCTGAAGGAAGTATCCCTGTTTGATCTTTCATTCGAAGTTCTTCAACGTTCATGTGCCGTTTATTGGGTAAGCCCGTGAGCAGATAATTTTGCGCACCATTAACGGAGGTCCAGATGTAATCCTTATAACTGCTGTATGTATACTGCACTTTGGAAACCAGCGCAAGGCTACCATTGAGAGCGGTATAAATATCCGCAGACGTGACGTTGCCCAATGGATTGTGTACAAAAGTTTCTTTTCCCGAAAGTACATACCCGCCATTTATATAGCTGTAGTGTTCACTGGATGACATGTCCCCATCAATATAAGAGGCGGCAACACTATCTCTCGATTGCTGCCCATTGAGTGGTTGGACAGCGATAAAATAATCAAATTCCAACGTGGTTGCATTCGGATAATGAACTGTAGTCGTTATTGGACCGCCATCGGTGCTACCATGCTGAATGCTCATAATTCGCCCCACACCATCCCTGTTGTACCTTGTATCGCTATTGTAGGGTTGTCCCAAATATTTCCCCTGTGTAACCTCCATTTCGAGGCGTAGTTCACGATCGTAACTGTATTCTGTAATGAGTGTATCGGTGCCCGTAATCGCAATTGTTTTCACGATTCTAAATGGCTGATCTTCCACCACTTCACCCGCTTCAAAATGAAGCTCCTTTTGGCAGGAAGCTGTTAGCAACAACAACAACGCTCCAACACAAATGGATTTCATCATATGGTACAAGTTGATTAATAATTTAAAGCTCCAATAAGCTTTTCACAGGATCTTTGCCCATTAGTAATAACGCAGGGTTTTCAAGCATTTCTTTTACTCTTACCAGAAAACTTACAGACTCACGTCCGTCGATAATCCGGTGATCATAACTTAGTGCTATATACATCATAGGTTTGATTACTACCTGGCCATTTACAGCCATGGGTCTTTCCTGGATTTTATGCATTCCTAAAATAGCACTTTGGGGTAGGTTTATTATAGGCGTACTCATTAATGAACCAAACACACCACCGTTGGTAATAGTGAAGGTTCCTCCCTGCAGCTCTTCTAAACCGAGTTTGTTGTCTCTGGCTTTTGTCGCCAGTTCAATTACCGTCTTTTCAATATCGGCCATACTCAGGCTTTCCACGTTTCGGATAACAGGAACCGTTAGCCCTCTGGGGGTACTTACCGCAATACTGATATCTGCATAATCGTGATATACCAGTTCCTCGCCATCGATATAGGCATTCACTGCAGGCCATTCGGACAACGCTATCGCACATGCTTTTGCAAAAAAGCTCATGAACCCCAGTCCCACTCCGTGTATCTCTTTAAACTTCTCTTTATACACTTTTCTCGCATCCATTATTGCTGTCATATCCACTTCGTTAAAAGTGGTAAGCATAGCAGTTGTATTTTTAGACTCAACCAGTCTTCTGCTGATGGTTTTGCGGAGATTGGTCATCTTTTCGCGCCGTACATTCCTGCTGCCCAATTCCTGTCCACCAAACGCCTTCTTGCCCGGATTTGCCAGCGCAGCCATTACATCCCCTTTCACAATTCTGCCTGCATTACCACTAGCCGTAATACTCTTAGGATCCATCTTTTTATCTGCAATGATCGCCGCAGCCACCGGCGTCGCCTTCACCTCTGCCTGAGCAGCTTGTTTATTCGGTTCTGTTTTTGGTTCTTCCTTTACTTTTGCCACCGGAGCCTCGTCTGGTACTGCCACATCTGTGTCAATAACGGCTACCACATCTCCTATTTTTACTACATCTCCCTCGCTGGCTTTATGCGAAAGCTGGCCAGCTTCTATAGCGTTCAATTCAAATGTAGCCTTCTCGCTTTCCATTTCCGCGAGTATCTCGTCTCTTTTTACTAGGTCGCCGTCTTTTTTCAGCCATTTCAGTAGTGTTACTTCGCTAATAGATTCACCTATAGTTGGTACTGCTACGTCCAGTTTACCTTTGCCCACAGCCTGTGCTTCCACTGCCACCGGTGCTTGTGTAGCAGGGGCTTCTTTTTCTAATGGCGCCTCTTCTCTTACGGTAGTTTCTGCAGAAGCGTTGGGTTTCGGGGCTGTTTCGTCTATGGTTGCCAACACAGCACCTATAGCTATGGTATCCCCTTCGTTGGCCTTAGTGGTCAATATCCCTGCTTTTTCCGCATTCACTTCAATAGTTGCCTTCTCACTCTCTAATTCTGCCAATACCTCATCTCTTTCCACATAATCACCACTTGACTTTACCCATTTAATCAGGGTTACTTCACTGATAGATTCCCCTACTGCCGGCACCTTAATATCAATCATATATTGCTGTTTATTACTATAGATGTAGATCCAAAATTAAATTGAAAATGCTGTATCTACAATTTCTTTCTGCTCCTGGGCATGTATTTTCACAAATCCGGTGGATGGTGCAGCACTGCTTTCCCTGCTGATGACACCGTAATTGATTTCGGAAAGCCCATATAACCGTAAACCTGCATTAAGATTCATCTGCAGGAACGAAGCCGCTCCCATATTCAGAGGCTCTTCTTGTACCCAATACCAAATCGCTCTTTTGTATTTGGAATACAATTCGGAAAGTTGTTTATATGGCAGGGGGTATAACTGCTCCACCCGAACAATAGCAACGTCATTCCTGTTTTCCTTCTGTTGTTTGTCCGCAAGATCGAAGTATATTTTTCCGGAACAGAACAATACCTTTTTCACCTGGCTTTCATCCTTAATGAAAGAGTCGTCTATCACTTCCCGGAACCTGCCTTTTGTAAACTCTTCAACCGGCGAATAGGTGCCGGTATGACGAAGATTGGCTTTGGGTGAAAAGTTAATCAATGGTTTACGGAACGGCCAGGCGAGTTGGCGGCGCAACGAGTGAAAAAAGTTCGCTGCGGTTGTCACGTTGGTCACCACAATATTCAGCTGAGCACACATTTGCAAGAAACGCTCCATTCTACCTGAGCTATGTTCCGGTCCTTGTCCTTCGTAACCATGCGGGAGCAACATCACCAGCCCATTCATCCGGTTCCATTTTTCTTCACCGGCAACAATAAACTGATCTATCATAGGTTGCGCTACATTACAGAAATCTCCAAACTGAGCTTCCCAAACGACTAACGCATTGGGGTTAGCCAATGCAAAACCATATTCAAAACCGAGTACGCCATATTCACTCAGGTGTGAGTTGAAAATCCGGTATTTCGCTTTGGCATTGGGTATCCGGCTCAGCCTGTTATACTGACTATCTGTGTTTTCATCATATAATACTGCGTGTCGGTGCGAAAATGTACCTCTCCTAACATCCTGCCCGCTCATCCGAACATCATTGCCTTCCAGCAAAATGCTGCCATAAGCCAGCAACTCCGCAGTTGCCCAGTCCAGCTTCCTTTCTGTATCGAAGAGTTTTATCTTGTCCTGTAGTATTTTTTCTACTTTCTTCAATGGGGTAAACCCTTCCGGCCAACTCATCATCGATTCGAAAATGGTCGTAAACTGTTCTTGGGTAATGGCTGTTACCGGAGACAGATCGAAATCTTTGTCTTCAGCTTTCCGCAACTGTTTCCACCACTTATCAGGTTGTTGATAGGTATAAGGCAAGGGGTTTTGCTTCACTTCATCTAACCTGTCCTGCAGATCATCCCAAAACTTCTTCTCCATTGCTTTAGCCAGTTCTCTCGCTTCAGCCTCACCATGCTGCAACAGGTAGTTAATGTATACCTCCCGGGGATTGGGGTGTTTATCAATCAGATTGTATAAAGTAGGTTGGGTAAACTTAGGGTCGTCTCCTTCGTTATGTCCGTGTTTTCTGTAACAAACCATGTCAATAAATACATCTGACTGGAATTCTTTCCGGTAGCGGGCAGCAATCTCAGCGCACTTTACCACAGATTCCGGGTCATCTCCGTTTACGTGTAACACCGGAGCCTGCACCATTGCCGCCAGCGACGTACAATAGTCAGAGCTACGGGCATCATCAAAATCCGTTGTGAACCCTATTTGGTTGTTAATTACAAAATGAATGGTACCGCCAGTGTAATAGCCCTGCAGTT
The DNA here is from genome assembly GCA_964604365.1 of uncultured Terrimonas sp. Taxonomy (GTDB): domain Bacteria; phylum Bacteroidota; class Bacteroidia; order Chitinophagales; family Chitinophagaceae; genus Agriterribacter. The sequence goes on from CAZRYS010000011.1 coordinate 29,568, forward strand.
TGCACATCTGCAGTACCTCATACACAATGCCCTGTCCTGCAATAGACGCATCTCCGTGGATGAGTATCGGCAATACTTTATCGTAATTGGCCTCATGCAAAATATTGGCCCGGCCTCTGGCAAAGCCAACTACTACCGGATCTACAGCCTCCAGGTGTGAAGGGTTTGGCATCAACTTCACCAACATCGTGTTGCCATCCGGCGTATGTACTTCACTACCAAATCCAAGGTGGTATTTTACATCACCACTGCCCATGGTCTGATCTACTTTTCCGGTGCCTTCAAACTCACTGAATATTTGCTCATAGGTCTTACCCATGATATTTGCCAGGATGTTCAATCTTCCCCGGTGAGCCATACCTATCACCACTTCCTGTACATCAAACTCTGCCGCTTTGTTGATAATGGCATCCAGGGCCGGAATGGTTGTTTCTCCACCCTCTAATGAAAATCTTTTCTGCCCGATGTATTTGGTATGCAGAAACTTTTCAAACATTACTCCCTGGTTCAGTTTCTCCAGAATACGTTCTTTTTTCTTGAGATCCAACGGGTTAGTAAAGTTCCTTTCCATTTCTCTCGTTAGCCAGTCTACTTTCACCTGGTCGCTGATATACTTAAACTCTATGCCGACTTTGGACGCATAACAAGCGGTGAGGTGCTCAAGAATTTTTCTGAGTGTGGTAGTGCCAAGACCAATAAGATTGCCAGCGAAATAGTTTTTATCCATATCGGCCTCTGTAAACCCGAAAAAGTTCAGGTTTAAATTGGCATTTCTGTCTTTGCGTGTGCGGATGGGGTTGGTATCTGCAATCAGGTGTCCTTTATTCCGATACCCCAAAATCAACCGGTATGCACCCAGTTCCTTTTTCCAGTCCACGCCATCGGTGGTGGTAAAAGCACCTGCTTTAGCCTCAGCGCCGGCTCCATTTACCTGAACATTGGTGTTAGCTTTACCTTTGCCCACGGCAAAATCAAAACCCTCAAAAAATTTCTTAAATTCCGGATCTACGCTGGCGGGGTCTTCCACAAAGCTCCGATAAAGGTTGTCAATATAGACGGGGTCGGAACCTGTGATATACGAAAAGTCATTCATGGGAATATGTCATTTGAAATGGTATACAAACCTACAGCATTTTGCTGATATGAAGGGGTTAAATCACTGTCAAAAACAGCTAGTTACAATAATCCCTGGTGCAATATTAACGCAGGATCCGCCGAATAATTTTTCAAGGTTTGCAGTATTTGTTTTCTCCTGCAACGAACAGCTTTTTTAGGAATGTTTTTTATATTTGTGGATAAAATTTGGATATTACTTAATACGGTCCTACCTTTGCCGTCCAAAAAAAATAGAAATGGCCAATCATAAAGCTACAAAAAAGGACGTGCGGCAGGCAGAAAAACGTCGGGAGAGAAACAAATACAATGGCAAAACTACCCGTAATGCCATCAGGGATTTGAAAACACTGTCTGAAAAGAACGCGGCTGGAGAGAAACTTCCTACTGTGGAAAGCATGATTGACAAATTGGCTAAAAGAGGGGTGATCCATAAGAACAAGGCCGCACACCTGAAAAGCAAGCTGGCTAAAAGAGTGAATACATTGGCGTAATTGTCCAAACAATATACTGACGAAAGCATTCCTTCCGGGATGCTTTTTTGTTTGCGCAACACCTTAAAAGTCCCGGGCTATTACCGTCCCATTGTTTTTTTTGGATGTACTCGTGACTATGCTATTACTCCCTTCCGCATGTATCCATATTGTATTAGCCATCGCCTTATTGTTTACCTGTTCTATAATTGCTTTAAAGGAACAGGTGTTCCCTTCGCATAAAACTACATGATCAAGTCTTTTTTTAATTTTTCCATTGTTGTAGCTTATTCCATTTAGTACAGGTCCCAGTATTTTTAGTAAATGGTTATAACTTTGTTCGTCTCCAAATGCATGCAGTTGTTTTAAGTCAGGCTGTCCTGTTTCCTTTGTTATTGTTTTTTTAGCAAAGAGGCGTTGAAAGCGTTTTGCCAGCAATACCAGTTGTACCAGGCTACGCAGCAAAAACGACCCTGTTCCGGAGTAATGTTTACGGACAAAAATGGACATTGCTCCATAAAAGCTCTTAAGATATTTTAGATCTGCTTTTTGCGTACTTTCTCCCTTGAAATGGATGATGGAAACTTCGGAAAAATAATAGTTTTGAAAGCCTGCCTGCCTAATGCGGTACGATAAATCAATGTCTTCCCCGTACATGAAAAACGCTTCATCAAAGGAGCCGGCTTTATCCAGTACGTCACGGGATATCAACATAAAAGCACCGGATAAAATAGCGACCCTGTTTGTCTCTTCTTCAGGCAAATGACCGCTGTAGTATTGTGCGAAAAGAGAAGATTGCGGAAACATTTTTATCAGTCCCGAAAACTTAAAGAAAGAAGCACTTGCAGAAGGCAACCCTCTTTTACTTTCCTTTAAAAAATGACCGCTGCCATCTATCATTCTTACCCCAATCGCCCCGGCATCGGGGCGGCTTTGTATAAATGCAAGTGTTTTCTGAAAACAATCTTCCGGAACGATTGTATCAGGATTTAAAAAAAGAATATACGAACCTCTTGCTCTTTGCAGTCCATAATTGCAGGCACTGCTAAAACCCAGATTGTCTGTAAGCCAATAAAACCGAACTTGGGGAAACAACGGTTCTAGTAGTTGTTGGCTACCATCGCTGGAGTTATTGTCCACTACTATTATCTCCATTTCAACAGCGTGCCCGGCTTTCAATACAGAAAGCAGGCATTGCTCCAGAAAGAAGCGTACGTTGTAGTTGACAATTATTACAGATAGCTGCAACTGGTGATATTTTAAAAAATATATTGTTTAATGCAGGCAAAATAACTCCAATTTTTGGAGTTGGGTGCATGAGATTCCTGTAATACCCTTTTTTGTTGCCACGCCATAACTGCAGAGCAGATTTTAGCTTAACTTCCAAAAACGGTTTGAAATCGTTTTCTAAAAGAAACCCTGTTCTTACAGCATAAGCGTTTTTCTTTACTGCATTCTACAGAATAGTATCCACTTATTTTATGCTTAACAAAAATACTACCCGCTTTGAGGTAGCGCTCTTGATCGTATTATTATTAAATTTGTAATTACACATTTCTCAATGGTACCAGTGTTAGCTGGCTTTTGTAATTCATGAGTACAATATCAGTCTGTATAGTAGAAGACAACAATGACATTCGTCAGGCATTGGAACAAATCATTTCAATGTCGAGCGGTTATTCCCTATTGGGTTCATTTCCGAGTGCGGAAGCCGCTCTTGTCGGCTTGCCGAGACTAAAACCAAGCGTTGTATTAATGGATATCAACTTAGGAGGAATGAGTGGGATAGAGTGTGTAAAATTGCTGAAGCCCAATCATCAGGACATTCTGTTTATGATGTGTACTGTGTACGAAGAAGACGAAAAAATTTTTGAAGCATTGGCGGCGGGGGCCAACGGTTATATTCTTAAAAAAACAGCACCTTCAAAATTACTGGAGGCTATCAGGGAGCTGGCAGATGGTGGCGCACCAATGAGTAGCCAGATTGCCAGAAAAGTGGTAGCAGCTTTTCAGGAAAAAACGAATACCACTACCGATGCTAAATTAGATACATTATCCAATCGGGAATTAGAAATACTTGAACTTTTAGCGAAAGGAATGTTGTACAAAGAGATTTCCGCTAAGCTGGGAATCGCCCAGGAAACAGTAAGAAAACACGTGTACCATATTTACGAAAAACTCCATGTCAACAACCGCGTAGAGGCGGTTAATAAATACTTCGGTCGTTAATCCTGAGCCGGTTTTATTATTACTGAAACATTTGCCATCTTTGTTCTTCCGCTCATTAAAGGCAGAAGCATATGCGCAAATTATTTGTAATTGTTTCTTCAATTGTATTTGTTACAACCCTTTTGTTGTCCATCTTTCTGGACGGCAAATGGTATCCGTTTTTTGCTATAGCGGCTTTTTTTACCGCTATGGGGTACTATGATATGTATCAGAAAAAACATTCTATCATGCGGATCTATCCGCTTTTTGGAAGACTGCGGTATTTTATGGAAGATATACGTCCCAAAGTTTACCAGTATTTTATAGAATCTGACATAGACGGACGCCCTATAAATCGTATCGATCGAAGCACTATATATCAAAGGGCAAAGCAACAAAACGATACTATGCCCTTTGGCACCCAATTGGATGTATACGCCGAAGGTTACGAATGGATGAGCCATTCTATCGTGCCTAAGGATTTTCAAAAAATGGATAATGATCCCAGGGTTACAATAGGCAACAAAGACTGCACCCAACCTTATTCCTGTAGTATTTTTAACGTATCCGCCATGAGCTTTGGTTCATTAAGCTCCAACGCTATCGAGGCACTGAACGGTGGTGCCAGAATCGGCAATTTTGCTCATAACACCGGCGAGGGCGGATTGAGCCCCTTTCATTTAAAACCCGGTGGCGATATTATTTGGCAGATTGGGACGGGGTATTTTGGTTGTCGCGATGAAGAAGGCAAATTCAATGACGAGTTATTTGCAGAAAAAGCTCAACTACCGAATGTGAAAATGGTAGAGCTAAAGATTTCGCAGGGTGCCAAGCCAGGACACGGAGGTATTTTGCCTGCCGCTAAAAACACGGAAGAAATTGCTAAAATTAGACATGTGAAGCCCCATACTACCATTGCTTCACCCCCTTACCATTCTGCATTTAGTACGCCCAGGGAAATGATTTTGTTCCTACACAAAATGAGAACGTTAAGCGGGGGAAAACCGGTGGGCTTTAAACTTTGTATTGGTATAAAAAGGGAGTTTATTGCTATTTGCAAAGCTATGGTAGAGCTGGACCTCTATCCCGACTTCATTACAATAGACGGCGCCGAAGGGGGCACCGGTGCTGCGCCCCAGGAGTTTTCAAACTATGTAGGAGCACCGTTGTTAGACGGACTGGCATTTGTGCAGAATATCCTGGTAGGAATGGATATTCGGAACCATATAAAAATTGTTGCCAGCGGCAAAGTACTTACCGGGTTTCATATCGCAAGAGCCATTGCACTTGGGGCAGATGTGTGCAATACAGCCAGGGCAATGATGATGGCCTTAGGGTGTATACAGGCTTTACTTTGTAATACCAATAAGTGCCCGGCCGGCGTAGCTACGCAAGACCCTTCGCTGACAATTGGGTTGGTAGTGGACGATAAGAAAGTAAGAGTTGCCAATTATCACCGGGCTACCGTGAAAAGTTTTGTAGAGCTATTAGGCGCTTCCGGGCTCGACGATATGAAAAAATTAACCCGTTCCCATATTTACCGTAGAAGCTCCCTGAATGAAATGGTTTCTTTTGAAGAAATATTTCCCTCCATCAAGCCTGGTGCCATTTTACGGGGAGAAATACCGGAAAAATATATCCAGGATTTAGAAAGAGCCCAGGTGGATAGCTGGTCATAGTCAATAGAAAAATTAACAGATCTGAGTAGATTTTGAGTGCTGGCTTCTCTTTTTTACGATTTTTGCATCGTACCTGAAAATATACTGGGAACTGCAGCCGACTTCCACTACCACTTCCGATAATAAAAAAATATAATAGGCAGCATTTTTAACCAAAAAATTGTCTAAATTACATGAAATCAACTTCGATTTCATGACGGAAGAAGTAATGCTTAAAGGCTGTATCCGTAACAATGCTGCGGCACAACAAGAGCTATACTCCCTGTATAGCCCCAAAATGTTATCAGTTTGTTACCGGTATGCGAAAAGTCGTGAGGACGCGGAAGACATGTTGCAGGAGGGTTTCATAAAGATTTTTACGCAAATCAGCCAGTTTCAAAACAGGGGTGCTTTAGAGGGATGGATAAGAAAAGTGATAGTGCACACCTGTATTAATAACCTAAAGAAGAACAAAAAGTTTTCTGAAAGCGTCGACCTGATACATGCCTCGGGCGCGTATATAAGAGAAGATATTATTCCATCTATTGTGCAGGCAAAGCAGGTGGTGGAATGTATCAGAACGCTGCCACTTGGCTACAGGACTGTTTTGAACCTCTATGCTATTGAAGGTTATTCGCACGGCGAAATTGCTACGATGCTGGACATAGAAGAGAGTACAAGCCGGTCGCAGTATACAAGAGCACGGGCTATGTTGGAAGACCTGCTGGTAAAAAGAAACCTTATGCCAATGGTTGGAAAAAAAGTGGCATTGACGACATAATAAGCAAAGCTAACAAGGACAAAGAAGAATATCCATATATACCAAGGAACTGACAATGGAGAGAACTATTTACATGGATGACGAGCTGGAAGATTTTTTAAAAGAGAAATCGGATCAATACAAACTATATCCTTCTGACAAAGTGTGGATGAATATCCATAAATCGGTACAACCCAAAAACAGGTGGAGTTATCTTGTACTTACTTTGTTTATGTTAGTACTGAGTTCCAAATTTGCGGAAACAAATGAATATCGTAATTTTTATCTGGCTAATAACCCTCAGCAGGTAGCGCTTACACCGACTCCTCTCCACGAGGTAACACCATTACCTTCGTCCCTGCCAACGATTCCCGTTTCTTATAATTTCGAAAAAAACAAACCCTTACCGTTACTGTTGTCTGTTGAAACTAACAATATTCAAGTCACTGATTCCAGGGTAGTGATGGACGTACAACCAGATAGCAGAGAAGAAATTATTGTTCCCGAAGAAATTGCTAACGCCAAGATCGAAGTTCCTACCATCAAAGACCTTGGACTTATTGTTAAAAATGTTAAAAATACGACCAAGTTGGTAACAGTTAGCGAAGAAGAACCTGACCAGAAAGAAGTAAGAAAAGTGTTGTGGGGCGGCGATCCGTTTAAAAACGCTCGTCTCAAATGGCATGTATCATTTTCGCCTACTATCAGCTATAGAAGATTAACCAGCGGGTTGGAGAACATCACCCATTTTTTTCAAGGTCCGATACCCGCGGAAGAGTCTGTTGCAACAGTACACAACTCTGTTATACAAAAGCCGGCTGTGGGTGCTGAAGTTGGGGCCGGGTTTAGCTATAAGCTAAATAACCGGTTTTTAGTAAAAGGGGGGCTTCAGTTGAATTATTCAAGATATCAGTTGCGGGCTATGTTCGGAAAACCGGAGCAAACGACCCTGGCGGTAGGTCCTTATAAAGATTCGCTGAATGTATACACAACTATCCGGAACGAAGACGGCCGGTCGGCGTCCTGGTTAAGTAACGAATATTTCCAGATAGCCATGCCTTTGGGTCTCGAATGGATGATTCTCGGAAATGAAAATTTCAAATGGAACCTGGCTGCCAGTGCCCAGCCGGTATACAATTTTGCCAATAATACTTATTTGCTGTCCACAGATTTCCGTCACTACGCAAAAGACCCCTCCCTGGTTCGCAAATGGAATATTAATGCGGGTATAGAAACCTTTGTATCCTACAAAATGGGGGCGTTTAACTGGCATGCTGGTCCGCAGTTCCGTTATCAATTAATTTCCAGTTACAAGAAAGAGTATCCTATCAATGAGTATATGGTTGACTTCGGGTTCAAGATCGGAGTGACCAAAACCATATTCTAATCAGTATCAGTTTTCTATCAGAGATTCTTCCGACGAAAGACGGATCTGCAAACAATATTCACATAACATAAATAGTTATTGGTTTACATTTGAAACCATGAATAAGCTATTTCTCCTATTTATTACTTCCCTGCTGATGTCCTGTGGAGAGCGCAACAAAATAGAGGCTAAAGAAAAGAAAGATTACTATCCTATAGCGGGTTATATCAAAAACCAGATTGCGTACCTGGATTCTATGCCATTAGGAATTCTCCATTATAGAACCATCAACAATATCACAGATTCCCTCGTGATAGAAAAACCTGCCTTTAACAGTACTGTCGCTGCGGAGTTTATTAATTCAGACATCAGCAGTGCAGATAAAATGAAGGACTATAAAGAAACCCCTTTTCTGGATGCGGGCACCGGTACCATGACGTTGGTATATGAGGCAGAATCTGACAGATTACCGGTTCGTAAAATAGATGTATTACTATCCATCGCCAATTCCGATGTGTACACGTTGTATGTAGAGCGGTTTGTCCCTTCATCAGACAGCAGCGTTACCCAAAAAATGCTTTGGACCAATAACAAGAATTGCCAGGTTATCAGCATCATTAATAAACCCGGCAGCCCCGAAGAAATAATTGTCGATCACTATGTATGGGATAAATAAGCTGGAACCCATGCGTTAAAACGGAACTGCATTTCATTTAATTTTGCAGTGAATGACGATTTCCATACAACAGCAATTACAGAATATACCCCACCACCCCGGCATTTACAAGTATTACAGTGCTGAGGATGAATTATTGTATGTGGGGAAAGCAAAAAATCTGAAAAAAAGAGTCGGTTCATACTTTTCGAAGACCCTGACTAATTACAAGACCCATGAATTGGTTCAGCGCATCCATCACGTCGAGTTTACCATCGTTGATTCCGAACAGGATGCTTTTCTACTGGAAAATGCACTAATTAAGCAATTCCAACCCAAATACAATATCAATCTAAAGGACGACAAAACCTACCCATTCATTGTTATTAAAAAAGAAGCCTTCCCGCGAATATTTTTAACCCGCAGAAAAATCAAAGACGGATCGGAATACCTGGGGCCTTTTACTTCTGTAGGCAAAGTGAGAGAACTGCTGGATTTCATCAGGCAGAATATACCCCTGCGAACCTGCAAACTTAATTTAAGCAAGGCCAATATTGCGAAAGGAAAATTCAAAGTGTGCCTGGAATACCACCTGGGAAATTGTAAGGGCCCTTGCGAAGGACTGCAGTCTGAAGAGGAATACAGAGACTTGTTGCAACAGATACGTTATCTGCTGAAGGGTAATCTTGCACCGGTAATCAACCAGTTCAGAGAAGAAATGAAACTATTGGCTGCCAATATGGATTTTGAGAAGGCAGAGATTATGCGGAAAAAAATTGAACACCTGCAACAGTACCAATCCAAATCGGCTATTATTAACAATACCACCGGCACAGTAGATGTATTTTCTATTTTGCAGGAAGGAGATACAGCATACGTTAACTATCTAATGGTCGAAAACGGCACCATTATTCAGACCCAAACGATAACACTTGAAAAAAAGCTGGAAGAAACAGAAGCCGAAGTGCTGCAATTTGCCGTTGCCGACCTCCGGGACACTTTCGGAAGCAGTGCAAAAGAGATAATTATTCCCATCACAATCGACTACCCGGAAGAAGGCATAAAACTAACGGTACCCAAAGGCGGCGACCGCAAAAGGCTGTTGGACCTCTCCCAAAAAAATGTGAATTACTTCATGGAAGAGTTGCGAAAGCGCAAAATGCTCAAGCTGGACGGTAAAAGTAATGCAGAAATAGAATCTGTATTGACTGAACTGCAGCAAGACCTGATGCTACCGGCAGTGCCGGTACATATAGAATGTTTTGACAACTCCAATTTTCAGGGCAGCTACCCCGTGTCTGCTATGGTATGTTTCAAAAGGGGGATACCCAGTAAAAAAGACTACCGCCATTTTAATGTAAAAACGGTAACAGGTATCAACGACTTTGCTACCATGAAGGAAGCTGTATTCCGCCGCTACAAAAGACTTACCGAAGAAAACCAACCACTGCCACAGTTAATAATTATCGACGGTGGAAAAGGGCAATTAGGGGCAGCAGTGGAAGCAATAGAGGAGCTGGATCTGAAAGGAAAAATGACCCTGGTAGGGCTGGCCAAAAATGAGGAGGAAGTTTTTTTTGATGGCGATCAGCAATCGCTTAAGCTGCCCTGGGATAGTAATAGTTTGAAGCTGCTTCGTAAAATTAGAGACGAAGTACACAGATTTGGAATTACATTTCATAGAAACAAACGGAGCAAAGGAACTTTTATAAACGAACTTGAAAATATTGAAGGCATTGGAAAATCAACAGCAGATATTCTGCTTAAGACGTTTAGATCAGTAAAAAACATCAGAGACAAGCCGGTAGAAGAAATTGCCGAGGTAGTAGGCAGGAGCAAAGCCGCAGCAATAGTGAAGTATTTTACGGAAAAAAAAGAGGGCGATGGATAGACATCCAGCCCTTTTTAAAATCCAATATCCTATGAAAAACCGAGGTAAAGATAGGTTATGGACTCCATATTCGATACCCGACTCACGGTATAGTTTTAGAAAACGCCGATTTAGTTTTTTTTTATGATGTAACATTTTAAAACATATCAAATGAACAACTTGTTTAAACAAATAATAATCAAATAACTACGATTGGCAACTTATGTTGAATTATTGAACTCCCTCGAAGGGGTTCCCGGATTTCAAAAACAGCCGTTCATAAACGTGCATGAAGCAAAGGATTCAGTGACATCTTTGCGACTGAACCCTTATAAGCAAAATGTAAGCAGGCAAATTTTTTTTGCTGATTTATTGGGCAACACTTCTTTGGTACCCTGGTGCGCTACCGGGCATTATTTACCGAATCGGCCCTCCTTTACTTTTGATCCGTTGTTTCATGCAGGATGTTATTATGTACAGGAAGCTTCATCAATGTTTCTGGAGCAGGTCGTTAAAACCTGTTTTCCTGACCATACACAACTACCCACAATGGTGTTGGATCTCTGTGCCGCACCCGGGGGAAAATCTACTCACCTGTCGGCATTGTTTCCTGAAGGGTTGGTAGTAGCCAATGAAGTCATCGGTACACGTGCCGGCATCCTGACAGAAAATACCATCAGATGGGGGCAGGAAAACCTGTTGGTCACCAGTAATGATCCCTCCAGATTTAAGCAATTGGAAGGTCATTTTGATTTGATTGTAGTAGATGCCCCCTGCAGCGGCAGTGGCATGTTACGAAAAGATCCGGCGGTAATTAAAGAATGGTCTCAACAAAATGTTGAGCATTGTTCCAGGCGTCAACAGCGTATCCTGGAGGATGTTTGGCCAGCATTAAAGGAAGGGGGTATTTTGTTGTATGCTACCTGTTCTTATTCCAAAGAAGAAGATGAAGATATAGCAGACTGGATTTTTTCGGAACTGCGGGCGGAATCCGTAAGAATACCAATAAGGGATGAGTGGGGTATTGTACAGTCGGCCTCTGAACAACATGCGTGTCATGGATATCGATTTTTTCCTTACAGCGTTCTGGGCGAAGGTTTGTACATGAGTTGTTTCAGAAAAACACAGCAGACACAGGAAGCACCCTTAACTCCCCGGAAACTAACGGATATCAATAAGCTACATGCAAAAGTATTGGCCTCTGCCATTACAGGAGATAAAAAATGGGCATTTACTGAAACGAAAGAAGGATATATGGCTCTGCCCGTTGAGCAGGTGAGAACAATTACCAGCCTGATGTCTGTTTTACAGGTAAAAAAATCCGGCATATTATTAGGTAAGGTTATTAAGGAACTGTTAATACCGGAACACGATCTGGCAGTAAGCAATAACATTTCAGGTGAATTTACATGTATTGAACTTGATAAGCAGCAGGCAATAACCTACCTGCAGAAGAAGGATATTATTATCGAAACATCTTTTAGAGGCTGGTGTTTAGCCACTTACAAAGGCTTTCGCCTGGGATGGATGAAGATATTGCCAAACAGGATAAATAACTACTATCCGCTTCGGTTTCGTATATTAAAAGATATAGCTCCTTCGTTATAAGTATATATAATCAACGATTTTTCGTAATTTCGTATGTGCTGAAAATAAATAATATCTGATGAAGGAACTGTTCTGTATAGTATTCACCACTATTATATCATTTTCCCTTGCTGCACAGTCAGACCTTATCGTGCAATCCCAGGGCGATAAGTTGTACCTGAACCATACGGTAGCAGCCAAGGAAAACCTCTACAGCATTGGACGCTTATACAACATAAGTCCGAGAGAAATTGCACCCTTTAACGGACTTACAATTGCCAGCGGACTGGAAATAGATCAACTGATAAAAGTACCGTTGACAACGGAAAATTTTATTCAACGCAAAGCCGCTGCAGGACCAGATGAGGTATTCGTTCCGCTTTATCATACAATAGCAGAGAAGGAAGGTCTTTTCCGGATAGGCCAAAATGCTAATAAAGTAAGCGCAGATTATTTGAAAGAGTGGAATGGGCTCAGTTCGGAGAATATCAGTATAGGACAAAAACTGGTAGTAGGGTTTTTGAAAGTCAAAAAAAGTGCGTCAGCCCTTGCTGCAACCAGCAGTATTAACAGGATAGGTGGCGCAGTACCGGCGTCTTTCCTGGAGGAGTCTATTGCAACAGCAGCAGTAAGTACCCCGGCCACTACCCAAACCCAACCCGTCAGCACCGTAAATACCAGCAATACACCGGCACCCGTAAATACCAATAGCACACCCACTCAAACCTCAACTTCTGGCAATGCTTCCAGGGCAACTGAAGGCGCAGGTTTCTTTAAGCCCGTTTACCAGCAACAGTCTCAAAGTAGTAGCGGCTTTAAGAGCGAGTCTGGAAATGTAGCCGTATTTAAAAGTACCAGCGGCTGGCAGGATGCGAAGTACTATGCGCTGATGAATAATATTACTCCAGGTACTATTATTCGAATTATCAACCCAAGCAACAAACGAACCATTTTTGCCAAAGTGCTGGGAGAACTACCTCCAGGAAAGGAAAACGAAGGGCTGCTCGTTAGGATCAGCAATTCTGCTGCCGCCGAACTAAGAGTGAGTGACAAAGAACCCAACTTTCAGGCAGAAATTGCCTATGCGAGAAATTAAATACTGATTCAATCTCAGTTTTGTGAATTCGGTATACGCAAAGAGAAAAGATCAATGCACGATCTTTTAGATCTCTCTCCTTGCGAATTTGGAATTGCCCCACATTACACTACTACATTAATCATCCTGTTCTTCACATAGATGATTTTTTTCGGAGGTTTACCTTCCAGCCATTTAAGCACTATTTCATTTTCGAGTATCAGCTTTTCTACCTCTGCCTGTGTTATCTCCAGAGAAAGGTTCAACTCAGTACGGGTTTTACCATTGATGGCTACCGGATAGTTTTTGCTGGTCTCTGCTACATAAGCCGGATTAAAAACCGGATAAGCGGCATCCAATATAGTACTGCTATTGCCCAGTTCGCGCCACAACTCTTCTGCTATATGGGGGGCATAAGGTGTAAGAAGTATCAGGAGTCCTTCCAGCACTTCCTTCTTATTACACTTCAAGTCTGTCAATTCGTTTATCGCAATCATAAACGCACTTACACCGGTATTGAAGGAGAATCTTTCCGTGTCGTCCTCAATTTTTTTGATAGTCTGGTGTAATACTTTCAGCTCTGCCGGAGACGCTTTTTCGTTGGTCCAGATGGCGCCACTTTCGTCGAAGAACAAACGCCACAGTTTCTTCAGGAAGCGGTGTACACCCTCAATACCTTTGGTATCCCAGGGCTTGCTTTGTTCCACAGGTCCAAGAAACATCTCATACATACGGAAAGTATCGGCGCCGTATTTGTTGACAAGGTCGTCCGGATTGATGGTATTGAATTTGGACTTCGACATTTTCTCTACCTCTGATCCGCAGATATATTTGCCATCTTCAAGTATGAATTCAGCATTGGCATATTCTCCATTCCTGAATTTTTTAAATGCTTCTATATCCAGCTCTACGCCATCAACAATATTTACATCGACATGAATATCATCAGTTTCGTATTGGTCTTTTAACCCGAAGGATACGAATTTATTTGTATTTCTTACCCTATACACAAACCTCGAACTCCCCTGTATCATTCCCTGGTTCAGCAGCTTTTTGAATGGTTCAAAAAAACCGATAAACCCCAGGTCGTATAAGGCTTTGGTCCACATACGACTGTACAGCAGGTGCCCCACTGCATGTTCGGTGCCACCAATGTACAAATCCACCTGGTTCCAATAGTCAGATGTTTGGCGGTCGCAGAATGTCTCCTCATTATTTGGATCCATATAGCGGAGGAAATACCAGCTACTGCCAGCATAACCCGGCATCGTATTGGTTTCCCGCATCAGCGCAACTGCGTCGTTATCATCTCCAGGGATCAGCGCCCAATCTTTGATATTCGCCAACGGACCTTCACCATCCGGTCCGGGTTTGTAAGAATCTACATGCGGTAATTCCAGCGGCAGTTCAGTTTCCTTCATCGGGTGCGCAATGCCATCTTTCCAGATAATCGGGAAGGGTTCGCCCCAGTAACGCTGCCGGCTAAACGCTGCATCCCGCATTTTATAATTCACTTTACGAATACCGTCATCGTTGTCTTCCAATACAGTAATTACTTTTTCTGCTGCTGCTTTTACAGATAGTCCGGTTATGAAGTCACTGTTGTAGATGGTCACATTTTTATCCGCAATGGCATCTTCCCCGTTGTAACGGTCGCCAAAAATATTGGTAATAGGTATATTAAAATGTTGGGCAAACTTATGGTCACGTTCGTCGCCTGCCGGTACCGCCATGATGGCGCCAGTTCCATATCCTGCCAGCACATATTCGCTGATCCAAATGGGAATGTTTTTGCCGGTAAATGGGTGTATGGCAAATCCGCCGGTAAAGCAGCCGGATATTTTTTTCTCTGCCATCCTTTCCCGCTCACTCCTGCTTTTTACATAGGCTATGTATTCTTCCACTACTGCTTTTTGTGCCGGGGTTGTGATTTGTTCTACTAATTCATGTTCTGGTGCCAGCACCATAAAATCAACTCCAAAAATGGTATCAGGACGAGTGGTGTAGACTCTCACTGACGCCCCATCCCCCAAGCTAAACTCCACTTCAGCCCCGCTGCTTTTGCCAATCCAGTTGGTTTGCATTTCCTTCATGGCATCGCTCCAGTCTACTGTTTCCAAATCACGTTGTAAGCGGTCTGCATACTCAGTGATGCGCAGATACCACTGCCGCAGTTTCTTTTTGATGACCGGGTAACCGCCTCTTTCACTCACACCATTGATCACTTCATCGTTTGCCAGTACCGTTCCAAGGGCTTCGCACCAGTTTACTTCCCCATATCCGCAATAAGCCAATCGATACTCCATCAGTACGGCCTGCTGCGAAAACTCGTCGAAAGCAGCCCACTGCGCAGCCGTAAACACCTGACCCGACAAGCCGGATAATTCAAACCTGCTGTTGGGCACCGGGTGGTTGATATTGCCTTCTGTCTCAAAAATCGATACCAATCCATCTATGGACTCGGCTTTATCGTTTTTGCGGTTGTACCAGCTTTTAAACAGTTGGAGAAAAATCCATTGCGTCCATTTGTAGTAACCCGGGTCACTGGTACGTACTTCTCTGCTCCAGTCATAGCAAAATCCAATATTATCAAGTTGCTTTCGGAAAGTATTGATATTTTTATCTGTCGACACAGCCGGGTGAATGCCATGATCTATAGCATATTGTTCTGCCGGCAGTCCAAACGCATCATAGCCCATAGGATGTAGCACATTAAATCCCTTCAATCGCTTATAGCGGGCAAAGATGTCGCTGGCAATATACCCCAAAGGATGTCCCACGTGCAAGCCTGCCCCACTTGGATAAGGAAACATATCCAACACATAATACTTTGGTTTGTTGGAGACATTGTTTACTTTATATACCTCCGTATCCTTCCACTCCTGTTGCCACTTCTTTTCTATTGCGCTGAAATTGTAGTCCATATTGTTAAAGCACTCTTATAATTGATTGAGGAAATCTGCCTGTCGAAAAATATTCGACCCAAACCCACGTTAAGAGGGCAGCAAATTTACGGAAAGCACCCATAAAACCGTTATTTTTGGCCATCCCGTTACTGGCGCAGCCAGAACAACAAGAAAAACCATTTACAACATGGAAGAAATCAGCAAAAGCTCTATGCGAAGGAGCAAACCCTCTTTCTTTTTCAGTATACTAGGCGTAGCCTCTTTACTAATATTAATCGGTGTGTTTGGCTGGCTGGTGATAAACGGCAGTAAACTGGAACAATATTTCCGGAGCAATGTTCAGGTGCAGGTATACCTTGCAGATTTGATGTCTGATGAAGACACCCAAAAACTGTTATCAGACATCGAAGCAAAACCATACACCGCATCCGCAAAGTACATCTCTAAGGCAGAAGCCAAGGAATTGTATATTAAGGAGGGTAACGAAACGTGGGATGGCATTTTGGAAGAAAACCCGCTCAAAAAAAGTGTCGAATTCAACCTGAAACCAGAATATGTAAATAAAGATTCCCTGGGTATCATTGTTTCTGATCTTGGACAGGTAGCCAATGTAGACGATGTTACCTATCCAAGGGATGTAGTGGTAAACCTGGATGACACAGTCAGGAAAATAGGCTGGGTATTATTGGGTATAGTAGTTGGACTAGGTATTCTGGTATTAATCCTGATAGACAATACCATCAAATTAGCCATGTTCAGCAACCGGTTTTTGATAAAAACCATGCAAATGGTGGGAGCTACCCGGTGGTTTATTTCCAAACCCTTCGATATTAAAGCAGTTGTGAATGGTTTGATTAGTGCCTTGATCGCCATTGCGGTAATTATTCTAATTATCCTGAGTGTAGAAAAATGGTTGCCGGAAATAAAAGTGTTACGGGATTATACACTGTTGGGGCTGTTATTCCTGGGTATTATTTTGGTTGGAATCGGTATTACTTTCTTTAGCACTCACCGCAGTGTAACCAAATACCTGAAGATGAAGCTGGACGACCTTTATTAAAAATATTATTGATCACGGAAGTCCTTCCCGCCGGAAGGACTTTTTTATTTTAGGGAATTACTGCCCGGGCTCCAGCATAATTTTGTCATACTACGTTCATATCTTCGCAGCATGGAGCAATTGTTAGCGCAACTGGAAGCATACCGCAGCGAAATCGAAGCTTATAACGAGCCTGGCGCAGAAGGCGCTGAAAAATTCAGAATTACTTACCTGGGAACCAAAGGGTTGGTAAAGTCCCTGATGGGGGAAATGAAAAATGTGCCTGCCGATAAGAAAAAAGAATTCGGACAAATTCTAAATGACTTCAAACAGCTTACGGAAGCCAGGTATAATGAATTGAAAGAAGCCGGTACAGACGCCATCGCTGCAGCCGGTCCTGCAATAGACCTTAGCCTGCCCGGGGATGTTATTTCCATCGGTACCAAACACCCCATCAGTGCCATGCGACAGCAGATTGTCTCTATATTTCAGCGATTGGGCTTTTCTGTGGCAGAAGGTCCGGAGATAGAAGATGAATGGCATAATTTTACAGCACTTAATATTGCAGAAGACCATCCTGCCCGCGATATGCAGGACAGCTTTTATATTTCTACCGATCCCGCCTGGGTATTGCGTACGCATACCAGTAATATCCAGATACGGGAAATGGAAAAAGGCCAATTACCGCTACGTATTATTTGTCCGGGAAGAGTTTACCGCAATGAAACCATCAGTGCCAGAAGCCATTGTTTTTTTCATCAGGTGGAAGGTTTATACATTGATGAGAATGTTTCTTTTGCCGATCTTAAACAAACCTTATACTTTTTTGTACAGGAGATGTACGGCAATGATGTGAAAGTTCGCTTCCGGCCAAGCTTTTTTCCTTTTACTGAGCCCAGTGCAGAAATGGACATCAGTTGTCAACTGTGCAAAGGAGCTGGCTGTAATGTGTGTAAACATACCGGCTGGCTGGAGATTTTAGGCTGCGGGATGGTACATCCCAAAGTATTGGAACATTGTAATATAGATTCCGAAAAATATACCGGCTTCGCTTTTGGGATGGGTATAGAGCGCCCCGCAATGCTAAAATATGGAATCAAGGATATCAGGTTGTTTAGCGAAAACGATGTCCGCTTCCTGAAACAGTTCAGAAGCCTTTAGTTTTAGTTATTTCGCAGATTTTTTACCAAAAGTTAATTGCTTACCCAACAAAACAGTAAACTATTCGTTAATTAAGCGTATAACAAACTCATTTTAAATAGTTTTGCAGTATACAGGCACACTAAAATGAAGAGAGGCTTATTAACAACAATATTCTCCTTCCTGCTTTTTCTAGCTTTTGCCCAGGAAGGACACCAGATAAAAATTACATTAAAACCCTTTACTGAAGGGTTTCTTTACCTGGGACATCATTTTGGCAGTAAACAATATATCATAGATTCTGCAGCCCTCAATGACAACAGCGAAGCCGTCTTCAGTGGCAAGGACAAGTTGATGGGTGGTGTATATATGGTGATATTTCCCCGTAAAAACGGTTGGTTTGAGATGCTGATTGATAAACAGCAGCACTTTTCTGTAAGCTCGGATACCGCCGACATCATAGGGCAAACACAGTTTACCAGCTCTTCCGATAATACCCTGTTTCAGCAATATCAAAAAATTGCCCAGGAAAAAGGAAAAGCGATACAGCATATTCAAAAGCAATTAACAGAAAATCCGAACAGCCCGGATGCTGCCAAGAAAAAGGCAGAGATGAACGAGTTGAACAATGAAACGCATCGATATCGCGAGACTTTTGCCCAACAACACCCGGATCATTTGTTGACAAGCATATTTAGCATTTTAAAAGAACCTACAATTCCGGAAGCTTCTCACCACCCCGGCGGCAGATACGATTCGGCTTATGCGTATCAATATTACAAGCAACATTTTTGGGATGGCGTTTCTTTTGACGATGAACGCCTGGCCCGCACCCCGGTTTTTGAGCCAAAGCTAAAACGGTATTTCAGTTCCGTGCTACCACAGCATCCGGATAGTTTGAGCAAAGAAGCCATCCGGATTACCAATGCCGCTGAATCGAATAAAGAAATGTTCAAGGTGATACTGTCTACTCTTACGGAAAGGTATATCAATCCCGAGTATATGGGACAGGATGCAGTATTCCTGAATCTTTTTGAAAAATATTATGCACCTGGCAAGGCAGATTACTGGCTGAATGAAAAGTATAAAAAGGTGGTATTTGACAGGGCCTACAGCCTTATCTCCAACCAGATTGGCGGCAAAGCGGCTGATATGAAAATGGTAGATTCTCTTGGCAAGCCGCGCAACTTATATAGCGTAAATGCAACCTATACGGTTGTTTGTTTCTGGGATCCCACCTGCGGACACTGCCAAACAGAAGTACCAAAAGTAGATTCACTTTTTCAAACAAAGTGGAAAAGCAAGGGTGTGCAGGTATATGGCGTAATGACAGAAGGCGGTAAACCAGCCTGGTTAAAATTTATCAGAGAAAAGAATATAAAAGACTGGATCCATGTGCATCAGCTCCCGGAGGTAACGCAGGCAGATTATGACGCCGGCAGACCCGGTTACAAACAATTGTTTGATGTATACCAGACACCCGTTTTATATCTGCTGGATAAAGACAAAAACATAATTGCAAAAAAACTCAACCCGGACCAGATGAACGATATCCTGCAGTTGAAGTTTCAGGGAAAATAGATCGTTCGGAAATCCTCTGGGCCAAAAATAATACTGATGAAAAGAATCCTGACTTCAGCGCTTATCCTGTTGATGGGGCAAACGCTCGCCGCCCAAACCTTATTTACCTATGGAAAGAACGGGATTGTAGACAAAGAAGAATTTCTCGCTGCGTTTAATAAAAACAATCCGGAAGACAAAAGCCTGCAGGCAAAAAAAGAATACCTGGAACAATTTTATATTCCCTTTAAACTGAAAGTGCAGGCGGCACACGACATGCACCTCGACACCTTGCCTTTTTTTAAACACGAGTTGGATAACTACAAACACCAGGTGCTCGACGATAACCTGATAGCAGACAGTGCCGTGCGGGCCCTTTGCGCAGAAGCATATACACGCAGCCTGCGGGACATCCGGCTTTCTCATATTTTTGTTCCATTTGACGACGCATACGTACTTCCTGACAGCTATATACATCCCGAGCCGGAGGACACAACCGCAGCTTACAGGAAGATAACAAGCGCTTACAATACACTGTTAGCCGGTGCCGGCTTTGCAGAAACGGCACGGCAATACTCCGGAGATCCTTCTGCCAAAATCAATGCCGGAGACCTTGGATTTATTACCGTTTTTTCACTGCCCTATCAACTGGAGAATATTGCCTACCATCTTGAAAAAGGGAAGTTTTCCGCACCCTATAAGAGCAAAGGGGGGTATCATATTTTATTCAAAACAGACGAACGTCCCGCTTTTGGCACCATAAAAGGCGCACAACTATTGCTGGCATTTCCGCCCGGTATCACCGCAGGAGAAAAGCAAATACTACGGGTAAGGGCAGATTCGCTGTACAACGTCTTGCAAACTGGTGCCGACTTTGATCTGTTAACTAGAAAATACAGTTCGGACTTTAACGCCGCAATGACAGGCGGAGCCCTCAACCCCGACTTTCGAATAGGACGCTACGATCATAATTTTGAAACGGCAGTAACGGCACTAACGCAGGATGGGGACATTACAAAACCATTTGAAACAGCCTACGGTATTCATATTGTAAAAAGAGACGGTCGTATACCCGTGAGTACCGATAGCATGCAGGCGTTAGCAGCGTTTAGACCCCAGGTGTTGAGTGATCCCCGCATCAGTATAACGAATGAGTTGGAAGAAAAAAGAATTCTAAGATTAGTGGGCTACAAAGATCTTTTTAACAATGATGATCTTTTGTGGACAATTACCCAGGGAGTTGTGTATGGAGATGGGTCCGAACTGCCGAATGAAATAACAGCCTCCACTGCCATATTTGCTGTGGGCAATGAAACCCGCAGCCTGAAGGATTGGGTGGACTACATTCAAACCATCAAAAACAATTATCGGGCGGGCACTTCTATTCCCTATGCCACGCTCATGAAACACTATACTACTGTTACAGCTAAAAAATATTACAGGGATAATCTGGAGTTTTACAGTCCTGCATTTCGTAAACAACTAAAAGAATTTGAAGAAGGTAATCTGTTTTTTGAAATAATGGGACGCCAGGTATGGAACAAAGGGTCTGACGACGAAAAAAAGTTGACAAAATTCTATAAGCGGAATCAATCCCAATATATTTGGGGAGAAAGTATAAACGCCATATTGTTTACCGCTACCGATAAAAATGGGGCGGCTGATATCAAAGCAGACCCGCAAACCTTTGTTAACAACTGGAGAACAATTTCCGAAACGCCCAATGGCAATATTATAGCAGATTCCGCCCGTTTCGAAACGGCATTTGTGCCAGGCTACAACAGCAGTATGCCGGTAAATAGTCTTTCGGTGCTATCGGAGCCCGTTGCAGACGGCCCCGCCAGTATGTTGTTTATCATCTCTAAACAGGAGGGCGGTTCTCCCAAAACATTTACAGAAGCCCGTGGCTTTGTTGTAAACGACTACCAGGAAGAACTTGATAAAAAATGGCAAAAGTCACTGAGAAAAAAGTACCGGGTGGTTGTTAACGAACCCCTACTGAACTCGCTTTGATGTTAGATTTGACCCTTCTTTGAGCAAACAGCCAGGGAAGCAATTCCGGTTCAGCAAAAGCATTGACCCAACTGTCATGTTCCACATCGGGGTATTCTGTATACTTCACTTTGGCACCAGCCTTTTTAAGTGCTTCTACCATTACCCGTGAATTTTCAGGAGTGACGACCTTGTCCTTCTCGCCATGAAAAACCCACAAAGGAAAATTCTTTCCATAGAGTTTTACACTTTGAGGATTACCGCCACCGCAGATGGGAATGGCTGCGGCAAATAAGGCCGGCCTTCTCCACAATATTTCAAACGTACCAAACCCTCCCATAGACAAACCCCCGATATAAATCCTTTCAGTATCTACAATACCGCTGTTTACTAAGGTATCAATAAAACTCATTACCAGTTGCAATGGCTTGCTGGGCGGCAAGTCCACCGGAAAGCTGAATTGCCCCGCGCTATCCTTTTTGCGGATACGAACGCTCCACGAAGAGTCTTTGGGACACTGAGGAAAAACAACAATTGCCGGAAAGTTTTCGCGGTTGGCGGAATCCAGAAAAAGATTGCCACCCCACTTCAGTTGCGATTCATTGTCGTCGCCCCGCTCTCCCGATCCGTGTAGAAATACCAGGAGTGGATACTTTTTGTCCGGTGAAAAATGAATGGGCGACAAAATGCGACAAGCCAGCGTATCATCCCCCTGAAGGAATAACTGACGTTCATATAACTCCAGATCAACATCTTGCGCATATACGCCGGATGCCAGTCCACTGAAAGCAAATAGGGTGAAAAGGGAAAAATTCCTGAAACTATTGTGAAGGTTCTTCATAACAGAAAGATACGAACTTGTTTTTAGAGTTTTAAGTTACTTTTGCCCGGCAGTGTCACAATTCACAGAATGCATGAAAAAAATCGATTGGTATATTCTTAAAAACTTTATTCTCACCTTTTTTTTCTGCATCATTCTGTTTACCATTATATCAGTTGTGGTTGATATCAGTGAAAAAACGGATGATTTTGCCAAAGCTAAATTATCTGCCGATTTTGTGATACGAAATTACTACGTTGGATTCGTTCCTTTCATTGTTTCTTTTCTTTTTCCGCTTTTTACCTTCATCGCTGTTATTTTTTTTACCTCCCGATTAGCCAACCGGTCGGAAGTAATTGCCATTTTGGCGAGTGGCACCAGTTTCAACCGGTTTTTAAGGCCCTTTTTATTGGGTGGTATTTTGCTGGGTGCGATGTTATGGTACGGCAATCGTACCATAGTACCCAAAGCGAATGAAATACGCACCAATTTTGAGGCGAAATATACACATACGGAAAGGGTGGGAAACAGCAGTTACCGTTCGGCTATTTACATGCGTATCGATTCGTTTTCTTACTGTGGTATTCGGTATTACGATACGGTGGCGAAAAGCGGTTCCGGGTTCTTTATGGACCGGCTGAAAGACAACAAAGTAGTATACAATCTGCGGGCCGATAATATTGCGTGGGATACCAGCACCCATAAATGGAAATTGACCGGCATCATTGAACGCACGATGGATGGCATTACGGAAGAAGTAAAACAGGATACCATTCGCAGACTGGATTTACACTTTACACCTGAAGACCTGAAAAAGGACGAATACGTTAAAACAAGATTAACGACACCAGAACTACGGGATTTGATTGCAATGGAAAGATTGCGTGGAGCGGAAGATATCAACGATATGGAGGTAGAGCTATATCGGCGTGACGCTACCCCTATCACCGTGGTAATCCTAACGCTGATAGGTGCTATTTTAGCATCGCGCAAAATCAGGGGGGGCAGTGGCATTCACCTCGCAGCCGGCTTTGCTATTGCAGCCCTTTTTATTCTATTTGACAGATTTTCTACAATATTTAGCGTAAAAGGTGACCTGCCGCCACTAATTGCCGCCTGGCTTCCCAATGTCCTTTTCAGCATACTTACATACTACCTCTACACAAGAGCTCCCAAATGATGATATAAGAAAAATAATACTTGAAAACCGCTTTTTTTCAAGGCTCTTAACCCTGTTTTGGTTAACTTTAGCGCATTCTTTAACCGAAAAGGAATCAATACTATATGGCTAATATCAAGGAGCGGTTTAAAGCAAAAGCAGAAGAATTAGCAGCAGAAATTAAGACGATTCTGCAGGAGCATGGAAACAAAGTAATAGGAGAAGTACAACTTTCTCAAATCTACCAGGGAATGAGGGGTATGACAGGATTAGTAACCGAAACTTCCATTTTGGATGCACAGGAAGGGATACGGTTTCGCGGATACTCTATTCCGGAATTACAACAGAAATTACCGAAGGCTCCCGGAGGCTCGGAACCTTTACCAGAGGGGTTATTCTACCTGATGTTGATAGGAGAATTGCCTACTGAAGAAGATGTGGCGGAAATTACCAATTCATGGCAACGCAGATCGCATGTACCGAAACACGTTTTTGATGCAATAGACGCTCTTCCGAAACATACACATCCCATGACACTATTTGTTGTAGGGGTGATGGCATTGCAAACAGAGAGCGTTTTCGCTAAAAAGTATGCAGAAGGAATCAATAAGAAAGAATATTGGGATGCTGTATTTGATGATACCATGACACTGATTGCACGGTTGCCGAGAGTAGCTGCATATATCTATAGAAGAAAATATAAAGACGATACACATGTGCAGCCGGACGGACTGCAGGATTGGGCGGGCAACTTTGCTCATATGCTCGGTTTTCAGGATGAGAGTTTCAAAGAGTTGATGCGCTTGTATACAACCATACACGCCGATCACGAAGGAGGAAATGTTTCTGCCCACGCTACCCACCTGGTGGGTTCTGCATTAAGTGATCCGTATTTATCGTTTGCAGCGGGCATGAATGGTTTGGCGGGACCCTTGCATGGATTGGCAAACCAGGAAGTGATCAAGTGGATTTTTGAAATGCAGCAACAACTGGGTACCGAACTTCCAACAAAAGAACAAATAGAAGAGTATGTTAAAAAAACCCTGAGTGAAGGCAAAGTGGTGCCTGGCTACGGACATGCAGTTTTACGCAAAACAGATCCCCGCTTTGAAGCGCAGATGGAGTTTGGTAAAAAGCATATGGCAGACGATCCGTTGGTAAACGTAGTTTGGCGCGTATACGAAGTGGTACCTGAAGTGTTGAAAGGATTGGGAAAAGTAAAAAATCCATGGCCGAATGTAGATGCACATAGTGGTGCGCTGTTGGTACACTACGGACTGGTAGAATATGAATTTTACACGGTGTTGTTTGGTGTAAGTCGCTCTTTGGGTGTATTGGCCAGCCTTTGCTGGGACAGAGCTTTGGGGTTGGCGATAGAGCGGCCCAAATCTGTTACCACCGCTTCTGTGAAAGACTGGTTGGAAGGAAAAGGCGAAATCTGGGGAGACTAATAGATAATGCTTGGTCATAATCAGCTTATTACTGCAATTGCTTATGCCGTGGGGCAACAGCAGTTGCAGTTTTTCTTTACGATAATATTTTTAGTGTGAAAAACAATTACCAGGACTATAAAGAGCACATGCACAAAGTGGCGGACGTAAAATATGCAGCGGCCGTTTTGCAGTGGGATCAGGAAACTTATTTACCCGCAAAAGGAGCGCAATTGCGTGGTCAACAGCAAGCGACATTAAGTGAATTAGCGCATGAATTGTTTGTAAAACCTTCTTTCGGCACACTGTTGCAACAACTCGTAGGCGATAAAACACTTGTGGCCACTGAGCGCAGAAATGTGGAACTGACATTGGAAGACTACAGTAAAAATCAAAAATACCCTTCTTCTTTTGTTCGTAAAATGTCTGAAGCTACCAGTGCGGCCTATCATGCATGGATAGAAGCACGCAAAGAAAACAGGTTTTCTGTTTTTGAAAAGGCGCTTGATACCCTTATAACCCTCAAAATAGAAGAAGCGCAATTACTCGGATTTCAGGCGCATCCCTACGATGCCTTATTGAATGAGTTTGAAAAAGGGGCTACCGTTTCCTGGTTGGATGGATTGTTTGGACAACTACAGCCATTGTTAAAGAACACCCTTTCGGAAGTGGTGAAAAAACCAACTCCGGATACATCTTTCCTTTACCAACATTTTGACAGAGAAGCACAATGGAAGTTTGGCGTGGAGATGCTGCAATTGATTGGTTTTGATTTTGAAGCAGGTCGCCAGGATATTTCTGAACATCCGTTTACCACAAATTTCAGTTCGCAGGATGTGCGGGTTACTACCCGGATAGACGAAAACGACTTTACCTCGATGACCTGGAGTTGTATACATGAAGGTGGGCATGCCCTCTATGAGCAAGGGTTGCCATCAGACCAGTATGGGTTACCCTTAGGAGAGTTTTGTTCGTTGGGAATACACGAATCGCAAAGTCGGTTGTGGGAAAATTGTATTGGGCGCAGCCTGCCTTTTATCAAGCTTATACTACCCATTGCAAAAAAGTATTTTCCCGAACTGGCTGCTGTAAATGCGCAACAACTATTTTCGGCTGTAAATAAAGTCCAACCCTCACTTATCCGAACTGAAGCTGATGAATTAACCTATCATTTTCATGTGATGATAAGGTATGAAATCGAAAAAAAGCTGATAGATGGAAGCTTGCCGGTCAAAGAATTACCAGACTTTTGGGCAGCGAGATACAAAGATGTGCTGGGGGTAGTAGTGCCGGACGACAGACGGGGCTGTCTGCAGGATATACATTGGAGCCATGGAAGTTTTGGATATTTCCCTACCTATACCCTCGGCAGCCTATATGGCGCACAATTTTTCCAGGTGCTAAAAAATCCGGAGACCGATAGTGAAATAGAAACAGGCGATTTTTCACGCATACATTATTGGCTGAAAAACAATGTATACCAATACGGAAGACGATTTACGAGTGAGGAATTATGCAATAAAATCACGGGAAAGACGTTAGATTTTAGTTATTTTGAACAATATTTATCTGAGAAATACGACCTTGTTTATCAAACACCCACATAAAATTGTTATAGCCTTGCTACTCTGTATTACAATAGCTGGTACGGGATGCAAAAAAGTGAAGGAAGATCTTGGCTTGCGCTTTTTGATGAATGCAATGACAAATGGCCGCTGGCTGGTAAATGTATATACCAAAGATGGAGTAGACGAAACAGCCGCTTTTGAGGGGTATGAATTTCAGTTTACAGAAAACAATAAAGTGTATGCTATCACAGCCTCAGGTGAATTAGAAGGCGTTTGGTCGGCCAACCTCAATGAAAAAACGATCGAATCTAAATTCCCCGTAAATACCATGCCGCTCATACGGCTGAATGAAAAATTCAAAGTCGTCAATAATACTCCTAAATTAGTTGAAGCGCACCCGGTAGATGAAAACAAAGATATTTACCTGAAATTGGTGAAAAAGCCAACTAACAATCCCTGAGTTCCGTAAATATATTTCAGTAAAAAAAGTTAATCCTTCCTGAGAAAGTAACCAGACTTTTGCACTTTCGGAAAATACAATAGTTTTGATAATCCGGATCCCGGTTCCTGTTATAAAATAGTCTGCTTGAAAAAAGGAATTTTGCTCTGTTGGATCTCTTGTTGTGTAGTGATAGCGTCTATGGCCCAAACACCGTTGGCACGTTTTTCTGCCAGTGTTCTTGAGGGTTGTGGACCACTTTCTGTAAGGTTTACCGATGAATCTACCGGCAACCCTACTCATTGGAATTGGGAAATTGATGATGGAATCCAACAACAGTTGTCAAACCAGCAACATCCGGTACTAACACTATCCCGTCCAGGAACCTATACCGTGACATTGATGGTTCGCAATGCCAATGGCGTGAATGCAGTTACCCGAACAGACTATATAACTGTGTATGCCTCCCCCTCGGTTCAAATAGCGGCAGATATCAGAACGGGCTGCCTTCCGGCACGGGTACAATTTACCGGCACGGCTACTACCGCGGTGGGTTCAATTGTAAGCTGGTTATGGAACTTTGGAGATGGCACTAGCTCTACCGCCCAAAACCCTTCGCATACCTACACAGAAGCCGGTTGGTACAACGTATCATTAACTGTAACGAGTTCTTCAGGCTGTTCCGCCAGTTCATATCAATCAAGATATATCCGGATCGTAACTGGTATAGAATCTAAATTCAGCTATACACCATCCACTAGTTGTAGCAGTCCTTTTCCAATACCATTTACCAACGAATCTTCCGGTCCGGGAGCGTTGACGTACGCATGGGATTTTGGCAACGGAAATACCAGTACTGAGCGCCATCCCATATTTAGTTTCCCAACAAGTGGCACTCATAATGTTACGCTTACTACAACCAGTAGTTTTGGATGTACTGATACACAAACACAACCGGTTTCGGTAAATACCTTCAATACGGCATTTACTCATCCTGATACTGTTTGTGTAAATCAACCCGTTAGTTTTCAAAATACCTCCGACGCCGGCGTTGTTTCCTTTAACTGGCAATTCGGAGATGGAAGTGGTACTGCCACTGAGGGAAACCCGGTAAAAAGATATGCAACACCGGGTGTTTATACAGTAAAACTGATCAACCGATTTGGATCTTGTACCGATTCTGCTACCCGGCAAATAGTGGTGACGGCACTACCTTCTGTTGATTTTACGGTGAATAATAACAACGGATGCGGCACCTCCTATTCGGTTGGCTTTGTAAGCAATGCACCAACAGCAGTAGCCTGGGCATGGGATTTTGGTGATGGCACAACTTCTGCAGAGGAGAACCCCACACATGCCTATGCTTCTACAGGAAACTACAATATTTCTTTGACGATCACCACTGCCGGTGGATGTCAAAGTACGATCACACGAAATAATGCGGTGCAAATCAGGGCCTCAGTGGCCCGTATTGTACGCTCTAATGCGTCGGGCTGTGTATCAGCTAATATACCGGTGAACTTTTCAGTACAAACCAATGTGTCGGCCGGAGCCAGTTATTTCTGGGACTTTGGGAACGGAACCACCAGTAATCAACCCGCACCCTCTGTTATTTTTAACTCTGCCACACCGGTAATCTACGATGTGCGACTTACCGTTACTACTGCCGCCGGGTGTGTGTTGACGGATGCTATACCTTTTGCTATCGGCGCACAACCCCAGCATGTAGATTTTTCGGCAACAGCCTCGGGCAGTTGTGCCTCTGAACCGGTAAGGTTTTCCGCAACGGCTACCGGCACAGTGACGGAATGGATTTGGGCCTTCTCTGATGGAGATACTGTAAGAACGAATAACCCCGTATACGAACACACATTTAAAGAATTTGGCCCCGTGGGGGCGACTTTAGTAGCGTTGCATTGGGGCTGCCCTTCTGCCCCCATTACAAAAAGTAATGTAATTACGTTGGATGCACCTGTAGCCAATTTTGGTTTCGCACTCGATTGTAACAACAGGTTGGCGGTAACACTTACAGATAGTTCGAGAATAGAGGCGGGTACCACATACGAGTGGAACTTTGGTGATGGCTCACCGCTTGTAACTACGGCTAGTCCCGGCATTCATACTTATGCAACCATTGGAGACTACAATATAAGATTACAGTTGACAAATGGTAGTTGCACAAGTACCGTCAGCAAAAACGTAGATCTTTCGCCGCTAGACAATACGTTTATTATTTCTAAAAATATTCTGTGTAAGGCTGAAGCAATCAGGTTCACAGCCAACGAAGACAGTGCAAACGTTCGGGATTTCAGGTGGCATTGGCCGGGGATTAGCCAATTTAACGGAGGAAAGGTAGTAGATACTGCATTTCATTCCGTCGGAGATATTCCGGTCACGCTATATGTAAGGGATCATTCCGGATGTGAGGCGAGTAGCACACAACTGGTAAAGGTCACCGGACCTACGGCAGGTTTCTCCTTGGCAGCACCGGCAGATTGTAAAAATGTTCCGATTGTTTTTACAGACGCTTCTGTTCATGATCCGGCGGTAGCCATTGCCAACTACAGGTGGGATTTTGGAGATGGTACGGTTCAAACCTTAACCGGCGGACCATTTACACACCAATATGCGGATACCGGCGTATTTGTTGTTCGCCTATCCGTAACAGATGTAGCGGGTTGTAGCGACGAAAATCTGGCCAGCAGAACCATCCGTATTAGCGGTCCTTCAGCTTCTTTTTCTGCAGCAGATACAAGGTTTTGCCCCGGAACACCATTAACCTTTAACAATACCTCACAAGGGACCAATCTTACACATAGCTGGAATTTTGGAGACAGCCATACTTCTTCAGAAACAAACCCTTCTCATGCCTTTACTGCTGGTCAATACACGGTAAAGTTATTGGTGACCGATGATGTTGGTTGCAAGGACTCTCTTACCAGGACGAACTATATTGAAGTAATAGCACCAGTGGCTGCTTTTGATGTTCAGGATAGCACATCTATATGCCCATTGTTGGAAGCAAAATTTTTACATACTTCCCAACATTATGAGTCTCTTTTTTGGGATTTTGGTGATACTTATAGCTCTACGCAGGATGCATCAACAGTCCGCCATTTCTATGATGATTATGGCAGCTACAATGTAAGGCTGTTGGCATATGGGTATGGCGGTGGTTGCGCCGATACAGCAACGTTTACAGTGAATGTATATAATCCTTCCACTTTTACAACTTTTAATTACACCGTTGATCCTTTTTACTGTAATGAGCATACGGTTAGTTTTGAATTTGATGTTCCATCAACAACCAACTATCAATTCTTTTTTGGTGATGGTACTGTAGACTCTTCCGGGGCTAAAACATTACAACATACTTATAATTATCCGCGGGGATATCGACCCTATGTTTTTCTTCGGGATGCAGTTGGTTGCCAAACCAATGTAAACGGTCCTCATACGATAGATATCAGAGGAGCAGTTCCAGCATTTAATCTGGATAGAAAAAACTTTTGTGATTCGGGAACGGTAGCCGCAACCAATTTTACGGTCAGCAGCGAACCTGTTACTTCCTGGTTGTGGGACTTCGGCACAGGGTCCGCCATAACGGAAAGAGACCCTTATTCATTTACCTATACTGGTCCAGGCCTATACCCTGTTTCTCTAACCGCAACCACCATAAGCGGCTGTTCGCAAGTTTATACCGATACGGTAAGAGTGCCCCGTACTCCTGAGCCACGCATTACGCTGGATAACCTGACTTGTGCAGAGCAATTGCTGGCGTTGAATGGCAATCTGGCTTACCCGGATACTGCGATCCGATGGAATTGGAACTTTGGCGACGGACGGACTTCTACGTCACAGAACAATGCTATTCAATATTCCAATGCGGGCAACTATAATATCAGCCTTTCGGCCACCAACTTTCTGGGTTGTGCCGGCAGTACCACCCATTCGTTAACCGTAGCGCCGCTACCTGTTATAACAGCACCGCCGGTAAAAACAATTGTCGGCAGCGGAGTCGTATTACCCGTAAGCTATAGTCCAGGTATAATAACATATAGCTGGAGTCCGCCAGACGGACTGAGTTGCACCGATTGTCCGGCGCCGTTAGCCAACCCGACATTTACCCAAACGTATACTGTAACAGTTACAGATACCAATTCCTGCCAGAATAAGGCTGACATAACGGTGGAAGTGGTATGCACTAACGAAAACTATTTTGTTCCCAATACATTTTCGCCGAATGGAGATGGTATGAACGACATATTTTATCCCCGTGGGCGGGGGCTTGCCCGGGTACAGTCTATGCGGATATTCAATCGCTGGGGACAGCAGGTATACGAGCGAAAAAATTTTATGGCAAATGATCCTTCACAAGGGTGGGATGGTAAGATGAGAGGGCAACCGCTGCCCTCAGACGCCTATGTATACGTAATTGAGTTTGTATGTGATAACGCAAACGTCGTTCCTTTTAAGGGCAACGTAACTTTGATAAGATAACCCGCGAAAAATGCAAAAACAGAAAAAGAAAATTTGTAGCTGGTTGATAGTGTTGGTTGGTTTTGCAGCAACTGCACCTGCGCAGGATCTGCACTTTTCGCAATACTTCGAAACGCCGCTATTACGAAATCCTGCTTTGGCCGGCTTATTTGAAGGAGACGTTCGGGTGCAGATGGTATACCGGAATCAATGGGCAAGTGTCACGACTCCTTATCAAACCGCTTCTTTAAATGGCGAGTATAAATTTCCAATAGGCCAAAGCAACGATTATGTGACAGCCGGGCTACAAATGATGATGGACAGAGCCGGAACAGTAGCACTTACCACCACACATCTTTTGCCTGTAATTAACTACCACAAATCGCTGAGCGACGAGAAAAATAGCTACTTATCACTGGGTTTCATGGGCGGCATGGTTTCCCGCAGGCTCGATCGTTCAAAAGTAACAACCAATAATCAATATATTGATGGATTTGGGTATAATGGCTCATTACCGGATGGCGAATCTTTTGGTAACAACTATGCGTATTTTGATGCAGGGGTGGGATTGAGTTATAATGCCTCGTTCGGTAGCAGCAAGGATAATAACTATTATGTTGGCATTGCCTATCACCATCTCAATAAACCGGGGAGTGCTTTCTATCGCAATATCCAGCATTTTCCCAAATGGGTAGCTTCAGGAGGAGTGCGATCCACAATGGGTGAAATGGCATACCTAACACTTTCGGGCGATGCCAGTCTGCAGGGAACAATCTCCGGAAGAATCTACCAATTAATCGGTGGGGCCCTGTATACACGCAAGCTGGACGACATTAGCAATCCTAATTATCTGCTGCATTTTGGCGCTTTTCTACGGTGGAACGATGCCATTATTCCGGTTGTAAAACTGGATTATAACCAATTTTCTATTGGCTTTAGCTACGATATGAATATTTCACAACTTCGCACCGGCAGCCAGGGCAGGGGTGGTTTTGAATTTTCTTTGGCCTACCGGGACTTTTTAAACAGCAGCCGTTCCAGCAGGGATATACCCCGTTGCCCAAGGTTCTGATTTGATATGCCACATACAAATTGTAAATTAGGGGTATGCGTCGCGCTATAACACTCCTATTGGTTTTCATTTACTTTGGCGGTATTGCCCAAACGCCCGGGCGATACATTGTAAAACCGGGAGAGATTCCCGACAAAGTATTACCAGCAGAAGCCGTATATTATTTCCCTGCGTTTGTGAAAGGAGAACTTGCTTTCAAGAATGGTGGAAAATCTCAGCAACGCTTTAACTACAATTGCTTGCTGGATGAGTTACAGTTTTTAACGGTTGGGGGAGATACATTGACGATTGCAACACCTTACGATATCATGAAGGTAAATATCGATTCGGCAACCTATTATTTTGACAAGGGTTACCTCAGAGAAGTATACCAGGAAAATGGATTTAAACTAGCGTTGCGTGAACGCCTGGTGCAAGGAGACGCCAAGAAAGAAGCGGCCTATGGATCTACTTCCGGCACGTCGGCCATTAGTTCTCTGGAAAGTGTCCGTATCGGGGATAATATTTTTAGATTGGAAGCAAAAAGAGAAATACTATTTGTAAAAAGACAAGCCTTCTTTTTAGGCAATCGTTATAATCAATTCGTCCCTGCCAACAAAAAAGGGTTTGCTATTACATTCTCGGAAAAGAAGACGCTGATTGAAACATTCATAAAGGAAAACAAAACCGATTTTACTAATCCCGACGATCTTCGGAATCTCTTGAAGTCCTGCGTTGAATAAACGGCTTATGCCGGGAAAGCCTCTGTTTGCAAAACTCAAGTGTGATCGGTTCATAACCTCTTACTAAGCTATACAACCTTTTTCCAAAAAAGTCTTCCTGCGTTTATAGCGAGGACCACATCACTAAAGCCCATGGCCAACGCCGCTAACATGGGGTTTAGAAAGCCGAATGCAGCCAACGGAATTGCTATAATATTGTAACTGAAAGCCCAGAATAAATTTTGTTTGATGGTAAGAAAACTGTGTTTACCAAGCCCC
The DNA here is from genome assembly GCA_964604365.1 of uncultured Terrimonas sp. Lineage (GTDB taxonomy): Bacteria > Bacteroidota > Bacteroidia > Chitinophagales > Chitinophagaceae > Agriterribacter. Next base: position 62,917 of record CAZRYS010000011.1, read on the forward strand.
AATGCTAGAGGCAGATTTTTGAGTCCTTTGTTCATCAATACCACATCGGCCGTTTGTATCGCTATCTGCGACGCGTCGCTCATTGAAATACCTATGGTAGCTTTTGCTAAAGCAGGGGCATCGTTTATGCCATCTCCAACCATTGCAGTGGGCATTTCATTTGACAGTAGTTCTATTACCGACAATTTTTGTTCCGGCGTTTGTTCGGCCACTATAACGTCTATCCCAAGCGCTGCCGCCAACGCATTAGATTTGACGGTGGTGTCTCCACTTAGCAAAACGGTTTTGATACCCTTGTTATGCAGGTATTCTATTACGGCTTTAGCTTCTGGCCGAATACTGTCTTTTATATCTATCCAACCCGTCAACTGATTATTTCTGATGATATAAATATTATGACTATTGTCACTGGTAAGATGTTTTGCCACTTTATACGAACCCACAATATATTCATCTCCGTTTTTGTCAACGGCTTTTATTCCCAAACCTTTTATCTCTTCCACCTTTTGCCATTGTATTCCATCTTTAGTTTTCCAGGTTTTGAGTATTACCCTGGCAATCGGGTGATTGGAGTATTTTTCCATGGAGTACACGATTCTTTTCAATTCATCTTCAGCAACCGAGGCCTCTTCGATATGCCATTTGTCAATAACAAGTTCTCCGGTAGTGAGTGTACCTGTTTTATCAAAAACTACCCGTTGAATATTTTTGAATAATTCCAGGCTTCGGGCATTCCTGAACAGGACACCGTTTCGTGCTGCCCTGCCGAGCCCCACAGCCACAGCGGCGGGTGTAGCCAAGCCCAATGCGCAGGGGCAGGCGATCACCAATACCGCAATGCTTCGCATTAAAGCTGGTGTAAAATCGTCCAGTACCCAATAGTTTATTATAAACGTGAATCCTGCCATACCAATCACCAGTGGTACAAAAATTGCGCTTATTTTATCCGCCAGTTGCTGCACAGGCGGTTTCTCGCCTTGTGCTTGTTTCACCAGGTCTACAATATTGGCAAGCGTACTATCTTTTGCGGCGGCTGTTACATAAGCTTTCACTGTTCCGTTCAATAATATACTGCCGCCTATCAGATGGTCTTTGGACTGCTTTTCCAAAGGCAGGCTTTCGCCTGTGATAATGGACTCATCTACGCTGGCTTGTCCCCAAAATATTTTACAATCTGCCGGCACCTGCTCGCCGTCCTTTATCAGGATAAGATCCCCCGATCGGAGATCCCCCCCTTCCACCGGCATTATGATTTCCTGATGATTTTCATCAAAGGCTACCATATTCGCCATCACTTTTTGTGATATAGCCAGCTTATTGAGGGCTCTTTGCGTGGATTGAATAGAGGCACTTTCCAGGTAGTTACCAAAAAAAACCAGCGTGATGATGGTGGCAGTGGTTTCGTAAAACAGGTAATCCTCGCCCAGCCCCTGCAAAGTTCCCATCAAACTATAAACAAATGCGGCCGTAGCGCCCACGGCAATCAGTACATTCATATTAGGTATGCCATTGCGAAGACTCTTCCAGGCACTCCGCCCAAAATAACGCATACCTATAATGTATACAGGAGTACATAAACTCAGTTGTAGCCACGGATTCATCAGCCAGTGCCAACCAAGTATACCATGAAACATATGCAGTAGTAACACAAGGGTAAATGGCATACACCAGAGAGCGTACTTCAGATAAACGTTGATGGTTCGTTTCCCTTTTTCGTTGTTAACATCAATATTACCAGCAACTTTATACCCCAGGTTGTCTATGCCCTTTTTGAAGGAATCTGCATTTCCTTTAGCCTTAAAAGAGACTTCTCCATCTACGAAATTTACTCTTACAGCTTCTGCTCCTTCTTTTTCGAGGAACCGTCTTACGGTAAGGGCGCAATTGGTACAATCCATGCCTTCTACCCGCCAATGAATATCCTGCATCATACGCAAAGGTAACCGGTCTAAAAACAATGCAGTGTATATTCTAAACTCATCAGTATACCTGCCGATTCTTTTAATGCAAAAAGCTGCCCGGGAGCAGCTTTTATATATTGTTTTGTACTTATCTACTAATGATGATGGTGTTGGTGTTCTTCCTGCAACTTTTGAAACTCATCTCTGCTTATGGGTTTCTCTGTTGGGGTAACTTTGGTTTCAACAGATTCAAATACTTTCTGAGACAAAATGCGGCGGTAAGCACTTTCCACCTGCTGCTTGTCCTGCAATAGCTTATCTACATAATTTCCCAACCAACTCATATCACTTCCCTGCAATCCCGATGCGCCAAAGTATCCCATCACTTCCTGCGCAATATGATCACGAATTTCGTCAGGTGTTACCTCCACGTTATTGCCTTTCACAATGGTGTCGGAAATAAGTGTCCATTTCAGTTGGTCTTTAAACGTTGGAAACTCTGCTTCCACCTGATCTTTGGTTTTGGGAGCTTCGCCACCGGTTTCCATCCAACGTTTCAAAAAGTCTTCAGGAAATTCTATTGCGGTATTGTCCAGCAAAGCATGATATAACTCATGATGCAGGTAATTACGGGATTGTCCGTCAAGTGCAGACTGAATGCCTGCTTTTATTTCATCTCTGAACGCTTCTTCAGTCTTTATTTCTTTGTCTGAAAATACTTCTTTAAAGAATTCTTCATTAAGCGCTCTTTTTTCCACCAGTCCGATTTTGGTGATGGTCATTTTGAAGTATTTGTTCACAGCATCTGCATCTTCTTTATTCAGTCCAAGGTCGCTGAGCAACCACTCCTTTTCTTTTTCATCAAACGCTGTACCTAACTGCAACACGATGCTTTCTTCATTCTTTTTTCCAATCAGTTGCGGACGGAAACTTTCATGAAAATATTTCAGCAAGAGAGAATTGTCTTTCTTAATACCCCCTTCTACCACATTACCATCTGCATCAGATTCTTCAAAAGTTACATTTAGCACATCTTCGTCTGTTGCCACGGCTTCAGGGTCGGTCATTTTTCCGTGACGCACTATCAATCTGTTCACTTCATCTTCCACCAATTCAGATTCCGGCTCAATTTTATAACGGGTAATGGCTAACGTATTAAAATCCGGCAGCTCGAAACCTGGTTTTAAGCCCACTTCAAAATTAAAAGAGTAGTCCGCTGGGCTGTTCATATCAATTTTTCCGGGATCATTATCGGCAGCCGGCAACGGCTGTGCAAAAATGTCCAACTTTTCCTGTTCCAGATAGTCCAACAGTCCCTTTTCGATGCTACGCAGTACCTCCTCGGTATATACGGCCGGCCCATGCATTTTTTTGATCATGCCGGCAGGAACCATTCCCTTACGGAAACCGGGAATGTTGGCTGATTTTGCGTATTGTTTTAAAGCCTTTTCAAAGGAGGGCAGGTAATCCTCTTTTGTAACTGTAACTGTTAATTTGTCGTTAAGTAAACCAATATTTTCTCTGGTAACTGTTGCCATGTTTATATAAGTGATTTGCGTTAGAAGCTGGTGGGCAGAGACCTTTACACTGCAGTTAAAGTAATAATAATCCCGTCAGATTCAATCCTCCTGGTGCCTAATAATGTTTGTTTTGTGCGGGTGGAGGGAGTCGAACCCCCACGCCTCGCGGCGTCAGATCCTAAGTCTGATGCGTCTGCCAATTTCGCCACACCCGCTTGAAAAATAAGGTTTTATGCCTTTTTTAGCCTTTTGTCCCCAATTTTTGGGAGAGCAAAGGTAATAGATTTTACTTAAATTTGAACAATATGAATATGGATGTTAAACCTATTACTTACAACCTGAATGAGGAGGAGGAAAAGAAGGAGATTGTCCGTCAATACCGTGCCTTACTTCGTTGCTTAAAACCTAAGTTAAAACAGGGAGACCGGGAGTTGTTGAGATTAGCCTTCGAAATGGCCGCCGATGCGCACAAAACCATGCGTCGCAAAAGCGGGGAGCCATATATTTTGCACCCGATAGCTGTAGCCCGTATTGCTGCGGAAGAAATAGGGCTTGGCGTGCGCTCCACTATTTGTGCATTACTGCATGATACAGTTGAAGATACAGACCTGACTTTAGAGGATATTGAAATAGCTTTTGGCCAAGAGATATCACGTATCATAGACGGGCTTACCAAAATTGCCAATGTAGTTGACACCAATACAACCCAACAGGCAGAGAATTTCAAAAAAATTCTACTGACACTTACCGATGATCCCAGGGTTATTCTGATAAAATTAGCAGACCGCCTGCACAACATGCGTACGATGGATAGCATGAAGCGGGAAAAGCAACTGAAGATTTCCAGTGAAACAGTGTATGTATATGCGCCTTTAGCCCATCGCATGGGGCTGTACGCTATCAAAACTGAAATGGAAGACCTTGCGATGAAATACCTGGAGCCGGAGATCTACAAGGAGATAGCCAAAAAATTAGCGGAGACAAGAAGAGAGCGTACCCGCTACATCAATGAGTTTATACGGCCTATTAAAGATGGATTGCAGAGAGCAGGTTTGAAAACAGAAGTATACGGTCGTCCGAAATCAATACATTCCATCTGGAATAAGATGAAAAATAAGGGTGTAACTTTTGAAGAGGTATACGACCTGTTTGCTATCCGCGTGATACTGGATGCTGTACCTGAAAAAGAAAAAGAGGATTGTTGGAAAGCTTATTCCATGATAACGGATATGTATAACCCATCTCCGGAAAGGCTTCGCGATTGGTTAAGCAATCCGAAGTCCAATGGCTATGAAGCACTACATACCACCGTTATGGGACCGCAGGGCAAGTGGGTAGAAGTGCAGATCAGAACCAAGCGGATGAATGAAATTGCGGAAAAAGGATTGGCGGCACACTGGAAATACAAAGAGGGAACAGCAGATGAAAATCGTTTTGACAAATGGATTACACAAATACGCGAAGTACTTACACAAGATGTTAGTTCCATAGATTTCCTACAGGATTTTAAAACCTCGTTCCTTGCAGAGGAGATCTATGTATACACCCCCAGAGGCGATGTGAAAATGCTGCCGGTGGGTGCCAGTGCTCTGGATTTTGCATTTTCTGTGCACAGTGCCATCGGGTCAAAATGTATTGGCGCCAAAGTAAACCACAAGTTGGTCCCCATCAGCCATAAGCTACGCAGCGGCGATCAGATAGAAATTATTACCAGTAACAAACAAAAACCCACAGAAAACTGGCTGAACTTTGTTATTACGACCAAAGCAAAAGCCAAAATTAAAGATGCGCTAAAGGAAGAAAAAAGGAAAATTGGGGAGGATGGTAAATATGCGTTGCAAAAAAAGATGGAAGACATGGGAGCTTCCTTCAGTCAGGCGAATATTGAGGAGGTAGCCACCTTCTACAAGCTGGCATCCCCGTTAGATTTATATTACCAGATAGCTGTTAAGAACATCGACCTGAAAGATATGAAACGGGAGATGCAGGTAGTGGGAGATAAATTGGTGATACCCAAACCAGCAAAAATAGAACCCGAAATAAAGCCCAACGAATCTGACACGCAGAAAGTGCATTCAAAAGCGGCAGATAATGAGCTGATAATTTTTGGAGAAAGTAGCGATAGAATTGTTTATACCCTGGCCAATTGCTGCAAGCCAATTCCGGGCGACGATGTATTTGGTTTTGTGAGTACTGGAAAAGGGTTAATTATCCACCGCACCAATTGTGCTAATGCGGCTCGTCTGATGTCCAACTTCGGACATCGGGTAGTGAAAACCAAGTGGGCTAAAAATAAAGAGATTTCCTTCCTTACCGGTGTGAAAATTGTAGGACTCGATGATGTGGGTGTTATTCACAAAATCATTAACCTCGTATCCGGAGAGATGAAGATTAATATTGCAGCGTTAACAGTAGAAGCCAAAGAAGGTGTATTTGAAGGAAATGTAAAACTGTTTGTGCACGATAAAGAAGAATTGGATGAATTGGTGATTCGATTGAAAAAACTACCGGGTATTGAGTCGGTAGAAAGATATGATACAGAGCTGGTGTAAATGATAAAGTTTTAGTGGTACGCAGCTGAGTCAACAATTTATTCCTTTCCCTGCACCACCACTACTATTTCGCCTTTTACCGTTTTGGACTTAAAGTGATCGCAAACTTCGCGTAGAGAGCCTCGTTTATTTTCTTCAAATTTTTTTGTGAGCTCGCGGCTCACACAGCATTGACGGTCCGCGCCAAAATAAGTGATGCATTCTTCGAGGGTTTTTACCAATCGCACAGGCGATTCGTAGAAAGCAAATGTTCGTTCTTCTTCTGCCAGCTTTTTAAACAAGGTTTGTCGGCCTTTTTTCAACGGTAAAAATCCCTCAAAACAAAAGCGGTTGATGGGCAATCCACTGTTGACAAGTGCCGGAACGAAAGCTGTGGCCCCGGGCAAACACTCCACCCGGATGTTTTGCCGAACACATTCCCGCACCAGTAAAAACGCCGGATCGGAAATGCCCGGTGTGCCCGCATCCGTTAGTAAAGCCATCGTTTTGCCATGCAGCATTTGTTCCGCCAGGTGGTGTACTACTTTATGCTCGTTGTGCTGATGGTAAGGCGTTACCGGTTTTTGTATATTATAATGCCGCAATAACACGGAGGAGGTTCTGGTATCTTCTGCCAGTATAAGATCTACCTTTTGCAGAATATCTACAGCACGAAAGCTAATGTCGCCCAAATTGCCAATCGGAGATGGAACAATATACAGGGCGGTTCCGTTTTCAGGACTGCTTTCCGTAACTACTGCGCTTTCCAAATAAAAAACTTATGCCGGTGTAACTGAAATTTCAAACTGCTCCATTACCTGGTTGGCCAGCAGTTTCCTGGATGCTTCTTCGGCTATTGTTTTTGCCTCGGCCTCAGAACCTGCCTCTACCTGGAGGGTAATATGTTTGCCTACCCGTACATCTCCAATGCTTTTTAAACCCAGATTCTTCAATCCGCTTAATACTGCTTTCCCCTGTGGATCCAGCAACTCTTTTAAAGGCATCACATTAATATGTACAGCGTAGGTCATGCTATTTTATTTTTGAAGAGCAAAGATAACAGAATGTAACTTACAAATATGAGTGGTACTGCCATCCAATTAAAAACTAAAATTAAAGCAAGTGCTACTATCGCCAATATTAATTTGGGCATATTACTATTAACTGTCTTGTCTTTAAACTTCATGCTCATAATGGGAATATTGGATATCATCAGATAACACAATATGAATATTACAATATACCATACCCATTTGTTTAAGAAAAGATTGATTATCTGCGGATTTTCCGTACTCCAAAAAACAAGTGGAAAAGAGGCGATCAATAACCCGGCTGCCGGAGTGGGTACACCACGAAAGGAGAAAGTCTGTCGGATATCAATATTGAACTTTGCCAGACGCCACGCCGCCGCACAAGGTATAAGCAATGCCGGGTACAACCACGCAGCGGAGGCGTCCAATCCATCTTCCTGCCTTGCCACAGACAACCTTAAGAATTGGTAAATGATCATGCCCGGGGCTACCCCAAAACTTACTACATCCGCCAACGAATCCAATTGTTTTCCCATTTCAGATTGGGCATCGAAAAGACGGGCTACAAATCCATCCAGAAAATCTACTAAACCGGCCAGCGCAATAAATAACGATGCCAGGTAGATTTTTTCCGGCATGTTCATCATCTGTCCTGTTTCTGTATTGGCAATGACGATGCCGCTCTGCAACACTACAATAACGGCAAGGCATCCAAAAAAAAGATTGAGCAGCGTAAATAGATTAGGAATTTGCTTCATCGTTTACAGTTGTTTGTTACCGAGCTATCACTTCGTTTTCATAATTGCTTCTATTTCCTCTGCCGTGATAGGGATGTTTTTCATGAGATCTTTGTTACCGTTTTTGGTGATCCAGAAATTATTCTCAATACGAATCCCCATTTGTTCTTCCTCAATGTATATACCCGGCTCTATCGTGAATACATTACCGACTTGCACGGGCTTTGTGCGGAGTCCAATATCATGCACGTCAATACCCAGGTGGTGTGAAATACCATGATACAGATATTTGCGGTAAGCCCTGTTATTTTTATCCTCATTCTTCACATCTGCTTTTGTCAGCAAGCCGATTTTTATAAATTGTTTAGTGGCTTCTTCCCCTACTTTTTCTGTGTAGGCTGCCAGGATAATGCCTGGCTTTAGTATCGAAGCCGCATAGCGATGCAAATGCAAGCAGGCGTTGTATACTTCTTTTTGCCTTTTTGTGAATTTACCATTTACAGGAACCGTGCGTGTAAGATCCGCACAATATCCGCCATATTCTGCGCCAAAATCCATCAATATCAATTCTCCTTCTTTACATTCCTGGTTGTTAAAAACGTAATGGAGCGTTCGCGCCCGGTCTCCGCTGGCTATGATGGAACTATAGGCCGGACCTGTGGCCCGGTTGCGTAAAAACTCATAATATACCTCGGCCTCAATTTCGTACTCGTTTATACCCGGTTTAATAGTTTTCAGTAATTTTCTGAAAGTCGTCTCAGTAATATCAATTGCCTCCTGAATGACACCAACTTCTCCTGCCGTTTTTACAGACCGCAGTTCTTTGGTGATTTGAGCACTCCGCCTGTATTGATGTAACGGATAGCGTTGTTGCATATCGGCTATATAACGATAATCCCTTACAGGGTAGTATCCGCTTTTTCGGTCATTTTCGTTGGTATTGAGGTAAATAGTGTCGGCAATATGTATCCACATTTGCAATAATGCCTCCAGCGAATCGAGCCAAACGATAGTTTTAACACCCGAAATAGCAGTAGCTTCCTGTGTACGCAGCCGCTTTCCATCCCACTTTTCTTTTAGTTCGTTAGGACGAACCAGTACCAGCACTTCCCGGTATTGTTTATCTGGGTTGCCTGGAAAAAGAATCAACATTGAGTCTTCCTGGTTAATCCCTGTCAACCAATATAAATCGGAGTTTTGTTTGAATCTATATAAAGCATCGCCGTTAGAAGGTATTTCATCATTACTATTGAAGATAGCAATGGCATTTTTTTCCATGCGATCTGTAAACCGCTTTCTGTTTTGCACAAAAATATCCTTAGGCAACGGTAAATATTTCATTGGAGCGTGTTTTTAATTGTTTCAGGCACGTAAGCCTGTGCACATGCGGTAAAACGATCAGATAGCTATATGCCTGAAAAATAATGCAATATCAGAATTATATAGCGCTTCGCAAAACCATATATTGCCCATTAGACGGCTACCTATACCATTAGACACAATTAGCCGCTCTTAATATGTAAACGTGTGTTACATTTGTATTTATCTATTTACAAGATAAAATCTCTAATGGGAATTATTGATATTCAAATTCCTGCATCTATTGCCCGCAGATTGAAGTTGCCAGGATCCATTGTCAGGCAACAAAACCGTGTGTTAAAGAAGCTACTCAAAAAGGCTAAGAATACCGAATTCGGTCAAACTTATCATTTTGATAATATTTTGTTGCAGAAAAATATAGCCAAAGCATTTCAGGACAGTGTACCAGTATTTGATTATGATAAAATTTATGATCAGTGGTGGCATCAAACACTGGAGGGAAAACCAGATGTTTGCTGGCCCGGTAAAATAAAATATTTCGCCCTTAGTTCCGGCACTTCGGGTTCTGCCAGCAAATACATTCCTATAACGAATGATTTACTGAGAGGGAATCGTATTATAATGATTAAACAATTACTTAGTTTACGAAAATACGAAAACCTACAGGTTAAATCTATACGCAAAGGGTGGTTGATGCTGAGTGGCAGCACCGAACTACAGGAAGGTCCCGGTTATTATGCCGGTGATCTGAGCGGGATTACAGCCCAGAAAGTCCCGTTTTGGTTTACACCATTTTACAAGCCCAGTAAAGAAATTGCCCGTACTAAAGACTGGAATGAAAAGCTGATAGAGATAGTAGATGTAGCACCTCAATGGGATATCGGATTTGTGGTGGGGGTGCCCGCGTGGATACAGATGTGTATGGAGATGATAGTGGAGCGCTATAAATTGAAGAATATTCATGAGTTGTGGCCTAACCTGGCGTTTTATGTACACGGTGGCGTTTCTTTCGATCCCTATAAAAAAGGATTTGAAAAACTTTTAGGAAAGCCTATTCAATATGTAGAAACATACCTGGCCTCAGAAGGCTTTATTGCTTACCAGGAAAGGCAATCGGAAAGGGGTATGAAACTCAACACGGGACAACATATTTTTCTGGAGTTTGTTCCTTTCAACAATAAGAATTTTGATGCTTCCGGTGATATAGTAGAGAATCCGGAAGCATTGTTGATAGACGAGGTGGAGGAAGGTAAGGACTATGGCATCCTTCTAAGTACTTCAGCGGGTGCCTGGCGTTATCTGATAGGTGACACTGTACGATTTACCAATAAAGAACGGGCGGAAATTATTATCACCGGTCGGACCAAACATTTCCTAAGCCTGGTGGGGGAACACCTGAGTGTTGACAATATGAACAAAGCGATTCAGTTGACGGGACAGAAGATGAATATCTCTATTCCGGAGTTCACGGTGTCAGGGGTTCCTCACGGTTCCTTTTTTGCGCACCACTGGTATGTGGCTTGCAACACCACTGTGGATGCACAAGAGTTACGCTTCAATATTGATAACTATTTGAAAGAATTAAACGACGATTATGCTGTGGAACGAAACAGCGCTCTAAAAGACGTGCTGGTAACAGTGTTGCCGGAAAGGAAGTTCATGGATTTTATGGAGTCCAGAGGTAAGTTGGGGGGGCAGAACAAATTTCCACGGGTGATGAAAGGCAAGTTGCTTGAGGACTGGGTGGGGTTCCTTAGCAAAAGTTAAAAACCCAGACTATAGAGTCCGGGTAAATGATTTGAAATCTTCAAAGGTGTGCAATTAAGGTTGTAAATTCTTAGGTGCAATGGCGATTTCTGATTTGTTCAAAAAGGCATCGGATTTGGGTTTTCAGGTTTGCATTGATCTTTCTTAAGGTATGGATCCAGGATTTCTAAAGGGTGAATGTTGTTTTCATGGAGGATTTGGATATCAGTTTGCTCTCAACACAACAAAGATGGAAATTTATTTTGTCTCTTTTGCTTTAATTCGGCTGCGCGCAACTTTCCGTCGATTGGCAGAAGAAATTATACGATAAAATACTTTCAAAAGGATACAGGTTAGCTATTCTGGCCTTATTTTTCGGCGCCCCTCTTTAGTTTGAGCATTTGCTTTTTTTTGATCCAATCGTTTTTGTTTGGCCGCAGCCGATAATTTTTTGGGAATTCTCTTTTTGGGCACTATCAACGATTGGTTGACCAGCTCATTTACTTTTTTTATTACCAAATGTTTATTGCCAAGTTGAGTCCGTTCTTCCTGCGCTTTCACCAATAGATCACCCTCAGCATTAATACGATTGGCTAGCTTATTATTCAGAAGTATTTTTTGTTCAGGAGTTAAAAGAGAGGATGCGGCAATATTGAAATACGCTTCCACCATCGTTTCCACCTTGTTTACATTTTGTCCGCCTTTGCCTCCACTTCGGGCTGTTTTAAAGGTTAGTTCGGAGCGAACATCTATGTCATTCATGTTCTGTTATTTTAGCGAACAACCATCTTTTGTACGGTCGCCGTGTTGTCAAACACAACAAATTCTGCTGCGTAGCTGGTACACTTTTTCTGTAGGGGATATCTGATTTCAATAGCGCCTACCACGCCAAAGGTATAATTGAATATACGAATGAGTACACAATACTTACTTCAGCGTTTTTATATAGGCCAGTAAATTTGCAACTTCTTCATCGGAAAAACGATCGATTAAGCCGCGGGGCATAAACGAACGTCCGCCCAATACCTGGGTACGTTTAATATCAGATTCAGGAATAAAGATTTTGTTGCCACCCATTATCGCAATGGTAACGCCATTATCCGCCTTCTGGTACAAATATCCCTCTACGGTACTATTGTCATTCTTTACTACTCGAAATACTTCATACCCGCCTTCTACGGCGGCGTCCGGATTAAGAACCGCTGTTAAAAGCGCTTCATTGTCCCGGTTTGCGGATCCGTCTAACGCAGGCGCTATATCTTGTCCTGTGTCTCCTACTTTATGACATACCAGGCAGGAACTCAGGAAAATAGCTTTGCCTTTTTCTGCATCTCCATTTTTCTGTTCGGCAATGGCCATATACTTACTCAGTCGTTCCTTAAATGCCTTTTCTTCCTCTTCTCTTAGTTTGTGTACGGCGTCCAGAATGGCTATGCCTTTTTGATCTCTTTCGTCTGCATTGCGTATGCGTTCTGCAGCGGAAATACTAAAGGAGTTTGCATCCAGTTGCCCGCCTGCAAATAAACTTTTCAACAATGCGATACCGGGGAGTGATCCGGACAATGTGGACACCAGATTCCTTTTCTCTTCTTCCTTTATTTCCGGCAATATTTTTTTAATCATGCGGGTAGCAGCAGAAGGGTCCACGCCCAACAGGCTGCGAAGCGCCGTGCTTCTTATGTTGAAGTTTATGTTCGCGTTTTCCGCCGTTTGTAAAAATGCATTCTTATTTGCCCTGATGTCCTGTTCAAGCACTCGCAGTGCCAGATTGATAGTATGATCCGAGTTTTCAGCATGCACGAAATTCGTTACCAAAGATGCTGGCAACTTCATTTTCAATTTAGCTGCTGCATCCAAGGCCAGATTTATATCAGGTGTATTTTTATTTTGCAACAATGCGACAGCACCGTTTTGCAATAGTCCTGGAATCTGGGGAGCCTGCATGGATTCCATGTTTTGAACCGCAGTGCTAAGATACTGTTTGGCAAAGTTTGTGTTCGTCAGCACCGGCTTTACCGCGGCTAATATCTGTGGGTTATGCAGCATTCCCGCAACCATTACGAACTCCGTTTCTTTTAAGTCCGTAGGGGGAGCTTGTTTCCAGGCTTTCAAAAACCAGCTTTCTTTTTGTCCTTTAGGCAGTGCCATTGCCGCCCATCGAACATGCTCAGGTGCAATGTTTGTATTTATTTCCAGGAAAGCTGATAACGCCTGCGGATGTTTTTCCAGTGCACTTAAAGCAAGGTATCTTTCAAACTTCCTTTCGAAACCGCCGCCCATATGATTGCCCAGTATCTCCGGTTTGCAGGCACCTACTAGTAAGCCAATGATTCTTGCATCCGATAGACCCGATTCAGAGAGCGTTCTCAGCGCCTGTGTTCTTACCATCGCATTATTGTCATTCAGTAGTGGCTCTATTGCGGCGGCCAATTCTTTTGCCGGCAATTCAAAATTGATAAGTGCGCGGGTGGCCTCTCTTTTCAAATCGTCGGCACCCGTAGCCGTTAGTATCTGCTGCATCAAAGCGGCATCGTAATGGCCAAATCCTTCCAATGCCCATAAAGCATGTATACGCACCGACTCCGGTTGGGATGCATCAGCAGCAATCGCTGTAATCTCAGGAAGAAGTGCCGCTGTTTCAGATGCCGGGCGCTCCAACACCTGGTTAAGTGTTGCACGGCGGGCCCATAAAGAAGGTGCTTTAAAATGCGCAGCCAGTTCTGCAGTTGGTAACTTGTAGTAGTCTACAATAGTTTTTGATTTTTGGGATACATGCCTGATCCGCCAGATTCTTCCACGGGTCTTGTCACGCTCCGGATGAGAAGTAGGCACTTCATTGTGCGAGATAATTTTGTTGTACCAGTCAGCTATATACAAACTACCATCGGGTCCGAATTCAATGTTTACCGGTCGGAAAAACTTGTCCTTTGACTGCAAAAAATCAGGTAAGTGTTCACTTGATACTGTACCATCTGCGTTCCGCTTGATTTTTACCGCATTGATCGTACTCGTAATAGGATTAGCCAGCAATGCTACATCTTTCCATTCGTCCGGAAATGACCCCGTCACATCATCTGCAAATGCCATCCCGGAAATACCGGTACCGCCTACCCTAAACTGATGTAATTCGGGTAACCATGGCTGGTAGGACTTAAATCTTTCATTTCCAATTCCCCTAAGTGCTGATCCCGGCTCCATGGGAACAACAGAAAAACCAAGATCATTGGCCTCCGTCATATACCATTGGCCATTGGCCCGCAATTGAAAACCCCAGATATTATTCAGTCCCGCGGTAACAATTTCCATTTTTTGCCCATCCCCCGTAAAACGACCGATTTTACTGTAATCCATCCGAACGCTCAGCGCGTCATTTATATAAGACTTTACTTCTCCTTTGTTGAGCGCACCATGACTGAAATAAGTCCAGCCACCGGGTCCCCGTACCAGCGAGTGTGCCATGGTATGGGTATCTGTAAATCCAAATCCTGTAAACAAACTATCCCGGGTATCAGCCTTTCCGTCGTTGTCTGTGTCCTTCAAGAAGAAGAGCTCGGAGCCCTGTGCTACATAAGCTCCGTTTTTGTAAGGTAAAATACTCATCGGGATGGTCAAACCATCTGCCCAAACAGCACTGGTGGCCAGCGGTTTCTTGTAATCGTAAAAGTTTGACAATACCACAATTTTGTCTTCGCCTTTGGTAATTCCTTTGTAAAGATTGAGCGCCCTGACGAAATTAGGATGTGACCGCTGCTTCTCCGGATCGTTCATCAATTCCAGTAAATCGTTCCACTGGATGTCCGCAATAGGATCTAATGGATACATAATGGCAGTCTGGGTCCATAGACGGCCAGCATCATCGAATGTAATATCAATGGGATTGACAACACCTTCATTTTCACTGGCAATTAACTCAACCACAAAACCATCCGGCACCGTAAATCCTGACAACTCCTCTTCCGGGCTACGGTTCTCTTCAACCTCCCAGTTAACCATTTGTTTTTGTACAGAATTACAGGACACGGCGAACAGCGCCATTCCAAGCATTAGGGCAGAACATTTCATAATATTGATGTGATTAATACTCAGTAATTGTAATATCGCTGATTTCAATTTTGGCGGCACCGCCCGAATGCACCTGCACACCAATAACTCCTTTGGACGGCACTTTTTCATCTTTCTCTATATAATCAGCCGTTTTTATACCATTGATGTAAAGCTCGTGGCGGTTACCTATTATCCTTACAATATAGCTGTTCCAGCCATCTTCTTTCAAAAGCTTTTTTAAAACAGACAGGTCTCCACGTATCAGCAGACCTCTTCTGTGTTCATCATAAATATCCCCCCAATAACCATTGCCAATATCTGCCTGGTAGCCATATACCACCCCGTCTTTAATGATAGTTCGATACTGCACACCACTATTGATCAGGCCCGTTGCCGAATCACCGCTCAAACGAAAGAGAAACCGTAGTTCAAAGTTTTCGTATTCCTTTTCAGTAACCAGAAATGAGTTGGCGGCTATTTTATCTTTGCCATTCCCGCCAACAATTTTTCCGTCTTCCACCTTCCACAGTTCTTTGTCTTTGGCAACTACACCTTTCCATCCCGAAAGCGTCTTCCCGTCAAAAAGCGAAATGGTTGCCGCCCCCTGGGCTTGACTTTCTATAAAGAAGCAACCTGACAATAAAACTGTACAAATAAGTTTCTTTGATTGTGTAAAAAAGAATTGGAAACACACTTTTTTCATATTCTGATTGTTGTTATAATCGTTAATCTGAAGATCTCACCAGAGATCGTGGGTGAATATCCAATAAATGTAAACAATTGTCTGCGAAAATACTTGTCAGTTTATCAAAATTTCATCTATCAATAGCATAGCAGGGTTGCCTTTTGCCGATGACCACTCCGGTAATTTCATTAGAGGCCGGGCTACAATTTTCAGGAAGCGAATGTTGGAAGGGGAAAATCGGACTGTCAATAGCCGGGCTTCTCTTTCCTCTTTTTCTTTTATCATGGCAGGCTTGGTTGTAGCAAGTAGCCTAAGATTTTCTTTATCATCGCCACCCCATATTTCAAACAGTTCCGGGGGAAATGCCTGCTCTCTTCCCGATAGGTACATATGCAGACTAACAGCCCCAACAGATACAGGGTTATTATACACACACATCAGTTCCATATTACCTCCTTTGTAAGCAATCCATTTGTTTTTCGTGTACCGGTGTATGTTAACGCCACCTAACTCCCCGTCAAAGAAAGTATACACGCCGTCGCCACGATAGTTTTCAAATGGCTCAGACATATAATACATACTGTCTGGCTTATAGGCATTTTTGTAGAAAGTAAATGTTGCAACATCACTGCTAAGCCAACCATCTTTAAATGCCTTTGTTTTGATCGTGGTATTATCCGTAATGAAAGCATTTTTCCCTTGTTGGAGAGACAAAAGGCTGTCTGGGTCGGTATTGTCAGTACTATAACGGATATCCACACCGTAGATCGGGTGATCCAGCGGTAGTGCCAGTGTATCCCTGAATACAACAGAATTGTTGGAAAGGCGAGGAGGAATCAGTTTTGACGGAACACCGTCATCCTGGTAGCCCGTAATGAAACTTATTCCCGGATTCTCCCTTCTGAGTGTTTCCAACTCTGCTTCCTTCAACGGGTTATTCCATACGGCTATCTGCTGAAGATTTTCCATTGCCTGTAGCTCCTTCAAACCTGCATAGTCCACTTTTGTTCCGGAAATATAGAGATTGCGTAAATGCGGTAGTACCACAAGATCTTTTAAACCGGATCCATTTATGTCTGTAAAGTTTAGATTCAGTCGACGAAGGTTTTGAAATTGAGCAATCACTTTCAGCTCTTCATCTTTTACCGGCAATTTGTTTAAATCTAAGGAAACAATTTGCGTTTTTACCGGCAGCAGCTCTTCCAATTTCTTTACATTCCAGGTTACGCTGTTGTACATTTTTACAGCCAGCGCCGGCGATTCTCTCGCCAGGGTACTTACGAGCCGGTCATTGTTATTCAGTTGCACTACAAGATCTTTTTTTGCCGGTGGAAAATCAAATGACTCCTGTGTATCCAGAAAAAGGGCGGACATTTCTCTAAGAGAATCGCCGGGCGGCAAGGCGGTTAATTTGGTAGAGAATTCGCCCCCCCGCTGCACCCATTTTTCCAGCAACGCCATTTCTTCCGGAGTCAACTGTGGTTTGCCCGTTGGCGGCATCCGTTTTTCGTCATCTTCGGGTAAATGAATCCGTTCCAATAGTAAACTGATCCCGGGGTTGCCAGCCACAAATAATGCACCTGTTTTACCCCCTTTCATAAACGATGAGGAATCCCGCAGCACCAGATTGCCTTTAGCCTTTCCCGGATTGTGACAGGAAGCGCATTTAGCCTGCACTATCGGCATTACTATATGATCAAAAACAACTGCATCTTCTAACGCAACCCGTTCAATATTTTCCCCGGATGCAGGAAGTAAAAAACCTTCGCCGTGGGTAAGTGTAGCACCATAATGCCCTGTAGCAGCAATCAGAAAAATAGATACTATCGATATGATTTTATATGCCCGAATATTTTTCCAAAGCGTATTGCGAAACCAATAAATAATGGAAGACAAAAACACAATAGTAATGCCCGTCCACATGTGGAGGTTCAACGTTTCACCTTCATAACCCTCTTCCCGCGACAAAAATAAACCTGTAATAACGGTGATGGCGGAAAAAAGCGCTGCCAACAAAAGCAGATGTCCTGTTAACTGGTGATGTAGTTTCTTTTCTGGCTCATTTTTGAACCGAAAGAAAACAGCAATCAATGTGAGAATGAGTAAAACAATAGGAAAATGTAAAACAACGGGATGCAGTCTGCCTAATGGCAACAACCATTCCGGCACGTATAAACGATTGTTGAAAACTGCTATAAAAGCAATGTATATATTGAGGGCAAACAGTAAGTTCTCAGCCAGTTTCTTTGGGTTCACGAGGGGTAGTATTTGTATGAATCGGATGTTGTATAGCGTTATGCAATCAGGTCTTTAACAACAGTACCTGCTACATCCGTCAATCGGTACCGACGTCCCAGGTGTTTATACGTTAGTCTTTCGTGATCAAGCCCAAGCAGGTGTAGCATAGTAGCATGAAAGTCGTGGACGTGCACAGGGTTCTTGATAATATTATATCCAAACTCATCTGTTTCTCCGTATACCATACCGGTTTTTATACCACCACCTGTCATCCATATTGAAAAACTACGCGGATGATGATCCCGGCCGTAATTATCATGTTGTAGTCTCCCCTGAGAATAGTTGGTACGGCCAAATTCGCCACCCCATATTACCAACGTTTCGTCGAGTAGTCCCCGTTGTTTTAAATCGGTGATTAACGCAGCAGAAGCCTGATCGGTATCTTTTGCCTGTCCGGCCATTTCATTGGGCAAGTTGCTATGTTGATCCCAGCCCTGGTGATATAGTTGCACGAAACGTACACCATTTTCAGAAAGCTTTCTGGCCAGCAGGCAGTTAGCAGCATAAGTACCCGGCACCAAACAGTCCGGTCCGTATAATTTAATGATAGAATCTGGTTCTTTAGACAGATCCATAATTTCCGGCACAGCAGTTTGCATGCGATAGGCCATTTCATACTGCTGTACTTTGGTGGCTATTTCCGGATCGCCAAACTCCTTGTAGGTAATATCATTCAACTGTCCCAGGTGGTCCAGTATTTTACGGCGGTTTTGTCTATCCATTCCTTTAGGATCCCTCAAATATAAAACGGGGTCGTCGCTATCACTAAATTGTATTCCCTGGTGAATAGAATCAAGAAAACCGTTGCTCCACAACTTGCTATAAACACCTTGTGCATCCCCTTTTCCTCTCGAAAGAAGAACCGTGTATGCAGGCAGGTTATTATTTTCGCTACCCAATCCATAACTCAGCCAGGCGCCCATGCTCGGCAGGTTTCCTTGTTGTGCCCCTGTTTGAAAAAATGTCAGCGCCGGATCGTGATTGATAGCCTCTGTATACATAGATCGTATAATGCAGATATCATCTACGATCTTGGAAGTATGGGGGAAAAGATCACTTACCCATGCACGTGACTGTCCATATTGATGAAAGTCGTAATAAGAGCCCACCAGGGGAAAAGAAGACTGACCTGAAGTCATACCCGTTAACCTTTGTCCCCTGCGGATAGATTCGGGCAGTTCCATACCCATCATCTCCCGAAGCTTAGGTTTATAATCGAAAGATTCCAGTTGCGATGGTGCACCGTTTTGTGAAAGATAAATTACTCTTTTTGCTTTGGGTGCAAAATGCGGAATGCCAGGAACAAAAGCCTCGGCTTCCTCACCGGTGTTGCGGAAAAGATCGGGGATCATTAGCGAACCCAGTGCTACACTACCCAATCCGAGACTCAGTTTCGATAAAAACCTCCGCCTGTTCAGGTTGAGGTTATGTTCCATCAGGTTCTTATTCATAATACGTTTTTTGGCATCGTCAATTTATGATCTTGAAATTGCTTCTTCCATATTGTATATGGTAGAAATAATCTGCATTAATGATGCAGTTTGTTTTTTGTCAATCGTTTCATTTTGTGGATACTCTCCTACCATTAACATGTCTGTGGCTTTCTGCAAATCAATTTCTTTGTTTTGTTCTGCATATAAATTAGTCAGAATCTTCATTTCTTCTACACTTGGGTTGCGGCAAATAATCAGGCGAAAAGCCCTTTTTATTTTGTCTTCAGCCGTCGTTTCCTCCAATTGCAAGCGGGTTGCCAACACCCTGGCCGCTTCCAGTACTGTAGGATCGTTCATCATTACCAAAGCCTGCAGTGGTGTGTTAGTGGTTAGTCGCCCGGTTTCACAAACCTCCCGTTTACTGGCATCAAAAATGCTCATTTGCGGTGGCAGCACGGTTCTTTTTACGAGGGTGTAAAGTCCTCTCCTATACAGGCTTTCGCCCCTGTCCTGAATATACGTAGCCAGGATTCCTCTACCCGATGTAGCTGTTTCCCATAAGCCCTTTGGCTGGTAATGTTTCACACTGGGACCCCCTATTTTATTGATCAATAAACCGCTGCTGGACAAAACAATATCCCGCACCAGTTCCGCTTTCACTCTATGGCGGGAAGCTCTCGACAGTAAATTGTTATCGGGGTCCCGTTCTAAATTTTCTTTTGAAATAACAGAAGATTGTCGATAGGTGGCAGACATCAGCATTTGTTTAACCAGTCTTTTTATATCCCATCCGTTTTCCATAAAATCCACCGCCAGCCAGTCCAACAGTTCAGGATGTGTTGGTAATGACCCCTGCATTCCAAAATCGGCTGTCGTACTCACGATTCCTTTCCCCAAAAATTCCTGCCACATGTGATTTACAAAAATGCGTGCGGTCAGCGGGTTTTTGCTGTCGAATAACCATTGGGTAAGTCCAATGCGGTTGGCAGGATATTCTGCCGAAAAACTCATAATGGATTCCGGTGTTCCGGGCGTTACCTCTTCGGTTCGTGCATCATAAGAACCTCTATCAAGTATATACGCTTTCCGAACAGAGTCTTTCAATTCACCCATAATAGAAATCTTGAGCATATTTGTGTCTGGTTTCTGAATGAAACTCAAAATGCCCTTTACATCTTCGTTGGTGATTTCCATTTGCGGATTTTTCGCAAATGATTGTACGTTTTGTGTGCCGCCTTCAATACCAACTTCCTCTACGTTGTTGAAGAACGAAAACATCTGAAAATATTCTTTTTGAGAAAGGGGATCGTATTTATGATCATGACAACGGGCACACTCAAACGAAATACCAAGAAATGCTTTTCCGAACGTATTAGTTCTGTCTGTTACGTATTCTACACGGTATTCTTCCTGGATAATGCCTCCTTCTTCCGTTATTTTGTGATTGCGATTAAAACTGGTAGCCAACAATTGTTCCTTATTAGCTTCGGGCAATAGGTCACCGGCTAACTGCCATGTTACAAATTGATTATATGGCATGTTTTTATTAAACGCATGTATCACCCAGTCGCGCCAGGGCCATTGGCTTCTGTAGTTATCGTCCTGGTAGCCGTGTGAATCTGCATAGCGGGCCAAATCCAGCCAGTAAATCGCCATTTTTTCTCCATATGCCGGTTGTTGCAATAGCTCGTCCACTATCTTTTCAAACGCCTTCTCTGTATCATCTGCCAGAAAACGATCCATCATTTCCAGCGTCGGAGGCAGACCGGTGATATCCAAACTAACTCTTTTCAAAAGACGTTCTTTATCTGCTTCTTTATTAGGCTTCATGCCGGCCCAATCGAGCTTTTGAAGGATGAAATAATCTATTTCATTATTTGCCCAATCTTCATTTTTTACTTTTGGTAAGGAACTTTTTACCGGTTGGGTAAAGGCCCAATGTCGCTCATAGCGGGCTCCCTGTTGAATCCATTTCTTTATGAGCGCTATTTCATGTGCTGTTAACGTAAGGTTAGAAGATACCGGTGGCATAATTAATGCCGGGTCTTTAGTAACCAGCCGGGTATAGGCAGCAGATAATTCGGGCTTTCCCGGCACAATAGCATGCATATCAGCATTGTCACGGAGTGCTTCATAGGCATTCTCCGCTATATCTAATCGTAGTCCGCCCTCCTGTTTATTGGCATCGGGGCCGTGGCAGGCAAAACATTTGTCTGATAAAATCGGGCGGATGTCGAAGTTGTAACTAATTTGTCCCGCAGATGTACCATCAACAGGTGAAGCCGTATTACAGGATTGTATAACAGCTACGGACACAGCTATGCTTAGGGAAATAAACAGCAGAATCTTTTTCATGGCATCATTCGAAGCGGATTTCAACAGCAGCCCGGCTTTGATACAAGTTACTACAATATCCGCTAACAGGCTATTCGCATGCTAAAATGCTTAACTAAATGGATAATTTTAATAAACAATTGTCCTATATCAACAGCCTCAGGGTGCAGTCGATTCATTTACATATGCCTCCAGTTCCTGATTCTTTTCCAATGGTCCTAATAAGAATAAAATCACTAATACAGCAATCAATGCAAGAACACCATATCCGACAAAAACAGTATGATAGGCAAACGAATAGTCATACGCATGAGAGATTTTTTCAATGGTCGTACCGGATATAGCCTGGAAAACAGCACCTCCGAGTCCCGCTCCAACGCTGGCCACTCCCCACACAGAAGCCGTAGCATTGATGGGCACTACATCTGCCGGGAAAGCCATAGTATTGGATGTGTAGGCTGCATAACTGAAGCCTGCAAGACTTAACACCACCAATGCGGTTGTAGGGGTGGTAATAATAAACGGACCCAGTATCAGCACCATTGCCAGCATCAAACCGAAGCTGCCTACAGCTATTTTTCTCGCCTTGGGGATAGGCACGCCCTTCTTAATAATAAACTGTGTGAAAAGCCCCCCCAGAATATTACCAATGTCAGCTACAATAAAAGGAAACATGGCAAACCAACCTATCTTTTCTATTCCCCAGCCATGCACATCTACCAGGTAGCGACCAATCCAAAAAGTGATAAAATACCAAACAGGATCCATGAAAACTTTGGAAAAAGTCAGCCATGCCACAAATCGGGTTTTAACGAGCTTCAATGGTGGGATAGACCTTGCTTTGGCAGCCCTCTCCATCCGCTGAGGTGTGTAATACGTAAACCAAAAAACGACCAGCCATATATAACCTATACTACTGATAATGATAAACGTTGCCTGCCAGCCGTAATTAATTCCTAACCAGGCGATCAGCGGTGGTGCCACTATAGCACCAACGGCAGAGCCACTATTAAATATACCGGTGGCGGTAGATCGTTCTTCAGGGGTGAACCATTCGCTGGTTAATTTGATGGCTGCCGGCCAGTTTCCAGCTTCGCCTATACCTAACAGGAATCTTGCTATTCCGAAGTGGAACGGTAATCTGGCAAAAGCATGCAGCAAAGAGGCGGTTGTCCAAAATGCCATACAAATTGAATACCCCAGCCGGGTGCCCAATTTGTCAATTATAAATCCGGATACCAGGTTAGATGCCATATAGGCAACAAAAAACGCTGTAGCAATGTATCCAAATGCGTCGTTGGGAATCAACTCTCTTAGCTCTCCGTCGGAGCTGAGGTAGTTAAATGCCAGTCTATCCACGTAATTTAAAACTGTCGCAAAAAAAGCAAACGTTAGCATTACCCAACGCATACGCGATACACTGCCTTGTTTATTGGTCAAAGGGTTACTCATGTTAGAAAAGTGTCGTTTGTGCCAGTATGTTTTCGCATACTTTCATTGTTTTTAAAACGTCTTTAAAGGGCGAGGAAGTTCTTTCAACACCCGATCGTACTGAGTCTATAAACTCGCGGTTCTTTTGTTGAAACCCTCCATAAATAAAGAATTCCTGACTACCAGCTATTACTTTTGCATCAAAGTGTTTTCCAACATAGTCTCCATCAGCATATAAATAAGCATCCTTTTCGGGCTCCACTTCTGCACAAATACCAGGACTATGCATCTCTACCTTAAATATTCTTCTTCCCGAGCTCCAGTTACCCACAGCATAACAGATGGCGTCGTTGGCAAAATGCAATGCAGCACCTATCCAATTGACATCCGGCGTAAGAACGCTTTTACATTTGGCTTCCACTTTTACCACCTCACTGTTGCACAACCACCTGGCGGTGTCAACACAATGAATAAAGTCATCCAACATTTTGTCTCTTGCCCCAAACATTGGCTTTATATCGTATTTGCTGAATGAAACCATCCCCTGTGTTATATCTCCTCTTTCCAGGCACTTGTCTCTCATATACTGTAATATAGGACTGGAGCGTCTTTGAAGCGAAACCTGTGTGATGCAATTGTTCTCTTCTGCCAGGTATGTCAGCATTTTAGCCTGGTGCCAGGTTAGCCCTAGCGGCTTTTCTATATATAAATTGAAGCCTTGCTGCAAACACCAATACCACACGGGTAGCATTTGTTCAGGTTGGCCAATAGCATATACGCCGTCCGGCTGCATTTGCAACAGGTGTTGCTGATAAGCAGTAGGAGAATCCATTGAATAAACCCGTTCAGGGTTTACACCATACCTCGCGGCTGTTTGCAGCAATTTTTCTTTGTTGTATGCAAAAATCCCCAGGATCTCCACGTCTTCGAAAGACATGAGGGAGGGTAGGTGGACCATATTGGCAAAGCTGCCATTGCCGATGATACAAATCCGGGCCTTCATCAATTCGTTATTTATGTAATTTCAGATGCTTGTCCAAAAATTCGAATGTACCCTTGCCGTTTATGCTATGGGGACCCGGAAAATGTTCAATCGCAACGGCATCGGACTGCCCAATCATATTATAATACCGCCTTACTTTGGCATATTCGTAATTTACCCACTCATCTGTTCCTACCCCATCAAAATGACCTCTTTCTACCATAAAGGGCCTTGGTGCTATCAACGCTGTCATTTCTGCATAGTTGAAAGTGTGTCCGAGGTTCCATTCCGGCATATCATATTCTCCCGTGTACACATAACCGAAGTTATGATCGGAAGAAGAAACCTTGCGTACCCATTCATTAAAGTCTGCTGAACAAATTGATAATGCATACCCTTTTACAAGTGCCGGAACCCGCATGGCTGTTTTACCACCATACGACAATCCATACATCGCTACCTGATCGGGGTCAACAAAACTAAGTTGCTGCAACCATTCTACAATTCTTTCATGCTGGCTGATTATGATAGAAAATAATGTCAGTCCTATCGGATTCGCTTTGCGCTGAATCACTCGGAATTTATCCTCACCACGGTATGGGTTATGCGGAGCAAAAGTCACATACCCTTTCTCTGCCAGACGGGTAGCATACCCTTTGTAATAGTGATAATTTTTATGGGTTGAGTCCAACGTTACCACATCTCCGGGAAGTCCCTCCAAACCATGCTGACAAACAATAACTGGTCTTTTCTGTCCTTTCGGTATATTTTTAGGTACAACCAGTATGCCCCAGGCGAAAACCGCTGATCCGTACACATCAAGTACTACTTCGTAACTCGTCCATGTATCGCCCTCTTCGTACACCCGGGCCCTCGTATTAAATGGGGCTGTAGGGGTGGGTAATTTACCAAGCACCTCACCAAACCTGTACCGCAACTGCTCTCTTTTTTCAGCTTTTTGCAAATCCGTACCTTCATTTAAAGGTTTCCAAACGCTGTCATTTCTCACCCTTTCACAAATAGCAAGTTCAAGCTGTACTTTAGTGGTCATCTCTCTTACCTGCCTTTCCTGCCGGTGTTTGTTATTCAACCATGAAACTGATTTTCGCGTAACCGAAGTTCCCGTTTGAAAAGGCAACGACAACGTACCTGTAAACGCTTGCAACGATGCGCTTGCAAAACACGCTGCATTTTTATTGCCATCTGCAATGAGCTGAACATGTGATTTGCCCGGTGGTAACAAAGACAATGCCCTATTGTATTCCAATTGTACACTTTTTAATTCCGGGCCGCTGAGTATTCCGGGGGTGGCGCCCCTGTTTTTATGTTCCAGAACGGGTCCCGTAGAAGCTTCTATTATCAACTTACGCGGCCACACCATCGTGGCAAGCTCTGCGTCTCCAAACGTTTTGAGCAGCCCAAAAACATTTCTGTATATCGGTTCCTTCCATTGCGATTCTCTCTTATCGAAATATCCACTGACCAGTACAGAACCAATTCGCTCATCCAGTGCCGCTGCGTATAATGCCAGTAGGCCGCCTTCTCCATAACCGGCAACTCCTAACGGAACTCTATCCGTATTCGTTGATCCCATCCAATCTAAGGCAGAAAATACTTTTTGTAACTCATATCCAATAACATGTCTACCGATGGTATATGCCTGCCGGTATATCCATTCGCGATGTGGTTGCTGCGTTTTCCTATTCAACGAAGGATTACCCGAAAAATCAGTTTCTCTGCTGATCAACGTAGGGATAAGCACCTCGGCTCCCGATTTAGCAAGTGCGATGGCCTTTCCGAATCCGGTTTCACTATGCTCCAGCCCTGCCAACACTTCAGGCGTCATATCAGCATCTGGTATCATCACAATTTTTGCCTTGGATTTGTCTTTCGGTTTGATCAATAGCCCCTCTGCAGTTAAATTGTCCAGCACTTTCCACCTCACCGCATATACCGTGCAACCATCGACAACCGTAACATATTGTTTTAGGTTTTCATCCGACAGCACTTCCAATGCAGGAGCTACTCTCTCCCCCGCAATACCCAGCCGATCAGAAAGCAGCTTTCGCTTTTCGGCTACAGACTGACGAAAGGCGGTTTCGTTGCTGAAATTAATTTGCCATTGTGCTTGCCTGGTGGCTTGCAAACGATCTGTTTCCTTCAGCAGAAACTGGTTTATTCCTTCAACCATCTTAGCTGAAATATCACCACTCGCGGTGAGAGGTGTACTTTCAAAAGGGATACTCTGCCCATAAGTGAAAAGTGCCGGAATCCAAAACAGTGTAGCAATCAATCTTTTCATGATACAGAATAATTTTTTAAAAGCGAAAGGTTATAAATTCGTTCGTAACTGATCCAACAGGCAAATAATGCTTATTTTATGCGGTTTCATTTCCACATTTTACCCAAGTGATAAGAAATATTATCATTGGCCCTTTGTCACCACTATCGTATCTGTTGGCAATGTAGGTACTATATAACCGCCAGCATCAATATACGTAGCAGGGAACAATACTTTTAATTTTTCAATTTCTTCAACAGCGTTTACGCCTGTTTTGTAAATAAATAATGATTGTAACCCTGGGATACTTGCCAGAGATTCTAAACCCGATGTAGTAATCTTTGTTCCCGTCAGGTTAAGGTATTGCAGTTGTTGCAAACCGGCCAGTTCACGTATGCCTTCATCGGTAATAGCAAGGTTATTGATATGTAAGCGTGTTAACTTTTTTAACTGACTGATGCTGGTGAGACCCTTGTCGGAGATATTAGTTCCACCCATTTTTAACCACACCACATGCTCTGCTAACGGTTCTAACAAAAGAGCCTGTTCATCCGTGACAGAAGATAAGCCTAAAAAATTGACGGAAAGGTAATTGCTGTTTGTTGCAACAGTTGTTACTGTAGCGCCCAAAACTTCCAAAGATGCGATGGCTTCCGGAGACGCGGGTTCTATCGGCTCAACAGGTACTATTGCGATTGCCTCAGATTGGCTTTTTTCCAGTGTAGCCAGGAGCAATTTAATTTCGGCTGTTTGTTCCAGGTCTTTTGTCGGTTTGTCAACGGTTGCCCCCGAGGCAATCCACCAGTGAATCAAAGCGATTTCATTTTTGGATAACGGAGATCTACCCTTGGGCGGCATTCTTTTTTTATCGGATTCATCAAGTACCAGTCGGGAAAACAGGTTGCTGGCTTCCGGGCTACCCGGTAGCAGTGTATTACCTTCCTCCCCTCCTTTTTTAATCATTTCATAACTGTCTAACCGAAGTTTACCGCGCTGTTTTGAAGTGCCGTGGCAACTGTAACACTTTTGTGCCAGTAGCGGCGCAATGATATCTTCGTATACTATTGCCTGTTGCACGTCCGTAATTTCTTTTTTTGACACAAGCACAGCTTCACTGTCCCATACCGACAAAAGGTAACCCTCGCCGTGTGTCAGCGTTCCGCCGAGATGCCCGGTAAAGCCAACCAGCGCTATAACGACAAGAGAAATGCCCATCTTTCCACGCAGTAAAGACCTCGCGGAAAATTTAGTCTTAAAAATATAATAGTAAATTCCTGCAGCAATGGCTACCGCTATTCCCATCCAGCGATGTTGGTCGAGGGTTGCACTTTCGTAATCACCTCCAGCGGCCAAGAGCCAGCCACTGACACATGAAAGAATAGCACCAAGCGTTCCAAGCCATAGTACAATTTTTACGGCCGGTATCAATTCACTACGCCTTACGCTTAACCAATGTAACAATACGCCAAGTAAAAGAATACCGATAGGGAGGTGAACAAGAAGCGGATGTAAGCGACCAGCAAACTCAGTAATATTCAGCAAAAACATCGTTGAAAAATTAAGCTACTATTTCATGAATAACGCGTCCCCCTACATCTGTCAGTCTAAAAGGACGGCCCTGAAACTGATAGAGCAGTTTCTCATGATCAAATCCCAGCTGGTTGAGAATGGTAGCGTGTACATCGTGTACGTCCACTTTTCCGGAAACCGGAGAATATCCTATTTCATCTGTCTCACCATAACTGGCGCCGCGTTTAATACCGCCTCCCGCCATCCAGATTGTAAATGCTTCAGCATGATGATCCCTTCCTAAAAATAGATTTTCTTTTCCGTCCCTGTTTTCCTGCATCGGTGTTCTCCCAAATTCACCACCCCATACTACCAGTGTTTCATCCAATAGCCCCCTTTGTTTCAGGTCCATCAACAGAGCCGTAGTGGCTTTATCCACACTGCGGCATTTGTTAATCAGTCCTATATTCAGGTCACTCGTGGGGTCGATGCCATGGGCATCCCAACCCCAATCAAATAATTGTACGTAACGAACACCATTTTCTATCAGTTTTCTGGCCAATAAACAGTTGTTGGCATAACTGCCCTTACCGGGTTTTGAGCCATACATATCATGAATATAATCTGGTTCTTTTGAAATATCCATGGCTTCCGGAACCGACATCTGCATTCGGTACGCCAGTTCGTATTGAGAAATTCTGGATAGAATTTCCGGATCCTTAAATTCTTCAAATGTTTTTTTGTTGACATCATTGATAGCATCTATGGATGCTTTGCGAATGTTATCATTCATCCCTTTGGGGTTGTTGATAAACAGGACGGGGTCTCCTTCTGAACGGCACTGCACTCCCTGATATACAGAAGGTAGAAACCCGCTTCCCCATACGCTTTTGCCGGCATCCGGATTTTTGCCGCCGGAAACCAAAACAACATAAGCAGGAAGGTTACTATTTTCTGAACCGAGCCCATAACTGGCCCACGCACCCACACTGGGTCGGCCAAGCCGCCCGGCACCGGTATGCATCATCAATTGGGCAGGAGCATGATTGAACTGATCGGTTTGTACTGCTTTTAAAAAACTCACTTCGTCAGCGATATTGGCAAAGTGGGGTAAATTATCAGACACCCAGGCACCACTTTCGCCCCGCTGCATAAAGTTTGCCTGCGGCCCCAGCATTTTAGGTACCCCTCTTATAAAAGCAAATCGTTTTCCTTCCAATAAGGACGGCGGGCAATCTTTGCCGCTAAGCTTTGCCAATTCTGGCTTATAATCGAAGAGTTCCAGTTGAGATGGCGCTCCAGCCATATGCAGGTATATTACCGCTTTTGCTTTACCGGGAAAATGCGGTGCTTTACTAAGCAACGGATTGTTGCTATCGAACAAGGGGTTTTGTATTGCAGTGGGTTGGCTGTCTGAACCGAAGAGCCGGCAACTGCCCAATAAAGAGCCCAATGCCATAGCCCCCAGCCCGGTTACACTTTGTTTAAGAAAATGACGCCGGGTTTCGAATTGGAGTGTCTCAAAACTGGCCTCTGTGATTATCTTCTCGTTGTTCAATTCTTTTTTTGTCATAACATGCTCTTTACATGAAACTTTAATTTTTCGTAATCAGCTCATCAAGATTTAGCATAGCGTTGGCCACTACAATCAGCGCGGCTCTGCCTGGGTCGTCGTCCTCTCCATCCTCAATAATGTCTTTGGCACTTTCCCTTTCTTTAGAAAATTCTGTTTTTACCTGCAAATACAATTCTTCCAGAGAATTCAATTTTTCCAGGGTTATTTCCTTGTACATCGCCATCTTATATCCATTGCTAATTTGTTGTTTTGCGTCCCCGCTGGTTTCAAGCATTCTCGCTGCATAACTTCTTGCCATCTCCAGGTAAGCGCTATCGTTTAATAATGCTAATGCCTGCAAAGGGGTATTGGTCCTTATTCTCCGTGCCTGACATACTTCCCGGGCTACACCATCAAAACTTATCATAGAGGGGTAGGGAGCGGCTCTTTTCCAGTGGGTATATATAGCCCGGCGGTACTGATCATCACCCCGACTTTTAACCCAGGCGTTTCTACCAGCATAGGGAGAAAGCCAAATGCCTTCCGGCTGATAAGGCATTACACTGGGTCCATACAATTTTGTACTTAACAGTCCCGACACAGCCAATCCCTGGTCTCGTATTTGTTCTGCCGTTAGCCTTACCCGTGGCCCACGGGCATAATACTTATTAAATGGATCAGCTTCCAATTTTTCATCTGAGGCTTCAGAAGACTGCCGATAGGTAGCGGACAGTGCGATGGTGCGGATAAGTTTCTTCATACTCCATTTGTATTCATGCATCAACTGCCACGAAAGCCAGTCCAGCAAGTGTTGATGTGTTGGATTAATGCCTTGTGTGCCTATGTCTTCCAGCGTTTCTGCTATCCCTAATCCCATCATCTGTTCCCAAATGCGGTTTACGAGCGTTCGCGCTGTGAGGGGATTTTCTTTCGCTGTAAGCCACATAGCCAGGCCCAGTCGGTTCCGGGGAGCATCATCAGGAAACGGATTGAGCGAAGCTGGCGTTCCGGGTTGTACCTCGTCCCCTTTCTCCAGCCAGTTGCCTCTTACAAACACATTTGTTTTGCGCGCCATATCCGGAGGATTCTCCATCATTATCGGCGTCGCTACAAACCGCCTGCTTCCAGCCAATTCCAAAAAAGTCCCGTGCATTTTTTCGTAGTCAGGTTCTTTACTTCCCGGGAAGTCCGAAGTAAAGTAAAACCAATCGAAATAAGCGATGTACGACTCATTGGCCTTATCAATACCGGGATCATTAAGTGAAAAGTATAATTCCCGCATGCCTTCTGTCGGTTCAATATTTGCTTCTGCTACCTTCCATGATGAGGAGGGTTCTAGTTTTACAGAAGAAAGAAGCTTTCCGCCTATACTATCTGCGTAAATATTCCAGGTACTGTTTTGCGAGTAACTTCTATAGCGATAAAGCAGTTTTGTTTTCTGTTGAAGATTTACGGTGGCCAAACGACAACGGGCAAGGTTGCTCATTGACAGGTATTCACTCAGGCTGATTTCGCTCCTGTAAAATTTATTGGCTACGAGTGAATTTATTGCGGGTTGTCCCGTTTTCAGAAATGTAACCAACTCTTTCTTTTTTTCCTCCTCCGCATGTTCGTCTATCCATGATCGTAAAGCAAGATATTTCACTGAATCTTCCCCTCTATATTCTCTAAATAAAGGATATTCATCAATAGCATCTTCATCCCGCGTATTGTTGAAAAAGGCCAAAAACTTAAAATACTCTTCGTGGGTAAAGGGATCGTAGGGGTGACTGTGACATTGTACACAGGCAAATGTTGTTCCCATTAATGTTTCCCATGTAGTATTCACCCTATCCATCACTGCTGCTACTCTAAACTCTTCATTGTCTGAGCCCCCTTCATCATTCGTTACGGTGTTGCGGTGGTAGGCTGTTGCTATAAACTGCTCATCTGTAACATTTGGTAATAAATCGCCTGCTAATTGTTCCGTAATAAACTGGTCATACGGCATGTCTTTATTAAAAGCTTTGATGAGCCAATCGCGATAGCGCCAAATATTTCGATAGCTGTCTTTTTCGTATCCCTTGCTGTCTGCATATCTAGCCAGGTCGAGCCAAAGGGCCGTCCATCTCTCCCCATAGTGATTGGAGGCAAGAAGGGTGTCTACAAGTTGCTCGTAAGCTTCCGGAGTTTCTTCTTTCATATACCATTCTGCAATGCCTTTGGGGGCAGGCATGCCGGTAATATCCATACTTACCCGTCGCAAAAGAGTTGCTTTATCAGCTATTTGTGTCGGTCGGAGCTTTTGCTTCTTTAGTGCATCGTAAATAAAATGGTCAACCTCGTTAACAACCCAACCATTGACAGAAGAAAACAACTTTTTAAACGTTGGCGCTACATTGGGTACAACAACTTTTTTAACAGGGACGTATGCCCAATGTTCGCCCCATTTAGCGCCCTGTTGTATCCACCTTGACAGCAAACCAATTTCCTCCTCAGAAAGCGGCTCATGTTTATAAGGCATTCTCTCTTCGGGATCAGACGATTTAATTCTTCTGATCATCTCACTTAATTCCGGCTTTCCCGGAATAATAGCGGGTTTACCACTTTCTGTAGTATCCATTGCTTCATGCTCAAACAATAAACTAAAACCACCATCTTTTTTTACACCTCCGTGACAACTGATACATTTTTTGTTGAACAGCGGCTTTACTTCCGAACTGAAATCTACCCGGTGTGGCATTACATACCAATTGACCAGTATCGCTACTACGACCAATAAACTTATTATCGATAAAATCCTTTTCTTGAATATTTTTTTCATTAATCCGGCTATTAAACCTCTTCAGGTAAATGCAATTAAGTAAACAAAAGGTCGAAAGCAGTACTATATATTAACCAATCCGTTTACAAATCCTTAAAAATTAACTACTCCAAGAAAAGAAGGTCCGATACAAGATCGGACGGATGAAGTTTTACTACAAGTGTATAAAAAATTACCTCAATGTTTGACTATGTTAACACAACGTTCTGTGCGTTAACGATTTATTCATTCAAATGCTAAAATCCAACTGTGTAATGGTAATAATCAGTAATAGGCTTTTTTTCATTACGTCTAATATTACAATGAAACTTCCGATGGATTATTGTTTGCATGATTGGAAATAGTGAGGTTGCTTTTACCTCCACGGTTATGCGCAGCAATGGCATCAGTGAACCTCACCAGCACCTCAGAACCATTTTTTTAATCTATTAAACTATCAAAAATGAAAAGCTGATTTAACAAGAATTCATTTGCTATCAAAGCAACGCCAAAACGAACTATGGCAATCTCAAAGAGGCATCAGCCTGCTATGACATTAATTAGTGTCTCAGTTCTTATAGAAAAAACAAACAAAAATTATGAGAAGTTTACTACTAACAGTTTTACTGCTGGGGTTTTTGTCCTTACTCCATGCGCAGGATAAGACAGTAAAAGGCACTATTAGAAATAGTGACCGCGAACCGTTACCCGGAGCAACGGTAACAGTAAAAGGCAGCTCCGAATCCACCTATACGGATGAAAACGGAAATTTTGTGATCGCTATCTCCCCGGGAGAGGCAGTATTAAATATCAGCTACGTGGGTTACAACGATCAAAGTATTTCGGTAGGTAACCGAAACCAGATTGATATAGAACTCGTAGCAAACAACGAAAAGTCCTTGGAGGACGTGGTGGTAGTAGGGTATGCTACAGCCAAAAAAAGTACACTGACAGGTTCGGTAAGTACTGTAAAAGGGAGCGATGTCAGGCAGGCCCCGGTTATGAATGTAACCAATGCTTTAGTAGGACGCCTGCCGGGTGTTACTTCTGTACAAAGAACAGGAGAACCTGGTAAAGACGATGCAAGCCTTACTATCCGGGGCGTGAACGGTATTGGAAACAATAGCCCCTTGATAGTGGTAGACGGTGTGCCATTAAGATCTTTATCAAGGGTTGACCCCAACACGATTGAAAGCGTAACCGTATTGAAAGACGCCTCTGCTGCCATTTATGGATCAGAATCGGCTAACGGGGTTATCCTGGTTACAACCAAGCGTGGCAAAACCGGAAAACCCAGTGTTCAGTTTAACCTGAACAAATCGCTTAACCAAGCTACTTTTATTCCTCGTATGACAAGCTCCTCCGAGTATGCTACACTGTTGAATGAGATAGATGTGGAAGCTGGACGGGCAAAAAGATATTCCGACGAGGATCTTAGAAAATATGCAGACGGATCCGATCCCTGGCGTTATCCTAATACAGATTGGTACAGGGATATCATGAAAGAATGGTCTCCTCAGCATGACCTGGGCGTAACAGTATCCGGGGGTACGGAAAACGTAAAATATTTTGTAGGCATGGGTACCAAGTTCCAGGATGCTTTCTACAAAAATAGCAACGCAGATTTTAGACAGCATAATTTCCTGAGTAATATAGATATCAAAATATCCAAGAATATTTCTTTCAGATTTGATGTAGTAGGAAGATTGGAAAACACGAATCATTCTATGATGGGTTCTGGTGAAATTTATCGCCTGGCTACTTCAGGGCAACCCTATCGTCCGGCGTATTGGCCAAACGGGCTACCGGCTCCCTCCATTGGAGATAACGGTAACCCTGTAGTGATGGGAACCGGAGAGGCCGGTTTTGATAAACAAGAGAACTATGTATTAAACAGTACAGCACAGTTGAATATCACTATTCCCTGGGTCAAAGGACTATCATTTAATACGATGGCAGCCTACGATAAAACATTCTTGTATCGTAAGCGGTTTCAGCACGCGTTTACACTATACTCCTGGGATGGCGTAACAGTGGATGGCGAAAATACTCCCGTGGTGCAACCTATGAAAATAGGCACTCCCGATCCGAGGTTGAATCAATGGGCAGCTAACAACCAGAATGTATTGCTGAATGGAATACTGAACTATGCAAATAATTTTGGTGGCCATGGAGTTAAATTTTTAGCCGGAGTAGAGAGAAGAACCTATTATAATTCAAATTTCGATGCTTATAAAAGATTTTTCCTTTCTACCACCGTACCGGAGCTGTTTGCAGGAGGTAATCCAGACAGGTCTGTGAATGGCAACTCAGCGCATGGAGCAAGGTTAAATTATTTTGGAAGGGTTAATTATGATTTCGACCAGAAATACCTGCTGGAATTTGTTTGGCGTTACGACGGATCACACATATTTCCATCCCATAGTCGATTTGGTTTCTTTCCGGGCGCCTCAGCAGGATGGGTAATCTCTAAGGAGAATTTTTGGAAGGACAACGTCAAGGTTTTAGACTTCTTGAAACTAAGAGCATCCTGGGGACAAACAGGAAATGATCGAATAGATCAGTGGCAATTCCTCTCCACTTACGCATTGCGTCCGGCCAGCGGGGGTAACCTCTACTTATTTGATGTCACTGGGGAAAATCAACGATTGTATGAAGCACGGATTCCAAACCCTGATGTAACCTGGGAGGTAGCCGATCAAAAAAACATCGGTTTTGACGCAGCCCTGTTGAGTAATAAACTTACAGTGTCTTTCGATTATTTTAAGAACATAAGATCAAACATGTTATGGTTCAGGAATGCCACTGTACCGGCCATGGCTGGCGTAACATTACCTCGCGAAAATATTGCTAAAGCTGAGAATAAAGGTATTGAAGCTGTAGTATCGTATAGCGACAGGATGGGAAAACTAAATTATACCGTAAGTGCAAATTACTCAACACAAAAGAATAAGGTATTGTTTTGGGACGAGCCTGCCGGACGACTGCCATGGCAATCTTCTACAGGAAAACCTATCCCTACTAACCCTTCTTCTGAGACAGGCGATTGGTACTATGATGCAATTGGCATTTTTAAAGATCAGGCAGACCTCGATAAATACCCACATTGGAGTGGTGCAAAACCCGGAGACATTATTTTCAGAGATGTAAATGAGGATGGCGTTATTGATGGTAACGATCGTATCCGTTTGGATAAGACGAATATTCCAACCTATATCTATGGATTTAATATCAACCTGAGTTACGCAGGATTCGACCTGTCTGTCTTGTTTCAGGGCGCAGGTGGACATGTACGATATGTATTTACAGAATCGGGAGAAATAGGAAACTTTTTGAAAGATTTTTATGACCACCGATGGACCCCGGAAAATCCAAACAGCGTAGGTCCGAGAGTATATAATCGGAATTCCACTTACTGGACAAACAACAACAGTACCTATTTTCTGGAAAATGCCGATTATCTCAGAATTAAAACAATAGAACTGGGATATAGCCTGCCAAGCAGAATCACCAACAAATTCTGGTCGAATGGAGCACGCATATTTGCAAGCGGTTTCAACCTGTTCACGTTTACCGGGATGAAGGATTTTGATCCAGAATCTGTATATACCGGTGCTTTCTCTCAGACTTATCCGGTACAAAGAGTGCTGAATTTTGGTATTAACCTGAACTTCTAAATTGTTGTTTATGAAAAAAGTAATTTCGAAATTTTTAATAGTGTATACGGTTTTTCTAAGTTTCAGCTCATGTAAAAATGAGGTGCTGGATCTTGATCCGTTAGATCAGTTTGGATCGGGTGCTGTATGGAGTGACCTCGCCCTGATTGAAACATATGTAAATGAGTTCTATGCGCGCCTGGGAAACAGTACAAACCGTTGTATGCTGGGCGTATTTACAGATGAATTTCAAATGAACCCTGGTTCTGCCAATGGGCATGCCAATGTTAATAAGTCTTTGGTGAACGCAAGCGACTATTCTTCATTTGGTGGATGGGCTGGTACTAACCAGCGGATGTGGAGCCCTTCCTATTATAATATCCGGGGCTCAAACCTTATCTTGTCCGAAACAAGTACCAGAACGTATAGCAACGAAACGCTACTGGCCCGCCTCAGAGGAGAAGCATACTTTTTACGTGCCTATAACTATATGAACCTGGTGTTTTTTTATGGTGGTGTTCCTCTATTGGAGAAACCATATGAACTGGGAGACGACTATAGCTTTCCAAGAAACAGTTTCAAAGAGTGTATAGATTTTATTGTTAGAGATTGCGACAGTGCTGTTGTTTTGCTGGGAGGGTCAGAAAGTGTATCTCAATTGGGAAGAGCCAGCAAAGGAGCTGCGCTTTCTTTAAAAGCAAGAGTGCTATTGCATGCGGCAAGCGATTTGTTCCATGATCAGGGATGGACTAACGGATATGCACATCCTGAGTTAGTTGGTTATGCAGGCGCTAACAGGAACAGTATGTGGAATGCGGCAAGAGATGCGGCAAAGGAGGTAATGGATTTAGGTTTGTACCAGTTACATCATCCCAACCCTGACCCTACAGATTCTATTCCTAAAAACCTTGAGCGGGTGTTCGTAGATAAAACGACCCCTGAAGACATTTTTGTTCGCTTCTTCTCACAAGGTACTGTGGGTAATTATTTCGGACAATATGATCTTTCAGTAGGATATAGAGGCTGGGCAAACACCTGCCCTACCGGTCAGTTGGTGGATGATTACGAAATGAGAGATGGTAGCAAGTTTGACTGGAACAATCCCGTCCATAAGGCAAACCCCTATCACAATAGAGACCCCAGGCTCACACAGCATATATTCTATAATGGCACCAAATGGAGAGAACGCTTTCCCGATTTGCAATCTGTGGATCCTGTAGGCATTATCAATACTGGTTATATGCAGCGCCCGGATGGCTCCTGGGAGGCAGGTTTAGATGCACGCGGCAGTACGGCAAGGAGTTGGGAAGGAAGTTATACCGGGTATTACCTGCGCAAATTTCTCGACCCCGCTATTGAACAACCTACCAACCCGCAAGAGTGTCCCTGGAGATACATAAGGTACGCAGAAGTATTGCTGACGTATGCAGAGGCAAGTATGGAAGCGGGCTTTGAAGATGATGCCAGAGATGCAATAAATAAAATTCGCAAACGTGCAGGTATGCCGGATATAACGGCCAGCGGTAATGCACTACGAGAAGCTATCAGGCATGAAAGAAGAATAGAACTGATGGGAGAAGACCACAGGTTTTATGATATACGCCGTTGGAAAATTGCTCCTCAGGTAATGAATGTGTGGGCTACCGGTGTGGATATCAGAACACCTACCGGGCAAACACAGCCCACCTATACCGTGATAAATGTGGAGGAAAGACTATGGCATGACCGTTGGTACTTCCTGCCGATTGATATTAATGAAATGAATCGTAACGTGGAGTTGCAGCAGAATCCATTGTACCAATAGATTTGTTGATTGTTACAACTAAAGTCAGAGCCGTAAAATTTTACGGCTCTGACTTTTTTTATTCAACTTGAATCACCCACTTTAAATTGAAATATGACTTTCAGATAAGGTGAATTCCTTTACTTTTGCGCAAAAATTACGAACTATGAAAAAGATTACATGCAACACACTCGTATTCTTTACTTTACTAATTGCGTCTACCGCATCTGCACAAGACGAAACGATTAAAAACCTTCAAAAGGAGTCAGCAAGAAAGATTGCAAAAGATGCAAATGACACAATTCCTAAAACCTGGAAAAAAGGCGGCTTGTTTAATATCAATGTGAACCAGGGGTCGCTTACTAACTGGGCTGCCGGTGGTGACAGATACTCTTTTTCATTGGCTGCCATTGCCAATTTATACGCTTATTATAAAAAAGATAAACATATCTGGGATAATACTTTAGATGTTGCTTACGGTATCGTAAATACAACGAGCCTTGGCAGCAGAAAGGCAGATGATCGGGTAGATTTTTTATCCAAATATGGCTACCAGATCAGTCCGAAAGGTTGGTATGTTGGCGCGCTGTTCAACTTTAGAACACAATTCGCGAAAGGGTTTTCTTATCCTGAAAACCTAGACAAAGTATTGATTTCTAATGCATTTGCTCCGGCCTATGTTTTAGTTTCGCCAACCATTTCTTATCAACCCAACGACAAGTTTTCTGTTTCTTTGTCTCCGGCTACTGCCAGGTGGACCATCGTAACCGATGATACATTATCTAGTAAAGGCGCTTTCGGTGTTGATCCCGGTAAGAAAGCAAGAACTGAGTTCGGTGCCTTCGCAACAGTTGGTTATAAAACCAATTTTACAGAAACAATCTCCTATGCAGGTAGATTAGATCTTTTCTCCAACTATCTGAAAGATCCTCAGAATATTGACGTGTATATGACCAATGTATTGTTGTTGAAAGCTACCAAACTGATTACGGTGAGCTTTTCACTCGATCTCATCTATGATAATGATGTAGCTTCTGTCAATAAAGATGGTGTAGTAGGGGGTCCTAAAACACAGTTGAAACAGTTACTGGGTGTAGGACTTGCATATCGCTTTAGCAATTAATTGCATATCATGCTATAAAAGCAACGCTGTGCTTTAATCCGCTCTGTTGCTTATATTTGCAAATGCGTCCTGTTTTGGTTGTAATTTAGCCGGGCGGGACGCATTTTCTATTAAATATACAGCCGTGAATACAGAATCATACCAGATAAAACTTCCCCAGTTTGAAGGTCCATTCGATCTTCTACTCTTCTTTATCGAACGGGATGAGCTGGATATCTACGATATTCAAATCACAAAAATCATAAATGATTTTTTGGCTTATATACATAATGCCGGAGAGTTGAATATAGAATTGAGTAGTGAGTTTATTCTCTTTGTATCTACGTTGATGCGTATCAAGGCTAAAATGCTGTTGCCGCGTAAAGAGCTGGATGCACAAGGCAACGAAATTGACCCCCGCCAAGAGTTGGTCGACAAAATTTTGGAATACAAGCGGTTTAAAGAAGCGTCGGCTAAAATGGCTGAAATGGAAGCCATCCGTATGCTGATGGTGAAACGCGGAAATCTGCAGAAAGAACTGGGACAGATAGGCGAAGAAGCAGGAGAGGGTACCGAAATACAAACCATTACCATGTTTAAGCTGATGAAGGCTTTTGAACGGGTAATGCAAAAAATGTATGACAGAAACAATAAACCCCAGCACGTAGTATATCAATATGACTACACGATGGAGGATAGCCGGGACAATATGTTGAGTTTGGTAGAGGAGGAGAAAACAGTAAATTTCGAAAAGATTTTCGAAAGATGTGAAAACAGGATTCATGCCATCTTTTTTTTCCTGTCGTTGCTCGAATTGGTGCAACAGAAATATATGACCATCATTTCCGGAGAAGGGCGCAATAACTTTCTTGTGGAGTGGAACGAAGCCAGAGAAGAGGACGCCGAAGCCTGACCCTAATCCAACTGCTTTTTTGACTACCCAATTGAACGTCAGGTTCAAAACAAATGCTATAAGCAGAAACCAAGAATCAATCATGGCCAGAATCTTTTTACTCGTATTTTTTATTTTACCACAGTTTTTGAACGCCCAGGAAACGCCCATCCAATGGTCGATTAATAGCACTAAAAAAACTGACAACAGTTTTGCTATAACCATACAGGCTGAAATAGCAAATGGTTGGCACGTGTATGCAGAAGATCTTTCCGATATTGGTATAGAGGCATTGCAGCTTACCTGGGATAATGATAAGATCAACCGGTCTGGCCAACCCACCATCGACCCGGCACCCAAACCTGTAGCAGACCCGGTTTTCGACAACCAGCAAATAAAAGTTTTCTCCGGCAAAATTTCTATTACGGAGAACCTGGTTATCGATGGAGCTATACCTGCATCTCTGAAAGTGATATTAAAAGGTTTCGCCTCCAACAACGAGGCGTTTTTACCAATTGAAGAAACCGGTACTGTAAGTTTTGAGGGGGGAGTCGCAAAAAACACAACCGGTAAGGTAAAAATAGCTACGATAGATGTAAACAATCCCGCCTACCCTTGTGGCGATGGTGTGCAGGAAAATAAAAGTATATTGACCGTTTTTTTACTGGGGCTGGGTGGAGGATTGATCGCTTTACTGACACCTTGTGTTTTTCCGATGATTCCAGTTACCGTTTCGTTTTTTACCAACCGGGCATCCAACAGACAGCAGGCGATAAAAAACGGTGTCCTATACGGGTTTTTCATTTTTCTCATCTATGTATTGGCTAGTATACCATTTCATATAGCAGGCAATGTGCAGCCGGAAATATTTAATAATATCTCTACCAATGCCTGGTTGAATGTTTTATTTTTTGCCATTTTTATCTTTTTCGCCATCTCTTTTTTCGGATACTTTGATATTACGCTTCCCTCCGGTCTGGCAGGGAAGGTGGATTCAAAAAGTGGCTTAGGTAGCCTGGGTGGCATTTTCTTTATGGCACTTACCCTCGTAATAGTATCATTTTCCTGTACGGGTGTAATCCTGGGAACATTGTTGGTGGGAACAGCTTCCGATGGAGCCTGGCCCTTAACAGCGGGAATGGCTGGCTTTGGTACAGCATTAGCACTGCCTTTTGCGTTATTTGCTATTTTTCCCAACTGGTTGAAGTCGTTGCCTAAAAGCGGTGGCTGGCTGGATACGGTTAAAAAAGTGCTGGCTTTTCTGGAGCTCGGACTGGCATTCAAGTTTCTCTCCAATGCCGACCTGGTAGAACACTGGGGCTTACTGAAAAGAGAAGTTTTTATTGGCATATGGATATTGATAGCCATAGGGTTAGGTGCTTATTTGTTTGGCTGGCTGCGTTTACCGCACGATTATAAAGGACAAAAGATTGCTATTGGCCGAAAAGTGCTGGGCGTGCTATCTTTTATTTTTGCGTTGTATATGGCTCCGGGCTTAACAAATACACCCGCCGCCAATCTCAAGTTACTCAGTGGCTTTCCACCACCACTGAGTTACAGTATATATGGTGAACATAGCGCACATGGGAAAGGCATAGAGCCTGATGTAAAAAACGACTACGAGAAGGCGGTGCAGTTAGCCAAAGAAACAGGTAAACCCATTTTAATAGACTTTACCGGCTGGGCCTGTGTGAACTGCCGTAAAATGGAAGAACAGGTGTGGACAGATCCCGAAATAGCCTCCCTCATACAGGACAGCTATATCCTGGTTTCGTTGTATGTGGACGATCGGCAAAAACTGCCGGCAGAAGAAAGGTTTAGTTATCAACCACA
The DNA here is from genome assembly GCA_964604365.1 of uncultured Terrimonas sp. Classification (GTDB taxonomy): domain Bacteria; phylum Bacteroidota; class Bacteroidia; order Chitinophagales; family Chitinophagaceae; genus Agriterribacter. Next base: position 104,303 of record CAZRYS010000011.1, read on the forward strand.
AGATGGAAAAGAAAAGGAAATCAACAAGGTTGGAGATTTGTGGGCTACGTTCCAGTCAGAAAACTTTACAAATTCTGCTCAACCTTTATATGCTGTTATAAGTCCTGATGGTAAATTGGTAACCAACCCCGTAGGATATACACCCAATATCAAAAAATATAAAGAGTGGCTGGAGTGTGGATTGAAGCCTGTTAAATAATAAAAAATCTTCCTACATTTAGCTATAAAATCTGTAATCTATGGCTATACGCATGACCGATGACCAGCCCGATCGGCCGGAACAGTTTAATGATAACAGTGGAGGAAGAAGAGGCGGTGGTGGCTCCGGCGGCGGTGGACTTTTTGCACTCATTCCACTACTTATCCGGATTTTTGGTGTTAAGGGCGTATTGATCATTGGAGCCATAGGGTTTGGTGCGTACTTTTTGCTGGGGCGCGAAGGCTGTGCCAACATTAGCCAGGCAGGCGGACTGCTGTCTACGGGTGGATTTCTTAATCCACAAGAATTTCAGAAAACGAATATTTACGAATCGCTTGAAGAAGATGATACCCGCAATCCTTTGCCGGAAGCGGTTAGTCTTCAACGGTATGCACCTCCGGTTGGTGACCAGGGCCAGCAGGGAAGCTGCGTAGCCTGGAGTGCTGCTTATGCCGCCCGTACTATATTGGAATCTTCCCGTACCAATACAAATGCTGCTCAGTTGGCTTTTAGTCCGGCATTTTTATACAATCAGATCGGATTAGACGGCTGCCAGGGTTCCTATATAAAAAGGGCAATGGACTATATGAAAGATCGGGGGTCTGTTCCATATGATCAGTTTCCCTATACTGATCAGGATTGCAGCCGCCAGCCTTCTGGTGCTTTATTACAGGAAGCTGCTCAATTTAAGATGCGGGGGTTTAACCGATTAACGAAGGGCAACTCCGAAGAACTTGATATGCGAGCCATCAGAGAAAACCTTGCACAGGGAGCTCCCGTAGTAATTGGCATGATGGTGGGAGAAAGTTTTATGAAAAGCATGCAGGGGCAGGATGTTTGGCGGGCTGCACCCGGAGATCCTTCTATGATGGGCTTCGGCGGCCATGCGATGTGTGTGGTAGGATATGATGACCGGCAATATGGTGGATCATTCTTGATAATGAATAGCTGGGGGCCGGATTGGGGCCGCAATGGCTTTGCCTGGGTACGGTATCCCGATTTTCAGCATTATGTGCGGGAAGCATATGCCTTGGAGCCCATGGCTAAAACGGGATCAGCCGCCAATCAACCTTTTAAGGTGGAAGTAGGATTAGTGGAAGTGGAATATGATGGCAGCAAAACAACCCGCAAAGGGTATATACCGTTGAAACAAATGAGCGCCAATCGTTTTGAAACAACAGGTCCCGTACGGCAGGGCATCCGTTTCAAAATGGAAGTAAAAAACACCACCGAGTGTTATACCTATGTTTTTGGTAAAGAAACAGATGGAACCAGCTTTACACTCTTTCCGTACCCCAACCAGAATGATCCTGCCAAAACAAGGTATTCTCCGTTTTGTGGCATCACCGGTTATAGGCTTTTTCCTAAAGACAAAAGCATGACGCCGGATAGCATCGGCAATAGAGACGTGATAGCAATAGTGGTGAGTAAAAAAGAACTGGATTGGTATAAGCTGAATGCAGCCATCAGCCAGCAACCAACAATAGATTATGCCAGCCGTGTAGCCACCGCTTTGCGCCAGAATGCAGCAGGCAATATCCGTTACAGCCACACAAATACCGGTACCATACAATTACAGGGACCCGCTTCGGATGATCAGTTGGCCACCTGTATTGTGGAGATCAGTAAGTAGGGCAATCCCCGGATTTCCTTTATATTTCTGTACCTTTGCTCCCATTTTTTAAGCATATGGCTACGAAATACAGGGAATTTACCGGCTTACATTTACCATCTATAGAACAGGAAATACTCAAAAAGTGGCGTGAAAACCAGGCTTTTGAAAAAAGTGTTTCCTTAAGAGAAGGGGCGCCAACATTCGTATTTTACGAGGGTCCGCCCAGCGCTAACGGAATGCCCGGTATTCATCACGTTATTTCCCGGACCATTAAAGACCTGGTATGTCGGTACAAAACCATGCAGGGCTTTCAGGTAAAGCGGAAGGCCGGTTGGGATACCCACGGACTGCCGGTGGAGCTGGGTGTTGAAAAAATGCTGGGCATTACCAAAGAAGATATCGGCAAGACGATCTCTGTGGAAGATTATAATGCAACTTGCCGCAAGGAAGTGTTGAAATACAAGGGGAAATGGGATGAACTGACCCAAAAAATGGGCTATTGGGTAGATCTTTCAAAACCCTACGTCACTTTTGAGAATGAGTATATAGAAACGCTTTGGTGGTGCCTGAGTGAATTGTATAAAAAGGATTTTCTGTATGAGAGCGTCAGCATACAGCCTTATTCGCCTGCGGCAGGTACCGGACTTAGTTCGCACGAATTAAACCAGCCGGGTACCTATAAAATGGTAAAGGATACCTCCGCCGTTGTGATGTTTCCGTTTGACACAACAGGCAACAGTGACCATCCGGCAGGCAAGCAAATTGCCGCTGCGGGTGGTGACAGTTATTTCCTGGCTTGGACGACTACCCCCTGGACGCTCCCTTCCAACCTGGGACTAACAGTTGGACCAAATATCGAATACGTACTAGTGCAAACGTTTAATCCCTATACACATGTGCCCGCCAATGTAATGCTGGCAAAGTCGCTGTTGGGAAAATACTTTACTACTGAAGGAGAAAAACAAGACTGGACTGGCGTAACATATGCAGGCGCCAAAGGCGAATTGTTACCCTGGAAAATCTTGGCGAGTTTTAGCGGAAAAGAACTGGAAGGCTTACGGTACGAACAACTATTACCGTTTGAAGCGAATAGTCTGGAAAAAGTACAAAATATAATCCCTGATGCAGATCCTTTCCGGGTAATTCTGGGGGATTTTGTAACCACAGAAGATGGTACGGGTATTGTACATACAGCCCCAGCTTTTGGCGCAGATGACTACAAAGTTGGGAAAAAGTATAATATTGGTATCCTGACATTGGTTGACAGACAAGGTAAGTTTGTGGCGGGTGTAGGCGAGTTCAGCAATCGGTATGTAAAGAATTATAAGGATGAGAAAGACTATGTGGATGTGAACGTGGACATCAGCGTAAAACTGAAAAAAGAAAACCGTGCCTTTAAGGTTGAAAAATACGAACACAACTATCCCCATTGCTGGCGTACAGACAAACCGGTACTTTACTATCCATTAGATGCCTGGTTTATCAAAACCACCGCACTACGGGATAGAATGGTATCATTGAACAAAACCATCAACTGGAAACCAAAATCAACCGGAGAAGGGCGATTTGGCAACTGGCTGGAAAATATGGTAGACTGGAACCTCAGCAGAAGCCGTTATTGGGGAACGCCGCTGCCCGTTTGGAAAACAGTGGATGATGCCGGCAACTATATCAGTATAGAAGAAGGTGGTGAAGAAAAATGCATTGGATCGATTGCGGAGTTAAATGCTGGCATTGCAGCAGCTATTAAGGTTTTGGGTACCGTAAATGGAAAATTTACGGACGGAATAAAAGACTTACACAAACCATATGTAGATGAGGTGATCTTAGTGAGCAGTAAGGGCAAACCAATGAAAAGGATACCCGACCTGGTGGATGTTTGGTTTGATAGTGGTGCCATGCCTTATGCCCAGTGGCATTTCCCTTTTGAAAATAAAGAAGTTTTTGCCAAAAACTACCCGGCAGACTTTATCTGTGAGGGGGTTGACCAAACCCGGGGCTGGTTTTATACCCTGCATGCATTAGGTAGTTTGTTGAAGGACTCCGTTCAGGAGGAGCTAAAAAAGGATGGTTTTGAAGTAAAGGAAGAACTGTATCCGGGGCTTGCCTTCAAAACCTGTGTATCCAACGGATTGGTGCTGGATAAGAACGGGAACAAAATGAGCAAGCGCCTGGGCAATGTGGTAGATCCTTTTATTACCATAGACCAGTTTGGTGCCGATGCCACCCGGTGGTACTTGATCACGAATGCTTCCCCCTGGGATAATCTCAAGTTTGACCTGGATGGCATAAAGGAAGTACAACGTAAGTTTTTTGGAACGCTTTATAATACCTATCAGTTTTTTGCTTTATATGCCAATGTAGATGGCTTTACTTTCAAAGAAGATTATATTCCTGCAGCCAATCGCCCGGAAATAGACCGCTGGATATTGTCATCACTTAACTCGTTGAAAAAGACGGTGAATGAGTATATGGATGACTATGAACCTACGCATGCGGGTCGTGCAATAGAAGATTTTGTAGATGAGCATCTAAGCAACTGGTATGTAAGGCTTTGCCGTCGTCGGTTCTGGAAACCTGCTCAAAATGAAGCCGAAAAAGCAGACAAAACAAGTGCTTATCAGACATTGTATGAGTGCCTGGAAACTGTAATTCAGCTAATGGCACCTATTTCTCCTTTCTTTAGTGATGCTATTTTCGCAAACCTGAACGCCGTTACCGGTAAACTACAATCAGAGTCGGTACACCACGGCAACTTCCCTAAGCCAGACACTGGCAAAATTGACCTGGACCTGGAAGAACGGATGCAGATGGCACAGGACCTTTCGTCGCTCATATTATCGCTGCGTAAAAAGGTCAATATCAAAGTACGCCAGCCCTTACAAAAGGTGTTAATCCCTATTTTGAATCCCGGGATGCAAGTGCAACTGGAAAAAGTAGCAGATTTAGTAAGATCTGAAGTAAACGTAAAGGAAATTGATTATATTTCTGGTGACAATGGGTTTATCAGTAAAAAGATAAAGCCCAATTTTGTGGCATTGGGTAAAAAGCTAGGAGCTAAAATGAAATTGGTTTCCAATGCGTTAGCTTCTTTTACACAAGAAGATATCCTTACAATAGAACGAGATGGCTTTTATGACCTGAACCTGGATGGTGAAGTAGTAAAGATTCTTGTGGGCGAGGTAGATATTCAAAGTGAAGATGTGCCTGGATGGACGGTTGCCAGCAAAGGGATGTTGACGGTTGCACTGGATGTGACAATAACACCAGCATTGGAAAATGAAGGGTATGCCCGGGAGTTTATTAACCGGGTGCAGAAGATAAGAAAGGATAATAATTATGAGCTTACAGATAGAATTTTAGTGAAGCTGTCTGAAAATGCAAAACTTAAACAATCAATTAGCGAATTTAATACATATATTTGCGCGGAAATTTTGGCAGAATCAATAGAATGGTTACCCTATATTACGAATGGCATTGACATTGAAGTAAATGACATAACTTTAACTATTTTAGTGACCAAAAAAGCATAATTGCATGGCAACCAATAAAAAAGCAGTAAAAAAAACTGCAACGAAAGCAGCCAAACCTGAAAAGAAAGCACCTAAGAAGGCAGCAACAGCGAGTAAGCCGGCCCCAAAAAAGGCGGCCGCTAAGCCCAAGCCTGTCGCAGCTAAAAAACAGGTTGCCAAACCAGCTCCTCCTAAAAAAGCGGCGGCAAAAAAGGCGGAGGTTAAAAAGCCTGCCAAAGCAGCACCCGTGAAAAAAGTAGCTTCTAAGCCCGCACCGGTGGTAAAAGCGGTGCCTGCAAAAAAGGCAGCGCCTGCGCAGAAGCCTGCTAAAGAACAAAAAGCCGTACAAAAACCGGTTGTTGAACAAAAAGCGGTACAACAACCTGTTGCTCCAGCTAAGCCCGCTAAAACTAAGGAAAAGCCGAAGGCAGAACCGGCAAAACCTGTGGTAATTCCAAAGTTGAGCACTAACGTTGCGCGCAAATACGAGCCGGAATTTACACAATCTGTGTTGGATAAGCCCGCACAACAAAATGGACCAATGATGAGGTATAGTGATGCAGAACTTACAGAGTTTAGAGAACTTATTCAGAGAAAACTGGAAGCAGCTAAAAAAGAGTTGAATTATCTACAGGGCTTAATCACCCGCAAAGATGATATGGGTGGCGATGAAAGTGAAAACAGGTACATGACGATGGAAGATGGCAGCATCAGTATGGAAAGAGAACAATTGGCACAAATGGCTAGTCGTCAGATTCAATATATTGATCACCTGGAAAAAGCCATGATGCGTATTGAGAACAAAACATATGGCATCTGTCGCGTAACTGGTCAGTTGATCGACAAAGCCCGGTTAAGAGCTGTTCCACACGCTACACTAAGCATAGAAGCTAAAATGGGATTCTCAAAAAATCCGAATATTCAATAAGCGCCTTAGTGATACAAAAAAGTATTAAAGGCTGCCCAATGGCAGCCTCTTTTTATTTTGCTTAGCCACTCTATATAGTGGCCAGATTATTCCTTAATTAATCATTTTCAGACTCCTCGGATTCGTCCATCGCCTCCTCACCTTTCTCATCATCTTCTCCATCCTCACCACCTTCCGTGGCAAAACCCTCCAAACTTTTTGTCAGGTCGTATTTTTCTTCTACGTCCACAAACTTGTCCCCCAATATACTCTTGGTTCCATATTGACTGGGTGCGATGCCTTCCGAGCGTGTTACAGCAGGATAAGTAAGCTTAGAACTTTCTTCCTTCGAGACATTGATCAGTTCCACAAGAAAGGACCAGCCCTTTACAAAATCGTATGTGTATATGAACCTTTCGTTCGGGTTTTTTATTTCGGAGCCTATCGTCGTTTCAGACATAATTAACGGATCAACTTTATAAGGTTTATCGTATTTTTCTATGCTGATTTCTCTTCCCCGGGCCCAATTATCATTACTCCTGTAAAATGTTGCCGGGTGTTTATTGTCAAATTCAAAGCTGCCAAGTATGGCACTGTGAAGATCAAAAAAAGTTTGTGTGTGCTTTATCGCTACATCTCTGTATATACTGTCATCCTCCTCAAAGTAGATCCTGAATTTTAAAACAGCCATGTGAATTGGATTGATTTTTTTAAAGTTTAAAATATCAAAGTTAATATAAATAAAGGAGTTAATACATATTACGGTATACTGGCAATATCTTACTTCACCGGACGGAGATTGAGTCCTTCGGCAACCTTCAGCATATGCTGATAGGCAGCTTCATAACTATTTTCAATATCCCCGTCCAATATTGCATCCTTAATAGCATTCTTGATGTCACCAACATGCTTACATGGACCGATTCCAAATATTTCCATAATCATTTCTCCCGTAACAGGTGGTTGCCAGTTTCTGATTTTATCACTTGTTTCCACTTCTTCCAACCGGTATCGCACCATTTCAAAGTTATCCAGGTAGCGTTTTACTTTTTGTTTATTTTTTGAAGTAATATCAGCCCGGCACAACATCATCAAAGCCTCTATATCATCAGAGGCGTCAAACAACAACCGCCGTATGGCAGAATCTGTAATATTTTCTTTGGTAAGACTAATAGGCCGAAGATGAAGCTCCACTAATTTTCTCACAAAACGCATCTTATTATCCATAGGCAATTTCAATTGCCCGAATATCTTTGGCACCATTCGTCCACCCACTATTTCATGTCCGTGGAATGTCCAACCATGTCCTTCTTCAAACCTTTTTGTCGGGGGCTTTCCTATGTCGTGTAAGAGTGCTGCCCAACGCAGCCACAAATCGTTGGTATGGACAGATATATTGTCTACGACCTGCAGTGTGTGATAAAAATTATCCTTATGCCCAAGCCCATCAATATATTCTGCGCCTGCCAGTGGTATCATTTGCGGAAAAATAATCTCCAGGATACCCGACTTATATAATAAATCCAGCCCTGTGGAAGGTTTCGGGCTCAGCAAAATTTTATTGAGTTCATCTGTTATCCGCTCCTGCGACACAATTCTGATTCTGTCCTTATTGTTTCGAATGCCCTGCCATGTGATGTTATCAATTGTAAACTGTAGTTGAGAAGCAAACCGTATGGCACGCATCATTCGCAGCGGGTCGTCACTAAATGTTTGATCAGGGTCCAGCGGTGTGCGGATGATTTTATCTTCAATGGCTTTTATGCCTTCAAAGGGGTCTACCAATTCTCCATAACTATCTTTGTTCAGGCTTATTGCTAAAGCATTGATGGTAAAGTCGCGTCTTTTTTGATCATCTTCAAGGGTGCCGGGCTCCACCTCAGGTTTACGGGAATTTGAACGATAACTTTCTTTTCGGGCTCCTACAAATTCTATATCAAATTCGCTTACTCGTATATGCGCCGTTCCAAAATTTTTAAAGAAGGAAACTTTAGGTACGGGTGAAAAAAAAGAAGCTGTTTTTTCTGCCAATGCAATGCCGTCTCCCAGGCAAACGATATCTGCATCTTTCGATTCTCTGCCGATTATTTTATCCCGTACAAAGCCGCCTATTACATAACACGCAACGCCAAGGTCTGCAGCAGCTTTTGCCACCTTTTCGAATACGGCCAGCTCTTGATCTGAACATTTAATAAACATGCGCCCAAAAGTACAAAGGTTATACAGAAAGGTAAAAATCGGAATGTAATTTCTACTTAGGTTTGTATTTTGACTGATGCAGGATCGTTTGAGAATCCGCTGTCAAAAGCTCTTCCAGGCTGGTTTCCGGAAACTTTTTCATGTAGGTTTTAACAATTTGCCAGCCAATAAAAAGCGCAATATTGCCGGGCGATCCTTCGCCGAGTTCTTGCGTATACGGACTTTCCTCTACATAGGATTGTATGCGAAGCTGGTCACTGTTATATAAAAGGTCGTTTTGCGCAAGAAAACTCCAGATCAATCCTTCGTTGGTATAGGCGCCTTTCAATTGTTCAGCCGTATACCCTGTTTTTATTTCATCAGAAGTATAGGGCATAAACTTGTTCAGGAGATAAAGCCTCTTCCCTTTGTCTATGGCATGGTCTAATAACGTTCTGTTGGGGAGTCCCGGGAAAAGATCGTCCACTACATTTTTGATACAGTTCACCGCAACATAATCTGGCGAAAACTTTCTGGATACGTATTTGGGAAAAATGCTTTGCGCTATCTGGCTTTGGTATAAAGAAGCATCGGCCCCCAGGTGTAGTTGCAGTGCCACCGCCAATGCATCCTGTGTAATTACATCTCCCGTTTTGCCAAATGGTGTTTGAAAAACCGCATCCAGTGGTCCAATAAATGTAATCAGTTTTTCAGGCAACTGGTAATCGGGAAAATAATATTTTGCAAATTGCAAGCCCTTCCTAACCTCTTTTTCTATGCCGGAAAAATCCTTAAACACTCTGTCGGCAGTATCTTTCACTAATTGATAGTCCCGTAAAAAAATCCGAATGGCTTCATTTACTTTCGCTTGCTGATCAAGCGGCAAGCCCAGAATATTCTGTACAAAATCGCCCAGAAAAATGGGGTATTTTTGATGTAAAGGCGGTATGGCTGCTTCTAAATTATTAGTGTCGATAGCAAAAAAATCTTCTTCAAATCGTTGTACCTGCAGGTCAATCTTGATATGTGAAACATCCGGCGTCTCCTTTTTCCCAGAGCAACTCCAGCACAAAACTAACACCAGAACAAAAGCTGTTAACTGTCGCATTTATGCCTAACGCTTTAATTATTAATTTGTTGTATTCGTTTCTGCCGGTAGGTTTTTTAATGTTTATTTCACAGGTCGTACAGTATAGCCTTTTTTGCGAAGCAAATTTATCACACCCTCGTCTCCGGGAAGGTGTGCGGCCCCCACTGCAATAAAAATGGGTTCTTTCTTAGCCGCTTCCTCAATCACCGGAATCCAACGCCTGTTGCGGGCGAATAGAAATGCATCCTGCACTCCTTCCATATCAGGCGAAGCAATAATGGCTGCATATAAGGCATCCAAATCCTGATTTTTATAATTGTCTACCAGTTTCGTAAACTCTTTTCTTTGCTCGGCAAATTCATTTACATAACGCATTACCATCTGTGCCTGCGCCGAATCCGGTAACTCATCAAATACCTTCATTTGGTCTTCTATGGTTTCCAGCCCTAGTACTTCCTTTGACTGTTGTTTGGCCATTTCTACAAAGGTTAATTCGTATGACTTCTGTTGATCGCAGGGCATTGCTTTCATCAGCATTAGACTGAACAGTGTAAAAGGCTTCATGGTAGACATCATGGCCAGTGGCATTTTAATAGAATCGCGAAAAAAATCATTTAGTTTCGCATATTCCTCGTGTGTAAAAAAATCACTCAGCTTTTTATCTTTGAGCATAGCCAGTTGCAGCATTTTCATATTCATTGCCGGATCGTCCATGTCAATTTCCAGGTACAACTTATCTGTGTTGCCAAATTTTTCTTTCAATCCGTCTTTGATAAAAAAGTCGGTTTCGCATATCATATGAATGGTCCCATATAGATAAGAGGGCTTCGCTAATCCGTCGCCTGTAATTTCCCATAGTAAATTCTTCATATCATTTGATTGTCCGACTCCCTTAACAGGAGAGAAGTTTTGAAATAATAAGGCCGCGAACAGAATAGATAAATGTTTCATACTGTAATTTAGTTGGTTTTACTGCTCATTTAGTTCTGAAAGCAGTGATTTTAGTCTCTTTATATACTTTCCGTATAACAGATTAACATTCCATTTGTTGAAAATATACAGACCGAAAGTAAATGCCATTGTAAACAGAAAGTACAGCAGTGCAAAGCTATGGCTACCGCGGGAAACCCCCAATATCCGCAACGGGATCTCTTTGTAGTCCAGCAAAAAATAAAATATAGCCATTATACCTGGTACAAGAAGAGAGCCGGCAAGGAGGTAATATCGTATATAGGTATCAAGCCTTTTCAATTGCTGTTCCAGGTTTTGACGAATATTTCCCGAATTACTCAGCATATTTTTAAGCAGCCTGTTTTTGGCATAATAGTAGGCGACAAAAACACCCGCCAGTAGCATATACAACCAGCCTATCTCCTGCAATCTTCCGTTGAGTACCAAAAAGTAAAAAACGGATACGGCCACCACAGAAGCCAGTACAACCAACAACTCAACGAGAAGATTGGTCCTCATTCTGGTAATTTCATTTCCAGACTTTTGTTGCAGCATCTTTTCTACATCCCCTTTTTGAAGAGATTGGTGCCCGGCTCTTTTCCATATTTTCTCAAGCTCATCCAGTTCCATAACTAGTCGGTTTGTGTATTAATATTTTGTCTCAACTTATCTTTTATCCGATTCATTTTTACCCTTAAGGCTCCCTGGTTGATACCCAGAACATCTTCCATTTCCGCATAACTTCTGTTTTCGAGGTATAATATAACGATCGCCTTTTCTATATCGGTGAGATAAGTAATTGCATCCTGTAAGGTTTTCCATTGTTCATCAAAATGACTCCCATTTTCTGATGGCAATTGCGTAATATCAGTTATGGGTTCTGTGGGGATCTTCCTCTCCTCTTTTCTAAAATGAGTGATCGCGGTATTTAATACGACTCTGTATATCCAGGTGCTAAGCTTAGATTCCTGCCGGTAGTTGGGAAAAGATTTCCATAGTTGCAACATCATTTCCTGCAGGAGGTCCTGCCGATCGCTCACTTTGGGGCAATAGAGGTTGCATACCTTATGAAGGATCCCTGCGTGTTCCCGGACCATCTGTAAGAATGCTGTTTCCAAAATGAACGAATGCTCAAATATCAGTCGGCAAAACGAGAAAAATGTTACAGCAATCTCAAAAATCAGGGAATAAGTACTCTCTTTTGCAATTGAGGATCAAATACCAGTTCTTTAACACCACTTACCGCACTTTCCATATTGTTGGCATCTACTATTGTAAACCCGAAAAAGAGGCAATTGTCCGGCGGTACAGAACCGCTGAGTGTTGACAGAGAGAGTTTGTATTCCAGCGTATTATTGAGCATGGGTATAATAGCTACCGGTACTTTTTGAGATACATCCAGACTGTCGTGGGCATTGAACGCATATAAAACCAGTTTCCGGATCTTTTTCCGCTGTTCGTTACTCACGATGTTAATGATAAGAGAATCCCCCGCCTGACGGAGTTTTGAAACAGTGGGAGCTGCTGGTGCTACACTGTCTATCCAATGCATGGGGGGCAGCAGTGCCGGGTATTTGTAATAATTATTTCGAAGGCTGTCATTCCAGCCGTTCGGATTGGACTCAAAAGATTTTGAGCTAAAATATACCTGCCCTTGTATGGTTTCGTATTTTCTGGCATCCTGTATCTGAAGCGGAATGATATTGGTATCGCGCCAACGGGTATTGCTGCCGCCCTTATATACACCCAGTCCTACGTAACAATGTCGTCCATAGGAGTGATGGGCCCACCAATCCACCAGCACTTCATAGGGGGCTGCACGATGCCCGTGCTCCCAATACAACTGCGGTACCACATAATCTATATACCCTTCTCTCAGCCAAAGCAGGATGTCAGCATACAGATCATCATAGTTGGTTTGTCCGGCAGTCGTTTCACTACCCAGGCTGTCTTTACTTTTATTACGCCACACACCAAAGGGACTGATACCAAATCTACAGTCGGGTTTCTCTTCCTTAATTGCCCGATTCAGCTTCACTATTATCGAGTCTACATTGCTCCTTCTCCAATCATCTCTTGCCATTCCCTTACCATATTTTGTATACGTACGTATGTCGGGAAACTCCCGGTTGGGAATACGGTAGGGGTAGAAGTAATCGTCAAAATGAAGTGCGTCTACGTCGTAGCGTTTTACGATATCCCTGATTACTTTGACCACGTAGTCCTGTGCTTCCTTATTACCCGGGTCAAAGTATCTTTTACCACCATATACCAGAAACCAGTCTGGCCGTTTGCGGGTGATATGATTGGGAGCAATGGACGATTTGCCAACAGTCATTTCAGCGCGATAGGGATTACACCAGGCATGAAACTCCAGTCCCCTTTTGTGGGCTTCCTCAATCATAAACTGCAGCGGATCGTAATAAGGGCTTGGTGCTTTGCCCTGTTTGCCGGTAAGCCATTCACTCCATGGCTCGTGTTCGGAAGGATAAAATGCATCTGCCGCCGGGCGGATTTGCATCACAACAGCATTCATTCCGTTTTTTACGTGCATATCCAGTAGGGCTATATATTCGGCTTTTTGTTTTTCTGTGTCGTAATTACCCCGGGTTGGCCAGTCGATATTGGCTACGGTTGCTATCCAGGCAGCCCGAAATTCATATTTGGGCTGGGTAAATGCTGAATTGATAAAAAATGAAATACAAATAGAAAAAATACAGAATATTTTCATGTGGATCTTGGGTTATAAAAATGAAGATAGAGCAATTCTTAACTTCTTGCCTTATCTAACAGCACATTAAGCTGTTTTATTTCATCTTCAGAAAGTTCTTTCAATAATTCATCCAATTCCTGCTGTCGGCTATCCAATCTGGCCAGCATTTCGATGCCCCTTTCTGTTATGGAAATGTCTACCAGCCTTTTATCTGATATAGAGGGTTTTTTGTTAACTAACTGTTTGATTACCAATCTATCCACAATGCGGCTCGTGTCACTCATTTTATCCAGCATGCGCTCCCTGATTTGAAGGGTAGACAAAGGCCGAGCAGCCCCTCTTAGTATTCGAAGAATGTTAAATTGTTGTGGGGTAATGCTTTCAGTATCAAAAATTTTCTTTTGTTTTTCCATTAACCAACCATAGGTAAATATCAGGTTAACAGCTCCTTTGTGAAACTCATTTCTGAACTTGGCTTGCTTTATGTCTTGCTCAATAGGCATGCGGATGTGTTTTTACAAAGTAAATAATGTTTTGCTCTTTCTTCCCCCGAATTATCTTGGTAATTTCACAACATTATGGAACACATTCAATTAAAAGCCAAAGAACGATTTTCGCAGCTCGCAGAGACGCTGATTGGCTCGGAAATAATCAAATTAGCCGGTGAAATAAAGGCAAAAATTCAACTGGGTGCTAAATTATACAATTTTACCATAGGAGACTTCGACCCCGCTGTGTTTCCTATACCTGGCCTGCTGGAGGAGGAAATAATAAAGGCCTACAGGGAGCATTTCACCAACTATCCTGCGGCCGAGGGCAATGCTGATTTAAGAGAATCTATTGCCGGTTTTTTATCCGAAAGAGAAAAGCTCCCTTATCTGCCATCAGAAATCCTGGTCGCTTCCGGAGGAAGACCCCTGATTTACGGTTTTTTTAGAACTGTTGCGGATAAGGGCGACAAAATTATATATGCAGTACCATCCTGGAACAACAACCACTATACTCATTTTGTGGAAGGAGAACATTGTGAAATACAGGCCTCTGCTGACAACAACTTTATGCCTTTGGCAAAAGATATTCAGCCACATTTGAAAGGTGCCGTTATCCTGGCACTTTGTTCGCCGCAGAACCCAACTGGTACCACATTCTCCAAAGAAACACTGGAAGAAATATGTGATATGGTATTGCAGGAAAATGCTTCCCGAAATGCGGGTGAAAAAAAGCTGTATGTCTTATACGATCAAATGTACTGGCAATTAACCTATGGCGATATACAACATTATGACCCTGTTACGCTTCGCCCGGACATGAAAGACTATACCGTATATGTGGATGCCATTAGCAAAAGTTTTGCGGCTACTGGCGTAAGGGTGGGTTGGGCAATGGGGCCGGCTTCTATTATCGAAAAAATGAAAGCTATTCTATCTCACATAGGCGCATGGGCGCCAATGGCCGAACAAAAAGCTGTAGCCCGTTTCCTGCAGAATAGCGACGCGGTGGACGCATACATCACTCATTTTAAAGAAGAAATTTCCTTTCGGCTGCAGAAAATTTATACCGGGCTGATGACGTTAAAGAGTGAAGGGCTTCCGGTAGACGCTATTGCTCCGCAAGCTGCAATTTATCTCACGATAAAAGTAGCCGCTGCAGGTAAAAAAACAAATGAAGGAACAGAATTGAAAGATCAGAAGGATGTTACTTCTTACCTGCTGAACGAAGCGGGTCTGGCAGTAGTTCCCTTTTATGCGTTTGGTGCACCCGATGATTCTCCCTGGTATCGGTTGAGCATTGGCACTTGCAAAAAAGAAACGATAAATGACATGCTGGATGCTTTGGGAACAGCTTTGAGAAAACTGAAAAATTAATACGAATGAAAAGAATTTTCTGCCTATTGACCAGCGGTGCTTTAATGTTGACCATGCCTGGTTGCGAAACAGCCCAACAGGTTTTAAACGGCATGAACACGCAAAGCGGAGCCCTCAGCACTACGGAAATAGCCGCCGGTTTAAAAGAAGCACTTAGCATCGGCACACAAAATAGCAGCAGCAAACTCTCTGCAGCCGATGGCTTTTTTGCCAATGCCGCCATCAAAATTCTGATGCCACAGGAAGCACAGAAGGTTGAAAGTACATTGAGAAGTTTTGGGTTGGGCGGACTGGTAGATAAAGCAATATTATCCATGAACCGTGCAGCCGAAGAAGCTTCAAAATCTGCTACGCCCATTTTTGTGAATGCCGTAAAGGAAATGACCATCACGGATGCGTTGGGCATATTGAAAGGAGGAGACTATGCAGCTACAGACTATTTTAAATCGAAAACAACGGCACCACTTACCAATACCTTTCGGCCGGTAATAGAAAAGGCTTTGGCCAAAACGGAGGCTACCAAATACTGGAACGATGTGTTTTCTGCCTATAATAAATTTGCAGCAACTCCTATCAATACAGATTTGGCGGGCTATGTAACCGAAAGGTCGTTGGCCGGGCTGTTTTTGGAAATAGGGCAGGAAGAACAAAAAATCAGGAAAGATCCTGCAGCCAGGGTTACCAGCCTGCTGAAAAAAGTTTTTGCAGGCTCCGGCAGTTAGTTTCCTTTATTTATCTTCGGCAAATTAAATGCCATATGGGATATTCTACAGCGTATGATAAAAGGTGAAATCATTTATCATATATTTTTAAGAAGTTTTTACGACAGTAACGGTGATACACATGGGGATCTGTTGGGCGTGAAAGAAAAACTCGATTACCTGCAGGATCTGGGTGTTACCGGTATACTATTAACGCCTATATACAAATCAGCTTTTTATCATAATTATTTTGCGGATGACTTTGAGGGAATTGACCCGCAGTATGGGTCGCGGATCGATTATATTGACCTGGTGAAAACTGTTCACCAAAAGGGAATGAAAATATATATGGATATGGAGATCCAGTATGTAACAGAAGATCATCCCTGGTTTAAGGCGTCCTATGGCAACCCCTCCTCCCCCTACGCCGAATACCTGGTTTACAAGGACGAAGAAAATCACATTCCCGAAACCGTAATATTTAACCTATCGGGGTTACATGGGTACAACAGTGTATATAGGCGGGTGACAACAGTGAACCTGCTTAGTAACCGGGTGCTGGACTATATGTATACCTTATTCAGATATTGGATTGATCCGCTGGGCGACGGCAGTTTTGAATATGGGGTAGATGGTTTCAGGCTGGACCATATGATGGATATGCTGGACGATAAACCCAATCTCAATAATCTCTTTAATGCATTCTGGCTGCCATTAATTAAAAGACTGAAAAGCGTAAACCCGGCAGTGATTTTCATGGGTGAACAAACGGATTGGAATTCTACCGGTGCAGACCATATACAACAGGCGGGTGTTGACAAAGTTTTTGCCTTCCGGCTTCGGGAGGCTTTCATTTCGTTCAACAAAGAAAAAATTGCGGAGGCGGTTAGTACAGCTTTTCACGGATCAATAGAAGCCAGCCGGCAATTGGTGTTTATTGAGAACCACGATGTGCACAGGTTTGCTACACTGGTAAATAACAACCCAATGACATTGAGAATTGGTGCGGCACTTAACCTTCTGACGGGAGGCTGTCCCATAATTTATTATGGACAAGAGATAGGAATGAAAGGTGATGGTGGCTTCGGAAAATACGGCAACTCAGATGGTAATGATATACCCCGGAGAGAAGCGATGCGCTGGTATAACAAAGTGGAAGGAAAGGGCATGGCACTTTGGTACAAAAATACGGGTCCCTGGTGGAATGATACCAGCCTGAAGGATGGCGACGGCATATCGGTGGACGACCAAAAATCAGATGCCACCTCTTTGTGGAATTATTACAGGGAGCTCATCATTTTGCGAAGTAAATATTCCTCATTAATCAAAGGGAAACATACTGTAGTTGAAAATAGCAATGCGGCGGTGTATTCGTTTAGCAGGAATTTTGAAAACGAATGTGTGATTGTATTGATTAACTTTTCTGATAAAAGTGAAAATGTGCAGGTGGATTTGCAGCTGGACAAAGCGAACCGGCAGGGCAAAAAAATTGTTCCCTTAATGGGAACCATGCCGGTAAGGATTTATGCTTCGGGTTTGAAAGTAAGTATGCCTGCATTTGGTGTGGGGGTATGGGAAATAAGATATGATAACAACAAATATTAAGAATAATAAACGGATAGTGGTATTTTTAGCCGGGATAAATCAAAATGAAATCCGACCACAAGAAACAAATCTAAACGAATGAAATTAGCTTTTCACGGCGCAGCCAGAACTGTGACCGGCTCCAAACACCTGATAACCCTTAAAAGTGGCATTAAAATTTTGCTGGACTGTGGAATGTTCCAGGGAATGGGCAAAGAAACTGATGAACTCAACCGGGAATGGGGATTTAATCCCCAGGAAGTTAGCTATATGATATTATCACATGCCCATATAGATCATAGCGGTTTGATTCCGCGCCTTGTGAAAGACGGTTTCAGAGGGCAGATTTTTTGCACCCCGGCCACTGAAAGACTGGCACGCGTGCTGTTAGAAGACTCAGGAGGGATACAGGAAGATGAGGTGAAGTATATCAATAAAAGACGAGCAGCTTCTGGCCGACCCTACGTGCAACCGTTATATACAACAGAAGACGCACAAAAAGCGATGGGCATTTTTCATTCGGTAGAATATGGCGAACAATTTAAAATTACCGACGATATAGAATTGTTGTTTACAGACACCGGCCATATCATTGGCAGTGCAGCAGTTCATCTGCGTATAACAGAAAACGGCAAAACAACGGCCATTACTTTTAGCGGTGACGTAGGCAGGTACCGGGATATGATTTTGCGTTCCCCTCAGGATTTTCCCCAGGCAGATTATATCATCCTGGAGTCTACCTACGGCAATAGTTTGCACGAAAACTTTACCACCACGCCCGATCACTTGCTGGAGTGGATTGAGAAAGCCTGTATAAAAAAGAAGGGAAAGCTGATCATCCCCGCTTTTAGTGTGGGGCGTACACAGGAAATTCTGTTTGCATTGAACCAACTGGAGCTGGAAAACAGGTTACCCGCATTAGATTATTTTGTAGATAGTCCGCTGAGCGTGAAAGCCACCGAAATCATAAAGAGCTATCCCCAGTACTTCAACAATACGATTCAAAAAATCATGAAATCGGATAGCGATCCTTTTGATTTCAAAGGGCTACGATTCGTAAAGTCGGTGGAGGAATCCAAATTATTGAACTATCGTAACGAGCCTTGTGTGATTATTTCTGCAAGCGGTATGGCAGAAGGCGGCCGCATTATGCACCATATCAGCAACAATATAGAAAACAGCCGGAATGTGATATTGTTTACCGGTTACTGCGAACCCCGGTCGCTTGGCGGTCGACTGCTGGCAGGGGCCGAAGAGGTATCCATCTTTGGAGTAGAGCACCAGGTACATGCGGAAATTAGCGCTGTTAGAAGTATGAGTGCCCACGGGGATTACGAAGATCTTTCTCAATTTCTTTCCTGCCAGGAACCACGCGATGTAAAAACCCTGTTCCTGGTACATGGAGAATATAATGTGCAACAGGACTTTAAATCCCGGCTCTTCAAGAAGGGTTTTCTGGATGTACAGATTCCGGAACGGCACTACGAAATTGGATTAACATAATTTTTTAACTTTTTTTTGCTCATTCAAATCTGACGATTACCTTTGCGCCCGTTATGATGACAATAAAGCATACAAAGATTACGAAGAAACAGTTCCTGTCGGGAAAGGTTTAAGAGTGTATTGTATGACCGAATATATTCGAGCCTTTCCCAAAGCGGAAAGGCTTTTTCTTTTTTATAACAATTTAAAAAACAAACAACTAAAATGAAAGTTGCAGTAGTAGGAGCCACAGGTTTGGTAGGTTCCAAAATGTTGCAGGTGCTTGCAGAAAGAAATTTTCCTGTAACAGAATTAATTCCGGTAGCATCAGAGAAATCGATCGGTAAAGAAGTGGAGTTTAAGGGGAAAAAGTACAAGATTGTAAGTGCCGAGGATGCTATTGCTGCAAAACCTGCCGTTGCTTTGTTTTCTGCCGGCGGAAGCACTTCGCTGGCATTAGCCCCCCGCTTTGCTGAAGCAGGGATAACAGTTATTGATAACTCCTCTGCGTGGAGAATGGACCCAACTAAAAAACTGGTAGTACCCGAAGTAAATGCAGACGCTCTGACAAAAGAGGATAAAATAATTGCGAACCCTAACTGCTCAACTATTCAAATGGTGGTGGCGTTAAATCCGCTACACAAGAAATACAATATTAAAAGAGTAGTGGTTAGCACTTATCAAAGCGTGACGGGTACGGGTGTTAAGGCGGTAGACCAATTGATGGGCGAAAGGAATAAGTCCGTGAAAGGAAGTGATGCAGAATACCCGATGGCTTATGCTTACGAAATTGATTTGAATGTAATTCCCCAGATTGATGTATTCCTGGACAACGGTTATACTAAGGAAGAAATGAAGATGGTGAATGAAACAAAGAAAATTATGCGGGATGACAACATTCGTGTTACGGCTACAACCGTCCGTATCCCCGTGATGGGAGGGCATAGTGAAAGCGTAAATATCGAATTTGAAAAAGATTTTGATTTAAGCGAAGTAAAGGATTTACTCAGTAAATCATCGGGAATAGTACTGGTAGATGATCCATCAAAGGCACAGTACCCAATGCCTAAAGATGCACACGAAAAAGATGAGGTATTTGTAGGAAGATTGAGAAGGGATGAATCCAATCCGAATACATTGAATATGTGGATTGTGAGCGACAATCTTCGTAAAGGAGCAGCTACTAATACCGTTCAAATTGCGGAATATCTTTTAGCAGAGAACTTATTGTCGTAGTTCCACGCTTTGTAAAATATAGTGGCCCCGCAGGCTTGCGGGGCTTTTTCTTTCGCCTGAATTGTTTTGGAATGTTGATTGCTCCCCGCTTACAATTGTTTTCTATTGGGCTTTCACAGGTAGCCTTATTTGTACCGGAAGAATCTGCCGTTAAGCAATACTACCAAACGAACAAAGAGAATGCCTACTGGGCAAAAGTTTGGCCGGCAGCTATCGGTTTATGCCTTTTTTTAAATGATCACCCGGAATATATTGCGGGGAAATCTGTATTGGAATTGGCGGCAGGCTTAGGGTTACCCGGTTTATATGCAGCATCGTTAGCCGGGGAGGTATCCATTACCGATAGAGAACCCCTGGCCATAGCCTACATCAAGGCTTCTGCCATCAATCAAAACAAATCAAACATCAGGACAGCAGCATTGAATTGGGTGGACGCTACCACACTTCCCGACTCTCCGGATGTATTGCTGTTGAGTGATGTAAATTATGACATGGATATATTCGAAGAATTGAAAAAAGTAGTCCGCTTTTTTCTCCGGAAGAAGTGTACAGTGATTATCAGTACACCGCAAAGGCTCGTAGCCAAAACCTTTATCAATAGCTGGCTGCCACATTGCTCAAAACAATGGAATTGCAATGTTGACCATGATGAGGCAGCAACAGGTGTGAGCGTATTTGTGCTGGAGATGGACCATGACGGGTAGAGCGGTTGATGAAGTATATTAAGATTCTTTCTCGGCAACGATAAGCACCCCGACTCAATAAACAAGGCCGTTTTTTATAACAACCCGCCTTCCTGAAATTTAACCGCTTCTATTTCGGATTTCGTACGACATCCCTTACCTTTGCCCGGTTTTTTCCTTGCCTGAAACTTAATAAACCGGTAAAGAAAAACCTACCTATTCTTTTCAAATTTTATACGTAAAATGCCCAAAGACAACTCCATAAAGACCGTTTTGATTATAGGTTCTGGTCCCATTGTTATCGGACAAGCTTGTGAATTTGATTATTCAGGCACGCAGGCTTCCCGCAGCCTCCGGGAAGAAGGAATCAAGGTGATCCTAATAAATAGTAACCCGGCAACCATCATGACTGATCCGATGATGGCAGACCGTGTGTATTTATTGCCACTAACGGTAGAAAGTATAGAGCAAATACTGGAAGAAAACCAGATTGATGCCGTATTGCCTACCATGGGTGGACAAACGGCTCTTAACCTTGCAAAAGAGGCAGAAGAACTGGGCGTTTGGGAAAAATATAATGTACGCCTCATTGGTGTAGATATAAAGGCGATTGATAAAGCGGAAGACAGAGAATTGTTCCGCCAGTGGATGATACAAATGGAGATTCCTGTAGCGCCGGCTAAAACGGCCAACTCCTTCCTGGAAGGAAAAGAGTTTGCACAGGAAATAGGTTTTCCATTGGTAATCCGCCCTTCATTTACACTTGGAGGAACAGGAGGCGGATTTGTTCATAGTAAAGAGTTTTTGGATGAAGCGCTCAACAGAGGTTTATCTGCCTCTCCCATACACGAAGTACTGGTGGAAAAAGCGGTGTTGGGCTGGAAGGAATTTGAGCTGGAACTACTGCGCGATTCTGCAGATAATGTTGCCATTATTTGTACAGTAGAGAACTTTGACCCAATGGGTGTGCATACAGGTGATTCCATTACAGTGGCACCAGCTATGACCCTTAGCGATACTGCTTTTCAACTGATGCGTAATACCGCTATTAATATGATGCGTAACCTTGGCAATTTTGCCGGGGGTTGTAATGTCCAGTTCGCATTGAATCCGGTAACAGAAGAAATCATTGCCATAGAAATAAATCCAAGGGTTAGCCGGTCGTCTGCTCTGGCTTCCAAAGCCACAGGATATCCAATCGCTAAAATAGCAGCCAAACTGGCAATTGGATATAACCTTGACGAACTTAAAAACCAGATTACGCAATCTACTTCCGCTTATTTTGAGCCCACATTGGATTATGTAATTGTAAAAGTGCCACGTTGGAATTTTGATAAATTCAAGGGTGCCAATGATACGCTGGGATTGCAGATGAAATCTGTGGGCGAAGTGATGTCTATCGGGCGAAGTTTTACAGAGGCAATTCAAAAAGCCTGTCAGAGCCTGGAAAATGAAGCGGTAGGGCTTGGATACTATGGTAAGAGCATGATGCGTGCCGAGGAGATTGTAGAATACCTTAAAACACCCAAGTGGGACAGATTATTTCGTATAAAGGATGCACTGATGATGGGTGTAAGCGTAAAGTCTATTTGTGAAGCTACGCTCATCGACCGTTGGTTTATTTACCAGATTCAAAAGATTGTAGACATAGAAAAAAGAATTGCGGAGTTCAATGGAAAAACCCTCCCCGACGAATTGCTGAGAGAAGCCAAGTTCAATGGCTTCAGTGATGAGCAGATCTGCCGCATCATAGTAGATGGCACCAAGGATGAAGATATATACGAACGGCGTAAACAGATGGGGCTTACAAGGGTATATAAAATGGTAGATACCTGTGCTGCAGAATTTGAAGCAAAAACACCGTATTTCTACTCCAGTTTTGAAGCAGATTCTCAGGTGGAGAAAAAAGAAAATGCTGTTGTACACAACGAAAGCAAATCAGAAAAAACGAAGAGCAAAGGTTCTGTTATCGTTTTGGGCTCCGGACCTAACAGAATCGGACAGGGTATTGAATTTGACTACTGCTGTGTACACGGGCTGATGGCGATAAAAGAAAGCGGTTACGAGGCCATAATGGTAAACTGTAACCCAGAAACGGTTTCCACAGATTTTGACGTGGCGGATAAACTCTATTTTGAGCCCGTGTTTTGGGAGCACCTTTGGGAAATAGTGGAATATGAAAAACCGGTAGGGGTAATTGTACAGTTGGGTGGACAAACGGCCCTGAAACTCGCCAAGCGACTCCACGAAAAAGGTATTCGTATTATCGGTACCTCATTCGATAATATGGATATTGCGGAAGACCGGGGCAGGTTCAGCGATCTTTTAAAAGAATTGGAAATTCCTTATCCAAAATATGGCACCGCCTACGACACAGATGATGCCATTGAAGTAGCGAAAGAAGTAGGGTACCCGGTATTAGTGCGTCCAAGTTATGTATTAGGCGGACAGCGTATGCGGATCGTAATTAACGATGAGGAACTGGAGAAAGGGGTGCTGAGTTTATTGAAACATTTACCTGGTAATAAAATCCTGATTGACCATTTCCTTGATCGTTGCCAGGAAGCAGAGGTGGATGCTATCTTCGACGGAGAAACCTTTCATGTAATGGGCGTGATGGAGCATATAGAACCAGCAGGTATCCATAGTGGTGATAGTAATGCAGTGCTGCCAGCGTTTAACCTAAGCCCGATGGAAGTAACTACGATGGAGTTTTATTCTGAAAAAATAGCGCGGGCACTGGATATCCGTGGATTAATCAACATACAATTTGCCATTAAAGAGGGCAAAGTATATGTGATTGAAGCCAACCCCCGTGCTTCACGCACAACTCCGTTTATCGCAAAAGCCTACCAGATTCCTTACCTGAATATTGCCACCAAAGTGATGTTGGGAGAGGCTAAATTAAAAGATTTCAGTTTCCAGAAAAATTTGAAAGGCTTTGCGATTAAGGAACCGGTTTTCAGTTTCGATAAATTTCCTGGCGTAAACAAGGAATTAGGACCTGAAATGAAATCTACGGGTGAGGCCATCCGTTTCATTAAAGATTTGAGAGACCCTTATTTCAGAGCACTGTATAAGGAGCGGAGTATGCACCTTAGTAAATAAATGCATGGGCTGACCAAAAAGGTCAGCCTTTTTCTTTTTTGAAGGCCTTATTGCACTTTGAGATAAATAGAGCCCAAAAGAGTGGCTGATGAAAAACAGTCCATCAACTTAAACAAAAAATATTCCTGGTGATCGCACTTGAAACCCGTGCCAGGACATCGCCCCGGCACCTGTCTCCAATAACCCTCCTCAAAAGCATCTTAAATTAACGCCTATCTGTAGGCTGTATCTCCGGCTACGTGAAACACGCATATGAGAGTTCGAAATGAGCCGCCTGGACCTTTCCCTAAAAATACAACCAACAACAAGTCGTACATTTACAAAAATCCCGGCTACCGGATGGAGTAGGGTCTTATACAATCTGTCAACTTATTTCTGGATATTACAGACTATGCACAATCCAAATCTGAATACAGACAAGAGCACTTTAAGTACTGCGGAGAAAGAGTTTGAAAACAATATCCGCCCAAACGAAATAGATGATTTTTCGGGTCAGGATAGTGTTATTGAGAATATCAGAATCTTCATCAAAGCAGCTAAGATAAGAGGAGAGGCCTTGGATCATGTGTTGTTTCATGGTCCTCCCGGATTGGGTAAAACCACGCTGAGTCGAATTATTGCTAATGAACTGAAAGTCAATATAAAAGAAACTTCTGGTCCTGTAATAGAGAAGCCGGGAGACCTTGCGGGCTTATTGACCAATCTGCAGCCCAACGATGTGCTGTTCATCGATGAAATACATCGGCTAAGCACTGTAGTGGAGGAATACCTCTATTCTGCCATGGAAGATTATAAAATTGATATTCTTATTGATACAGGCCCTAATGCAAGAAGCATTCAGATTAACTTAAATCCATTTACGCTGGTGGGTGCTACAACCCGCAGTGGATTACTCACAGCCCCTTTGTTATCGAGATTTGCTATCAAATCCAGGCTGGAATACTATTCGTCCGCCACATTGAAAAAAATTGTTACCAGGGCAGCCAGCATTTTAAAAGTAGCAATAGACGAAGATGCGGCAAAAGAAATTGCCGGTAGAAGTAGGGGAACGCCCAGGATAGCTAACGGGTTGTTAAGGAGAGTTCGTGATTTTGCACAGGTGCTGAATGATGGAAAGATTGATAAAGGAATTACGCTGCACGCACTGAAGGCCTTAAACGTTGACGAACACGGATTAGATGAAATGGACAACAGAATATTAACCACCATTATCGAGAAGTTCAAAGGCGGCCCGGTTGGTATTACCACCATTGCCACGGCTGTTGGTGAAGAGGCTGGCACACTGGAAGAGGTATATGAACCTTTTTTGATTCAGGAGGGTTTTATTCAGCGTACCGCCCGGGGCAGGGAAGTGACTGCTAAAGCTTACGAACACCTTGGAAAATACAAACCACGGCAGGATGTACTGTTTTAAACACAAACTTTTACCAACGTGCAACCATCTTCTTACATCTCCGTCATACAATATATAACAATAATTAAACAACAAATTGGATAGTAATACATCATATAAACGCCCCTCTTTAGCACTCTGTATTTTGATGGATATTATAGGTTACGCCAGTTATGCAATTCCTGTACTGGCAGAATTCACAGATATTCTGTGGGCGCCTGTTTCCGCACTTATTTTCTTTAAATTATTTGGTGGATGGAAAGGAGCTGTAGGTGGTGTTTTCAACTTTGTTGAAGAATTGATGCCTGGTCTCGATTTTATTCCAACTTTTACAATAATGTGGCTTTATAAATATTTTAGAAAGCCTAAACCTCTGTCAATCCAACCCATATAAAGCTAAAGCGCTTCAATTCGTTTGAAGCGCTACTTTTTATCCGGTTACAAACCGATACCCTATTCCTTTTACAGTAATGATTTCCAGCGAAGGGTCTGCTTTTAAATACCCCCGCAACTTAGTAATATAAACATCGAGGGTTCTGGAGTTAAAAAAAGAGTCGCTTCCCCATAATACGTTAAGAATATCCCTACGATCTATTACCCGATCCCTGTTTTCATACAGTAACCTTAACAATTCGCTTTCCCTAAAAGAAAGTTTTCTACTTTCGACTTCGCTATTAAGCGTTTGACGATGAGGGTTGAAAGCAAATACACCAACTTTGGTGTCCTCTTTCTGGTCATTCTCTGTTTTTCCAATGCTTTTTTGGCGCAATGCATTTTCTATTCGCACAATCAGCTCTTCCATACTAAACGGTTTCCTGACGTAATCGTTTCCCCCCATATTGAAGCCCTTAACCAGATCTGCTGTTTGTATTTTGGCTGTTAAAAAAATGATGGGGGTCTCTGTATCTTCATTGCGGATTTCCTCAGCTATCGTAAACCCGTCTTTATTGGGCAACATGATATCCAACACACAGATATCAGGTTTGT
Organism: uncultured Terrimonas sp.; assembly: GCA_964604365.1. Taxonomy (GTDB): domain Bacteria; phylum Bacteroidota; class Bacteroidia; order Chitinophagales; family Chitinophagaceae; genus Agriterribacter. The sequence continues at coordinate 130,507 of CAZRYS010000011.1, forward strand.
TAGTCCTATATTGTTCTAAAGCCTTGCCTCCGTCTGTCTCCAGGAAAATCGTATATCCCCTGCTCTCCAGGCTTTCCCTCACTATTTTAGCAAGAAAAATTTCATCCTCTACATATAATATTTTGGCTTTATTCATTCTGCGGCAATTTAACAATAAATTCGGCACCCTTGTCCAGTTCGCTCTCGAGCCTGATTTCACCCCGGTGTTGTGCAACAATATGCGCAATATAGCTAAGCCCTAGGCCGTATCCTTTCACATTATGTTTATTATCTGTAGGAATTCTAAAGAACTTGTCGAAAACTTTTAGCTTATATTCATCAGCAATACCCGGGCCATTGTCTTTCACGGTCAAAGTACAAATATGGTCTACACAAGTTACACCAATTGTCACCACGGGTTTTTCGCCTGAATATTTCAGTGCATTGTCTATCAAATTGTAAAGGACACTGGTTACATGAGTTTTGTCTGCTGAAATCAAAAAATTATCCCCCTTTGTATTCAAATAGACCTGCGCTCCCACTTTTTCAAACTGAAGCCCCATTGAGTTGATAACTTCTTCTGCTAAGCCCTTCACATCAAATTGCTCAACTTTTAGTTCTGTGGCGTGCTTTTCAAACATGGACAACCGCAATACTTTGTCAACCAGCATTGACAAACGATTAAGTTCGTTATTGGCGATCTCCAGGTATTCTCTGGCTTTTTCCGGCTTTTCGAGTACATCAAAGTTTTTGATCGCTTCAATGGCTACGCCAACAGTGGCAATCGGCGTTTTTAGTTCGTGGGTAATGTTACTGATAAACTCATTTTTAATATCGGTGAGCTTTTGCTGCGATTTTAAATTTTTGTAGAGAACGGCAAAGGCAGTTATGGTAAGACCGATCAAAAACAAAGAGAAAACAATTTGTGAGAATAACTGCCCCAATAAATAGGGCATTGTATTGTTTAGTTCCAAGGTATAGGTAACGGGGTTGGTAAAGCCAATGGTGACTTTATTCCACTCCGGCTTGGGTGGACTCTCCGCCTTAAGCGTATCCAGTGTTCTGCTAATATCAAAAGGAACTTCTACATTCTCCTTTTTCAATGTAGTAGCATAGGCGGCAGAAATATCCCGTACTTTCAGCGAGTCCTGTAGCGAATCTATTCCGATTAAAAACTCAAAGAACCTTCCTGCAGACCTGTATCCTGCCCTGGGTACGGAATCTGCTAATCCCAAACCGCCCTTTTTTTCCAACGAAATGATTTCCAATGGACCGGGTTGCATGGGCGGAACAGAATCTGTGATTTTGCTCCGGATAGCGTCCATAAACCGGGACACATCAGGTGGTAAGCCATAACGTAGCCGGGCTGTCGTATCTAACTTTAATTTTGTAGCTCTTAACTCAAAAATAGTTTCTCTGAACAGAAAGTTTGTGCGATACCGAAGGTCCTTTTGCCGCTGTTCGTAACTGGCATGCAACCAATATACCTGAAATGCTGCTGCTACCAGAATAGCCGCCACCATTAACACCAAAGAGATATTACGGGTCATTAAGCAAATGTAAAATTTACGTTATATAGTCGTGCCGGCTGTTAACCTTAATTAACTTTATATAATAATTTCATCTGTTCTGTCGTTAAACAAAACCAGTCATTAAATAAAGCCACATGAACAGAATATCAATCTCAAAAACATTATCTTTTAACACCTTGTTTAGCAAATTGTTAAGTAAACTTTTTGAAAGACCGGATGTTTATTCCTTAAAATATTATCATAGAAAAAGAAGAGCCGAAGACACTTTAAGAAGCTTATAAAAAAGCTTCTGTTGACATACCTTTTTGGCACAACCTCTGAAGTCACACCAAGTGCTGAACACCCTGAAGTATCAGGGTGCTTTTTATTTTGCTAACCGTTGAGCATTGCTGCCCTGGCATTACTGAATAATAAACTTATATACCGTTTCCTGATAAAATTTATCCCCCGGTTTTAATATAGTATCCGGAAATTCCGGACGATTGGGCGCATCCGGGTAATGTTGCGTTTCCAGGCACAAGCCCGCCTGTTTATCATATACCTGGCCTTGATAGGTGTGTTGCAGCGTACCATCCAGAAAATTAGCCGTATACAATTGTACGCCCGGCTGGGTAGTATGAACTTCCATCTTTCTACCTGAAAGCCGATGGTATAAATCGCCAATATGTTGCAGTTTCCCTTCTGGGTTACCCAATACAAAGTTGTGATCGTAACCGGGAGCCACCTTCCCCAGGTCCGCTTTTATCGTTTTGGGATTTGTAAAATCGAGGGCAGTTCCCTTTACAGGCATAATAGATCCGGTCGGAATTAAAGTATCATCCACCACCGTATAATGGTTTGCGTTTAGTTGCAATTCATGCTCCAGTATGGTTCGTTCCTTTCCAGCGGATAAATTAAAATAGGTATGGTTGGTAAAGTTTACCGGTGTATCGGCATCGGTTTCCGCGTTATAAATAATATGCAATGCATTCTCTTCTGTCAGAAGATAGGTTACTTTCACCACAAGATTACCCGGAAATCCTTCTTCCCCGTCTTTACTAAGATAACTGAGCTGTAAACCCCCTCCGTTGCCTGTTTCTTTTGCCGTAACATCCCAAACTACCTTATCAAACCCTTTTAGCCCACCATGGAGGCTATTTCCATTGTTATTAGCTGCCAGTGTGTATTTCTTTGCATTCAGGGTAAACGATGCATTACCAATACGGTTGGCGTAACGCCCTACCAAACAGCCAAAGCTTGGATTATTCTGCTGCAAATAGCCTTCCAGGCTTTCAAAAGCCAGCGCCACATTCTCCGAGCGTCCATTTTTGTCAGGTACTGCGAGATAAGTAATCGTACCACCGTAATTGGTAATCCGAACTTTCATCCCCTGTCTGTTTACCATTGTAAATAACTGCACAGCTTTCCCATCTACAATCCCCCATTCTTCGCTAGTAATTTTTACCGGCATACCCTTGTTTTGGATGCAAGATAAAGGCTTTGAAGGATTTGCCTTTCGAAATTCAATTTGTTAAAATCGCCAAAATCATCAATCTTTATCACATCGAAAACTTTCTCCTGCTCATTAAAAGAGTTGATGTCATATGAACACATTATCCGGCAAAGATTATCTGGTTTTTATTGTTTATTTCCTGATTGTTTCTATCTATGGTTACTGGATATATAATCGAAAGAAAAAAGCAACGGCTGATAGCAAAGACTTTTTTCTGGCGGAAGGTTCGCTTACGTGGTGGGCTATCGGCGCCTCCTTGATAGCATCCAACATTTCGGCGGAGCAGTTTATAGGCATGAGTGGAGATGGGTTTGCACTGGGTTTGGCCATTTCTACTTATGAGTGGATGGCTGCTGCCACGTTGCTTATCGTTGCCATCTTCTTTATCCCGGTATACCTTAAAAATAAGATATACACCATGCCGCAGTTTCTGAACCAGCGGTATAATGGAACAGTGGCGATGATTATGGCTGTTTTCTGGTTGCTGTTATATGTAATTGTAAACCTTACCTCCATCCTTTTCCTGGGGGCATTAGCCATCAGCAGCATCTCGGGTATCAGTCTCACCGCCTGCATGATTTTTCTGGCCTTATTTGCCATTATCATCACGTTGGGCGGAATGAAAGTAATTGGCTATACTGATGTGATTCAGGTGTTCTTTCTTATACTCGGAGGATTGGTTACCACCTATCTTGCGTTGAACATGGTGGCGGAACATTTCGGAGGCAGTGGCGTGGTGGAGGGTTTTAACCAGCTTACCAAAAATGCCGACAGTCATTTCCACATGATCTTCGACAAAGACAATCCCAGTTACATCAGTTTACCCGGTTTGTCTGTGCTCATTGGGGGAATGTGGATTGTCAATCTTAATTATTGGGGTTGCAACCAATATATCACGCAAAGGGCGCTAGGTGCCGATCTGAAGACTGCACGCAATGGACTCCTTTTTGCCGCCATACTTAAGTTACTCATGCCCGTTATAGTAGTGCTTCCTGGTATAGCGGCATTTGTTTTATATCAAAATGGCCATTTTCAACAAGAAATGTTGGTTAATGGTGAGATTGTGAAAGACAAAGCATATCCTGTGTTGTTAAATCTGCTTCCTTCCGGATTGAAAGGGTTGGCCTTTGCCGCCTTAACAGCCGCGGTAGTGGCATCCCTGGCAGGAAAAGCCAACAGCATCTCCACTATTTTCACGCTCGATATTTACAAAAAGAAAATAAACCCCGAGGCTGAGGAGAAGAAGTTAGTATACGTGGGCCGCCTGGCCGTATTGGTATCCATGATTTTAGCAGTATTGATCGCACCATTTTTGGGTATTGATAAAAAAGGGGGATTTGAATACATACAAGAATATACAGGTTTTGTTTCTCCTGGTATTCTCGCCATGTTTCTGCTGGGTTTCTTTTGGAAAAAAACGACCTCCAACGCAGCCCTATTTGCGACCATTGGCGGCTTTGCACTCTCTATCATTTTCAAAGTGCTGCCCAAATGGGTGAATCTGGAATGGCTGAGTGGTATGGGTTTCTCTAAACTGGTCGCTCAAAAAGACGGTTCCATGTTATACGAGATTCCATTTATTGACAGGATGGGTTTTGTATTTATTATTTCAGTCATTGGTATGTATATTATCAGTGTATACGAGAACAAGAAGGGAGTACAGGCGAAAGGACTCGAAATTGACAGATCCATGTTCCGCCTAGCTCCAGGCTTTGCTGTGGGGGCTCTTATCGTAACGGGTATATTGGTAGCCCTGTATACTTTATTCTGGTAATAATCAGCAAATATCGTTTTAAACAAAAAGCACCTTTCGGGTGCTTTTTGTTATTTTATTCGGGAAGGGTTTAATATTATTTTAGTTGATGGCACAAAAAAAGGGCTGGATAGAAATCCGCCCCGCTTTTTAATCCAATATCCTATGAAAAACCTGATGCAAGTTTAATATTATTATTGTTTGTCTTTTTATAACATCTAGCAAACAGCAAAAAAACCGAGCAATCGGCAGAAATTAGCCAATAAAAAGACATTCAAATTATTTGATATGCGAGATGTCTTGCTCCATTATTATCTTTGCAGCGTTTAGAAATTTTGTTCGTCCTGTAAACGATCCTTTCAGCAACAGCTGATTATAAAATTTCACATATTATGGCAGTATTACACAATCGCATTTCCCAAAAGGAGTTGAAACAACTTCTGGAAGAGGAGAAAGAACCACGCATCACAATTTCCTTTTATCGGTATTTTACTATTGCAGATCCTCTGTTATTCAGAGACACGCTCTATCAAACGCTGTACGAGTTAAAAGTCTTTGGCAGGATTTATATTGCCACAGAAGGCATCAATGCGCAGATAAGTGTGCCTGAAAGCAATTATGCCGCCATGCAGCAAGCGCTCGAGAACACGAATGGGCTTCAAGCTCTTCGTTTAAACATTGCTGTTGATGATGATGGAAAGTCATTTTGGGTTTTGAAGATAAAAGTGAGGGAAAAAATAGTAGCGGATGGTATTGAAGACCCTGATTTTGATGTCACCCAAAAAGGGCAATATCTGAATGCCGGTGAAATGAACGAGCTCTGCCAGGATCCGAAAACAATTATATTGGATATGCGCAACCACTACGAATACGAGGTTGGGCACTTTGAAGGGGCTGTAGAAATCCCCAGCGATACTTTCAGAGAGCAATTGCCAATGGCGGTAGAGATGATGAAAGAGCACAAGGACAAAAACATCGTCATGTATTGCACTGGTGGTATCCGTTGCGAAAAGGCCAGTGCCTATATGCTTCATCATGGTTTCACCCGGGTACGCCACCTGGAAGGAGGTGTGATCAACTATGCCAAACAGATTAAAGAGCTGGGTATCGAGAGTCGGTTTATTGGTAAAAATTTTGTGTTTGATAACCGTTTAGGTGAACGCATTACAGATAACATTATAGCGCAATGCCACCAATGTGGAGAACCTTGCGACACCCATACCAATTGCAAAAATGATGGTTGTCATCTGCTCTTTATTCAATGCCAGGCCTGTGCAGAAAAATATCACGGATGCTGCAGCACAGCTTGTACAGAAGTGTTTTTACTGCCCGAAGAAGAACAAAAAGAACTACGAAAAGGTTTAGACAAAGGACAACATATTTTCAACAAAGCCAAATCTCGGCTTCGTCCCAGGAAAGAAGACATCCGGAAAAAACTTGATTGCTGACACTGTAATTTATGATGTGAGAGAATTATTTCTACGAAACAATATCTCTAAAACTATCAATCCAGTAGAATAGTTTTAACTATGTGGATACCAGAAAAAAACGGCTTTATTAATTATTTACGTCTGGAAAAATCGCTCAGTGAACATTCCATAGAGGCCTATCTGAACGATGTAGAAAAGCTAACCCAGTTTCTGCAACTCCACCATTCCAAAAAGAATCCTCAAACTATAGAACTTAAAGATCTCCAGCAATTTGTAAAATGGCTGTCGGAACTTAATATGACACCGGCTTCGCAAGCCAGAATTATATCCGGACTTAGGGCTTTCTTTAAATATTGCCAGGTAGAAGACATTGCCAAGAATGATCCAACTACACTATTAGAAGCCCCCAAGTTAAAGAGAGCTCTCCCGGATGTATTAAGTTATGAAGAAATAGAATTGATCATCGGTCAAATTGATTTGAGTAAGCCGGAAGGTGAACGAAACAGGGCCATTCTGGAGACGATGTATAGCTGTGGACTACGGGTGAGCGAGCTAACGAACCTCCGCATTTCACAGTTTTACCCCGAAGCAGAATTTATACGCGTAACCGGCAAAGGAGATAAAGAGCGGTTGGTGCCCATTGGTCAGCATGCCATTAAATACATTCAGCTATATACAAGTACAGTTAGAAAGCTGGGCACCATCAAAAAGGGGGAGGAGGACATCCTTTTTCTCAACAGGCGGGGTAAACGACTGACAAGGGTTATGATTTTTCTGATGATCAAAGACTTGGTAAACAAAGCGGACATCAAAAAAAAGATATCTCCCCATACATTTCGCCATTCATTTGCCACACATCTGGTAGAAGGCGGGGCAGATCTCCGTGCGGTTCAGGAAATGCTGGGGCATGAAAGTATTACCACCACAGAGATATACACTCACCTTGACCGGGAATACCTCAGGGCTACTCTCTATCAATTTCATCCGGCTTTTACCCGGTAAGCAATTACACCTATTAGAATTTCTTAACAAAAAAAGTGCCTCCCGGATGTAACAAAATATCAAAGGCTCCGTTATATGCGTGAAATTTCGAAAATAGCGTTCTTTGAATAATTTCTAGCCCAGGCAGGTTGATAAGTGTTAAAAGAAGTAAAAAATCTGTAAAACATACTGTCATTTTAGAAAAATTTCAAGAAACTTATCTTTCTAAGTTTGTTAATATGAAAATAAGTCGTACATTTGCGGCGACAAAACGAACCTGATTAAACCCTTGCTTGTCCGCGACTCAAAAGTCTCACCGTCTTTAGGAAGTTTTCTTCGGGAGTTAAACTTAAAACTTCAAAATCAGGTAAAATATAAAACGATTATTGGCGTGAATTGATAAAAAATCAGTTCAAAAACAAAAATGACCATTCATCACGATATAAAACCAAACAAGGTATTATGTATTGCATAGTAGCTGACTTAGGAAGTATCTTTGTATGGCAAACAAACACAAGGAATATAAAACACAATAAAATGGAAACCCAACGTGAAATGGATTCGAAGGCAGGAACCCGTAAAAATGAAATCAGTGTTACACTGAAAAAAACAATCAGCAAAATTGCCTCTTCGTTGCTGATAGCAATGGCAGGTTTTAGTATGATGTCTTTTGATTTACAAGACGACAGCATTCACTATGCAGACACCAATGTAAATACAAATACAGTGCTGGCAAGCACAAATGACTGCTGCGCAGCAGAAGTTGTTACGCCTGTTATAGGCCCCAAAAAAGGATTGATTAGTTTTACTAACAGTAAGGCGGAAATGGAAAAAGCAGACGCTGAACATGTACGCAACTTTGCTGCAGAAGAACATGAAAGAAAAATATGGGGTACCAGTTTGTCCGCCATTCGCGCAACGGCTGATAAAGAAGCTGTCTACAACTTTACAACCAATATGCTGTATCCCGAAGCAAACGTAGCTGCTGCTGCAGACGCACAAGTGATCAGATTATTTGGGGAAGACCTCTTGCAACTAGCCGCAAAGCTCGCCATCACCAACGCAGATGCTGAAGCGCAAGACAATTTCTGGAAAGAAAACTGCACAATCAATGTTCAGCTTTCCGCAAAATCGGCTGATGAAGGGATGGTGAAAATGTTTGCAGATTCACTTATGTCCTACATTACTTACCCTTCGCCTACAACAATTGCTGGCGCAGATGCCGAGGTAGTAAATAACTACGAAGCTTCTTTAAAAACGGCTACAATAGCTATAAAATAATTTGCAGCTTAGAACTGTAAGTGTTGGTTTTGGTTATGGCTTTGATTAGAAACCCCGCGTTTGCGGGGTTTCTTGTTATTTTCTCACATGCAGTCGCTTAAGAATACTATCCCAAACCGGTTCGATATCCGGTGATAGTTTAAAAAAAATCGTAGCCCCACCAAATAGTGTCAGAAACACCAAACTTCTGATAAAGAGCGCCGGCAGCCCGCTCCAATGTTGGAATAGAAAGTAGCAAGGAAAAAAACAGCCTACAGCTAACGCCACAGCATACACACTATGCCTGGTAAAAGGTTGCAAACGAAATTTCCTCCATAAAAAAAGTATCCGTACCGCATTGAATATGGCATAGGATATGAGATTGGCAATGGCAGGACCTATGATATCATATCTTTTTGCCAGGACATATGAAAGCGGTAACATGGTCGTCAGTAAAACGATTCCACTGGTCACCTCAAAACGCCAATGCGTGGATGTAGTAATTACATGTGTACTCAACCCGCAACCCATTTCTACTACCCGGGCCAATCCAAGAAAAACAAATACATAAAACCCCGACAAAAGTGTTCCTTTCAACCCGAATGTAATTATTGCATCGTTGAAGTTGAGTATAATTAGAGATAATATGCACAAAGCAAAAATGAGCATATTGATAGAGGATCGCTGGTAAATTCTTTGAATCTTTGACAGGTTTTTCTCCCGCCAGGCTTTGGCCAAATGCCCTACGGACGAGGCTACAATAGCCCGCTGCGGCACCTGGATAACACTGGTCAAAAATTGGGAAAAGGCAAAAATACCTGTTTTACTAAGCCCGTCGGTCAACACCGATGCAATAAGCATCGTATCAAAAACAGCGGCCGTGGTTTGAACAATCAAGCCGCTATAAATAAAAATACAAAGTGAAACTATCTTGCTGAAATAACGCCTTGTGACTTTACTTATTTTTAAGGTCAATGTCAACCGTCCGGTGAAATAAAAGTAACAAAATAATACAATGGCAATAACGAGATATGTAAGCCCGTACAACTTTATAAAAACACCGAAATCTGTAATCGCTCCCCAGACAAACAAGAATATTAATACGGTAACGAGCAAACGCCACAACACCTCCTTCAAAAAACTTGTCAGCACAGGCTTATGCAGGCTCCAGCCCCATGCTTCCAGAATGGTAAACATGGTAAGCCCAAAGCCCATGGGAAATACCCAGAAATAATACTTTACAAAATCAGGAGAGTTTTCAATATATTTTCTTGCGACCAGTGCCTGAAAAAGCCAACCAAATAATAATACCAGTAAAAACCCGGCTATGCCCGTCAGCAGGGCAATGGCTGGCATGTCGTTTTTGTCTTTGGATAAGTGATGTTCGTAGTATGGATGGAATTTAAATACATAGGTCGGCATTGCCAGGCAGGCAAAAGCCTGTATGGTCACTGCCATACTTACGAAAATAGTGGTCAATCCATATTCGTCCTCTGTGAAAAGCCCTTCTTTGGTAAACAGGTATGTATTCAGTGCTCCAAGAGCAAAGCCTATGTATATAACGATGGAGGAAACAATACTTTGCCTGCGAATGCTCATTCAGTAAAGATAAATCTGTAAATCAAATTACACGGCGGATTTATACCTATCTCTAACTTTCTCCATAAATCTTATAAACAGGCTCTCTTAATGCATCACTTTTGTCGTTGCATATATACTCCAGCAAATCGGCAATGGCTTCTGGCTTCACCCATTTACTAAAATCAGCATCGGGCATAGCCTGCCGGTTGGGTATTGTATCGATGGTGCCGGGTACTACTACCGAAGCTGTTACATTTTTTCCTTTTGCCGTTGCATTCAGTATTTCGGCATAGTGAAATAATAACGACTTCGAAAGTCCGTACGCTACAGCGCTTTTTGCCTGCGTCCCTTCCAGCCCGGGCTTGGCACCAATAAATACCAGCCTGCCATAATTGTGTTCCACCATATGCTGAAAAAAAAGCCTGGAGATATGAAAGGCGGTCTCAAAATTTTTGCGGAACATATTTAGCAAATTTTCTCCATTGGTGTGCTTTAGGTCGTCCATTTCGAAAGCGCCCGCCATGAAGATGCCCGCCTCTATTGAGCCATATAAATTAGTGGCTTTCTCAGAAAAGGCCGCTACAGCCTCAGCATCCGTCAAATCCAGGTGGTGCAACTCAAACCGCTTGTTGCCGCTGGCGAACCCCAATGCACTGCCAGAGCGTGCTACCGCTATTACCCTGTAACCACTGTCCAGAAATTTTTTTACGGCCACTGCACCCATATTTCCGTTCGCTCCTGTTATCAACACTTGTTTCATACAAATTATTTCGTGTCAATGAATTTTTACTATCCTTGAAAATACAAAATCTGTTACTGATACCGTATACCTAAATCTAATAATAATAAAACGGTATTGTTCGACTAAATGTACCATAATCTTTATCTGCTTTGGTTCGCCTTATCTCATCCCTCTCCACATAGAGAGGAGGATAAACCAATCCTACACTGATTTCATCTCACCTTTTGTAATTTTTAATCGAACAATGGTGGTTAAAAAAAGTAACCCCGGTATTAAGGTTAAGGTGCCAGCGAAATATTTACTGTAACGCCAGCCCGTGTATTGGTCATGGGTGCAGAAGAAGATATATAGGGTATTCTTCTTTGTTGGTCGAAATAAAACTTCAACTGAATACGATTACTTAATACATAATCAATCGTCGGATTAATAATAATCAGCTTCTGACCACTGGTGGCAAAAGCGTTCTCCTGGTCGAGTCGGCTATTGGCCGTAATATCATCCTGCAAACTGAATTCTAATGTAAATTTCACATCACTTTCAGACTTCTTGTCTCCACCGCCTTCACCGGAGCCGCCGCCACCCATACGGTTAAGGAAGCCTAGGTTGATAGGAAGGTTAAACCCTCGAATACGCCAGGAAGCATTGACGCGCATCCGCGAGGATTTCATTTCGCTCAACTGGTAATCTATCAGACTTAAGCTCAGCGTCCGGCTTTTTGTATATTCAAATGTGAAGGCCAATTGATTGGTCAATGTAAAACTCACCTCCGCCAACGGTGCAAATTGTTCCCTGATGGTTACGTTGGGCACGAGGAAATAAGGAACAAAATTATTGGACACCGTATCTAAAAACGACGGGAAACTTAAACCCCATCGATCCTGAAATAAGAGATTAGAATTAAATGCGTTCATTTCCAGGTTGCTGGAATACCCATGTGACAATGTAAAATTGGTGAATGTTTTATCCAGCGGTGCGATTTTAGTGAGTCCCCTGTAGGTGATTTTCCAGTTGGGCTTAGGCAAATAGCCTGAAAACGGATTGGATCGAACATTAGATCCACTGGTTTTCAACAAAGCAATGCTTTGAGGGTCTTTATCCGTATACGCTGCCACAAAAGCAGGAATCAACACATCCTGCGCATACCGGGAATAGCCCATATAGTATCCATCGGAACCTTTTACCTGGCTGTAAGGGTTCTGCAATCCCAACCGTTCGGAAAGTATAATCCGGTTATCCTGGAAACGCTTGAACGTTTCACTGATTACATTCGGATTAGAGCTTTTAAACATGGTTTGGAAAGATATATAGCTGATACTGAACCCGCCGCCTGCATAAGGATTGAGATGGCTAAATGTTCCGTTGCCAATAGTATCTTTAAATAACTCACTATAGGTTCTGTTGAACGTCTTATTCATATTAAGATCAATGGTCAGATCTCTCACTGGTTCCAGTTGTGCATTGGCCGTAAACTGTTGATCAAAAGTCTGGCGCATCAGGTTATTGTGCATACTATCCCTGGTGATCAGTCTTTTCCCGGCAGCCCTTTGCAGCCAGGCTGCATCAGGTTGGCGCCCCATAATAAACCCGAGCCCCGGTGCCATGCTGCCCCAGTTCTGTCCCGCATATTTAGTACTATCCATATAGCCGGGTACAAAAGAGGTTGCACCTTCTGAATAGGTTACATTGATTCTTTTTACTGATGTAATGAGTTTGCCAATCCCTTTCAGGATGGGACTCAGTTGCGGTAGCTCGTTCGGATCCCGCTTCCGGGATTTGGAAGTGTCTGCTGCTGCAGGAGGGGCATTGCGGCCGCGCGGCGGTTGGTTTTGGTTTTGCCCCGGCTGATTCTCTAATGCACGGAATATTCTAAACTTACTGTATAGGCGAACAAAATCGAAATCAACGGTTGCAGACTTCGCATTGCTGTTTTGAATGACATTCCCCAGGTTTATTGCCAGCCTGGAAGCTCCCATCCAGCTATACGTGGTTTTGTACGCTAAATTAGCGGTCGTCCAATCCAACGCGGGTATCCTTGATGTAGGTAACGCATAGGTAAAATCAGCCCTTTGATTATACAATACATTTCTTCCGCCTTTGAAGAAATTCGTTCGCACTGTATCTCTTTTATCCGGAGAGTCCAGTCGTCCGTTAGGTTCATCGATCCGGGCATTATTCAAGGCTTCGTAATCAAAGTTTAACGAACGGGTAATATCCCAACGGAAATTGTACTTCCTGTCGAAAGTGAAAAACTTGTCGAAGGTTTCCGGAATTTTATAAGGACTCGGTATAGTCCCCGGCACATATACTTCCCTTGGACGCAAGGCACCAAATTGCCTGTTAACATCCCAACGGATACCAATAAGCGAAGGGTTCGGGTTCAGGTTGAATTCCCTCACCAGGTTGAGCCATGGCGATTTGCTTTTAAATATATTCTTGAGCGGCTCCCAGGCCTTAGGCTGGCCCGTAAAGTTGTATCCTACACCACCACGGTATTTTTTAATTTCATTATTTTCTATCAATGGGGAATGGGCTGTAATGGACGTGTAGGAATAATTAAGATCAAAATTGGAAATACTCCATATCCGTTGACGCTTACCCTCGGGTAAGGTTTTTCTTACATTAGTAAAGTTAACGGTCTTAATGGTTGTAATATCAATGGCTGCGCTGCGTATTGAATCGCGGGCATTGCCGGAAGCCGTGGCTAACTTATCTTTTAACTTGATATCCTGATCGTACGGATCAAATTCCGGCGTACGCACCGTTTGCGAGATACTGGCATATAATGGAATCTCCAAACCCGCACTTCTTGGTAACAATTTACCCAATTGCAGATTTGCCGCTGCATCAAACTGAGCAAAATCCTCTCTCGATCTTTCATTCACCCGCTGATCCAGGGCTCCAAACCCCACGGTATGCATATTGCCGGAAAAAGTAAGGGTACCCAGGTCTGCCAATGCCAGATCTACTCTTCCCAACGCGGCCCACCCGCCTTTTTCATCTATCTGGGATAGTCGCAACTCATTTATCCATACTTCTGTACAAACAGGAGGACCCGTTCCGTCTCCCGGATTTTCTATACCCACCAATATCCCTTTCACTTCCCCAAAGTTGGGGCTACCAATCACAGAATACTCACGATTGTCTACCGACTTTCTATATATATTATTGGGATTAAACAGTTGAAGATTCCGCTCTATTTTAAGTTGCTCCAATATACTAAGATCAAAGTCCAGGTTATTGTCTTCAGGCCATATATCGGTATCGGCTGTAGCACCCGGTTGTGTAATTCTTAATGGTATTTTGATTTCATAAAAGTTGTTGATGAAGTCGTTTCCTATTCTCACCACGGCCTGAATTCTGCCATCAGAAAGAGCCGGCTGTCCTGTTACACTTTCGGCGTGTATAAACATCATCAACCTTCTGAAGCGGCGGATATCAAGATTGAACGTTTTAAATACACTTCTGGACTGACCGCTGGGTAAGTTGCAAAGTTGCATGTTCATCGCCTGCTCATTCTGCAAAATATTCACCCCCCCATTACTTAAAGATTGCACCCTTTCAATACCCGGTGGCATGCGGTATACAATGGGTTGACGTCTTTCGTTTTCTTCAATATTAACTGCACCCACACTAAAATTTACGGGATCGTTTTGGTTCAACGGTTTGTATACGCCAGCGGTATCCAATTCGTAATCAAACTTTCTCCACTGGTTTCTTACAAGCTCCAGTTTTGCAAACCGCAATACGGTGGAATCTTCAAATCCGGTCATAAACATCCGGATAAACTGGATGGCTTTAAAGTCGGGAATGTTACCAACCTTGTGATCATATTTTTGTATGGGAACCCTGAATTGATACCATATCTGATTTTCCTGAGTGCCGTTTGCCAGATTCACTGCTACCCCTTTTCTGTCAACAATAAAGTTGCTTCCGATCTGCATCTGCGGGTGAGTATTGGGATGTATTTCTACACGATACTGAAAATACTCTTCGTTTTCATTCAGAGTATTATCCTTGTTCAGGTCTTCTGCATCGGGATACAATGTTTGGGCTGAGGTAAACTCTGAGCCGGTTGTAGACACAGGAGAGTTACCCTGGGGGTTGTTGAAATACTTATACCGTTGCAGAATACCCGCACCTATTTTATCATATTCGGCATCCCTGTAAAATCTAAAGTTATCGGAGGAAGGATCGGCTTCCGCCTCCATATAGGCTGGAGAGTTAGCGCCAAACGATGACTGTAAACTTTGCAGAAACTGCTGACGAACGGTTCGTTCTTCTTCATCTCTCAGTCCATCAAAACCCACATCCTGGTACTGACGATCATCCGGATCGTTGCTGAAAGCCTGTGTGACCTGGATAGGATTTACCGGAGCCACCCCCCAAACAGAATTCTCCGTTTGTGCAGGGATATTGGGTGTTGGCAATCCGTTTTCGTATGAGCGCTTACCATCTTTTAATACATCTTCTGATACATTGCCCAGGTTGAAATACAATTGTCCACCAGTGGATCCGGGATTTTTAATATACGGATCCAACACCCAGAATTCAATAAACTCCACATTATTGGTTTCAAAATCTGTTTGATCTATGGCACGCATCATCCCACCCCAGCGTTTTCTGGGATCAGACAACCGCCCGGATGCGTCCAAACCGGTAGCATCATAATTATAGGGGCCTCTTTCGCGGGGATAATACGCAAGATCAAAAGTTACCAACTGGTTCAACCCAAACTCCGGGGTACGCAAGGGGAATATTTCAGCCTGCGACACGCCCCGTACCCTCGGGTCAGAAAGTTCTTCTACATTCCCCTGTAAAGGATTACTGCTGTTGCGGCTCTCTTGCAAAATGGGTTCAATATTATACCATGCCAGTCTGGCCCGGTTTTTTCCGTAATCAAGGTTATTGTATAATGAAGATTCAGGAAAAAGTACATTCCCTGCCTGATCTGTTGCTCCATGTGGCGTACTGGCTATCGCCCAGTTAATCAGGGGAAACCGAAGATCAATGCTCGCACGGGTTCCTTCAAAGTCATCTATATATATAAGTCCGTTCTGTCCTTTTCCAATTTGCGGTGCATGCCCCGGAATGATTTGAGCGGCTTCTCCAAATGCCGTAACAGTAGACATACCGGTAGGCGTATAAAACGGAAGCTTGCCAAGCAGCCGGTTTAGACGAGGGACTTCATTTTTATAACTAAAATCCAACCCTACCATGGTATTGCGGATAGGGTCTTCTCCATAACCCATTTTTGTAAAATACGGCCGTTCGCTCAGGCGCACTGCCGTTGCCCCCACTGTCAGGTTTTTATTTGCCAGGTAATCCAGCCGCACGCCCATATAATTTCGCTGCTGCAATCCGAAAGACGCCTGGTTCTCGAACTGTACATCTACCGGCACACCAGAGGTAAGGATGGCCTGGTTCAATATTCGTACGGTACCTAAACTGTAATTGATTTCATAGTCAGAACCTTCCTGTAGAGTTCTGCCACCCGCAGAAACCGTTACTGAACCTTGTGGCACATTAAACGCATTTAGCGATATTTCTGACTGCCCGGCTGAAGAGGCTTTTGCCTGTCCTTTGATCACAAACCTGTTGAGGTTGGCATAGGTTTGCGCTATCGCCTTAATAGTATCATAGAGCGGCGTGTATAAATACTTCTGTTTCAGTGCCGGATCCGTAAAGGCAAAATCCAGGTCTTTTCCGAAAGGTTCCAGGACAGGAAAGGCTATCTGCGCCCGATAGGGGAAAATAGTAAACCCCTCCAAAAAGTCGAATACCCCGTCGGGTTGGGGATCGTTTTGATTATTCAAACGGTCCAGATTGAGCAAACTCAAGAGGGGAACCCCCGCCTGCTCCCCTTCAGGCAAATAACGTTTCTGACCACCACCTGGCTCATCATATAATACGTTCAACTGAAAATCTGAACGGTCGAGACCGGATAGGTAATCGCCGCTCTCACTTTTCAGCGTGTAAATATTTTTCATCATCAGGTCCCAGATGGGTAATTGCGTCCGGGCAGAAGTGGCTTTTAACAATTTCAGGAACAAAACTTTCTGAACACCTGAACTGGAATCAACCGGCACATCCTGCGAGAACTCACCTACCTGGTATACCCTGCCATTGTAAGTATACTGATACGCCACCGCCAACACTTCATTGGGCTGCAATGCCGCATTCAGAGAAAGGTATCCCAACTGACGATTATAGATATACTGAGTGGAATCAAGTTTCCGGGCAAAGGTTTTTTCAAAATCCTGGATCTGGCGCAATCCCATACCCGTTAGGTTTGACACTGCCTGAGAGGGGCTGCGCGTACCGGGATTACTGATAACCTGGCGGTAAAGGATATTGGCATCGTTGCCTGGTAATTCACTAGGATTACCCGATCCACCCCAGGGACCATAGGGCTGCGGTTCTCCAATATCCATCAAACCCACAATGTCCCGACTATCGGTAGTTACATTGGAACCTGTACGGTTGGTTACCCACACTTCCATACGCATAACCTGTACCTGCGACGATACAAAAGGCAGTGTACTCATTGCCTCATTATACTTATTGCGGAAATATTGTGCCATCAGGAAGTGCCGGTTCTCATCATAATCGTCCGACCGCACTGAAATCCTGGAAGTAGATGCTCCTCCCTGAAGCGATCTAGACTGCCGCTGCGATCGTTGGGTGGCAAAAGCAGCCGTCACCCAAAGTTTTCCAAACTGTAATTGTGTTTTTACGCCAAAAAGTGATTGCGCACCCGGAATCAGGGTTCCTTTGGCCGCAAAACTGGTATTGCCGAGCTCAATTTTTTTAACTATTTCGTCTGGCTTTCCTGTGTACTCCAGCTTCAGTTGGTTTTCCCAATCGAAGGTGGATTGTGTATTATAAGAGATGGGCAACTTCACTTTATCGCCTATATTGGCAATGACATTCAGGTTCGCCATCATATCAAAATCAAAGCCACCGTTTTTTCTTGCCCGTTCAGGAAGGGTAGGGTTTTTTACATTCTGTCCCATATATCCTGCCGTTATTCCCACATTCCCTTGTGGACGGATATCTATTTTACCGTTTCCAAACAGGCGATTAAATAAATCATCGGTCGCCGTTAATTTTGGTTTTACAAGACTATTATTAAGCTTGGTAATGGTATTGGCTCGTTGACGGAAATAATCATTTTCCTGTTTTCTTGCCTGAATACGCATAAACTCCTCAAAGCTGAGACTGGTTGGCCGGCGGTAATACTTGTCGCCAATTCTCTCCACTATATAATATCGTTTCTCTTTGGGATCATAAACGATTGAATCCTTTACGTTGGCCGGATCATTCAGATCGAAACCCTTTGGTTGCTGAGCCGAAATTTTATCTGTACTACGGTCATATATCGGGTAACGCAATGTATCCGGTACTTTTATGGAATCACCTGCTATTGTAGTATCCGATGCGGAGGGAATAGTATCGGTCTGCACCTGAAAAGCTACTTTCGCAGGCACAGGAACAGCTACTACTGTTGTATACGTCGCCAGGACGGACACAATAGAAACTATTATCCGGAAGATATGCCGATGACTTGAAGTCAATTTTCCCTTGTTGTTTGTTGGGTAGAATTGTAATCAAATAAGCTGTAAAGCAGTTTTAATTAAAGTTTCCAGGTTTTCTGTAGAGGTCGCGGAAGCAGCTTTTTTAACAGCAGCTTCTGCTGCGTTGCGGGCTATGCCCAATGCTACCAAAGCATTTAACGCATCCTGTTCCAAAGTATTGTTTTTGTGTGTAAAACTTGTACTATCTGTGAGGTTTTTAGCTATTTTATCTTTAAGTTCCAATACAATTCTTTCTGCAGATTTTTTACCTATCCCTTTCACTTTCTCCAGGCGCTGCGTATCGCCTTTGTAAATGGCATCTGTCAGTTCTTCGGGCCTCAGAGAAGACAACATCATCCTGGCAGTAGATGTTCCAACACCATTTACACTGATAAGCTGTAAAAATATATTTTTTTCCGCTATGTCTGCAAAACCATAAAGGGTATGAGCATCTTCCTTTATATGAAGCCAGGTATGCAATAATCCTTTCTCCTGTGCCTGAATTTTAGAATAAGTGTTCAGGCTTATCTGTACTTCATAACCCACGCCATTTATCTCCACATGCACAACGGCCGGACTTTTATGTACAAAATTACCTGAAAGAAAAGCGATCATATTTAAATAAAAGAAGACAAAGATACAGGAACAGTTTTTAGAAAACTGGCATAGTCTATTTTGATTTGTTCTGATAATTGTATTTTCGTCCCCAATTTTGAAAAAAGCAGACATGAGTGTTAAAATAAGTGCCGCCATCACCGCCGTAGGAGGATATGTACCCGATTATGTTTTGACCAACGCAGAACTGGAAAAAATGGTAGATACCAATGATGAGTGGATACGGACCAGAACGGGTATCAGTGAGCGACGAATTTTAAAAGGGGAAGGACTGGCGACTTCCGATATGGTGGTGCCTGCTGTAAAAGAAATATTGAAAAAACGAAATATTGGTCCTGAGGAAATTGACTGCCTGATTGTAGGAACTGTAACCCCGGATCAGGTATTTCCCTCTACCGCCAACCTAGCCTGTCATAAACTGGGTGCCGTAAACGCCTGGGGCTACGACCTGACGGCAGCGTGCTCTGGCTTTTTGTATGCCCTTACCACAGGGGCAGCAATGGTGGAAAGCGGAAGATATAAGAAAGTAATTGTAGCCGGCGCGGACAAAATGAGTGCTATTGTTGACTACAGCGACAGAACCACGTGTATCATTTTTGGCGATGGCGCCGGTGCGGTATTGCTGGAACCAAATACCGATGGGTATGGAATACAAGATAGCATACTGAAAAGTGATGGCAGTGGTGGCAACTTCCTTCATATGAAAGGTGGCGGTTCTCTTCATCCGGCTTCAATAGAAACGGTGACCAATAAAGAGCATTATATTTATCAGGAAGGACAAACGGTTTTTAAACATGCTGTCAAAGACATGGCAGACGTGAGTTACGAACTGATGCAACGGAATAACCTGACGGCAGACGATATCACCTGGCTGGTACCCCACCAGGCAAACAAGCGAATAATTGATGCTACCGCCAACCGAATGGGCTTACCCGCGGAAAAAGTTATGATCAATATTCAGCGCTACGGCAACACAACAGCCGGTACTCTTCCGCTCTGTTTGTGGGATTGGCAGGATAAGCTGAACAAAGGAGACAATATAGTACTTGCTGCTTTTGGCGGGGGCTTCACATGGGGAGCCACATGGGTGAAATGGGGCTGCTGATTAATGTAAGCCGGCGTATTCTTTCAGGTATTGAAAATCCGGCATCAGTTGGCCGTCTTTTACGATGGTAGCCCTGTATATTATATCTGAGTGGATTTTCCTGGTGAGATCTTCAAGTATGTACTTGATTAGTTGTTCGCCAAAATAGCGGGATGCGTCACGGGGTAGTTCGTTGGGAAGATTTCCTACTGCCATCACATCAATAGCACCCTCTGAATATGCTGCTGTCTTTTTAAGACTTTTTCTGTCTACTCCATATACAGGATCTTCAATGGTTTGATCTCCCAGATTAATAGGTACCGAACCCTCTTTATCGTCTGTAACATCTGCGATGGTTTGGATGATAAAGTTTTCATCCTGCACATCTTCTTTGGCAAACAGCCTTGGCATCTTCGGTTCCCAATAGATCCCATTCATAAGTATATCCGTTTGCCGGGTATAAGAATGAAAAAGTGATTCATAATTTTGCGGATACTGGTGAAAATCCGCCCGATTGTATTTTCCTGTGTGTTTGTTTTTGTATAGATCCGCACTCTTTAATTGCGTATATACAGGATAGGAAAACCGACGCAACAAATAGTCATCCGGTTCTACTTCGTGTATCCCTACCAGAGTCATTACTTCCAGTATGCCATGCGCTACCCGCCCTGATCCGGTGACGGCAATTTTCACATTCGGAATTTTCAATCCAAAATAGGTATGTATCAGTTCGCGAAAGTTTCGTTGTTTGAATACCCGGTCCAGTTCGTAAAGTCCGGTTCGCTTGCCATACGCCATCAGCCCATTGTGTGCGCCTACTACACCGGCAAAAAAGCCAAACCCAATCATACGTTGCCCGTCTTCAAATTCCAGGCATTCATAGTCAATTAGCGTGATTTTTTTTTCCAGTATTTTCCTGAAAAGGTTTTGGTTATAAGGTTGTAGCTTACGGGTATGCGAAAAAAACAGGTAGGTTTTATCTGCCAATAACATTTCAACGGGTACTTCTTTAATCCCCATGAGTATATCACATTCCTGCATGTCCTCTTTCACTTCCACCCCGGCCATTTCGTATTCTCTATTGCTAAAACAGCGGCTGGGTGAGCTTTGCACGATTACCCGGACGCCCGCATTCTGCCCATGTATCCATTTACACTGCGCCGGGGTAAGCGCCACCCGGTTGTCTGCCGGTATTTTTCCCTCCCTTATCAGGCCAATTGTTATCGTATTCATTTCATCTGTTAGAAGGCTTAAGATTCTCTCAAAATTCGCCACGAATAATATCAGCTGTCTAAAACCGGTTTCCTATAAAGTAGGGCAACATTTTTCGCCAGGTTGGCCAATCGTGGGTAATATCTTCTCCCCATATATCAAGCTCGTGCGCTATTCCCTTGTCGTTAAGTACACCGGAGAAACGGCGGTTGGCTTGCGGATCTTCGTGGGCACCACTGCCAGTTGCGATGATAATCTTGCCGGCTCTTATCTGATCCAAAAACCAGGAATCCGTAAGATTGGGGATATAATGAATGGGAGAATTATAATATACCTGCTCGTCATAATAGCCTTTTGTGTACTCGGTAAGATCGTATACGCCACTCATGGCTATGACACCGTTGAACAGATCAGGACGTTTCAAATAAAGGTTCATAGAATGTAGTGCTCCAAAAGAAGCCCCACTTACGATCACCGGAGTATCCCATGAAGTATGATTTTTGATATAGGGAATCACTTCGTTGAATACATACTCATTAAATTGATTCTGCCTGATGGCTTTGTGCGCTCCCTCCATTTCATTGTTCAGCCAGCTTTCCGTATTAATGCTGTTGATGGAGAAGACTTTTATTTTTCCACTATTAATAAAAGGAGCCAGCGCATCTATTAATTGAAACCGTTCGTATTCTTCAAAATCGGCGGCAGCAGTCGGCACCAGCAACAACGCAAAACCATAATGCCCATACACCGCAACCGGCATCTCTTTTCCCAATGCATGGCTATACCAGGACATTTTTTCTACCTGCATAATTGATGTTTTAATCGTTTTTATCTATTCCAGTACACCTTCTTTAATTTCAGTCCACAGATCATTATAACATTGGGCAGCATAACTGCTGGGGGCAAAAGCTTCTATAGGCATGCGGTGTACGCCCATCTTTTCCACATCAGACAAATATGGAATATAATTCTGAAAGAACTTTCGGTCCTTATATAAAGTTTCCATTATTTCATTGTGCATATTCTTACGCAGATCTGCCATGGTAAAAAAACACATCAGTTTAGAAGCATCCAAATCTTTTTCCTTGATATAATCTTTGGTCATGGTATAAGTTCTTACCGACAGCGTTGTAGGAATAACCGGCATCAGCACAATATCTGAAGCATGAAAAACATTTTCGGACAAAACAGAAAGGCCGGGCGGACAATCGAGGAATAGAAAATCATATTGTTTTTCCAATGGCGCGATGACTGTCTTCAACTTCTTCTTGGAGTTCTTCATTTCTTCAAACATCGCATCAAAACTTTTTGCCGAAACATCAGCCGGAATAATATCCAGGTTTTCATAATCAGTCGCCATAATCGCTTCCTGTAAATTGGTTCCTTTTTCCAGCAGCTTTTTTACTCCTCCTTTCAGCTTAGATTTTGCCTGGTAATAAAAACTGGCAGACCCCTGAGAATCTATGTCCCAAAGCAGTGTTTTATAACCATCCATCGCCGCGAGGTAAGCAAAATTTACGCAGGAAGATGTTTTGCCAACACCCCCCTTTAGATTGTATAGTGCAATTGTAACCATACAATGAATATAGAAATATTTTATTTATTGACCGCCCTTACAACCCTCCGGATGTTTTACAACCTGATTTTCATTGATTTGTCAACAAAAGGCCTGTAGCCGAAAAACATTCACAAACCCAAAATGGAATGATGGCAGATACAAGAAGCCGTTCAGCCAGTTTATGTAAAGCAGGCTGGGGCCTGCCCGTCAACTTAAACAAAAATATTTCTTAGGTAAGTGTCTCCCTGCGCCGGGGCGATCGCCAACCAATGCTAAAATTTGAAATGCGCCCGTTTATGTACCTTTACCCCTATATTATGTCAGAACAGGCTCCGTCGAAAAAGATTTTTGATTTCCACTTGCTGAGAAGAGTGTTCTCCTACTCAACGCCCTACCGGAACAGTCTTGTGTTATCCATTGTGCTGGCTATCCTGTTAGCGGTTATTTCCCCGGTTCGTCCCTGGCTGATACAGGTGACGGTAGACAAGTATATAAGGGGTGGATTGATGAATGCGCTGATTATTATTACCTGCATACAACTTGGGCTATTACTGGTGGAAACAGTTATGCGATTCTATTTTTCTTTTGTAACTGCCTGGCTGGGGCAAACAGTGGTAAAAGATATCCGTAGCGCCGTCTACAAAAAGATTCTGCGGTTGAACCTGACACAGTTTGACAAAACACCGATCGGCACATTAACAACACGCACCATTAATGACATAGAAGCCGTCAACGATATTTTTGCAGAAGGGCTTATTTCCATCATTGCAGACCTGATGGCTATTGTGGCTGTCCTGGCCGTGATGTTTGCTACTGACTGGAAACTTACCCTGATATGTCTTTTAATATTACCAGTGTTAATCTTCGTCACCCGTTGGTTTAGAAACAGTGTAAATATATCTTTTCAAAGAGTGAGAAACGCCGTTGCCCAATTGAATGCATTTGTACAGGAGCATATTACAGGCATGCCGATCGTACAGACTTTTGCGGCAGAAGACAGAGAGTACACCAAGTTTAAAAAAATTAACCGTGAACATCGCAATGCCAATATCAAAGCAATTTTTGCCTACTCTATTTTCTTTCCCTTTGTAGAAATAATGTTGGCCATTGCCATGAGCCTGATGATTTGGTGGAGTGCCAAGGGGGCTATTGCCGGTGAGGCCACGGTGGGTACCATGATTGCTTTTGTGTTATACCTGAACCTCCTTTTTCGTCCGCTTCGGTTTATTGCAGACAAGTTCAACGTGCTACAAATGGGCATGGTGGCCAGCGACAGAATTTTTAAGGTATTGGATAATGATGATACCATCAAAAAAGAAGGTAATTATGCCCCGGAAAAAGTAACCGGAAAAGTTGCCTTCAAAAATGTTTGGTTTGCCTACAACGAGGATAATTACGTACTAAAGGACATTTCTTTTACCATACAACCCGGAGAAAAATTAGCGATCGTAGGTCATACCGGTAGCGGTAAAACTTCTATCATCAGCCTGATCAACCGGTTGTATCATATTCAGAAGGGTACTATAGAGATTGATGACGTAAATATAGAAGAGTATCGCCTGAATTTGTTGCGGGGTAATATCGGTTTTGTGTTACAGGATGTGTTTTTATTCTCCGGTTCTATCCTGGACAACGTAACATTAAGAAATGAATCTATCTCGCGGGAGCAAGTCATTCATGCAGCCCGGTTGATTGGCATGCATGACTTCATCATGAAATTACCCGGCAATTACGATTACAACGTAATGGAACGGGGCAGTACGCTTTCATTGGGACAAAGACAATTGCTTTCTTTTATCCGGGCACTTTTATATAATCCGGCCATCCTTATCCTGGATGAAGCAACTTCTTCCATAGATACAGAAAGTGAGCAACTGATACAACATGCCATAGAGACTCTTATAGAAGGTCGCACCTCCATCATTATTGCCCATAGGCTGTCTACAATCCGGAAAGCGAATACCATTATGGTATTAGACCGGGGCGAGATAAAAGAAATGGGTAGCCATATTGAACTGCTGGAAAAAGAAGGACATTATGCAAAATTGCACGAGATGCAGTTTGCCAGCGTTTCAAAGGAAAATGGATAGTTTTAGAGGTTCCTGCTTTTGATTTCCATAAATGATTTATCTTTGCAGCGGCAAGTCTTATACGACCAGCTCCTGCTGAACTCCCCCAGGACCGGAAGGTAGCAAGGGTAGGCGGTTGTAGCGGTGCGATGTAAGTAACTTGCCTTTTTTATTCTCACTATATCATTTATATTCGCTATTGATATTTATTAAGTTTCTTATTGTCAAAGCGTAAAAGCCAGCCATGAAATGCACGGAATGTTGACTCAAAAAAGTTTGTCAGGCAACAATATAAAAAATTAAAAATAAACACATGAAGTTTTTTATTGATACGGCCAATCTGGCCCAGATTAAAGAGGCAGCTGAATTAGGTATTCTGGACGGTGTAACCACCAACCCTTCTTTGATGGCAAAAGAAGGCATCAAAGGTGATGAAGCCATTAGAAACCATTATAAAACGATCTGCGAAATTGTTGACGGTGACATTAGTGCAGAAGTTCTTTCTACGAAGTTCGATGATATTATCGCAGAAGGAAAATCTCTTGCGGCAATTCACCCTAACATTGTTGTAAAAGTGCCCATGATAAAAGATGGCGTAAAAGCGTTGAAATGGTTTACGGACAACGGAATTAAGACCAACTGTACATTGGTATTCTCTGCCGGTCAGGCTATCCTGGCGGCTAAAGCCGGTGCCACTTATGTCTCTCCTTTTGTAGGCAGAATAGACGATGGAAACTGGGATGGTATGGAGTTAATTGGACAAATTGCCCAAATTTACTCGCTGCAGGGTTTTAAAACAGAGATCCTGGCCGCCTCTATCCGTAGTTCTTTACATATTGTAAGAGCTGCTGAATTGGGTGCTGACGTTTGTACCTGTCCGTTAGAACCAATCCTGGGACTACTGAAACACCCATTGACAGACATTGGTCTGGCTAAGTTTTTGGATGACGCAAAAAAGATGGCTTAAACCAACTCTTCTCATAAAGAAAGCCCGCCGGAAGATTATCTGGCGGGCTTTCTCTTTATCGTTATTATTTGTTACGGAATTTTGTTTTGAATATAATCTATCTGTTCCTGCAATGCTGCCGGATTAGAGGCAACATTCTTCGCTGCGATTTTCTGGGTAGCGATGGTTTTAAGTATTCCCGTGTTTAAATAGGGAACCAGGCTTTCCTGATAAGCAGAAGGGATTTCGTCCCTTAAAGTTACCAGGGCGTCTACGGCTTTTTTCACAAGGACTGTTTCCTGCAACTGAATAGCATAATATGCCATGGTGTTGGCATTATCCAGTTTGGATTGTCCAAAGGGCAAATTGTTATACCAATCCAAAACGTAGGGAAAATCCTCCGCTTTACCATTGATGGCAAACGCTGTGCAAATAGATTCGCTCAGCTTTTGTTTGGCCTTCTTTTCCGACAACCGTTTTGCTTCTCTATAGGCGAGGTCTTTGTCAAATTCATTCAGTGACATCAATGCGGCGCCTGCAACACTGTAAGAAGAATCATTAACGCTTCTTTTTATCAGGTCTCTGTAGATTTCTTTGTCATACAACGCCAGGGCCATCAGAGCTTCTGCTTTTACTGTTGGTTTTTGATCGCCCTTGGCCAATTCAAAAATGTTGGTTTCTACCAGCTGCTTTGCCATCGGCTTTTTGTAATCTATCGACTGCACCGTCAGTATGCGCAGGTCATGGTATACATCCCGCAAAGCTGTACGCAACAGCTCTACAGCTGCAGGATTGTCCTGATGTTGTGCACAAAATGCGATTGCTTCCCGCCTGTCTACGTAATTGGCTGCTGTTTTGTATTGAAAAATATATTCCTGCAAAGACTTTCCTTCTTCTTTTTTCTCACAGAGCAATACTTTATCACCGTCAAAGTTTACCAGATCAGGCTTTGACGACACTTCAAATTCAAAAGTTTGTTCTTTTCTGTTAACCCATACTTCATGCCTGGCCTTTTTTGTTCCCTGGTAAATATCTATGGCCACAGGTAAAACAAAGGTTTTTTCCTGGTTTTGTTTTACCGCAACCGACACTTTTTTTGTTCCTTCATTATAAGAATAGGTGATATCCAGTTTCGGGTGGCCGTTACCGAAAAACCATTGATTGAAAAACCAATTAAGATCTTTGCCAGACACTTCTTCAAATGCAAGCCGCAACTGATGCGCTTCTCCTGTCTTGAACTTATTGCTGGTAAGGTATACGTTAAAGCCCTTAAAGAAAGCTTCGTCGCCAAGATAATTGCGAAGCATATTCAAAATGCGTCCACCTTTATTATAGCTCACCAAATCAAACATATCCTCACGCTCCTTATAGTAAAACCGTACCAGATCTTTTTGGGCTTCTTCCGGATTACCCAGATAGGATTGCATATCCTTGTAGTTTTCTGCATCGCCGGCGTCCTTTCCATACTTATTTTCAAACCATAATGTCTGACTGTAATTGGCAAAAGATTCGTTCACCGTCAGGTTGCTCCAACTTTCTGCTGTTACCAGGTTGCCAAACCAATGGTGAAAGAGTTCGTGCGCTATGGTTCCCTCCCATATATTCCCATCCAATAACTCACGGGAGTCCTGTTGCGCATCTTCTTTATGCAATGTCGCCGTTGTATTTTCCATGGCTCCGCTCACAAAATCCCGACCCACCATCTGCGAATATTTTACCCAGGGGTAGCTTATCCCCGTAATCTTTTCAAAGTAGGCCATCATTTCTATCGTGTTCCCAAAAATCTTTTTTGCCACACTTGCGTATTCTTTTTCTACATAATAACTCACTTCTTTTCCCTTATATATTTCTTTTACCACGGCAAAATCTCCCACGCCTATAAAAAACAAATAAGGCGCATGCGGCTCATCCATTTTCCAATAATCTGTCCGGGTTCCGTCTGCGTTTTTCTGTTGTTGAATCAGCTTACCATTGCTGAGTGTAACATATTTAGAAGGAACTATCAGAAAAAACTCCTGTGTGCTCTTTTGATTGGGTTTGTCTATTGTGGGACACCACACAGAGGTATTCTCTGTTTCACCCTGGGTCCATATTTGTGTAGGTTTGTTTTTAACCTCTCCCTTAGGATTGATGAAATACAGGCCCCTGTTGTCTTTAATAGCTTGGCTGCCACCTTTCTCCAGTTCCTCTGGTTTTGCTATATAATCTACAAATAATTTGTACTGTTCACCCCTTTTGTAGGTTTTGTTGAGTTTCACAAACAACTGTTTTCCATCATACCTGTATTTTAATGGAGCAGTCAATTTACCCGTAGCAAGTCCTACTGATTTTATTTCCATTCCTTTGGCATCTAATACTACAGAATCAATGCTGTAGAAAAATGGCTCCAGGGTTAACCATACCTTACCCAGCATCTGAGATTGCTGGTAGTCGAAGCTGGCTTCCAGTTTTGTGTGGACCAGCGCATTGGTTTTCTGGAACTCTGCATGATAAACAGCAGAGCTGGTATCCTGTACATGGGGTTTATGAATATCCTGCGCAGAAAGCGTCGTTGAGGCGGAGGATAAGAGGATGACAACGGCAGTTTTGACATTGAATGGTCGAAGAAACATCTGTATAGGTTGTTTTATTATTGTTGAAAGACAATCAGTTATTCTGTAACGATAAAAATGCGAAAAGTTATATCTTTTATTGTAATTGTTCCCAATTTATGAGCGGCTTTAACAATAATAACTATAGGTATAGCGATATACTTGGGTAAAATAACTGAACAAAAAAGCTTATCATAAGGCTCGTTTTCTATACATTCCTAAGGTTTTACCTAGTTTTGCATTTATAATAGCAACAGTGAAAGACAGAAACAAGTCCATATCACCCCGGAAGCTGGTTTTGGCGCTTTTCCTCATGTGGTTTGCTCAATTCGGTTTTGGACAGGGTATACACTATATATATGTGCAGTCTGGCGATCAGGCTCCTTTTTATGTAAAATCCGGATTGAAAACATATGAATCGTCTGGCAACGGATACCTGTTAATGGAAGGTTTGATTGCATCATCCTACGATCTGGTCATCGGATACAAAAACAATCCGGGTTCTGAATGGTCTTTTCCTATAGCTGTCGACAATTCCGATCTTGCATTTACACTCGCCAGGAAGGCCGGGGTTCCCCAGTTATGGGCTATGGGCGGAGGAAACCCTGTTATAGGGGCTCAGGTTGTGTCTGGCTTTGGAGTTATAAAAGAGCCTAAAAAAGAAGCTCTCCCCGGTACTGTTAGCGACGACGCCTTTTCTCGTCTCCTGGCAGATGTAGTGGATGATCAAAGTATCAGGTTAAAACCCGTTATCGCTGTTCGGGAAAATGTTGTTGTAAAACAATCCGACCCCTTGCCTGCAACAGATTCTACCCTGATTGTCAATATTGAAAAACCCGACCTGCCGGCTTCTGTAAAAGAGTCTTTGACCAACATTCAGAAAACAAAAGAAAGCATTCCGAAGGTTGGCACTGGACATAAAAAGGATTCGGTGACAGCTTCAAAAGAAGATTTTGCTGTAAT
Organism: uncultured Terrimonas sp.; assembly: GCA_964604365.1. GTDB lineage: Bacteria > Bacteroidota > Bacteroidia > Chitinophagales > Chitinophagaceae > Agriterribacter. The sequence continues at coordinate 159,869 of CAZRYS010000011.1, forward strand.
AACAACACCTCCCGAAAGTAAATCCACGCCCAAGCAGGAAACTCAGGTTCCTGTAAAACAAGATAGTTCTGTTATAACAAGTCAGGTTCCCGCAAAAGAAGAGCCTGTAACGCCAGAAGACCCTAAACGTACTGCAGCTGTTGATCCGGAAGAAAGTATCCCAGCCAATACAACGATAAACGAACCGGAACCACAAGAAGAAACCCGCCCCTTTGTTCTGCGTGAAGTAGTAAAAAACATAAAAAAGGGAAGGAAAAAAGAGGAAGAACCGGAAGAGGCTACTGCAAAATCGCAATTTCCGCTATCCCTCTCTATTAAAAAGACATTGCAAAAGAAAAGTGCGGATGGCATAGAACTCATTTATGTAGATGAGGTTTCGCCGGGCAACAAAGAAACGATTCGTATATTAATCCCTGCAAACTGATTTCTTTTAAGGTTTTTCGGGCCGATTTCGTAATCTTTGCATCTTAAAACAATCTGCAATGAACTTTCCTGAGAATCTTCGTTATACTAAAGAACATGAGTGGGTTAGAAAAGAGGCCGATGGCACGCTGGTAGTAGGAATTACTGATTTCGCCCAGAGTGAATTAGGTGATATCGTGTACGTTGAAATAGAAACCAAGGATAAGCAGCTTGATGCGGATAGTGTTTTTGGTAGTGTAGAAGCGGTAAAAACAGTTAGTGATCTTTTCTTACCGGCCGCAGGTACTATTACAGAAGTAAACCCGGAATTGAATAATGCCCCGGAATTAATCAATAGCGACCCCTACGGTGCCGGTTGGATGATACAATTAAGACCAAATGATCCATCTGCTTTTGATACCCTCCTTAGTGCGGAGGCCTATGCAGCTCTTGTAGGATAGTATACATGTATAAATTACGCAATTTATTGTATACCAGGTGGCCAGCTTTGCTGTGGACGCTTGGTATTTTTATTTTATTGAGTCTGCCTGGCGAAGAGTTCCCGGAGTCTCCCGGAGTTCCTTTTATTGATAAATTTATTCATGCCATTCTCTGCGGCGTGCATGTATGGCTCTGGAGCTTATTTTTGAATACTCGTCTAAGGAACAAAGCGAACCGAAACAAACTTTTCTTCCTGGTTTTTTTAATTACCTGCATTTACGGTATTCTTATGGAGTACTATCAGAAATTCTTTGTTCCCAACAGAAGCTTTGAATATGAGGACATGGTGGCAGATGTGGTAGGTGCGGCTATTGGCTGGCTTATATCCAGGCGGTTCATCCGGTAAGCACAAAAAAATTGGCCCCCATGGAAATGGGGGCCGCAACCAAAACTAACTGCTTATGAGAAAATTGACTATTCTAAATCTCTTTATATATAGACGTACTAAACCCAAAAAAGTGTAATTCCGTCTTGTTAAATTTTTCTAAATACTTCTCTTTTGATAAACGTAATTTAAGTAAAAAAATTGCATTTTTTATCTAAAGAACCCCTATTAATAATAGAGTACAAATTTCCGGCTATTTCCTATCTTGTTGTCTTAATATTTTGCAAAAATCTATTTTAGATTGCTGCTTTTGGCAATTTGTTACCCCTTTCGACGGGCATATTTAATTTTTCATGAAAAAACGCTTTTACCCCCTTGACATTTTTCGTGGAAGCACGGTAGCGTTTATGATCCTGGTTAATAACCCCGGAAGCTGGAGTTTTGTGTATCCACCCTTAGGGCATGCTCAATGGCATGGATATACTCCAACGGATTTGGTTTTTCCCTTCTTTTTATTTGCTGTCGGAAACGCTTTAGCTTTTGTGCTCCCAAAGCTCAGAGAACAAGGTCAAACGGCCTTTTGGCAGAAAACAGTAAAGAGAACCCTGTTAATTTTTATGATTGGAGTACTCCTCAACTGGTTTCCTTTTATTCAATATGATGCGGCAGGAAATCTTGTGGGCAAACCTTTTGAAAACCTCCGGTTTTTAGGCGTGTTGCAACGTATTGCCCTTTGCTATTTTTTCGCCTCTCTGCTCACTTTTTATTTCAGAAGCAGGACTGTTTTCTTTTTTTCTCTTGGCTTACTGGTAGCTTACTGGCTATTTTGCTTTTCCTGGGGTGGTTCAGATCCCTACGCTCTGGAAGGTTGGTTTGGACTGAAAATTGACCGCTGGCTTTTGGGAGAAAATCATTTGTATAAGGGAGAAGGGGTTCCTTTTGACCCGGAGGGAATTGCCAGCACATTACCCGCAATTGTGCAGGTGACGGCGGGTTATCTGGTTGGTGAATATATTATTAGAAATCAGGCTGCTTTTAATAACCTGGATAAAGACGTTTCTCGACATCTTTTAACACTGGTTCTGGCCGCTGCAATTTGTGCCGCCGCCGGCTTACTTTGGAGCCTCTTTTTCCCCCTTAACAAAAAAATCTGGACAAGTTCTTTTGTGCTGTTATCTACAGGTTGGGCTATTGCTCTGTTAACGCTGATTATCTATTTAACTGAAATAAAAAATTGGCGGGCCTGGGGGCATTTTTTTGACGTTTTTGGCAAAAATCCTCTTTTTGTATTTGTTCTGAGTGGAGTGATGACTCGTTTGTATGGACTGTTTAGAATTCCCGATTCCGAAAACGGGCAAACGGTTTACAAAGGGTTAGGTAAATGGTCCTATGATCACCTTTTTGCTCCGGTGTTTGGAGACATGAATGGATCGCTGATATATGCAGTGGCCCATGTTCTGCTCCTTTTCGCCATTGCCTGGTGGCTCGATAGAAAAAGGGTATATATACGCCTATAGTTTCAGCAAGCTTTAACAATGTCTCGCTTACAAGGAAGGGGTAAAAACCTTATCTTTGAAACTGACGATGAAATACATTTTTTACATTTTGCTTATTTACTTCTTGTACAGGTTTATCCGGTTTATGATTCCACTGGTAAGGGTTGGACGTCAGTTTAAAAAACAGGTAAACGAGATGCAACAGCGTATGCAGGAGCAAATGCAGCAAAATTCTTCCCCTTTCCAGGCTGATTCCCGTCAGGCTTCCCCCAATTCAGGCAATAAATCTTCCGCAGCGGGAGAATACATTGACTTTGAAGAGGTGAAATAGCGTAAATTCGCAGTCCTTTTTCATCTTATATTAATTAAATATGGCTGATCAATTATTTGATTTCGGATTGATAGGGTTGGGCGTTATGGGCCGGAACCTCCTGTTAAACATGGCTGACCATGGCTTTGCTGTTATTGGATATAACAGAACTCCTTCAAAAGTAACCGACTTGGAAGCAGAAATGGTGCCCGGTACAACCATTAAGGGTACTTCAGATCTTTCGCTGATGGTGAAAGAATTGAAATCGCCTCGCAGAATAATGTTGTTGGTACAAGCCGGAAAGGCGGTGGATGCGGTATTGGATGAGCTTATCCCTCTGTTGGATAAGGGAGACATTATCATTGACGGAGGAAACTCTCATTATACTGATACAAACAGACGTACAAAAAGCTTGCAGGAAAAAGGTCTTCACTTTATGGGGGTGGGCGTTTCCGGCGGAGAAGAGGGCGCAAGACGCGGACCGAGCATCATGCCCGGTGGTGATAAAGAAGCGTACCCTCATGTACAACCAATGCTGGAAGCTGTTTCGGCGAAAGTAGGCGGTGAGCCTTGTGTTGCTTACCTGGGTAATGGTGCCGCAGGACATTATGTAAAAATGGTACATAATGGTATTGAATACGGCATCATGCAGTTGATCAGCGAGGTGTACGACGTATTACACCGCGGATACGGATTGAGCAATAGTGAACTGCACGAAATCTTCAAAGACTGGAACGAAGGACAGCTACAATCTTTCCTTGTAGAAACCACTAGAGATATTCTTGCTAAAAAAGATGATAAAACCGGTAAAGAATTGGTAGACGTCATTCTGGATAAAGCTGGTTCCAAGGGAACAGGTAAATGGACATCGCAGGATGCTATGGATTTGGGTATTTCTATCCCCACCATTGACATCGCCGTTAGTATGCGCAGCCTTTCTGCCATTAAAAAAGAAAGAGTAGACGCTTCAAAAATATATAATGGCAGCACCAAAATTTCCGACGTTGCTAAAGAAGAACTGGTAGCACAGGCTAAAGACGCCCTGCTTTTTGGTACTTTAATCAGCTACGCCCAGGGGCTCGCTTTGTTATTCGAGGCTTCAAAAGAATATAATCTCGAAATCCCGCTTCCCCAGGTAGTAAAAATCTGGAGAGGAGGTTGCATCATTCGCTCTACTTTGTTAGAAGATTATTACAAAGCTTACACAGCCAACCCCTCACTTCCTAATATTCTGCTGGATGGTGGTATTGCAGGACTGGTGAAAGCTTGTGAGTCTAAAACCAGGAAATTCCTGTCTACCGCCGTTACTGCCGGTATCCCTGCAGCCGGGTTGAGTGTATCTCTTGGTTATTTTGATGCGTACAGAAGTGAAACAATGCCAACAAACCTTATACAGGCACAACGTGATTTCTTTGGTGCTCATACGTTTCAGCGTACTGATGAAGAAGGAACATTTCACGCTAATTGGCAATAACTAATTTTAAATTCTAGCATTTATCGATATGCAAGTTCACAAACGGCCGCCGGCTTCTTTGATTTTCATTTTTGGGGGGAGCGGTGATTTAAATCTACGAAAACTCAGTCCGGCATTATACAATTTGTTTCTGGACGACTGGATGCCAGAAAAGTTTGATATTGTAGGCATCGGACGATCTGAATATAGCAACGAAAACTATAGGGAACGCTTGCTGGACGGAATTAAAAAGTTTTCGCGCCGCAAGGACGAAGCCAACGGGAAATGGGGCGAGTTTTCGCAACATATTACCTACCTGCAAATGGACGCTGAAAATGCTGAAGCATACGCTGCTATTTCGGATCTGGTAAAAGAAAAGGAAAAAGAGTACGGCGAGCATCCAAATGTAATTTTTTACCTGGCTGTTGCTCCTCAATTGGTTCCGGACATTGCCAGTAAGCTGGGACCGTTGAATATCTGTGCTGATACAAAATGTACCCGCATAGTAGTGGAGAAACCTTTCGGACACGATCTTGAAAGTGCAAGAGAATTGAATTCTCTGCTCAGTAGCATGTTTGATGAAAACCAGATTTTCCGCATAGACCATTATCTTGGTAAAGAAACGGTCCAAAACATTCTGGCCCTTCGCTTTGCCAACGCACTCTTTGAACCCATCTGGAACAGGAACTATATAGAACATGTACAAATCACGGCCTCTGAAACAGTAGGCTCTGAAAACCGGGGTGCTTTTTACGAAAAATCTGGAGCTCTTCGTGATATGGTGCAAAACCATATTCTGCAATTGGTTTGTATGATTGGTATGGAAGCGCCTGTTTCTTTTGATGCCAACGAAATCCGGAACAAGAAAGTGGACGTGCTGAATGCTATCCGAAAAATAAAAACGTCGGAGGTACAGGACTATGCAGTAAGAGGCCAATTTGGGGAAGGATGGATGCAAGGAGAAAAAGTACCCGGATACCGGCAGGAAAAAAACGTGGATCCAAATTCCAGTGTTGAAACTTTTGCCGCTGTAAAATTCTATATCGATAATTGGCGTTGGCAGGACGTCCCTTTTTATATCCGTACAGGTAAACGTATGAATGCAAAAAGTACGATTATCAACATTCAGTTTCGTCAGGCTCCGAATTACGCTTTCCCGCCAGAAGCGGCTGATAGCTGGAGACCCAATCGTCTTACCATCAGTATACAACCTGAAATGGATATTAGGTTGCGGTTTCAGGCAAAACGCCCTGGCCAGAACCTGGTGCTGAGCCCCGTAGACATGGTATTTAAATATGATGAGGCTTACGATGAACATGAGCCGGAAGCATACGAAACATTACTACTGGATGTGATGGAAGGAAATGCCACATTGTTTATGCGTGTAGACCAGGTAGAAGCAGCGTGGAAAATTATCATGCCCATACAGGAAGCGTGGCAGAGCAGGCAGGCTGAAGATTTTCCAAATTATTCGCCCAGCACCTGGGGGCCGGAAGATGCAGAAGCTTTGATTGCAAAAGACGGATTTAATTGGATAACGATGCCTCAAATAAACGGGGGCGATTAAAAGTATTGATACACTAACAATAAAAAATGGATTGGTTAAAACCAATCCATTTTTTTATTTTCCGTTCTTATAAAATTCTAATATCCTGCCTTCAACCTGTTATCCTTAATCTCTGCACTTTGTCTCAAAGCATCCAGCATACTATACCCTTGCATTTGTTTCATCTGCATCATGGTTGCCTTCCGCTGTTCTTCTATATTGCCACCGGTTCCTTCTGAAGCCGTAATTTTCGTTTGAAGAACATATACACCACCATTTCCAGCAATTGGCTGAGAAGCCTTGGTTTCGTTGTCTTTAAAAAATGCAGCCCCTATCAATTTTGGTTCGTTTCCGATCCCTGGTTTGAAATTATCTGAAAACCGCAGGCTATCCAATGTTTTAACTTCTTCGTTTGCTTTTTGCGCGGCTTCCTGAAGACTGCTATAGGTTCCCAATTTTGCTATCAACTGCTTCGCTTTTTCCTTTTCTTTTAAAATAGGTTCTACTAATATGCGAGTGGATAACTCAGAGGCGGATTGCAATCCTTCCTGTTTTTCACCGGTAACGATGGCTACTACATACTGATCTCCTATAGAAATAGGTTCAGACACAGTTCCGGTTTTATTTTCATATACCCATTTTATAAAATTCCGGGAGGCGCCCAAACCCGGTACCTGGTAATCCATTTCCCGAATATTTTCTGCTGCCCGTTTATTGAGGCTTTGTGCTTTTATGGTTTCATCAAATTCCTGGTGTGTTCTGCTGGAAGAAGCAAACTGTGTGGCAGCAGCAGATGCCGCGTCATCTGTTTCTCTGCTGGGTTCTATCGTTTTGGTCAGATAGGCAATTTTATATGCCTGCTCAAAATTCTTCTGATCTTCAACCTCTATATAATGATAACCAAATTGTGTTTTTACAACCCCTTTGTCTCCTTTTTTTCCCTCGAAACAAAAATCATTGAATTCCTTCACCATTTGCCCATTGGCAAAATATCCCAGGTTCCCAAATTGTTGTTTGGATCCTATATCATCGGAATACTGAATTACCATTGTTTCAAAAGATGCACCACCGCTGGCAATAGCTTTTTGAATACTATCTATCCTGTTCTTAGCCGCAGAGTCCGCCAACAAAGGCTGACCTGTTTGTAAATCTGTTGTAGCAATTAATATATGTCTTGCTTTTACAGAATCGGGTAAAACTTTACTATCTATTACCCGAGCCAATGCAATTGAATTACCATCATAATATGGACCATATACTGTTCCACGCGGTTGACTCAGGATAGAATCTTTTTGAGGAACTTGAATACGGCTTTTATTAATATAACCATCAAAAAATGGAGATTTCGTTCCGTTCCTGGTAGCAAAAATTCCCGGGTCCTTGGCTTCTGCAAATTGCGGCTTCAGCTCCTCCATTTTGGCCAGCAAATTGCTGCTGTCTTTTGCATTGGCCGAGGCGTCGAAAGTAACGTAAGCTATACTCTTCGTTCTTTGCTGTTTGAATTGATCTTTATGATTCTGAATATACTCGTTGATAGCGGCATCGGACACCTTAACAGAAGAATCCGGCACAGTAATATAAGAAAGACCAACATAAGAGATATTTGCCAGTTGTTCATTTTCTTTTTGTTGTTTTTCCAACAACCACTTTGGTAAATACACACTGCCTGCGTAAATCTCCATTAATTTATTTTGCAACTGGGAAAATATGATCGGCTCTATCAGCTGCTCATTTACCTGGCGGATCTGCTCAGGATCTTTGGAACGCTGAATGGTTCTGAAAGCGTTTCTGGCTGCTTCTATATTATACACACCCGTATTAGGATCTGTAAACTGCTGTTTAAATTCCTGTGGAGCATTGTCACTAAATAACAAGTCAGCGAATTCTTTTGATGTAAAAGAAAGACCAAGTTTTTTAGCTTCGCCTTCCACCAGTTCTTTTCCTATCAGTGCATTCCAGATTTCCTCATAAACCTGTTGCCTGGTAGACTCATCCAGTTTATAACCAGCCGCCTGGTATTGCGCTTCACGGCTTCTTACCCTCGCATCATATTGCTCACGCTCTATTGATACACCATTTATTTTTCCTACCGTTGTTTCATTAGAACTGAAAAAGTTGGAAGTTCTCCCAACAAAAGCGTCCTGAACAAGAAACCCGATAAGACTTAACCCAATAATGGTAAAAACAAATACTGCGGCTTTTTCGCGGATCGTCTGAATAATAGACATATAATTTCTAATATATTTTAATGGATGGCAAAAATAGGGGATTAAATGTTTATCAACAAATTGTGGAAAAGCTGGTGAAAGTGGCTTCCCTATTGCATTGCTTTTGTGTATTTTCTATTGTTCCGTCACACAATTTAAACATAAAATTTTCCGTTTTATAATAGTTCACATTGCCCTGTGCATAGACATTGATAAATGTTAAAAACATCCGTTTTTTCAAATTTTTGCTGTTGGTAAATAGCCTAAATATAAATTTTTTCTTTTCCCTGAAATCCACATTTCGGCCGCGCAGATTTTATTGTACAGATTACTATTGAGTTACCCACAGTTTTTTTAGACCTTTTTTATAATTTCTTCTCCCCGGTAATTTATTGTTAACGTTTGTGGATTAATCCACTGTTTCTTCATTCCCATTGATTTCTGTTATGTGAATTTCGTGTGCAATACAGTGAATAACGGATTAGTTTTAACTTTGCCAAGAAATAAGAAATGTAATCTATCCCCATATTCACAGGGGTAATAGTAATAGGGCCTTTAAATATATAATCTATAATATTAAATACTATGGCAGTAATTAACATTGATGAAGCGAAAAAAAATGTTGAGCAGGTAGGATTTCTTGATATTGATGTTAATGTGGAATTGGATCTGTTCAAAGAGATAGAACGATTGAAAAAAGAAAAGAATGCTGTAGTGTTGGCACATTATTACCAGGATGGGGATATACAGGATGTGGCAGACTATATTGGGGATAGTTTGGGATTGGCACAGCAGGCTGAGAAGACAACCGCAGACATCATCGTTTTTGCCGGTGTTCATTTCATGGCGGAAACGGCAAAGATTTTAAATCCGGGGAAGAAAGTATTATTACCTGATCTGAAAGCCGGTTGTTCTTTATCAGATTCAGCGCCACCACATTTGTTTCAAAAATTTAAGGAACAGTATCCGGATCATCTGGTTATTTCCTATATCAATTGTTCTGCAGGTATTAAAGCGTTGAGTGATATCATTTGCACTTCTTCAAATGCCAAACAGATAGTAGAAAGTTTACCTGCGGACCAGAAGATCATTTTTGCACCAGATAAAAATCTGGGTGCTTTTATCAACAAGCAGACAGGTAGAAAAATGGTATTATGGGACGGCGCCTGTATGGTGCATGAAATTTTCAGCAGGGAAAAGATTACGAAATTGAAACTTCGTCACCCGAATGCGAAAGTGATAGCACATCCGGAGTGTGAGGATCCTGTACTGGAATTGGCGGATTATATTGGGTCAACAACACAATTGCTCAAATTCAGCAAAACAGATCCTTCTCAGGCATTTATTGTTGCTACAGAGACAGGGATACTACACCAGATGCAAAAGGACTCTCCCGAAAAGCTTTTTATCCCTGCCCCTCCCGATAATAGCTGTGCTTGTAATGATTGTCCGCATATGAAGCTCAATACGCTGGAGAAGTTGTATTTGTGTATGGAATATGAGTCTCCCGAGCTAACCATGGATGAGGAGCTCAGAAAGGCTGCTTTTAAGCCGATTAGGCGGATGTTGGATATAAGTGCTCAATTGGGACTTTAAACGCCGGGATCGGCTTTTATCTGCCCATGTAGACCATCAATATCTGAACATCGCTGGGATTAACACCGGATATACGAGAAGCTTGTCCTAAGGTGACTGGTTTTATTTTATTGAATTTTTGTTTGGCTTCTGCGGATATCGCCGGGATCTTGTCGTAATTAAAATTTTCTGGAATAGCAAGATTTTCCAATTTTGCCATCTTTTCAACCAACTCTTTTTCCTTGGTTATATAGGCATCATACTTGATTTGTATTTCGGCTTGTTCAAGTTCTTCGTTTGTATTGGCACGGAGGGCGGTTAGTTTTGGAACAGCCTCAATAAATTCATTGATATAAACAGAAGGACGAAGCAGGAGTTGAGCCGCTTTTTGTTTTTGCGCTAATTCGGCAGATGTGAGGGAACGGAGATATGGATTGGCTTCGAGTGGTTCTATTATAGTTGAATTAAGAATATTATTAATATGTTCTATTGCTGCTTCTTTCTTTTTTAATGCTTCGAATCTTTCATTGGAGGCTAATCCAATTTCCCATGATTTACGGGTGAGTCTTAAATCTGCATTATCCTGCCGAAGCAATGTTCTGAATTCTGCCCGGCTGGTAAACATCCGGTAAGGTTCTTCTGTCCCCTTATTGATGAGGTCATCAATCAAGACGCCGATATAGGCATCGCTTCTCTTTAAAGTAAAGGGTTCTTTTTCGTGTGCTTTTTGGTGAGCATTGATGCCGGCAATCAGTCCCTGGCAGGCGGCTTCTTCATAACCGGTGGTACCATTAATTTGTCCTGCAAAAAAAAGATTGCTTATCAGTTTTGTTTCGAGGGTATAGGTTAATTGTGTTGGCGGAAAATAATCGTATTCTATAGCATAGCCAGGGCGGAACATTTTACAGTTTTCGAAACCCGGTATTTTTTGGAGTGCCTGGTATTGTACTTCTTCTGGCAAAGAGGTTGAAAATCCATTCACATAAATTTCTACAGTATTCCATCCTTCGGGTTCTACAAAAAGTTGGTGTCTTTCTTTTTCTGCGAAGCGGTTGATTTTATCTTCAATACTGGGGCAATACCTTGGACCTACTCCTTCTATTCTGCCGGCATACATTGGACTTCTGTCGAAACCCGTTTTTAAAGTGTCATGTACTGTTTGGTTGGTATAGGTGATCCAGCAACTTCTTTGTTGAGCCGGTTTTATTTTTTCTATATTAGAGAAGCTGAAGCCTGATATTTCTTCATCTCCTTTTTGTTCTTCCATTTTCGTATAGTCCAAACTTCTGCCATCTATCCTGGGTGGTGTTCCGGTTTTTAGCCTGTCGCTTTCAAATCCTAATGCTACTAATTGTTCGGTAATTCCTGTCGCAGCTTTTTCTGCTACCCTTCCGCCGCCGAATCGTTTTTCCCCTATATGGATGACGCCATTCAAAAATGTGCCGTTGGTTAGTACTACAGACTTCGCTTTTATTTCATGGCCCATACCGGTTATAACACCTACACACCTTTTGTCTTCTACCAGTAATCCCTTTACCATATCCTGGTAAAAGTCAAGGTTCGGGGTATTCTCTAATAATTCTCTCCATTTGAGTGAAAAGAGGGTGCGGTCATTTTGGGTTCTCGGGCTCCACATCGCAGGACCTTTTGATCGGTTCAGCATGCGGAACTGAATCATTGAGAGATCTGTAACGATGCCAGAGTAACCCCCCATTGCATCTATTTCTCTAACGATTTGTCCTTTGGCTATTCCTCCCATTGCCGGGTTGCAACTCATTTGGGCGATGGTCTGCATGTTCATGGTAACAAGTAATGTTTTACTTCCCATGTTGGCCGCTGCCGCTGCTGCTTCGCATCCCGCATGTCCGGCACCTACTACTATTACGTCGTATATTGAAAACATCCTGCAAAATTAAGGTGCTGGAACAATATCACATAGTTTCACGTGGAACATTACAAAGGGTCTCCGCAATAGAAGTTTTGTACAGAGTAGTACATGTCCTGTTTTCCTTTGATGGGATAATAGGCTATGCCCACAGAATGCATCTTATTATCAAGGATGTTTTTTCTGTGTCCGAGGTTGGGAACCCCGGCATCTATCAGAAGGAAGAGAACGGATTGAAGGGGTCTTAGCTTTCCTTCATAAATATTTTCGGAAATACAACCGAATATACCACCGTCATTCATTCGTTTTTGAAAGCTGCTTCCTGAGGAGGAGTTGTGGGATATACGATGACCGGAACTGCCCAGGTCTTTGGCATGGGCATAGGCTATTTTGTTGAGTTTAGCCAGTGGGCTTACAAACCCCGCGGGAGCTACAGCTGTCAGTTCTTTAGCCAGTGAGGTTGTATAGTTGCTTTTTACTTCGGGAAATTGTTCGAGGAAAGGAAGGAGGATATCCCTGTGATAGGCTTTTGGATACATCCTGACGAAATTTACCCAATAGGCTGCTTCTCTTTCTTCGTTGGATAGGGATTGATATCCTTCTAAACTATCCAATCCCCGAAGTATATCCGTTTGTTTATCGTGCGTATGGATGAATTCCTTGTCTGTTAAGCTGATATATCCCTGCGCATTTGAGGAAAGGTAAAATCCTATAACCCAAACAATAAGGAACAATATGGAACGTTTCACGTGGAACATCTATTTTTTAGCCGAAATATAGTTTCAATAAACGATCTTCTTCCTTTGTCATTGCTAATTTTTCAGCTTTTAACTTATCGTTGTAGCCACAGAGATGTAGCGCGCCGTGAAAAAGAATACGGTGTAATTCATTGTTGATTGTTCTTTCAAATGATTTTGCATTTTCTCTGACCCTGTCTACGCTGATATATATTTCCCCGTTTATCAGCTTAGCATCTTCGGAGAGGTCGAATGTGATGATATCAGTATAATAATCATGTTGTAAATACTGCCTGTTTATATTGAGTAAGTAATCATCTGAGCAGAATATATAACTGAGAGCGGTTAATTTTTTTCTTTTTCGGGCGACAGTGTCTGCAATAAAATTCTTGAGGCGGGTTCTTTCCGGAACTTTAATAGATGCGTCAGCAAAGAAAAACTTGATGTCGGGCATAATTTGTTTTCTGATTTCGAAATAGAAACTGTAAAACTAGGAATAGATTTGCCATTCATAACATAGTTTTGTTGGCAATGGCAAAAGTTAAAACAACAGGTACACAAATGAAAAAACTCTCTGAAATATCTACAGGCACCACCGTATTGGTAAAAGAAGTGGCGGATAGCGATTATCTGCTGAAGTTGATGGAAATGGGATTTATTCCAGGGGAATTGGTAACCGTAGATAAAAAAGCGCCACTGGGGGATCCGATATCCGTGTCGGTAGCCGGCTACCAGTTGAGTTTACGGCTGGACGAAGCAGCAAACATCTGGGTTGAATAGAATTATTTCCTTTAATTTAAGCAGATGAATATTGGTTTGTATTTCGGTTCTTTCAATCCCGTTCATATAGGGCATCTTATCATCGCAAAGTATATGGTACAACATACCAATCTTGACCAGGTATGGTTTATCGTTTCTCCGCAAAATCCATTTAAGGAGTCTGCAGGATTGCTGAACGAATACCAAAGACTTCACCTTGTAAAATTGGCAATCGAAGGAGAAGATGATCTGAAAGCTTCAGATATAGAATTTCACCTCCCCCGCCCCTCTTATACAGTAGATACACTGGCTTACCTGGGAGAAAGGTATCCACAACACTTGTTTTCTGTAATTATGGGTGGCGATAGTTATCAAAACCTGCATCGCTGGAAAAATGCACCCGTGATTATGAAAAACTATCCGCTCTATGTATACAAAAGACCCGGCTTTGCAGTAGAAAATACGGAAACTTCGGTTATTGTGGTAGACGCTCCCCTTTTACAGATTTCGGCTACAGCAATACGCCGAATGATAAAGGAAGGAAAATCCATCCGATACCTGGTACCGGATATTGTGCAGCAGGAAATCGAAAAAACCGGATATTATAAGTAAAGGGGCTCATTCAAGATTCGGCTAAGAGTTACCTGCTCACTCATTGGGCAGAGATAGCTAAAGGGTTGTCAGACTTACAAAGATTTTCAGCGAGTTTTATAAAACCAGTAAGGGAGGTTCACAACTCACTTGTAACCGAAAAGGACAGCGATTATCCCATAAACCGGGATTCAATGCCGTTTAGTTAAGGTTAAATAGCTTCATATTAAGCAATTA
>CAZRYS010000012.1:0-36106 GCA_964604365.1 uncultured Terrimonas sp.
TGCTAAATACAAAGATTTAAAACAGTAATTTTTTGAGAAAGCAAACATAGGAGTAATATAGCAGTGCAGGTTCACCTCAAAAACCGAAAGGAATTGCATGGAATAATTCTTGGTCCAATCATGTCAAATGGTCAAATCATGGAATGGTTTTTTGTTTCAAGCAATAATGCCAAACAATACAAGCAAACAAAAGATAACGGCCTCATACAAACGATCAAGCATATAGAGATTGAAAGAATCGAAAATATGCCGTAGGCAGGGCTATGTAAGTTTTATAAATACCATTTTCTTCCATAACTCTTCCCGGCAAACGCGGTTCAAAAGCGTTGATAAAAACAAATACCATAACCTTTTCTCATCTAAAATGGAGGTAGTCATTTATTTTGTTACCGGCTGTAGTACTGCTATCACCGCCTGTTGCCACGCTCGCTTGTACGGCAACAAGACTATGGGACTCAGTATGTACTTTCCACCAACGAATGTGTGTACTTTGCATCTTGTGTAATCAAATTATTACAGATATTCGCTAATATCCAATGTATAACTTTAATACTTGGGTTAAATAGCCAATGAATATTGAAAAATTAGTAAAAAAGCTTGTTGATGAAGCGCTGAGTATTGATAATGTTGCTGAAGCTAAATTTGTAACAGTTGCAAGACTACAATCTGTCGAAGAGAATGGTTTTATTAGAACCATCGATACCAATACGGCAATAATACCGGCTGAACTGGTTCCCGAAATTAATCCCCAAAACTTAAATTCCAAGCAACGTCTCCCCAATGCAAAGTAGTTGAAGATATAGATATAGTTGCCGGGGACGTTGCGTAAGTTGAAAAATAGTAAGTTGCTGTCTTGAGTTTGTAACTCAGGATTCTCTCTAATGCACAAGCACCTGTGCATGTGCTTTATAACACTTGTTGCTTTCCTCCCCAGTCTCCCTGCCTTAAATAGACTGAGCGAGCCGCGTCCGCTCAACTTCAACCAACCTTTTGTCTTTAAAGCACAAAAATCAAAACATTAAATCAATCCCCCAATTTTTTAACTTGATCCTTGGTTAGCATCTGCTATTGGCATAAAAAAACGAAACATCCTAGTTTAGGATGTTTCGTTAAGTGCCCGGGACTGGAATCGTTAGGCACTAAATATCAATACATTATAAAATAAGTCTGTCAAAATTCTGTCAAAGACTATGGAGCCATTTCTGTTCGTTTCCTACCACATTCTCCCTATCAATGCAAAGTTATAGAAACTACTCATTCCATTGTTAACAAATGCTATTCACAAGTAACACTAGTTGCGGGAAAATAATAAACAGTTTCATTGGTTTGCTCATATTTTTTGTCCCCTGCTGAAATAAATAATCGTCATTGTTTTATTTATGAGTTCAACGATTTCTTTAAAAACCCGACAAAGGATCCTTCACCTTTTCGATATACGCCTGGGAAATAACAAGTATAAACTTTATTGATTGACTCCTGACTACATCTTCTATTTCGGGCCAAAATGCGTCTCCGTTTTTTAATTCATGCTCAGCCCAAACCTTGTAGCCAAGCATCTTTAGTTTGGAGGATAACCATGCTGAATAAATTTTTGACATAAAAATGCCATTTCAGTCTGGTTTTCCAATTTGTAAAGAAAAAACGCTTTTTATTGTCGCATTTTTTAATACAAGTAAAACCCAGGCTACAGGTCTAGTTAGATCACCTCCCCTTTGCCGAAGTCATGCCAGCTAAGCTTCCGATGGAGGTGTTTCTTCATCGCGTAAAGGAGAGAGGTGCCAATAATTTTTTCCGGATATTTTTTGAGACGGATATCGTGTGCCAGACAGGTATTTTACTATGTCAATGGCTTTCGCTTCTTCAATAGTAATACTTCACATTATTTTGTGATCAAAATAATGTGACAAAGCAAAAGTATGTGCTACAATTGGGAAGTACATCTCTGCGTCAAACAACGGCATAGTGAATAAAGTAAGTGAGGGCTATGCAACTAAACAGCATCTATACTAACTTTATGAAATTCTTTTGTCCGTAAACTCTGCGCTGGAAATTCTCTCAAAAAAAACTGGTAATATTTAGCATATCCGGCAAGAAACACTAATTTAGTATACAATTTACAAATAAACATTTCCCATAGTCTTAGTTCGTACTCCTAATAAAGCTAAAATCATGAACTGATTATTTGAATCGAAATAACAGCCTTACCCAATGCATTGAGTTATAACTGCAGTATCCATTTTTAATCCAAACTTCTCCACAAAGCCTACAAAAAATTACTTGTGCTACATGACTGTAGCTATAAAGTTTGTTGATCTTAATAAAAGCAATATGGCAAGAAAAAAGAAAATCAAGCTCATAGCCCTGAGTTATAAAATTGGAAAAAAGACGATATCTGTTACTTCAGAGCAACTAGAGGAAGACAGCATCAAAGGAGATACACGAGCTATTGAAAATGCGAATTCATTAACACCTAAAAATCTCAATAATGACTTCGCGTGCTTTAATGGTATCCTGCATATTAAAGTTTGCATTGGAGGATCGTGTAGTTGGGTTTCCACAGAGGAAAGGTGCTAATATATTCACATTCTTAAAGATCACACATGATGAAAACCTGTATTCTGGTATTCTTTATTTTTTTTGCAATTAATAACCTCTTTTCGCAAACGTATGATGAATCTTTTGTGGCTTGTGGAACGCCATTTACAACTAAAATAGAGATTCAGCCGGATAATTATCTGAAAGTTTATATTCAAAAAGGTGTTGGAGATCGGAAGTCAATTGATTATTTGATTAAACCAATAACCGCTGACGTATTTGCATCCTTTTTTTACATAAACTTCAAATCAACCTTTGACTCAGGCTGCATTTCTTCTGACAGTTCTTTGATAATTCTTAAAGCGAGGGATTTTTACATCAAAACAGAGTCGTTAAAAGGTGATACCACCCCCGTAGCAGGAAACTTTATAGTGCGCCCAAAAGCCTTTGCAAAGATACAATATCACATAATTGATAGTTCGGGTAATATTACTAAATTTAATACAATTGCAAATTGGGCTCCTTTAGTTGTGCAAAAAGTGGAAGCTGAAATCAACAATGGATTTATTCAAAATTTAAAGGCATATATCCAGTATCCTGATAGCACCCTGCATTATTTTATCCTCCCCTATCCCGTAGGGATTTCATCTATAGACAACTTCAAGAAGTACTCAAAGTCCCAATTGCTGGAACTGTATTCACCTTTATTTAACAGTAAACACTCAAAGGTCGTTATTAATAAGAAGAAAGCTGAAGCAAGAAATGCTGCTCCGCTTTTTCGGGTCAAACTTGATTCTATATATCAAATAAAACTGAGCGATATTATTGATTACGATTACAAACTGGGAACAGAAAGGAGGGATTATAGTCCTGCATCTGTGGTCATCAATATAACGGGTGGATCTAGTGTGATATTAAATAAAGAAGCTACGAAGAGATTATTTGAAGCAAACATCTATTCCGATTTTGTTGGACTCAAAGAAGATCAACCTAACGGTCTGGTTCAAGTAGAGTTGAGGAAGTTGATTAACATAAATACCAGGCAGTATTTAAGTCCAAAATTTATATCCAGCCTTTTCAGAAGTAATGGATGGTTTCATTTTATAGCTCCGGCGGTTACATTTTCCAAAATTGAGCAACATAACAGAAACCTGATTCTAGGTGATATGGATTCAATACGTTTGTTTCCAGGCAATATTGATACGGCTAAGATAAATGCTAATGTACATCGTTATACTGACCCTTTGAACATTTATAGGTACCAATGGTTTTCTGCAGGCTTTGATTTAAATATTATGCACTTGGCAAAACACGATGCAAAATATGAGGTAGCCGTAAACTTTGGAGCTCGGCTAGGAATCACCCCTTTGATAGATTCCCTCACGACTCCTGATACTTTTCAAAAAACAGGTTTTACAACAGAAACCACCTTAAATACTATCCAACTTTTTCCGGAGATCTCTGCCAGATTCCTTCCTGAAGAGCGATTTAATTTTTCCTTGTCCAACAAGTTGATTTATATGCTTCCAATCAACACAAAAGTGCAAACAATCGTCTATGATAAGAATGACGTTACTAATTTTAAACCTGTTAGAGGTTCGTGGCTAAACACTTTTGAATTACTAATGGCAATACAAGTTAATCCTAATAACAAAGTATTTGGAAGAGTTAGACTAAATTGGGAATTAGACAACATTAAATCTAATTTTTCACAGATTCAGATTGGTTACTCAACTTATCTACTTGGCGGCAGATAATTAAATTACCTGAATATTATCCTTAAAGTCATTCCCTTCATTTTAGGATCGTTGATAAGAAAAATAGTCATACATACTAAGGATAAATAGAATTTTGTTTTTCACTATACCACGCAACTATTTACATTACACCAACCGCAGACCACGATTTAATGGAAGTGTCTCTAAAGGGCGTAATGCTAAATATTACTACTATCACTGTATTTCTTCCTGCGGAACCCGTTTTAAGTCTGAAAATGTCAATGAACTGTTTTCCAGAGAGCTAAGAAAGTTTGTACCTCGCCCTGGCATGATAGAAATCTACGCCAATAAAATAAATGCAGAGTACAAGAAGAGATCAGTGTTCAGCGTGGTGATGTCAAAACGATGAATGACAAGATTGAAGCATTAAATGATGATATCGGGAAGGCTCGTAAAAAATTCCTAACTGATAAAATAGGTGAAAAGCATTATTACGAGTTTAAAAGAGACTGTGAAAAGGAAATAGAACGACTCGAAGCGATCTTATAAAAGTTACCAGCCTTGTTTCTAAAATAGATGGCTTTTTGCGCAAAGCCATCGAAAATCTGGCTAATCTGCAGGAACTCTTTGAGAATACGGATGTAAAGGGAAAACGCAAAATAATTGGTTCGATATTTCACGAAAAATTCGTTTTTGACGGATTCCATTATCGAACCGCTCGAATCAATGAAGCAGTAGAGCTGATATACAGTGTGGAAAAGGCTTTCATTAAAATGAAAACTGGACAAACCGAAAAAAATTTCGACTTGTCCAGTTTGGTGCCCGGGACTGGATTCGAACCAGCACACCTCGCGGCGCCGCCACCTGAAGACGGTGCGTCTACCAATTTCGCCACCCGGGCTTCCTTTTAAGGGCTGCGAAGATAAAACTATTATTATTTCTTACACAAAAATTTAGCTAACTATTTGATCTGATTTTTACCAGTCTTTACCTCAGCTTCTTGCCGCTTCCTCGTGGTATTCGTCATCCGTATTTATTTCCCATATATTCGCCTTATCTGTAATTCCAGAGATAATATTATCGACCGCGGCCATAGCCGTCAGCATGCTGTGGTCTGTATTGTTATAACGATGCATTCCGTTTCTGCCTACCAGAAATAGGTTGTCGATAGAGTCTGTAAATGATCTGACAGTATCAAAATCTTTATATCCTCCGAAATAAGAGGGATACGCCTTGGGAACTTTAATGGAACAAAAAGATAGGATTGTTTTGTGGTAATAGTGTCGAGCCAGGTTTCTGTATGGGTAAATCTCACAGTTATCAGGCACACCAACGGCATCATACTTTGTTTGCTCAACAATATTGCAAGAAACGCTGCAATCAGCAACAGGCTGTATAATAGGTATACCCATAATTTGCTGACCAATGAATGCGGCAGATCGGCTATTGGATACAACAACGTATGGAAGAAAGGGCTGGATGTAGAGGCAGAAGCAATGTGATTATCCTGATTTTGTATGTCATAATATCGTATCCCGTCTCCTTGCTTCCATTTATAGAAATAAGGTAAAAAACAATCCTTTTGCAGGCGGGCACCCACCATCCTGTTCCGCAAATCACCTAATTGCCTTTGCTGCAGTTGCAAATCTCTCAATAGATTGTTTGCGATAAGAACAATAGAAACAAATAGTACAATAATATTAAGCCTGGTCATAAACTAAAGATCACATATTACGAATTTGTTACCATGCAACTATGAAGATGATAGAAAATAAAACCATTTGCTTTAATGCAATAACTTGCTAAGTTTTTTTTAGATGAATCCCATTTTTGTGCATCTTTGTAAGGTGTGATTGCCATGTGAACCATCTGGTTTAGCGTATTAACTGTACAGGCTACCGCTTGCTAAAATACCATTCATTAAAGTATTCATCTAAACCATTTACTTTCCCTTAAACATATCGTAAGCATGTCTCGTAGAACTTTTATTAAAAACAGTATTTTGTCTGGCGTTGGATTGGCCGCCGGTACTACAGCAATGGCGTTAGGTTCAAATATAAGGCCCAAAGTTAGCCCTGTTGCTGAAAAACCATTCAACCTGAAATTTTCTCCAGACTTCAATATTTTTAAAGAGTTGGGTGGTAAAGATGTTGTAGACCAAATTAAGTGGGGGTACGATAGTGGCTTCCGCGCCTGGGAAAATACATTTCTTAAAAACCGGTCCGTGCAGGAACAAGAACGCATCAGTAAAACGGTACAGCAACTGGGTATGCAGTTTGGCCAGTTTGTAGGCACCATGAGTTTTAATGATGTAACGTTTGCGGGCAACAACAAGGAGCTGCGTGACAAAGCTTTACAGGATGTAAAAGAATCTGTTGAGATAGCCAAGCGTATGAATACAAAAGTCATTCACAATGTCCTGGGGCTGGCGGATAGGTCTTTATCCTACGAATTTCAAATGTTGAATGCGGCAGATTTGCTCAAACGTATAGCCGATATTTATGAACCCCACGGCATTGTAATGGTAATGGAAACCATGAACCATAAAATCAATCACGGGGGTATGTTTTTACATACCATCCCGCAGGCCTATGCACTGGCTAAAATGGTGAACCGTCCTTCTGTTAAAATATTGTACGATTTTTATCATGTACAGATCGAAGAAGGAAACCTATTGCCCGTACTGGATGCCGCCTGGGATGAGATTGGCTATATCCAGATTGGTGATACTCCTGGAAGAACGGAACCTACCACCGGCGAAATAAACTACCCGGTTGTATTGCGGCATCTTTATGACAAAGGTTACCGTGGTTTTATCGGATTGGAACATAAAATCAAAAACCCTGGTAAAGCAGGTGAGTTGGCTGCATTACAGGCATACCGCACCATTGATGTAAAATTGTAGGCAAATTGTCAACCGATTACTAATATTATCCAAGTTGTTACTGGTTTATGAGAAAAATAAATTACGGTATAAGCCTGCTCGCCGTATCGGCCAGCCTTTTATTTTCCTGCCAACAAAAAAAATCTGACACCCATGGATACCAGCCGCAGGTACCCGAAGGCTATATGGTGGAAATAGCTGCCGGACCCGATTTGGTAGACTATCCAATGTTCAGCACATTGGATGAAACAGGTCGACTATTCGTATTTGAATCTACCGGTAACGTATACGACAAAACGAAAGATGCATTTGAAAAGCCACAATTCAGGATTAAACTATTAGAAGATCTGGATGGCGACGGCATTTATGACAAGAGTACCATATTTGCCGACACCGTACGGTTTCCGCAGGGCGGTGTTTTTTATAAAGGTAGTTTGTACGCTTCCTCCGCGCCGGACCTGTTAAAACTCACTGATACAGACGGCGATGGGGTCGCAGACAAACGAGAGGTTATTCTTTCCGGGTGGACACTCAATGTAAATGCCAATAGTTTGGTGGGGCCATTTATGGGACCCGATGGCTGGTTGTACCTGACCAATGCTATTATGGGTTTTGATGTCACCAGCAAAGAGGGAGAACGGATGAAAGGCGAAACATCCAGGATCTGGCGGGTAAAGCCTGATGGTTCACAATTGGAATGGATATCAGCCGGCGGCATGAACAACCCGGTGGAACTAACGTTTACCGATGCCGGAGAAGTGATTGGCACAGAAACCTATTTTACCGATCCGCAGGCCGGTCAGCGCGATGCGTTGGTGTATTGGACTGAGGGCGGTGTATATCCTAAACCCAACAGCAACATCGACAGAGACGGACTACCCCGCACCGGAGAACTAATGCCTGTCATTGCCAAATTTTCCAGAGTCTCTCCTTCGGGTATTGCCTTATTCAGAAGCAATGGCCTGGGGGATGATTACCAGGGAAATTTATTCAGCGCACAATTCAATACGCATCGCATCATGCGGCATAAGCTGTTTAGAGATGGTGCGTCTTTCAAAACAGAAGATGAGCCGTTTTTCTCGGTATCCCACGAAGACTTTCATCCAACCGATGTGCTGGAAGATGCCGATGGCAGTATGCTGGTGGTAGAAACCGGCGGTTGGTTTATCAAAGGCTGCCCCCTGTCCCAGGTATCCAAGCCAGAATTAAAAGGTGCCATCTACAGAGTAAGAAAAAAGAACGCACCGAAAACTGCAGATATTTATGGCAATAAAATAAACTGGTCGGCTATTGATCCGGCGGAAGCGATCAACTATTTACAAGACGCACGTTTCTTTGTAAGTGATAAAGCCAAACAGGCTTTGATAGATATGGGTGACAAAGCGTTACCAGCGCTTGCAAAATTGTCAACCAGCACTACAGATGCTGCCGTACATCAGAAGATTGTTTTTACACTCTACCAGATAGGCACACCTGAAGCTACTGCGCAACTACAGAATTACCTGCAACATAGCAGTGAGGAAGTGCGGATAGCGGCAGTAAGATCAATTGGATTGTTGAGAGACAACGGTTCTTTATCCGTGTTGCATGAATTGTTGTTGAGTGATGCATCTGCAGCCGTAAAGCGTCAGACAGCTACAGCATTGGGTCAACTAAAAAACAGCAATTCGGTAGCGCCACTATTGCAGGCTGCACAGCAGGAGCAGGACCGCTTCAACCGCCACGCCATTATTTATGCATTGATGCAGATAAACGATGCGCCAGCCGTAAGACCAGCGCTGGGCCATACTGAACCGCTGGTACAAGAAGCCGCATTGATTGCCTTAGACCAGATGTCCGGGTCTGATTTACGCCCCGACGACGTATTGCGATTTCTGTCCGGCAACAATGAAGCGCTGAGAAATACGGCCTTATGGATCGCCACACACCACCCTGCCTGGTCTAGCCAAATGGCTGCATTCCTAAAAAAACGTTTTGCCACAGGTGGACTGAATGCAGACGAAGAAAAACTATACAAAGAATTATTGGTTGCGCTGAGTGAGCAAACTGCTATACAGGCTTTTGTTGCCAATGGCGCTACAACAGGTAGTAAAAACTATCAGTTGTTTTTCATGGACGTGATTGCAAAAAGCAAACTAAAAATGCTTCCTGATATATGGGTGAACGTAGTAAGAAAACAGTTACACGCCGGTGTGGATGCCGACATAAAAACTAAGGCCATGAACCTGGTAGCCATGCGTGAATTGAAACAGTTAACCGCAGAAACTAAACAATTGGCTGATGATACGAAGAATCCTGAAACACTGCGTATGGATGCCATCGCCGTGTTGTTAAAACAGGACTCCATATTGCGTGCAACAGATTTCAACCTGTTGTATGCATTGATGCAGCCAGGCAAGGAAGCCCCACTACGGCAACGGGCAGCCTATATAATGGAAACCGCTGATTTAACCGAAGCACAATTGCAGACGATAACAGATGAATTGCTACCCAAAGCAGATGCTTACATATTACCGAGACTGGTACCGATGTATGCTGGCAAATATCCCGTGGCATTGGCTGAAAAGTTGATAAAAGTCTTGCAGGAGTCGCCGGCTTTAGATGGCTTTACCGAACCGGCACTCAAAAAAATATTTGAAGAATATCCAGCAGAGATACAGCCAGCCTTAAACCAAATGATCACTAAACTGAATACAGTCCACGGCGAGCGATTGAAAAAATTGCAGGCTTATGAAGATAAAATCGGTACAGGTTCGTTGGAGAATGGCCGGCAATTGTTCTTTGGCAAAGCTACTTGTGGCACCTGTCATACGGTAGGTCCGCAAGGTGGGCATATGGGTCCGGACCTTACCTCTATTCAGCGGGATCGCTCCGCCCACGATTTGCTGGAAGCCATTGTTTATCCCGCAGCGAGTTATGTACGGGAATTTGAAACCTATGATATCAAAACAAGTACCGGATCCTATCGGGGCATCCTGAAAGAAAAAACACCAGAAGCGATTACAGCAGAGGTAGCTCCAGGTGTTATAGTGAGGATTAACCGAAATGAGATACAAAGCCTGGAACAGGCCAACGTATCCATGATGCCCCAGGGACTAGACAAGCTGCTCGACGATCAGGAAATGGCTGATTTGATGGCATTCCTGATAGGACAGGATCAGGATCCCAAAGCGGACCAGAAAATATTGAGACACTAAATAGTTGATTATTTGTAGAAGCATTTTCACAGGGACATGCACCAGAAAAGTAACGCGTATCCCTGCGAAAGTTTTAAACTTCGGATACAATAGTATAAAGCCATATCAAGGCCGCCGGGGAAGAGCAGTAATTATTCCCCGGCGGCTTTTGGATACTTTTCCTCCAAAAAGTATCCAAGAAAAATAAAGGAGTGAATTGAAATCCTGCTGTAACAATTCTAAAACGCAACAAGGGATCAATATCTCTGTAAATTTTATTGGGTCTTCATCACTTTATGTATCGATATCGTGCCGTTCGCACCGATCACGTGCAAATAATAAAAACCACTATTCAGTTGATGCAGGGACATGTTTATTTGTGATCCATTGGTACGTTGCTGTTTCACCATTCGCCCCGCAGCATCGTATACGTTAATCTGTTCTCCTCCCGAAAGTCCGGTCAGATAAAGCGTTCCCCGGGTAGGTATAGGATACACCTGAATACCACCCCGGTTTTCATTCTTTATCGTACGAACATAACTATAAGTATGTTTTCCATCGATGTCTATTTGTTTAAGTCGATAATGTGTGTGCGAACCTTTTAACGGGTTCGGGTCGGAAAAGCTATATTTCAGTATTGAACTACTGCCGGCCGGGCCGGATAGGCTATTAACAAAGCCAATTGATTTCCATTGAATACCATCTTCGCTTCTTTCCACCTCAAATCCTTTATTGAAATATTCTGAAGCCGTGGTCCACGACAGTTCTCCATGAGCACCCACCCGCTTTACATTGAAACTAAGACCCGTAATGGGCAATAACTCTTCAGGACTACAAAAAGTGATGGATCCATAGATACCTAAACCTCTGCTGTCCCCGTTTCCGGCGGGTACATAACTTTCATCATCAAACGCCGTATACCAGTAACTATACGTTTGACCGGAAAGAATACGAAAAGGATTCGTATTGGATACGTCCCTTTCATCTGAGAAGTCGGTTTGCAAGATTGGTTTAAAAAAGTAACCGGAGAAGTCATACTCCAAATCCACATTTTCTTCATCCGACTCAAACGCAATATTTCCAGTTTGTCTCACCAGAAGAGAGTCGCGATATACCGATATCCCCGGTGGCAATGAAGATAAATCGTGATTACCAAAGCTAAGCTGCACATTTCCCAATACATCCAGGACTCCGGTTCGTATTTGGTAACCAAAAAATCTGTCGACATTAGGAAGTTCAACGAGGTTAGTTGTTATTGTATTTTTGTTTTTAGCAGGCAGATTATTATATAGTCCACCAGAATTTTCGTCGGCCTTAGGTAAAATGACAAAATAATTGATTTCGCTAGAGAAGTCGCTTGCGAAGCCACTCCATTGATTATCGGTTCCGTTAATTGTATTGTTCAAATCCGAATAGGTTAAGGGCAGTGTGAGAACATCTGCCATACCGGGGATAGGCGGCCCACTTGTTCTGTTGAAATAAAGGTTTGCACTTCCCCCGTTAGCGGCAATAACATTGTTAGATAATGTAGAGGGGATATCCAAAGTATACCTGATTTGAATATCTGCACAGCCACAAGCTTCTATAATAACGTTTAAGGTATCCGGATCGCTAAAAGCGCCATTAACACTGTTTCTATAATAAGCATAGTATTTACCATCCCCCACAGCATCAGCTTGTACAGTCGTCAATGTGTCGTTTGCATGCAGCGGCGGATAGTTTGTACTCCACACTAAAGTATTGTCGTCCCCGGGTGAACCATCATCTATTAAATTATTAAGATTAACGGTGGTTGCCGGACAAGAATTTGTTGCAACATACGGGCTAATCGCCGGCGGGACCTGTCCCATAGACTTTAACACAAAAAACAAAAAAATAAAAAGGGGTAAATGTAACTTCATAATACAGTTGATTATTATTAGATTGATTTAGCCTTTTTAACAATGCCCTGGATCTACACCCCTATATTTCCGAAACCTACCTCCCGGAACAGATCCTTACGAATACACTACGGATTGAATCGTTAGAAACGGATTTAAACTTTAGATCAATAAAAAATAAATTTAAACTAAAACAAGGTAATACAGTCATCTCTGAAGCTGTTTTGTTATCTATATTATGCAAATACATTCTTTGGATAAAAAACCATGATGAGAAATATATAGTAGACATCATTTACCCCTATCCAACAATACAGGGTATCCCCTAGCACCGTAATAGGAACACCGTTATTGCTCAACTTTCTAATTGTCGGATATCAGCTAAGGATTATTAATAGCTCATTTTCTTTATTCTCACGTAGAAGAATACACTAGTTAAACGACTTCCTGAACTCCAGTGGCGAGAGCCTGGTTTTACTTTTAAACAACTTGTTGAAAGATTGCGCGTGTTCAAATCCTAGTTGAAAAGCGATTTCGTTAACGGACAAATCTGTAGTAGATAATTTCTCCTTTGCTTTTTCTATCAATTGTTGATGGATGTGTTGTTGTGTATTCTGGCCGGTATGTTTACGAAGTATATCACTCAGGTAGTGTGGTGATACATGAAGTAAAGCAGAAAAATAGGGAACATTTGGGAGTCCTTTCGTTTCAGCCTGATCGCCGTCAAAGTAGGCAGACAATAAAGACTCAAATCTTGTAACAACGGTCTGACTAACGTTTTTTCGTGTTATGAACTGCCTGTCGTAAAAACGATTGCTATAATTGAGCAAAAGCTCCATTTGGGAAATCATCACATGCTGGGTGTGTATATCAATAGCCGTATTGTATTCCTGTTCAATATTTTTAAAAACAGTTTCTATTAAAATTTCCTCGCGAACCGATAAATGCAAGGCTTCATTAACAGCGTAGTCAAAAAATCCATATTTTTTAATCGAAGAAGCCAGTGGATAGCCTTGTACAAAGTCTGGATGAAAAATCAACCACCATCCCTTGGCTTCGTATTGGTCTTGCACAGCCATCAGCTGACCCGGAGCATTCATTCCCAGCACTCCTTCATCAAAATCATAATGATTTTGACCATATTTCACTTTTCCCCTTACATTTTTCTTGAAAAAAATACTGTACAGGTTGAGTACAGCCCTGGTATCCATTAAATCTTCGGGAACGACTACATCCTGAAATTTTATAAGACTTATCATAGGATGCAATGGCTTTTCTATGCCTGCAAGCCGGTGCAATTCAGAAATACTGTTGATCGTTATCGGCTTCGATGTATTTTTCATTCTTTTGATTTAATAAAAGATAGTCAAAATTTTAGTTTGTACGATGTATGGTCATCTCTTTCCATTACCCAAAAATAAGGAGCGCCTACCCCTTTTAAGTCCATACAGCCCAACACCGTGTTGTCGTCTATCCTGGCGAAGTGATCGTAAATTGCTTTGTCATCATATAACATGGTTGCTGTTAATTTCCCCCTATGCTCCACCATTCTCAAACGCGCCTTTGTTTTTCTTGTTTGTACAAACGGACGCATTATTTTCATTAATGTACCTAAAATAGTAGACATCGAAAATTTAATATCCATTGGAATATTTTTGGGGTTCACGCTGTATAATTCCTTTTTTCCTTTTCCAAAGAATACTAAAGGATGAACTTCCTCCTTATTGGTAAATACCTTTCCATACCAGCCGGAAGGAACCAACAAGCCGTCCAGTTGATGTCCGGTCGTAATTTCGTAGCCCTTCCATCGCCCTATCATAAATTCTATACTTACAGGCGGTAAATCGTCGTATATTTTCAGCATATCGGTGGGGTTCGATTCTCTTATTGCTAAGACTTCTTCTAATGTCTTCATTATTTGAATGTTTGATTTATTTATAAAGCAAAAATAGAAGCCCAATAATTTATGTAAGTTGCCGAATCGGACTATTTTTTAGTCATAATGAAGCTTAACGTCTGGCTTAGTACCATCGCTGAAAGCTTAATTAAAAAAGAAGGACGAAGCAAGGGCTGGAATACAATTGTGTAACGGCGGCACGTACAGCGAATTATATGATTATACACGTTCGGTGGTGCAGCATGAGAAGATAAAACCTGTTGCATAACGGTATTGTAAGATCTCTGTTTTCATACAAAAGGAATACACTTTATTGGCCTACAGAATTTACGACTTTTCAACAGTTATAGAACGGTTGAACACTAAAAGAAGATCATTGCCTGATTAGAAACAAAGAATAATGATACAAGAAACAGCAAGATTGAACCTAGATATATTAATGATTGGTTCTTACCTGTTGAATACCCTGCCTGTTCAACGGTGGGATACCATATTGGTAATTGTTTCTTTCTACACCGATACTGCCGGAAACAGAAAAAGTGCGTTCATCATTTACATACATTACGCCCACTTCTGCCCTGGATGACAATCCAAGATTTCCCATCCGGTATGGATTACCATTAGCCATATGTGCGCCGGTAAACGCCTGATTGAAATAAGTATAATTTGGCACTGCCGACAAACCGGCAAATGCAAAAACATTGTTGTTGATTCTTCTGTTGAGTTGCAACCCGATTGGTGCAGCAATAAAATTAGCCGATCCACCGTTGAAAAAACTAAGCCCGGCCGTCAAACCACTATAGCGGGATACAAACCATTTTTTGCCGGAATCGAATCCAGCAAAATTGCCTGTCATATATCTGTTTTGTAAAAAGTTGTGTCCACTATTATATGGCAGATAGGTTTGCGCCTCTGCTTTTAAAGCTAACACCAGTATACAAAACAATATAAATCTTTTCATACCCACATTTTACCCTATAAAAATACAGAATCTCCTTGAATATAGCAATCCTTCCTTAATACCGCTGACTAGTTGCTACTGGATTAAATATCAACTCATTGTAATCATTATCCGAAACAATCATAACAAACTGGTAACAATACTTCTTTTGTTGGATATGAATGTAAACAGGTGGTAAAACCCGATGCATCGGGAAATATTGCGCGGAACAAACTTGTAGGTGGAAGTGGAGCTGAAATCATAAGCAATACCGCCCGAAAAAGAAGCCTGCAATTTATTAAAAAAATAGCGCGACCATTATACCCTTAAGCCATTTCTTTGTTAGAGATGGCTTTTTTATTTACTCCTTTAAATCCTCAAGGCGTTCCCGCAATCGGCAGTAATCGTATTTTAAGATGGCTTTTTGTTTTACTTTTTTTCCGCAAAAAAGTAAAAAGAGAAATAGTAACAGAATAAACCTAAATGTAAGTTGAATATATCGGATAAATGCTTTGAGATGAGCTAATCGACTTTGAATGTTAAAAACGTAGTAAAATAATATTGAAGTAAACAATCACTTTCTGCCAAAAGGAATAAAAAAGAAAAAACATTCCAGCACCAGTTGAAAAAGATTTAACAATCCCCTTCCTTGAGCTACAATATTGCCTCTCTCTGCTCTTTGTATTGAATGATCTTCCTCTTCTATAATTAATACTTTTGCCAAAATTAATTTCTTAAATTTCCTAGCTTTATTAAACCTATTTTAAAAAAGCCCCTTCGTAGAAACGAAGCGACATTAATGCTTGCCTTTATGACTCCGCAGTTATGCGTGGAATCGAACCACCTATCAATTGGCACCTCCTGCCCTCACAACTATTGAAAAAAAAGAAAAACATACACCAACAAGATCAACATCGACAACACAAATGTGCGCCTGTATACAAAGCCGTATGTAATGAAGCACCGTAAATCATAATGCGAAAATATTGAAAAAATATTTAGTCTACAAAATTAGTAGATTAATATTTTTAAATTATTTTCGCCTTTGTTGAAAATTGAATTTCACCTATTAATCATCAAAAGCAAATAAGCATTTATGTCAAAGTCAGAAAAAACACACATTTCACTACCAGACCAGGCGGCCTACCAATTAGCTAATGTCACCAAAACGCCACCACAATATGGCGCCGTCACCCCCCGCTGGCTTGTTCGACTGCTGGATTGGAAACCCCTGGAAGCAGGTATATTAAGAGTAAACAAAGTTGTCAATCCGCAGAACGTAGACGTTGTATGCGGACAGGACGAAACTAAACCATTGCCAGAATCCTATGTTCCCTACGACGAAACACCAAGGGAATATATTTTGAATTCTATCTCTTCTATTGTAAACATACATACCCGCACCTCCGATTTATACAACCAGCCTTTTGATCAGGTAAAAGAACAATTACGCCTGACAGTAGAAACTGTTAAAGAGCGGCAGGAAAGTGAATTGATTAATAACAAAGGGTATGGACTGTTAAACAATGTAGCCCCTTCTCAACGTATCAATACCCGCACCGGTCCGCCTACACCAGATGATCTGGATGACCTGATCTCAAAAGTATGGAAAGAGCCTTCCTTCTTTCTGGCGCACCCAAGAGCCATTGCGGCATTTGAAAGAGAGTGCACACGCAGAGGTGTCCCCCCTCCTACCGTAAACCTTTTTGGCTCACCATTTCTTACCTGGCGTGGACTGCCATTGATACCTACAGACAAATTGTTTATAGATGGTAAACAACAGGTAGAAGTGGGAAAAAAGGGGAAAACCAGCATCTTGTTGATCAGAGTGGGTGAACAAAAGCAAGGGGTTGTCGGGTTATTTCAACCGGGCTTACCCGGCGAACAAACACCCGGACTATCTGTTCGTTTCACGGGTATCAATCAGAATGCCATTGCCTCTTATCTGGTATCGCTGTATTGCTCTGCGGCCGTGCTGACAGAAGACGCCATTGCAGCGCTTGATAACGTAGAAATAGGAAACTATCATGAGTACAAATATTAACAATCTGCCCGTATCGGAAGCAGATCTTACAGGTGCTACACAAGCCCTGCGAGCTGGTTTACCCGATCCGGCACAGCTGGCAGAAATTGCCAATCGCTATTTCAAAGAAGCGTTGGAAATCTATTCGGAAAGTATTCCGGGAGTGGATGGATCTGTAGCCAATGTAATTCCAGCAGCAGATCCCCAAGACTATGTCAGCGGATTATCACTGTCTGGCGTAAGTATTCCTGCAGGAGTTTCGGTTGTGCCAGAAATCAATATGAATACAGTTTCGAATTCAACCGGTATTTCAGACAATGATCTAACAAACTGGGCAAACGAATTGGAAAAGCATACGACCGCCTGGAACAGCAATGTGCCGGAAACTGGTTTTCCCGGAACACCTTCTTTTTCGTTTCTACAGGACATACGATCATTGTCTACCTATGTTCCGTCAACAACTTCGGTCTCTCAATTACCAACCGTGAAATTGCCTACGGATACTTCTATAAAGAGCATCGATGCTCCTTTGCAGTACCCGGCATCAACTATTCAGGCTCCTGGCATCAGCAGTGATATTCCAACATTACCCAACCTGGCAAATACGGTTGCCCGTACCGGTGATAAAGGTATTCCTGGTAGCTTTGGTTTTATTTCGTCTAGCCGGTCTATTTATAACACCGGCAACTACGAAAAAAGTTTTGTGCAAGCACAAAAGGACACCCAATCCGCCGGCACCATTCCACCAGAGCTTTTTGATGTGAATGCTGTCAGAAGAGATTTTCCTATACTTCAGGAAAAAGTAAACGGCAAACCATTGATTTGGTTCGACAATGCCGCTACAACCCAAAAGCCGAAAGCTGTTATTGACAGACTGACTTACTTTTACGAACACGAAAATTCAAACGTTCATCGTGCTGCACACACTTTGGCAGCCCGTTCCACGGATGCATATGATGCAGCACGGGATAAAGTGAAACGTTTTTTAAACGCCGGTTCAGTTAGGGAGATTGTTTTTGTGAGAGGCGCCACGGAAGCCATTAACCTGGTAGCCAAAAGCTGGGGACAACAAAACATTCAAAAGGACGACGAAATCATAGTGTCTCACCTGGAGCACCATGCCAACATTGTACCTTGGCAAATGTTATGTTCAACTAAAGGAGCAAAGTTGAAGGTAATTCCGGTAGACGACTCAGGTCAATTGTTGCTGGATGAATACCAAAAACTATTGACAAGCAAAACCAAATTGGTAGCCGTCACACAAGTATCTAATGCGTTGGGCACTGTAACACCAGTTGAAGAAATAGTGGCAGCAGCTCATCGATTTGGTGCTAAAGTACTGATTGATGGCGCACAGGCGGTATCACATATTCCGGTAGATGTGCAGGCATATGACTGTGATTTTTATGTATTCTCGGGACATAAGGTATTTGGCCCAACGGGTATAGGCGTTGTATATGGCAAAGAAGATATCTTAAATGCCACACAGCCCTGGCAAGGCGGTGGTAATATGATTCAGGATGTGACCTTCGAAAAAACGGTTTATCACCCGGCACCCTTTCGTTTTGAAGCCGGTACTGGCAATATTGCTGATGCCGTTGGACTGGGCGCCGCCATCGATTATGTACAACGGATAGGACTAAACAATATCAATGCCTACGAACATGCCTTATTGGAATATGCCACAGATGGTTTGAAACGTATACCCGGTGTACGACTCATTGGCACCGCTAAAGACAAAGCCAGCGTAGCCTCGTTTGTACTGGATGGTTATACTACCGAGCAGGTAGGACAAATCCTTAATAAAGATGGTATCGCTGTTCGTTCTGGTCACCATTGTGCTCAGCCAATCTTGCGTCGCTTTAGCGTGGAAGCCACCGTTCGTCCATCCTTTGCATTTTATAATACCTGCGAAGAAATAGATGTACTGATAGCCGCCATCTGGAATCTAAAAAAAGGCAGAAGTCCCGGACTCGTGTAATAAAGTAAAATCAATGAAAAAGCCCCGTTAGCAAAATAATAACGGGGCTTAAAATTTCATCTAAACGAATTCTTCCAGAACTGTAAATGAGTTACTCGGGCAATAGTTTCATCGTTTTGTTTCTCCAACAATTACTGCGCACCTGCCTTCTTCTCTTTCCTGGACGTGTACCAGTTTTTCAGCATTGAGTAAACAATTGGGAGCACAGACAGGAATATGATCAGCAATACCACTTTACTGAAATTATCGCGGATAACTGGTATTCTACCCAGGTAGTAACCCGCCAACGTTAACCCCACTACCCACACAAAACCGCCGATCACATTATAAGTAAGAAACGTAGCATATCTCATTTTACCCACTCCACCTACAAATGGCGCCAGGGTGCGTACGATAGGGACAAAACGAGCTATAATGATAGTAGTAGGTCCGTATTTGTCGTAAAACGATTGCGTCTTATCGATATGCTCCTGCTTAACGAAATTTCGTCCGAATATCTTTACCTTCAATACTTTCATTCCAAAATACCTTCCTATAGAATAGTTAACGGCATCTCCGGCAATAGCAGCTATTAACAAGAGTACGATTACCACCCATACATTCAGCGACTCCGGATATTGCGATGCCAGCATACCCGCTGCAAACAACAAAGAGTCACCTGGCAAAAATGGCATAATCACCACACCGGTTTCCACAAAAATGATGGCAAACAGTATCAGGTAAATCCAATTGCCATAATCAGCCAAAATTACCCTTAGATGATCATCAATATGCATTATAAAATCAAACAACTCCATCATAACCGAAAATGTTTTGTTTTTTGCCCCGCAAAGGTAGGGATAGATAGATTACAACGCTTTCCGATTCAATTTATTACTGCTTCCGGAAATATGTAATTGTGTTATATCCCTACTCCCTTAAAGTACCTGCCTGGTCCTCCTTTGTTCCTTCAGCGCCTCTCTAAAGTATTTCCAGGGGACCAACAACATGCCGAAGCATTCGCCATCTTCTTTTCCGAGTTGTTTGTGATGCATTTTGTGTGCCCGCCGTAATGCTTTCAGGTAAAAATTATCGGCTTTACGAAAC
The DNA here is from genome assembly GCA_964604365.1 of uncultured Terrimonas sp. Lineage (GTDB taxonomy): Bacteria > Bacteroidota > Bacteroidia > Chitinophagales > Chitinophagaceae > Agriterribacter. The sequence continues at coordinate 20,121 of CAZRYS010000012.1, forward strand.
AATCTGAATCGCTGGTGAATAAATACATCGTGTACCCAAAAATAACAAAGCCCATAAGCGGTGATTCCTCCGGCTATCCATTCCATAGCCGGTATACGCAGCACACCACCGATGATAAACAATGCCACACCGGGCAGGGCAAAAATCAGGAAAAAGTAGTCATTCTTTTCGAAAAAACCGGCTGTCTCCTTTTTATGGTGATCCTTATGTAGTGACCAAAGCCAACCATGCATGATGTATTTATGCGTTGTCCAGGCAACACATTCCATACTCACAAAAGCGACTACTGCATACAAAAAATTCATACCACAGGTTTTGATCCCGGAAAGATTTGCTGAATAGCCTGACTGCGAAACTCAAATAAGGAATCCAGTTTTCTTCTCACCAATTGCAGTCCAAACAATTTGCCAATACTTCCCAACGGCAGACTATAGTAGAGCTTATCCTCCATCAATATGCCATTGGCTGCAGGCGTAAAATAATGTTCGTGCCGCCAATACTTATAGGGACCAGTCAATTGTTCGTCAGCAAAAAAGGTTTCCGGACTTACCTCTTTTATTTCTGTTACCCAACGCAAAGGTATATGCAACAAAGGTCGCACCCGGTACTCAATCAGCAGACCCGATGTTATTATTGACGGTAAATCGGAAGTTACCACTTTGAAACCCATCGCCGGGGGTGTTATCCGCGACAGATTGATAGGACTACAAAAAAACTGCCATGCAAGTGCTGATGTAGTATGCAGCAAAGTTTTCCGTTCTAATGTATAAAATTTCATTGTCCGCCTAGCATTTACAGCATATTTAATTGGCACCGAAGAACAGACTTACACATTACACCCACCTTCTGTATATCTGCCACCCGAACTCTTTTCTCCAAAATCCCCTGAGGCGAAGTATTCTTGATCTTACGAAACAACAGTAAATAGTATTTATAGGCCAAATAAACCCCTCTTCTGGAAGACAATGGCAATTGCCGGATCCCCGCTAATGCCTCTTTTAATTCACTCTCTATCTCCCGCTCTATTAATCTTTTTTCTGCTATTGAAAAATTAGATAAATCAACACCCGGAAAGTATATCCGCCCCAGGGCCTCTTTGTCGGCTTTTATATCACGAAGAAAATTAATTTTCTGGAAGGCAGCCCCCAACTTCATAGCTGGCACCTGCAAGCGATTAAACATAACAATGTCTCCATCACAAAAAACTTTCAAACACATCAGTCCCACCACTTCCGCAGAGCCCAATACATAACAATCATATAACCTTCGATTGTAAAAATGATTGGACAAGTCCATTTCCATACTGTCAAGAAAAGTATTAATCCATTCAATTTCGATGCCGTATGTATGCACCACGCGTTGAAAACTGTTGAGGATAGGATTTAGACTGATGCCATCCTGAATAGCAGCATAAGTATCCTCCTTAAATTTGCGCAGTAGTGCTGCTTTATCAAAACCATGAAAGGAATCGACAATCTCATCTGCAAAACGTACAAAGCCATATATGGCATATATGGGCGTGTGCATCCGTGCCGATAACAGCTTTATACCCAGCGAAAAAGAAGTGCTGTATTGCCTTGTAGTAATCTTACTGCAGTCGGTTGACACCCGGTCAAAAAGTTCCTTCATAGATATTTATAGTTTATGGCTGATGTAATCCGCCACCACCCGCCCCGAAATAATAGCTGGTGGTACGCCCGGACCGGGTACAGAAAGTTGTCCTGCAAAGAAAAGGTTTTTCAACTTTCTACTGCGGATAGAAGGCTTAAAAAAAGCAGTTTGCCGCAGCGTATTAGCCAATCCGTAAGCATTTCCCTTATAGGCGTTATAATCCGCCGAAAAGTTGGAAGCGGCATACATTTTTTTATACACAACATGTTCCCTAATAGGCGTGCCACAAAATTCCTCCAGCTGTTTAATCAATCTTTCAAAATACGCTTGTTTTATTTCCGGGGTATCCTGCAAGCCGGCAGCTACGGGTATCAATAAAAAGAGGTTTTCCATGCCTGCTGGCGCTACAGACGGATCCGTTTTTGACGGACAACAAACATAAAACAAAGGGTGAGCCGGCCATTTTGGATCAGTATATATTTCGGCGGCGTGGCGGTTAAAATCTTCTTCAAAAAAAAGATTATGGTGTTGTAAAAAAGGGAGTTTTTTATTGACGCCAACATAATAGAGCAAGCAGGACGGTGCCATCGTTCTTTTTTGCCAATACGTAGCACTGTAGTTTTGATATTTTTTGTCCAACAAAGCTTGTTCCAGGTGCTGGTAGTCTGCCGTTCCCACCACGATATCGGCATCGAAGGAACCCGCCTCCGTAACCACCTGTTTGACGCACCGGTTTTCGGCTTCTATTTTCTGCACGGTAGTGTTCAAAATAATTTCAACACCTTTTTCTTTTGCCAGGCGCTCCATCGCTTTCACTAATTCATGCATCCCTCCCATGGGATACCAGGTACCCAACGAAATATCTGCGTAATTCATCAGGCTATACAGGGCGGGTGTCCGGGAAGGCATTGCTCCTAAAAACAGTACCGGGAATTCCAGCAACTGCAGTATACGGGGATTGGAAAAATACTTGCGGATATGCCTGCTAAAAGACGTGAACATATCCAGCCGAAAAAACGACTTCATTAATTTCCATTCTGCATATTCACTTATACTAACAGAAGGTTTATATACGAACTCAGTCATTCCGGATTCGTATTTATATCTCGCTTCCTCTAAGAACGCATCGAGTTTCGCAGCGCTCCCCTTTTCAATACGCTCAAACAGGAGCTTTACCCCTTCGTACTCTGCAGGAACCGTCATGATGTCGCTCTTCCCAAATACAACCTGGTAAGAGGGATCCAAACGTCTCAACTCAAAATAATCACTGGTGGACTTACCAAAACGATTGAAGTATCGCTCCATTACATCAGGCATCCAATACCAGCTGGGCCCCATATCAAAAACAAACCCATCGGCATGAAACATACGGGCACGACCACCGGCCTGTTCATTCTTCTCCAGTATGGATACATCATATCCCTTATCTGCCAGACAAGTGGCAGCACTAAGACCCGACAAACCGGCTCCGATGACAATGGCTTTTTTTCCCTTTGAATGGTTCACAAAACCAAAAGTAATGTAAACAAGGTTATGAATATTAAAGAAACCTTCTGTTGGTTACTACACTTCGCACTGCCTCTAAAAACAAAAATGGCTGGTAAAACACCAGCCATAACATATAATTTATTCTACAAGACTATTTGATATAGCCCAGTATCTTCAGCATACTTTGTGCAGATTGCTCTTTAGCATATAACCAATCCACCAGTTTACCATTTTTATCATACTCTACGATCACGTGCTTAGGCGATGGAATCAAACAGTGTTTAATCCCTCCGTATCCGCTAATCTGATCCTGGTAGGCTCCGGTATGAAAAAAGCCTAACACCAGTGGCTCGCCATTGGTGATCTTAGGGAGAAACACTTCATTGATATGCTCTTCCGAGTCGTAATAGTCGTGACTATCACAGGTCATACCACCCAGGACGACTCGTTGATACTCCTGATCCCACTTATTGATAGGTAGCAAAAGGAACCGTTCACCTATTCCCCATGTATCGGGCAGTGTAGTGATAAAAGAGGAGTCAATCATATACCAGGTTTCCCGGTCATTCTGTACTTTTTGAGCTACTACACTATAGATATGTGCCATACTCTCTCCTACCGTGAAACTTCCGAATTCCGTGTAAATGTTCGGCATCGGCACTTTGGCTTTCTTACAGGCACTTTTGATATTCCGAACAATCTCGTTGATCATGAACTGGTAGTCGTACTCAAACCCAAGAGAATGTTTAATAGGAAAACCACCGCCGATATTGATAGAATCCAGCTCAGGACAAATTTTCTTCAATTGGCAATACTGATGAATAATTTTATTCAGTTCGCTCCAATAATAGATATCATCTTTGATGCCTTTGTTCAGAAAAATATGCAGCATTTTTAACTGGAACTTATCTTCATTACCTTCTATATTATCTACATAAAACTCCAGGATATCCTTTGAGCGTATGCCCAAACGCGAAGTATAGAAAGGAAAATTCGGCTCTTCTTCGGCAGCCACCCTTATCCCCAGCTTAAACGGCACTTTCACCGACTTACGATAAGCATCCAATTCTTCTTTATTATCCAATACCGGAATCACATTCTTAAAGCCGGTATTCAGTAACCTGGCTATACGGGAAGTATAGTTTTTCTGTTTAAACCCGTTACAGATGATATGTATATCCTTATTTATTTTCCGCTTTTCATACAAGCGGTTAATAATTTCGATATCATATGCATAAGAAGTCTCTAAATGTATTTCATGTTTCAACGCTTCTTCCACTACAAAAGAAAAATGCGAGCTTTTGGTGCAGTAACAATAAAAATATTTTCCCTCGTATTTATGCTTCTTAAAAGCATTTTTAAACATTTCCTTCGCTTTACCAATCTGCATTCCAATCTTGGGCAAATAAGTGAGCTTCAAAGGTGTGCCATATTTATCAATCAGCGCTTTGATATCAAGCCCGTTAAAACGAAGGTACCCATCCTGTACATCAAACCCTTCCTGTGGAAAGTAGAAAGTCTGTTTAACAAGGTCGGTATATGTATTGTTCATTGCTTACCAGGGAAATTATCGTTAAAAAAATAGTTTATACCAATAAAAAACCGGCTACGATTGAATTATCGCTACCGGTATTAATATTAAATAGATGGATTGCTTCAACCCTTTCTAATTATAAATTTACTTAACTGATGCTACCAACTTTTTGAAAGTCTCAGGCTCATTCATTGCCAAATCGGCCAATACCTTTCTGTCAAGTCCGGCATTTTTAAGATTTAACTTGTGAATGAATTCTGAGTAAGTAAGTCCTTCTTCGCGAACAGCCGCATTAATACGGGCAATCCACAAAGCACGGTATTCTCTCTTTTTCAATTTACGGCCTACATACGCATATGTCTGCCCTTTTTCAACTACATTTTTGGCAACGGTGTAAACATTCTTACGTTTGCCATAAAAGCCTTTAGCGGCTTTCAGAACTCTTTTTCTGCGTGCTTTAGAAGCTACTGCATTTACTGAACGAGGCATATTAAATTAGTTTAAACGGAAATATTCCGCTACTGTTTTAAAAAATGATTACTTCAAACGCAACAAACGTTTTACAAAATCCATATTGGTTTTGTGTACTACGCCATCAATTCTCATGGCACGTTTGCGTTTAGTGGATTTTTTTGTCAGTATGTGACGACGGAAAGATTTTTGATGTGTGATCTTACCGGTAGCTGTCACTTTAAACCTCTTCTTTGCACTTGAATTGGTTTTTACCTTTGGCATGGTAATAATTCTTATTTTGTTACACTCTTGGGGCGACCCTGAACAGACAGGATACTTATGGAGCCTTTGGAGCAATAATGCCTGAAAATCAAGCATCCTTGTAAAAAGGAGCGCAAAGATAAGAATTCTTACGATAATAACGAGCTGATTTCAAAAAAAGCCTGTTTACCTATGGATTGACGTGGTACCCATGCTAAATATTTCAAATATTAACAACAAAAATACCAAATTGCTGTTTTATTGATATGTACAACCTGCTACCGAAAACAGCTTTGTTTCCAACCCTTTACATACTAACGGTCCTGCTTACCCAAGCGCCCGGGTATCCACCCAATCTGAATGACGATAAAAACGTGATAATCAGCAATAAGGAGGAGAAATACGAGTTTCAGCCTGGTACAAATGAAAACCCTGTTTTAGTGAAGGGACAAATTAATACCACCTACCGTTGCGAAGGTTTCAGAACTGATATACGGTACGTAGAGTTTTATGATGCGCAAACCCGTATAGAAGATGTCCTGCTAAAAGTAGCAGGCAAAAAAACGAGGCTTGTTCCCCGGCACGATTACTATTCCATTGACAACATTTTCTATTCTGATGCCCGCATTTGCCACTTCAACGTTCCTTTGGAAAAAAAAGGATCGGAGAGTGATGTAAGTATCCATAAAACGATCAAAGATCCCCGGTATCTCACCAGCGTGTATCTCTCAGAAGCCTATTATACAGAACGTAAAACGGTATCCTTTGTAATACCCAACTGGATGAAGGTAGAAATTAAGGAAATGAATTTCGCCGGTTTTAGTATTAAGAAACAAACCGAACAGAATGGAAACGTTACTACATATACTTATACTATCGAACAGGCTGATGCAAGAAAATCCGAATCAGGGAGTCCCGGTCCTTCCCATATATACCCCCATTTATTGGTTTTAAGTAAATATGCCGACGTTTCGGGAAAACGGGTAACTTTTTTTAATACACTAACAGATCAGTACAATTGGTACAGATACCTGGTAAAAAAAGTAGAGAACGATGCACCCGCTATGCAACAAAAGAGCAAGGAAATTACCAAAGGATTGAGCTCAGATACTGAAAAAATAAAAGCTATATTTTTTTATGTGCAAAACAATATACGGTATATAGCTTTTGAAGATGGGATTGCCGGCTTTCAGCCAGAAAAAGCGCAGGAAGTATTGAATAAAAAATATGGCGATTGTAAAGGAATGGCAAACCTTACAAAAGAATTGTTACGAGCAGCCGGCTTTGATGCAAGACTATGTTGGATTGGTACAAACCGCATAGCCTACGACTATTCTACGCCTTCGCTATCGGTAGACAACCACATGATCTGCGCCTTAAATTATAAGAGCAAACTTTATTTTCTGGATGCCACGGAAACCTATATTGGATTTGACGAATATGCGGAGCGTATCCAGGGTAGACAGGTGCTTATTGAAGACGGAGACAAATATATGCTGGAAAAAGTACCACTGCGCACCTCTCTACAAAATACCGATTATGAAAAAAAAGTGGTGGAAATAAACGGCACTTCTCTTATCGGAAAAGTAGAACATACATTCAATGGAGAAAGCAGAGAGTGGTTATTGACAAAACTACATGGCATGAAACAAGATAGGCTTTCAGCAGCATTGGAATCCTATCTCTCTGAAGGCAGGAAAAAATATACAATCACCGATTTAAAAACATCGGCACTTAACAACGAAGATGCAGCATTAACAATAACCTATCAACTTAATCACACCGATGCTGTTGCCAGCTTCGGCGACGAATTATACATTGATTTTGATTACAGAAAAGACTTGGAAAATGCCTCAATAGAACTCTCAAAACGTAAAAATGATATTCTTTTTCCTTACAAACAACACCTTGTATATGAAACAGAGTTGACCATACCATCTGGTTATACTGTTAGCCAATTGCCGGCGTCAGTAACAATTGATGAGCCCGCTTACAATGTTACTATTGAGTTTAAAAAGGAGGGCAATAAAATTTTCTACCGGAAAGAAATTACCCTAAAAAAACCGCTACTTCAAAAAGCATTTTTTGAAAAGTGGAATACCAATATTCAGCAACTCAAAAAAAGCTACAACGAACAGGTCACACTGGTAAAAAACTAATACCCGAAAACTAAATTAGCCATGAAAGTTCTATATATCATAATTGCCTTGCTAGTCAGCACTATCACGTCCCGTACATTTGCACAAAACAATGCAGAAGACAAAGCCAGGGCTGAAAAAATACGGAAAGAAATATGGGATTGGGATATTCCAGCATTTAAAAACTATAGCATTCCGGATTCGCTATCAAAAGAGCCCGCTGTAATAATTGCCCGGCGTCAGGAAATTAAAGCAGTCAGCAAAACTAAGTTTAAGTTTTTGGTAATTACTGCTGCTAAATACAAAGAAATTTATTTGACAAATACCTTTCGGGAGATGGTAAAAATTAATGACAAAGCCACCCTGGAAGAATATTCTGAACTGAGCTATCAGAAGTACAAAAGACTCGATCGCTTTTTTTCCAGAAAATTGGCAGGTCGCGTTAGTGTAATTGGTGTACGCATTATAAAACCCAACGGCCAAATAAAAGAAGTAAATATTGACGAGGAAGTACTTACTACTGATACCAGAAATGAGAAACAGAACAAAATTGCCGTTTCTGGTTTAGAAGTTGGTGACATACTGGATTATTTTGTGAGCCAGCATGATGAAGAAGAAGCAGGTTCCCGGGTAGAACCTTATGTTTTTCTTATGGGCGACGATAAGCCAGTGATGCACTATTCAGTGCATTGTGAAATAGGTGCCAATTGTTCGGTAGAATACAGGGCAATGAATGGTGCACCTGATTTTAAAGTAAAAAAAGATGCCGATGGCGACAATATTCTCGATGTAGAAATAGGAAACCTGGCAAAGGCACCAGTGGACTTGTGGATGTCTCCCTTACGACAACTACCCATTCTTCGCATGAACATCCGTATGGGAGATTCGCGTAAAACAAAAAAGAAACAGGAAGATATAACCAAAAATCCAGACTTTCAGTCGGTCATATCAGAAGTGAAATCCGATATGAGCAGTGATTATTTTAAAAACGATTTTCAGGCTGTTGTTAAATATTATACAAGTGAAATGAGTAGTATGATAAAGCAGACCCGTAAAAATGAAATGGTTTCCAAAGATAGCCTTCCATATTATTTATATTATGCTTTCCGATACCGGGTGTTTTACAAAGTGCGACCGCAAGATAAAATAATTGTTGGCATCGAACGAAATTACCAAACAGTGGACAACAAACGTTTTTTGTTGATGCTTAACCTGGTGTTGCAGAGGCTAAAAATAAAAAACGAAATTATCTTGACACCATCCGTTTACGGACCGGATAGCAAGCAAGCCATTCTCTCCAGTGATTTTGATTACGTTATAAAAACTACCGAAGGAAAACCAATTTATATGTCGGCAGAGGGTATTTTTACACATTGTAACTATATTCCTGCCGACCATGAAGATCAACAAAGTCCGTCGATCATACTCATTGGGAAAAAACCTAATAGTTTGACTCTCCGGGATGGTTCAACGGGCAAACCTCCTCTGACTGATTTTAGTAAAAATGTGCAGATAGAAAAACTGAACGTCAAGTTGAACGATAACATGGAGGATTTGGAAATACAAAGAGAAACAATATTGAAAGGACACCTCAGGTCCAATGAACAAAAAAGACTGTTATTGTTTGAGGATTACTACGAAAATGAGCGGAAGGCATTGGCGGTAAAAGAGTCTTTTATGGAAGAGTTTGCAGACAGCAGGAAAAACAAGTCACTTGCAGACGAATATACTGCGGCTTTTGCCAAAGCGAGGAAGGAACAAAACGATCATTTCGTTAATGAAGTGGCAGCACAGTTTTCTTCAAAACCCAAAGAACTGAAAGACTACAAAATCACTAATATGGCACTTCGCCACAATAGTCCGGACTTAATATACCAAACCAACTTTACGATGGATGGCTGGGTAAAAAAAGGCGGCAACAACTATATTATAGATATTGGAAAACTAATCGGCGGTCAGTTACAATTAAAACCAGAACAACTCAAAAGATCGGTGGATATCTATATGCCTTTCGCCAGAAGTTTTGAATTCATCATATCGCTTGATATTCCGGAAGGATATACTGTAGATGGCGTAGACAAATTGCTCACCAATATTAACAACGAAACAGGCAGATTTGTTACTGAGGCTAAAGTGGAAGGAAATAAGTTGGGTATTAAGGTGACGAAAGTGTATAGCCATGCCTTCGAAAAAAAGGAAAAATGGGACCAGTTGACCCAGATCATCAATGCAGCACACGATTTTTGTTCGGCAAAACTGCTATTGCGTAAACAATAGGGTTAGGCTTGCACCTGACTGCTATAATTAATTATTAATAAAAGTTATTTGCTATTTTTCTGCTACTTTTTTGCGGAAAAGTAGCAGAAAAAGCCCCGCAGAATTAGATATGCTCGCCATGGCGGATTTCGGCCGATTGAGGGAACCCCAAATTGGACTGGCTTCAGAAAATTAATTCAGATAAAAAAGCATTGGAACGATTTGCGGTAAAAAAAACAAAATAATCACCGCAAATTTGCGGTAAATAACGTGTATATTTACCAGATCATCTTTTGAGTAATGGCAAAATACATCTATGAACATAAAAATTGGACGAACTTTTTCTGGCAAGACAAAGCCATTAATGCTGTATTTGGTGAGGTGAAACTAATGCAAGGAAAAATCATCGGACAAATGAACGCTTTGGGGTTTTCTGCCAAAGAAGAAGCTACACTTGCAGCGCTAACCTTAGATGTAGTAAAATCGAGTGAAATAGAAGGAGAATTACTTAACTATGACCAAGTGCGTTCTTCCATCGCAAGGCGTTTGGGAATCAACACCGCAGGGCTTGTACCAAGCAGTCGCCCTATAGAAGGTGTAGTAGAAATGATGCTTGATGCTACTCAACGTTACACCTTACCCTTAACCGAAAAGCGTTTATTTGGTTGGCATGCAGCACTTTTCCCAACAGGTTATAGTGGACCATACACCATAGAAGTCGGGAAATATCGCACAGGAGAAATGCAGATAGTTTCGGGAGCAATAGGGAAAGAAAAAATACACTACGAAGCCGTAAAACCAAAATTAGTAAAATCTGAAATGGACAAGTTTTTAGATTGGTTTAATAATGACCATCAACTTGACCCCGTAATAAAGTCCGCTATTGCTCACTTTTGGTTTATCATTATTCACCCGTTTGATGACGGAAATGGACGTATTGGGCGAGCCATAACCGATATGTTACTGGCACGTGCTGAAAGTAGTGGCGAACGTTTTTATAGTATGTCAAGCCAGGTTTTAGTAGAACGAAAACGCTACTATGAAGCATTACAAAAAGAACAACACAGCACAGGCGATATAACTGAATGGCTTGAATGGTTTTTACATTGTTTGAAAAACGCAATGCTTGCTACCGAAAACACAACGCAACGCATTTTGCGAAAAGCCGAATTTTGGAAACTGTACGAAAACACAGTAATTAACGAACGTCAACGAACTATTTTGAATATGCTCTTTGATGGCTTTGACGGAAAATTGCAATCATCAAAATGGGCGAAGATTACCAAAGTTTCAACAGATACTGCATTACGTGACATAAAGGACTTAATAGAGAAAGGCATATTGCAAGAAACAGGCGAGGGTGGACGAAATACCAATTATAAACTTGTCAACTTTACATTCAACTAAAAAACGGAAAATCTCAATAACTAAAATCTTGCTCCAATGCCAATTCCGATATTAAAAGAATTGAGCGAATAATTCTTCTTGGCAGTACTTAAATTTTCAGTTGAGGGCCAATCAGGAAAATAATCATATTCTCGTGTTGGGCTTGCACCAAAATAACTGGCGTCAAAAAGTGCATAAAACTTGCTGCTAAAATCGTATTCCAGGGTTGCAGATAACTGATAGCAAAAGCTTAGTGGCAACTTTATTTATCTCGTTAAAAATGATCCGTTTAACAGGGGCATTACTTGGAGATGTACAATCTTTGGTTAATAGATAAAACAGCCTACTTTACTACAATCAATCCTACTTATCTAAACTTTATAGAAAATGGAAAATTGGCGGACTTTTATCAAGTACTTCATGCCCACATACTGAACGTCTAAGTAAGAAAATCAAATGATTCTTTTTAGCGACAAACATTGCAGAAAGTTGAAAGGTGTTTCAAAACGAATTTCTGAAATAAAAATCAGTTCGGCAATGTATTTTCAATAAACCCGTCTATTTTTTTCACCGTTAAAAAACTGATAAAAAAGCCGTCTCTTATTTTTGGTTATATGATCTGAATAAAGTAAGTGGGAGAAGGATTTTATTGAGAATTGGAAAATTGTAGTCACTTAAAGCTTCCATCCTGCCAACTTGGCATTTATTCCACAGCTTTTAGTTATCTTTGCTCTCTTAAATTTTACTTTAATGGTGGACCTAACGGCTCATAAAGTTCAGGATGAACAGCGGCAGGGAGAAGCCTATGCACCATTTGCCGGCGACCCTAATCAATTTTACAAAAAGTTCTATATAGAAAGTTATGGCTGCCAGATGAACTTCTCGGATAGCGAGATTGTAGCCTCTATTCTTAATGAATCGGGCTTTGGGGCTACCCGAAACTTCGAAGAAGCCGATTTGGTTTTGATTAATACCTGTTCTATACGGGAAAAAGCAGAACAAACAGTACGTAAGCGGCTGACCGAGTTCAGAAAAACAAAAAGACGAAGACCCGGTATGCTGATAGGTGTCTTGGGATGTATGGCAGAACGATTAAAAGCCAAATTTCTGGAGGAAGAGAAACTGGTGGACCTGGTGGTGGGACCAGATGCCTATAGAAGTTTACCCGGTTTGGTGGAAGAAGCTGAAACAGGACAGAAAGCAGTAAATGTATTATTAAGCAGAGACGAAACCTACGCCGATATAGCGCCCGTGCGATTAAATACCAATGGCGTTAGTGCCTTTGTGAGCATTATGCGGGGCTGCAACAATATGTGTACCTTCTGTGTGGTACCTTTTACCAGGGGACGGGAAAGAAGCAGGGACGTTCAGTCTATCCTTTCTGAGTGTCGTGATTTAATAGCCAATGGCTTTAAAGAAGTGACTTTGCTGGGACAGAATGTAGATAGTTACCATTTTGTGAAAGACAATGACAGTCCTCCAGTAACATTTGCGATGTTGCTGGAGCAAGTAGCAGCCATATCACCCGAATTGCGGGTTCGGTTTTCCACTTCGCACCCTAAGGATATAACAGATGATGTGTTGTATGCCATAGCTAAATATGAAAATATCTGTAACTATATTCATCTTCCCGTTCAAAGTGGTTCCAGCCGCATACTACAATTGATGAACAGAACCTATACCCGCGAATGGTATATGTCTAAAATAGACCGTATCCGGCAAATCATTCCTAACTGTGGCATCAGCACCGATATCATCACCGGCTTCTGCAGCGAAACCGAAGAGGAGCACCTGGAGACGCTTTCTATTATGGAATACAGTGGGTATGACTATGCGTATATGTTCTTTTACAGCGAACGCCCTGGCACACTGGCGCAACGCCGGTATGCAGATGATATACCCGAAGAGGTGAAAAAAAGAAGGTTGCAGGAGGTCGTGGATCTTCAATACAGGTTATCAAAAGAGAGTAATCAAAGAGACGTTGGCAAAACCTATAAAGTATTGATAGAAGGAGACAGCAAAAAAGATGACCAGGAGTGGATGGGTAGAAACTCGGAGAACAAAGTGATTGTTTTCCCAAAAGAAAACAGGGACTTAAAGGTAGGAGACTACGTGCTGGTATCGGTAACAGATTACACCAAGGGTACATTGCTGGGCACAATGGTTCCAGAATAGATAAAACTTACATTAAGTAAAATGGACATTCAATCAATAAAAAACAGGTTTGGTATTATTGGTAATACGCCGTCGCTCAACTATGCATTGCAGGTGGCAGCCCAGGTATCTAACACTGACTTAACGGTGCTTATATTTGGAGAAAGCGGGGTGGGTAAAGAAGTTTTTTCGCAGGTGATTCATTCACTATCTGCACGCAAGCACAACCCCTTTATAGCAGTCAACTGTGGAGCCATTCCTGAAGGCACCATCGATTCTGAATTGTTTGGACACGAAAAAGGGTCGTTTACCGGTGCTGTAGACAGTCGGAAAGGTTATTTTGAAACAGTAAACGGTGGCACTATTTTTTTGGATGAAATAGGTGAAATGCCACTGGGAACACAAGCCAGGTTATTGCGTGTATTGGAGACGGGAGAATATATTCGGGTTGGTTCCTCCAAAGTACAGAAAACAGATGTGCGGGTAATAGCCGCCACCAATAAAGACTTATTGGAGTATACACATAAAGGTCGTTTTAGAGAAGATTTATACTATCGCTTAAATACAGTGCCGATAAGGGTTCCGGCACTGAAGGAAAGAAAAGAAGATATTATTCTTTTGTTTAGAAAATTCACAGCAGATTTTGCAGAGCGCTACAAAACCCCTTCCATTGTATTGGATGAAGACGCGAAAAACTTGTTAATTAACTATCCATGGCCCGGTAATGTCCGGGAATTGAAGAATATTGCTGAGCAGGTGTCTGTGCTGGCAACTGATAAACAAATTACGTCCAGTCAGCTCGCCCGTTTTTTACCAGAGGTAAAAAACAATCTGATGCCGGTACTGGCTTCCGGCAACGGCAGTGTATCGCATGCTGAATTTGCCAGCGAGAGAGAAATTTTATACAAGCTCTTTTTTGACATGAAGAAAGACGTGACTGAACTGAAAAGAATGTTTGTAGACATTTTACAAAATCCTCAACGGGCAAGTGCAGCCGCCGTGTATGCTAAAGAAAATTTCCTGGACAACTTTGACAGAGAGAGAGAAATAGAAACAGTAGTATCCTCCCCTGTAATAAGCAAACAAACACAACCTGTATTGATCAACCATAATAGCCACAATGACATCCAGGATCACGAAGAGGTAGAAGAGTCACTGAACATCATGGACAAAGAAAAAGAGTTGATCGTAAAAGCCCTGAAAAAACATAAGGGTAAAAGAAAAGATGCCGCTTCAGATCTTGGCATTAGCGAAAGGACCCTGTACCGGAAATTAAAAGAATACGATATCAACGAGTAGCCATGAAGCATCGACTTTTTATTATAGCACTTGCATTTATTTCGATCCAGGCCACTTGTAATATGTCCTTTAAGGATGTAAGTGTACCACCGGAGGTGAAATCCATACGGGTGAATTATATAGAGAACAAGGCGCGGTACATCAATCCGCAGCTTAGTCCGCAATTAACAGATAAATTGCGCCAGAAAATAATTAGCCAAACCCGGTTGACAATCATCAATAACGAGGACGCAGACTATGATGTCGGAGGCTATATCTCTGATTTTTCCGTTAACACATCGGGGATTTCGGGCAACCAGGTATCGAGTAATAATCTGAACGTAACCGTGCACCTGGTTTTTAAAAACAGGCTGAATTCGAAAAAAGATTTTGAATCGGACATCACCCGCAACTTTCCTTTTCCGGGAAGCATGAGTTTCACGGATGCCCAAAACAACCTGATGGACGAAATTCTGAAGAACGTAACTGAAGATATTTTCAATAAAATATTCTCTGACTGGTAAAGATTGTACCTTCATGCCAATGAATTTTCCTGTAAAGAATATAGTTAAGCAACACTTTAACACCAATTCATTAACGGATGTAGCTGTAGAAAGTCTGGAGCGGGTGGCTAATGAATATCCCTATGATATTGTCATTCAGTTTTTGCTGGCAAAAAAATACAAGCAATTGCGCCATTCCGGCTTTATTGCACAAGCCGCTAAAGCCAGTCTATATTTCAACAATCCGTATTGGTTTACGGTGCTGATGGATGAGGAGGAAACGGAAAAAAACATAAATTTAACTATAGCCTACCGGTCGGATGAAAATGAGTTGCAAACAGCAACCGAATCGTTGGAGAAAACCGATGAGGTTATTGGCATTCTGCATCCAACTGATATAGCTTCAACAACGGACCCTACTGTTGCTGTAGAACAAACAGCAGCAGAGGATCTGATCGCTACACTGAAGGAAAGGCTGCAAACCTCACAACGCAATGCTGAGCAAAGCACAGAAGAGAGTGAAACATCTACAGTGTTAACTGTAACGGAAGAAGTAATTACGACGATAGAAGAGAATCTTGAAAGCGCCTCAGCCGAAGAGATTAAGGACACCGTAACCCAGGTCGAAATTCAAACCGGGCAAACACCGGACAATGTTACCGAAAAAACAGCAGCAGATGATCTGATTGCCACATTGAAGGAAAGGCTGCAGGCAGCAGCAGAACGCAATGCTGAGCAGGCTGCAGAAGAAAGTGAAATAGCAACGGAGTTATCCGTAACTGACGAAGTAATTACGACAATAAAAGAGAACCTTGAGAGCGCCCGGGACGAAGAAATAAAGGATACCGTCACACAGAGCGAAATTCATTCCGGGCAAACACCGGACAATGTTACCGAAAAAACAGCAGCAGATGATCTGATTGC
>CAZRYS010000012.1:36206-163716 GCA_964604365.1 uncultured Terrimonas sp.
CACCCTGAAGGAAAACCTGCAGGCAGCAGAAGAACGCAATGCTGAGCAGGCTGCAGAAGAAAGTGAAATAGCAACGGGGTTATCCGTAACTGACGAAGTAATTACGACAATAGAAGAGAAACCTGGAGCCTCTCAAAAGGAGGGCGAGACAGAAGATCACTCAGCCATTTTACAAACAGAAGAATCCGTTGTAACAAATGATGTTCCGGATATAGAAGATACCACGGAGCAAACGGAGACTGCTTTTGAGAACGCTGAAAAGTTGTTAAAAGATACAACCGAACACCCGGCGTATTCTCAGCAGAACGAAGCCTGGCAAGAGCCGGATTTTGATGACACCGAAATAGATGCAACACTTGAGCCTCCCCTGGAGGTAACGGGCTCGCTGGAAGGAAAAATGAAACTTTCTGATATCTGGAAACAGCCTATCAGCGACAGTGATGAACTGATTCCCCTGGAACCGCTCCATACCATTGACTATTTTGCATCCCAAGGCATAAAACTTGGATTAAACGAAAGTAACGGGCAGGATAAGTTGAGCCTGAAACTGAAAAGTTTCACCGAGTGGTTAAAAACGATGAAACGTATCCATCCCGAAAAATTGGACAATACCCCTGAGCAGGTACAAACTATCATTCAACATATAGCAGAAAATTCAAATAAGTCTAATGAAGTGCTGACGGAAGCTATAGCAGAAGTATTTGCCAGACAGGGTTTAAAGCATAAAGCGATAGCCGTATACGAAAAATTAAGTTTGCAGAATCCCGATAAAAGCGCTTACTTTGCAGCCAAAATTTCCAAATTAAACCAATTGTGATATGCCACTGTTGTTTTTGATCCTGATCGTTTTATTTTGTGTTTTGTTGGGGGCCGTTATTTTGATTCAAAACCCCAAAGGCGGCGGATTGGCTGGCACAATAGGGGGCTTCAACAACCAGTTTATGGGTGTTAAGCAAACCAATGATTTTTTGGAAAAAGGTACCTGGATTTTTGCTTCATTGATTGCTGTTTTGTGTCTGGTATCCTCTCTTTTTGTGAGTTCAGACAGCGGTGATAAGTTTATCCGGGACATCAATACCGGGGGGCAACAACAAACCCTTCCTACGGCACCACCGCAACCATTAACACCGGTAGACGACGATACTACAGGACAATAAAGTTTTGTATAAATAGTTTAAAACCCTGTTGTTTAGCGACAGGGTTTTTTATTTTTGTCTGATCAGTTGATAAATGAATCACACTATGCTGAAGAAAATCATTCTTATTCTATTGCTGGTCGTTCTTGCAACCGGTGGTTATTTTGCCTGGAAGATAACAGCTAAAAATACCCTGATAAAAGAAAAAAAGTATTTTTTGTTTATCAAAACGGGTAGCAATTTCAACGATGTGATGGAAACCCTGGAGAGAGACGAGGTATTGAAAGATCCCGCGTTGTTTACGATGGTAGCCAAACAAATGAAAGTACCACAGTCCATTAAAGCCGGAAAATACCAGATAGATCATGGCGCATCCATTTTAAGTATTCTTAAAAAACTAAAAAGCGGCAATCAGGTTCCTGTCAATCTGGTTATCAATAAATTAAGAACCATAGAGGACCTGGCGAAACTGGTATCAAAAAACCTGGAAGCAGACTCCATGCAGGTAGTCAACTGGCTCTCTAATTCGGATTCTCTTACAACATTAGGGCTTGATTCCCATACAATTTTAACTGCGGTTATCCCTAATACCTACACCTTTTTCTGGAATACATCAGCCCCTAAAATTATCAAACGACTGTATGATGAACAGGAAAAGTTCTGGAACGAAGAACGCTTGCAAAAAAGCCGGACTCTATCAATGTCAAAAAATGAAGTATATACACTGGCTTCTATTGTAAATGAAGAAACCAATAAATACGATGAAATGCCGCTGATGGCCAGCGTGTATATCAACAGAATGAAACTGGGTATGCCATTGGGGGCAGACCCAACAGTCAAGTTTGCCACCAAAAACTTTGCAGCTAAAAGGGTCACTTTTAAAATGATTGACGAAAGTGCTGACAACCCTTACAATACCTATAGAAATAAGGGGTTGCCACCAGGTCCCATTTGCACTCCTTCCATCAAAACCATTGATGCGGTATTAAATGCCGCCACTACTAACTACCTATATTTTTGTGCAAAAGACGATTTCTCCGGCTACCACTCTTTCGCCAACACGTACCAGGAACATATGATCAATGCAAGGGCGTACCAACGGGCACTCAACCGATTAAATATAAAATAAGTACTTTTATTACTGCATGACGAAGCTTGAACGAAAAATACTCAACTGGAAACCCGTAGCATTTTTAACCAATAAGTCAAAGCATATCATTTTGCCGGGGTTTCAAGGGCTTCCTCTTTACGATGTCATATTATTTCTGATCAAGCAAATCAGCAAAGAAGGTATCAATATGCGGGCAGCAGCGATCTCCTTCAACCTGCTAATGGCTATCCCACCTTTCCTTATATTCCTGTTTACACTGGTACCTTACATCCCGGGACAAAAACATTTCACACAAGAATTACTTACCCTTATAGAAGACCTGACCCCTAACCAGGAAACATATAAATGGGTACACGACTTCATTATAGATTTCACCAAACCCAGAAGTGGCTTATTATCGTTGGGTTTTGTTACAGCCGGCTTTTTTGCCTCCAATGCCATGTTGGGTATAATGGGCTCTTTCAACCGATCTCTTCATCAACATTACCGAAAGAAAAGAAACTTT
Organism: uncultured Terrimonas sp.; assembly: GCA_964604365.1. Classification (GTDB taxonomy): domain Bacteria; phylum Bacteroidota; class Bacteroidia; order Chitinophagales; family Chitinophagaceae; genus Agriterribacter. The sequence continues at coordinate 38,959 of CAZRYS010000012.1, forward strand.
TTGCAGGAAAGAGGTACTGCTATTCAACTTACTTTTTTTATTGCAATGATCTTCATCGCTTCTATTCTTTTGCTGGTAATGCAAGGCAATATTTTGAATACTGTATTAGAATGGATGAATATTAAAAATGAAAGTACAAGAAGCCTGGTGGGTTCCATCCGGTGGGTGGTAATTATTGGTCTTATTTATTATGCCATTGGTTTAATTTACCGGTTTGCACCGGCTGTCAAGCGCAAATGGAGTATTAATTCCCCCGGTACTATCCTCACAACTGTACTTATCATCCTTATGACAGTAATATTTGGTTACTGGGTCAACAATTTTGGCACCTACAATAAAGTATATGGATCGATAGGTACGGTAATCATTATCATGTCATCCTTTTTCTTCAACTCCTTAATACTACTCATTGGATTTGAGCTAAATGTCAGTATTAATCATCTCAAAATGGAGTCAGAAATAAGAAATATCAGAGAAGAAAAAGCTTAGGACGCTGCAAACTTTAGGATGTCTCCAAACCCAGTCTCCTTGAAATATCTGAGCTAAACCTGTTATTAGGATCATACTTCTGTTTGATCTCCAGCCAACGCTGGTATTGTGGATACATCCGCTGAAACATCTCTTTGTCCAACATCGCATCTTTGCCCAGGTATATTCTGCCACCGGCTGCCAGCACCTCTTTGTCTAGTTGCTTGGTAAATGCCTTTAAACCCGGAGTCACAGGAAAATCGATCGCCAGGGTGTATCCGGCAAAAGGAAATGATAAAATGCCCTGTCCTGCCCCCATCTTTTTAAAAACATTCAGGAATGGCGTACACCCGCTTCGGGCTATCTTTTCCATAATTTTTCGCAATACGGCTTCTCCATTTTGTTCCGGAATCACAAACTGGTACTGTATAAAACCTCTTTTTCCATAGCCACGGTTCCAGTTATTTATCATATCCAGCGGGAAAAAGAACTTCTCGTAGTGTACAAAATCTTTGGAAGAGTTTTGCACAAACCCGATCAGCTTATTTAAAATGCTAACGGAAAAATTGTTTAATACAAAAGCAGGAAGGAAAAAAGGAACACTTAGCTTAGAGGTTTTGTGAACAGCCAGTGGTTGTTTTTTCAATTTCGGTGACAAATCCCTCAGATAGGCGGATTCCCCCACAGTCAATACGCCACGTCCTAGTTTTTTTCCCTTTGCCAGAGAATCAATCCATGCAACAGAATAATTAAAATGCTGATATTTATCCAGCGCTGCTAACATATCGCCCAGATTCTTCACCTTGAAGGATTGTTGGCGGAAATAAGTCGTTTCAATCTTCCGCAACCGGATTTTTGCCGTCAGTATCACCCCCAGCAAACCCAACCCTCCAAAATTTGCTACAAACAAATCCTCGTTTTCCGTTCGGGAAGCCGTTACAATATTACCGTCAGCCAGCAGAATGGTAAACGATTCAACGCAGTTCACAAAAGAGCCATCAGCATGGTGGGCTTTTCCGTGGATATCATTGGCGATGGCACCACCAATTGTCACAAACTTAGTACCCGGGCATATCATGGGTAACCAGCCCCTGGGGGCAAAAGCACTAATAATCTCTTCCAGGCTGCATCCTGCTTCGCACTCCAGCAAACCGTCGGTTTCATTCCAGTTCAGAAAATGGTGCATTCGGGTATTAACAGCCACTACTCCCTTCCGGCTAATGGCCTGATCTCCATAACTTCTGCCCAACCCCCTGGCGACTAATTCAGAAGCACTAATGGCCCGTTTCCAATCGCTGCTATTTCCGGGGCTGACCATCCGCGAAGTAACGATGGGAAAATTGCCCCAGCCTGCCAGTTCTTCTGTAAACTCTTTCATCCTGGTATCCTTATTGGTTGAATTTGCCGCAAATTTCGTTAATTAATTGACTGTATAGAAAAGAAATAACTCTCATACGTTAATAAATTCAAAAAAACTTATAAACTATAGCCATCGGCAAACGCACCCCCAGCGCCAAAAATTCAAAATGCACTTGAACGCCAGCGGATGCAAAAATTTGGAACTTTTTACCGAAGGCAAATGCGCCTACTCCTCTCCAATCCTACCCCATATCAGAAACAATATCTAATTTCGTGAAACCAACATTCTACAATGGGTTTTCGATTTTTTAATACTTTGCTGATTGCAGCCATACTGCTAATTCTGTTATCGGTGTTTATTGCTGAGAATAAGACATTGGATCTGCATCTGTCCGATACGTATCTTGTATTGGCAGGCGTGCACATATTAAGAACGCTGGCCTTATTTCTCATCCTGGTTTGGCTGTTGTACCGCTTCACAACGAATATGCTTTTTTCCGCTATACTCGCCCGCCTACATATAGCCATCACATTAATAGCCACAACCTGTATTACATTTGCCCTTTTCTACCACGCAGCACAAACTAAAGGAGCAATAGAGATCACACGGTTCCGATTGGTTTTCCCGGTCTTCATTGTGGGTGTACTGCTTTCCCAGCTTCTCTATGTCATCAACCTGATGCTGGGTGTTCTTAAAAGAGTCAACTGACCCGCCCCCAATAAAAAAACCTGCCACATAAATGCAGCAGGCTAAAACAACTAAGTAAAATATATTAGATCCGGAAGTGAGCAAATGCCTTATTGGCATCAGCCATACGGTGTGTATCTTCTTTCTTTTTGAATGCGGCACCTTCACCCTTGCTGGCAGCAATGATTTCATTCGACAGCTTGTCAGCCATTGTTTTACCATTTCTATCCCGGCTGTACCGAATTAACCACTTAATGCTCAAAGATATTTTACGGTCCGCACGAACTTCGGCGGGAATCTGAAAAGTAGCCCCTCCAATACGACGGCTACGTACTTCTACGGCAGGCGTCACATTGTTTAGCGCTTTTTTCCACACTTCATATCCATTCTCGCCAGAGGCTTTGGAAACTTTTTCAAGTGCATCATAAAAAATTTCATAAGCAATACTCTTCTTTCCTCCCCACATCAAATTATTTACAAACCTTGTAACGAGTTTGTCATTAAACCTTGGATCCGGTGCTAATGGTAATTTTTTAGCTTGAGCTTTACGCATATTATTATAATATTATCTTGTTAGTTCTATTTTTTCCCAGCAGGCTGTACTTTCTTAGTTCCGTATTTAGAACGGCTTTGCTTACGATCTTTCACACCGGCAGTATCCAAACTACCTCTCACGATATGGTAACGCACCCCAGGTAAATCCTTCACACGACCACCACGTATTAAAACAATAGAGTGCTCCTGAAGGTTGTGTCCTTCTCCCGGTATATAAGCAATCACCTCAACCTTGTTGGTCAACCTTACTTTTGCCACTTTACGTAGTGCAGAGTTAGGTTTTTTAGGTGTTGTAGTATATACACGAGTACATACACCACGACGCTGCGGACACTGATCCAAGGCTCTTGATTTACTCTTAGCCCGGATAATTTCTCTACCTTTTCTTACTAGTTGTTGTATTGTAGGCATTCTTACCTTTTAATTTTTAGGACCGCAAAGGTATGCCGCTTATGGGGAAAAAACAAAATAAAAGCGGCATATTTATAAATTTTAGCTTTCGGACCACCAGAAAGCTACTTAATTTCACCTATGGCCTGCACATTAGCCCCGCTCATTACTTTTATAAAGTATCCGGTTCTTCCCACCAATTCACTATATTTTACCGGGAGGGCTGACCCAAGCTTAATGACAGGATTTACCACCAGATTGCCCGAGAAGCCGGGAACAGAACCTAATTGCGCAAATACCACTTCATTATCATCCGAAAGCGTGGTCGTAATTAACGCAGAGAAATTCACCTGCGGTTGCCGAAAGGCTTCGTTTAATTGAATAGAAATCCTTGCATTGCCACCCTCAAGATGTTCTATTTTACTGGTTCCCGCATTTACTGCTGAGCCGCTGGAATAATTAAATAAGCTTACTTCTTTAGCATCAATCACTGACACCGGAGGTGTTTTATCCTTTTTACAGCCAACACTTACGACACAAACCGCCAAAAATAACAAAAACAGCTTCCCGGACTTAAATATGCTTACCATACGTATTCACTTTTCTAATAACAAAAGTACCATTCAGACAACAAAAAAAGCTATAACATAGTGTTAATCAAAAGACATGGCTTCAATCGTATTAGGATCTCATAGCCAATATTTGAATAATATATAAAAATCAGGTCTGAAAAGAAGCAATATTATTCTCTAGAACATTTAGGGCAGAAAACTACCGCAAAACTTATTGAACAGGCATTGTGCTCACGGAAAACCTGTAGAAAAAAATCATCACTTTACACGATTTTATCAGCCGGGCACAACAGCTAAATTGCACAAAAAATAACATGATAGGGGTTCGTTTTATGCTATTATTTAGTGTTGCTATCGTACTGGGGGCGTGTAAAAAAAATAATAGTAATGCGCCCACCAACAGTGAAACTAAACATCTTCCGGGAACACTCTACTGGAACTTCGCTGGTGAAGTGGGATACCAGGAGTTCAAAACTGGAAAATACGTGAAAAGGAAAATGAGCGTAGGAATCGGCTCCTCGCGTTTTCACTCTTTTGATATCTCATGGGATAGCCAGAATATCCTGCTGGCGATAGACCCGGGTTTTTCGGTCAGCAGCCAATGCAGAATAGTTTATCGCAAAAACACAGATGGTTTAATCGCAAACAGTACAGATGATGGCACCAACCAATACGACTTCATGTATGAGTGGGATCGCATTTGGGGTGTAGCTGTCCATATTTCGCCCAACGGAAAATATGCAGCACTCGATGCAGAACATTTTGCTGACCAACCTATTGTAATTCTGGATATTACAACAGGTGAGATTGTCAGTAGTTGGCTTGTGGAAGGGATTAGCTTTCTGCAATATGGCAGCCCTCTGTGGACTGCAGACAATACTGTATATTTCAGAATCGCAGACAAAATTTATAAAAGCAGCCCTGCTAATCACTACCAATCCGCCCCACGGGTGGCTGTTTTACCTGCAGGCGCATCTTCTGTTACAATCAACCCCCAGGGAACAAAAATGGTTTTCCGAAATAAAAAGCACCTATGGATGGCTGATATAGATGGCAGTAATGCAAAACAAATCACGACTGGCAGGACAACCGACTTTATTAATTACGATGGTGAAAACGATCCTGTATTTTCCCCGGATGGAAAGTACATTGCTTTTACCGGTTCTACCCAAAGAGGTGTCCCCTGGAGTGATCACAACTACCCCGATGGATCATGGGTTGCAACGGTTGGCGGCAGCTATGCCTATGTCGTGATTATCCCGGCAGATGGTAAGCTCTATGACCTGGATGATAAAAACGGCGGTGCTATCTGGCTAAAGGAACCCGGCGGGCTGTACGGCGTACCCTCCAGCCATTGGATTATCTGGAGATAATTGTATCGCCCCTACATTGAGCATCGCACGTAGTGCAGCAGGGTGCATTCAGCTAATGAAATTTTTAGATCGCTTTGATTCATTAATTCAGGTTCAATACCGTTTAGATAAGTTTTTTTTAACTCAGCACTGGATTTATGGAAAAGCGTTCAATCATTTTTCTGATTTTTTTGCGGAAAAAGTATCCAAAAGTCCCATAGGGAGTTATTACACCCAATCACAGAGAACAAAAAATAGGCAAGAAGGCATAAAATTTCCAAGCAGTTCTCAGGCTGTAAACGACCTTTATTTTACAAAACCTAAAGGGTTACGTTATAAAATGCTCTCCATTGATCATAGGCGGTAATTTTTCTTATATGAGAAGATGGCAAAAACGGATATACGTTATAAAAAAAGTCCGCTGCTACGCAGCGGACGAATATTGAAAGCAAACTATTTCCAGAATTATTTTTCCAGCGGATGCTCTTTCAGTAATTGATCAGGATGATAGAAATCCTTTTTGCTAACAACGGTCTCTCTCACTTTTTTCACCTGTTCAGGTGTTATGGCCGAAGCCTGGTTACCAAAAGCATTTCTGACGTATGTTAACACAGAAGCGATTTCGCTATCATTCAACATTTCTCCGAAGGGTGTCATAGGCACCTGACCCGGATATTTTACGCCATTTACTTCAATTGGACCTAACAATCCTTTTAAAACCAGTTTAATTAAACGATCTTGATTTCCGGTGACCCACTTGGTACCTGCTAGTGGCGGGAAGCCTGATGCAGAAAGTCCTTTTCCATCCACCTGGTGACAAGTGATACAGAAACCCTCCCTCGCATAAATCATTTTTCCGGCATTATACAGTTCCAGCTCTTTTCCTTTTAAATTCGATTGTACTGCATCTTTGGGTCTTTCCCTTCTTTCTACTGGTCTGTCATTAAGATGTGCCACACTCGTTTCGTAAGCATATACCATCCATTCATCCAGCGGCTTCTTAGCGGCTTCTTCCAATATTTCCAAGCCCTTCTCTTTACCCATCCAGGAAGCTGCCACAATTGCCATTAAACGCACTCTGCTGTTTTCATCACGGGCTGCTTCCATCATCAACGCCGCCTGGTCTTCCACCTGGTGTCCCACGTAACGAAGCACATATACGGCGGCCGACCGGGCACGAAAATCTTTGGCCTTCAACAGATCCCGCAATAGGTTTTGATCTACTTTGTCTAACCCCCAGGTTACCCAAAGGGCTTCCAGTTTGTTATGCTCATATCCTGGATCGTTTTTGTCCAGTTTCTCTACCCAGGCTGATACTTTCGCCAACACCTCCTTAGGGTCTTTACCCCTCAATTCTCTTTTTGTTCTATAGCGGGTACGGTATTCCGGCAGTTTCAGGTTATCCAGTAATTCGTCAACAGTAGCACCGGCTACTTTAGCGGGGGTCACCAGCGGGCGTGAAGGGTAAGTAATGCGGTATACCCTGCCGTGCATATGGTCACGCAATGGATCCCTGGCATTGTGCTGCATATGCCCTATCAGAATATTATGCCAGTCGATTACGTATAAAGAGCCATCTGGCGCAAACTCCATATCCACCGGTCTGAAGTTCCTGTCTTCACTTACCAGTAAGTCTAACCGATGTTTGGTGGCAAAACCAGTACCGCTGTCTTTAATCGCATGCTGTTTGGTTCCCAGGAAACCGATGGTATTATTGATAATCATGTCGCCCTGTACCTCATCAGGGAAATGGCGACTGGACACAAATTCAAGTCCCGAAGTGGGGCGAACCTTATGTGCCTCTTCAATCAGGTTGAAAGACTTATGTGTGGCATTTCCATAACGGGACTTAACGGTTCCCGGCAACATCCACCTTACATCAGGACCGGAGGTTTCCGCAAAAATCGGCTGTCCCCAATCATCAAAAGCAATGCCCCATGGATTGGGTATGGATAACTGCGCCGTTCTTTCCAGTTTGTGCAACTGCGGTGCATACCTGTAAAAGCCGCCGTTGGTACCTCTCACTGTTCCATAAGAAGTCTCTACATTCGTTTGAAGAAAGACGCCCTCTCCCATATATATGGCTCCCGAAGGGTCTGTGGTAAAGGCATGGATATTATGGTGTGTATCGTGATCATCAAAACCACTCAACAGAATGGTTACTTTATCTGCCTTGTCATCACCATCTGTATCCTGGTATAATTTAAAATCGGTACCCTGTGATACATAAACCCCTTCCGGAGCAATTTCAAACCCTACTGGCAGGTGCAGACTATCTGCAAACACGGTCATCTTATCTGCTTTGCCATCATTATTGGTATCCTCTAATATGATAATCTTATCATCCGGTTTTGTATCGCCCGGCTTATAATGCGGATAACTGGGCATTGTAGCTACCCACAAACGCCCTTTGTTGTCAAATGACATTTGCATTGGTTTGGCCAGTTCGGGAAACTCCTGCTCTGAAGCAAACAATTCTATTTTATACCCTTCAGGAACCTTCAATTTACTTAAAGCCTCTTCACCAGTCAGATAGGTAAGGCTACCATTTTTTTCAGGGTTGTAGTTTGTTTTTACTTCTGGCAAAATACTGGTCTCTTTATCGGCTACTGCGAGATTTTTTATTTCGCCTTTAGAAGCCGCCAGCCATACTGCAGTATCACGAATTGAAGTCAGTTCACGTATTTTTTTGATTTCAGCAGGATAGTTATCCGGACCAAAGGGATTGTATCTGCGGCCGAAAACATGCACTCCGTTCGGTATTTTGAAATCGTTATGCCACATCCAATTTTTCTCATCTACCATTTTGCGTACCAGCGCTCTGTTGCTTTCATTTTTTGGCTTGGTCTTGCCAAATATTTCATTCACCAACAAATCGGATAACTTCTTATACCCCTCATCATTCAATTGAGAACCGTCGATGGTCAATGCATATTTAGAACTGGCATACCACTTTTTAGAAGGTGTGAAAGCGTCTACAAAAAGTACATTATTCTGTGCAGCCACTTCTTTCATACCCTGGGTATACAACGCCAGGTTTTCATTTTCCTTTTTTCCGTCTGGCAGATCCAGCGAGTCGGTTAAATCTTCAAATGCAATTGGAGACACGATTGCCAGTTGCAAGGAGTCATCACTATATTTTGTTGCTTTGCTGTGTTTGATGAAGGCATCCAACTCCGCTTTGAAATTGTCCAGTCCTTCTTTTCCCTGGAACGACTCCACATAACCAAAGAAAGCGATAATAATATTTGTATTCAGACGCTTCATCCAATCATCTTCTGATTCCAGATGACCTTCGCTATACGCTTTGGAAGCCAGTTCAGTCTGAAATTTTTCCGCCCCGGGGAATGCCCACGGTTCGTTTCTGCCGGAATGTGGTCTAAAACCAGGTGTATTACCACCGTCACACATGTTTCGAACCAACAGATTACTATCCGGATAACGCAGTTGCAACTCAGTTTCGAAATGGTCAAAATGAATCATTCTTGATCCTAAATTAGCACCCACCAATGCGATATGGCTCCCTTTCTTAATGTGTAATACTGCTTTTTTTTCATTGCAGGCTGTCATGAGAAGTATCGAGGCAAGCAAACCTGACAAATAATTGAGAATCTTCATCCTTTTCATGTAGTTTAAAAGTAGGCTTTGTGGAAATGAGGCTAAAAGTAAATGATTTCCGGCTTATTTGTATAATGCCAGTTATCTTTTTATTATAGGGAATTATCCGAAAATACACTTTTTTGACACAGGCTAATTAAACAAAAGCAAGCAACTCGGCGACGAATGTAAACTCCGACGAAGCCGCCAATGAAAGTAAGAGCATGCGGATTTGATTAGGCAGATAACCAAAGTATTTCTTAAATGCAGCCGTAAAATGAGAAGCGTGTTTATACCCTGTCAACCGGGCAACTTCAGCAACTTTTTTGTCCCCCTCCAGTAATAACTCTTTCGATTTTTCCATGCGCTCCTGCTGCAAATAACCGTAAACCGTTGTACCAAAAACTTGCTTGAATTGTTTTTTGAGATAACAGTCATTAGTACCCACTTGTTGCGCCAAATCCAGTATTGAACAGGGTTTTGCAAGATTAGAGGCTATAATCTCCCTGGCTTTGTGCATTTTTTCGAGATGTATATTTTCATAAACAACTGCCTCTTCATTTTCCAAAGTCTTTTCGTACTGTTCAAATTGTAGCATCAACAGCTCAATCACTTTCGACTTTATATACAGCTTCTTATAATGATTTTTATATTCACAATTTGAAAGTTCATGCAACAGGGTAAACATACGTGGAGAAATCTGAAGACTTTTTTCTCCCAGTATGGCAGGTGTATTTTCGTACTCACTACTTTCAAAAAAATTAAACAGTGGATGTCCTTTCGTTAAAAACCTCCGGAAATATTCTACGGTGAGATTGATTACAAAAACCTCAGCATTGCCTTCATTGTGCCATTGAATGCCAATGTCCTGATTAGAGATATACAATAAACCATGTTCACTGGAATCGATCTCTGCAAATACTGTTTTCCGTTCGAGGTTGGTATGTTTACTTTTGTTTTTTATTGAAAACAACATGCTGATATAGGGCTCATTACTTTTCAAGGTCACTCTCTCCGTCCAGGAATCACTAAAAGTAAAGTGCATAAAATGGATATCTGGTATCAAAAACTCCCTGCAATTAACAGTCGTTCCTTCATAATGCTCAGAATCTCTATCAATAATGGTATCAATATCCAGATCAAATAAGGCATCATATACCTGACTCTCCCTTTTGTGAAAGCGACACATATCTATCGCAGCCGCAACTTTCAGTTTTTCTTCGCCTATCTTATGCATCTTAAAATTGCTAAAACAATGATGTTAGAACATCAAATATTACAATTATAACCGTGTTTTACAGATTTTTTGTCATGCGAATGTAAAACAGGCTTTCGAGATACGGAAAAATCAGTGCTTTTACCCTTCAAAACCAGGTTTCGCAATAATATTCGGATATTATACAATAGTACGTAACAATCATAAGACAATTAATGTAGGCGGCAAAGCTATTCAGAGTGATTTACTCTCACTTTGCAGGCAGAAACCCATTCGGACTTACCTTTCCGTTTGTTGCCGGCTGGTGAGGACATCAGCCGGGGCAGCCCGCCGTGGGCGGTGTCTTCACCGCCAACACGAAGAAAAAATAAGGACTGCTATCATCATTTTATTGTAATAACCTTAGGTACGATTCCTGCAATCGTTGGTTAGTAACCAAGTTGGTTCAAATTCAAAGTAAAAGGTCGCCTCTAATATTTAGGGCGACCTCTTTTATTAAATACAGATACAAGTATTATTAGTAAGCACCAATATAACGATGTCCTGTACCATTTTTCAATTTAGCTCCCTCTGTAAGTGCCCCCGTTTTCCAATTATACACAAACAAATTCCCATCTTCACTTACTGGTGTCAGAGGGACGTGAACATAGTCACCCTCAAGACCTATACTTTGATGTTGATTAAAATTTAGTGTTGTTTCATACTCAGTAAAAGAAAGGGTCAGCTTTTTGCCGACCCTTTGATAAATTAGAGGTTATTAATACCGATTAAGGAACGCTTTATCAGTATTAATCTTCTTTACTATTGCCTATTTTTCAACCTCTTGCCTCTCTAATATGCTCCCAAATAGAAACTTCCGGACTGATTTTTCAATTTTGCACCTTTACTAACCTGCTTGGTCTTAGAATTTATGATATACAAGTTACCATCAACACCATTTGGCGTCATAGGTACATATGCATTGTCACCAATAACACCGATATTCTGAAACTGACCGAATGTACCAGTTAAAGCTGTTCCGTTATTTTGTGCGGCTGTAAGACCTGAAAACCCGGCATCAGCTTCGTTTTCGATTGACAATTTTGTAGCAGTTTTTGTAGTCAGATTTACTAACGCAATATAGCCACCTGCAACACCAGTTTCATTGTATAATACAATACCTACACCATCCTTAATATATCTCCAGGCTCTGATCGACACATTATTGCCTGCAGCTAAAGCTGTTTTCAAATCAAAGTTGTAATCGTCATACTCACCAGTTGTTCCATTAATACGTAAAATTTGTGAACCAGAAGTTGCTGTAGCCTGGTATATATGGCCATCTGTACCAACATACTGCGTCATAGTACGATAAGAATGATTGTTTATTTTGCTAATCGCCGGGTCGGCATAAATCAATTTAGGATTGGATAGGGAAGGATAGTCTACTACTAATGTGGCTGTCCCCAACTCTCTTGTTCCAGAACTCCAGGCTTGGTTGCCATTTGTATTAACTGTAGACTTTTTGGTTACATCAGTTCTTGTCAAATTACATCCAATAAATATTTTATTTTTAGCAGCATTCAACACAGGCACATCGATACGTCCGATTTGATATCCGGCTTTTGTTTGCTCAGGAGTAAATGGAATAACAAATTCAGTTTGTCTGGTAATTTGCGGATCGTTCAAATTAAGCACTGCTATTTTTGCTGTACTTACTACATCAATAAAATCTGCACCAGCACCAGTAGCAGATGCTTCAATAACCGCGGAAGCATACACGCCTACACCAATACCCTCTGCAGCTACAACCCAGCGTGGTGCTGATCCCAAGATAGGTTCGGTATCTACTTCTTCGCGGGTGTCCACAAAATTCTTTTCTCCTTCTACTTTATACTTATTAAATATTCCCCCATCATTACCTGTGTATTGAATATTGTATAAGAAATTACCATTCACAGAACCTTGTACACGAGCAGTACGCTGAGACCTCAAACTATAACCGCTTGTAAAAACATTTACTTCATAACTTGAGTTAGCAGCCTGCTCTGGTGTAATAGAGTAAGCCCTGGTGCCACCGTTGCCTGCTGTACCATCAGCATCCGGAAAAGCTGCTGTTAAAGTAATATATTTTCTCTCTGCATTGTCTGGACCTGAAGGACCGCCGTTTTCTGGTCCAGCATTATCTTTCTTACAACCTGTTAAAACACCCATTGCCAAAACCGAACCCAACATTACATTTTTTAGAATCCTACTTTTCATATCTTACTTGAATTTATTAATTGTATAATTTAGTTTTATATAAAATGCTCTTCCTGGTTTTTGCACCCCGAAGTTGTCATATACTTCTGCGTTGAAAATATTTTTACAGTCGACACTTGCCACTAACTTGCCGGTAGGAAAACGGTAACTGGCGCCTATATCGTTAGGTAGCTGTGCTGGCGTCGTGAACCACTCTGACTCTATCCAGATAGTGCTAAATGGTGCTACATATCCGATATTATAATAAAGGTTGAGTACAGATTTCTTTTGAAAAACATTGTTCAACCTATATTGAACATTCGCGTTCATCGTAAAAAACGGTTCGTTGGGTACCTGCAAATTGTACAAACTATGTGGATTTCCCCGCTCATCCGCTTTCACTTTAAACAATGAATTAAACTTAGAAAAGTTGATCATTGCATTCAGCTTATTATCAAATATGTATATAATCTCTGCTTCAAAACCCAAAGACTGTGTTTTGGAAAGATTTACGAACTGTGTTACCTGAATATCTTCTACTTGATTTTCGCGCCCTTCTATCACCTCGTCTACGCGGGTTTGGAGTATAATTTTATCTGTTCCATTTCTCCAGAACCCATTCCCATAAAATGACCATTTGTGCTTATTAGATGATACATTGTAGCGTGCCCCCAAATTGTAGTTGATCGCCATTTCAGCATGAATGTTTGGATTCGGCAATAAGTTATTTTCCGGCTCACCGTATATATGACGCTCTGTTGGCATGATAAACGACTTTTCAGCCGACACAATCAAAAAGCCATTTTGTATAGCCTGGTACGATAATGTTCCGCCAAAACCTTTATTATCTCTTTTACTTTTATTACGACTATAGGTCATTACGCCATCTACTTCACTTACAGGTATGGTCTGGTCGCTTACGTAAGTAGAATATTTACCAAAAAGATTGGTTCTTAATTTGCCATTGAATGTTTCCGCCTCATAGTTCAATGACCATATATTGGTGGTCAGTTCATTCAAAGTAATCCACCTGTTTCTTCCTGGGTTCAGTAAATCTTTGTCGTTCCTGTTAGAATTTTCAAATTTGTGGTTCAGCGAAAGCCGGTGACCAGAAACTATAGTGTAAGCCAGATTGGAGCGGATGTTTGAAATGGTTCTGCCTATATCTGTCATTACAGCATCTCCCTGCTGTCCTTTGCCGGGGCTATAACCATACGTTTCCGGCGGTCCTTCTGAGTTTTTTACCAGCAAAGTGCCATCCCAATTGTATTTCAGGCTTACCGTATCCTGTAAATACGTACTTCTTTTACTATGCACCGCATTTACAGTAAGTGCAAGACCATCAATAAACAGGTTTCTTTTGTGGTAATTTAAGCTGAATACATGCGCATTATACTCGTTAAATCGGCCGAAGTAGGGTTTTGTCATCGTAATCCCGTGTGGAATTTCTTTATAAGAATCTGAAATATTATACCCCAGAAAAAACTGATCCGCCCATTTTACATCTGTAAAGCCCAACTCAAAACGTCCCCCAATGGTTTCAAATTCATCGTTCGGTCTCTTGGTACGATAATTTCTGACCACTCTGCCACCGGGTAGAGTATACTTCGAAAACTTCCCCCACATCTCATAACTGTTATCGGAATGACTGTAAAAAAATGAAGCTCTTGCCGTTAACCCGTTTTTTGGGTTGCGGTAAAGTCCTCCAATATCAGCCCTGTAAGTATTAAACGAACCATAAGAAAGCGAAGCAGTTACATTATTGGCAGACGCGTCCTTTTTCATTACCACATTAATGGCACCGCCGATATAATTTCCAGTCAAATGGGATGGTAATACGCCTTTGTATACTTCTATCCGCTCAATCATTGCGGGGGGTATATTATTCAAATTGAAAGAAGAACCATAGGTTGATATTTCTATACCATCCAGAAACAAACCTATTGTACTCCCCGACATACCATTTAGATTGTACTCAATTGGTGACCCTTCTCCCCCATTTTGTCTTACCCGCACCCCTACTGCTCTATCCAACAATTCATTGGTTGTTAAGTTTCTGAGAGAGGCTTCTTTGGTTTCTATAATGGCCACAGCAAAGCCTTGTGTTTCGAGTGTTTTCTTTTTTGTTGTACCGGCTACTACCACCTCATCCATACTCTTATCCTCTTCCTTAGCCAATTGAAAATGAATTGATTCACTACGTTCAGGTCTTATATTCAGTTCCCTTCGCCCTTCTTTAAATCCGATAAAACTGCAAACTATTAGATGCCTTCCAACGGGCAATTTGAGTGTAAATCGCCCCTTATCATCTGTTACGGCCAGTACATTTGTACTTTCTGCGCTCACAGTAGCCCCTCCAATCGGTTGGCCATCCTTATCTTTTACGATGCCGCTAACAGATCCGATGTTGGATTGCGAATAAGCAGAGAGGGTAAAAAGGCTGATTATAGCCAGCAAACTCCAGCAGTATAATATGAGTTTTATCTTCCGGTTCGGATTGAGCGTCATTAGTACACCTTTATTAAATTCAGGTGCAAATTTCCACTAAGGGAATTACGTCAGGGGGAATTTAGATATACATATCGGGAAAAGTTGAAGCAAGCACTGATTCAAAAAGGGAGTTTCTGGCAGAAAATTCCGCATTTCGTAACACAACAATTAAACTAACCACTTCTAATTCTTTATCTGGAAAGACATTCATCTATTAACTGACTTTTCACTGACAATCAAGCGCTGAGCATCTGTTCATCAAAATTTCACCACCTCAAAGTCACTTCCTTTAATATTGGCCAACTTCCGCAAATCACTATTGTCCCATCTTTCATCGGGGGCACCCGAAACATACAGATTGCTTCCTATATCGGCGAGTATCAATCCGTATTTCTTCATAGCCTTCAAAATCACCTGGTTAGTAGCTGAATAACTGCTGATATCCACACTCGCCTTTAGCCGGATACGGGCGCCCATAGGCAAGGCATTTACGCCACCGGTGCTATTTACCTTATGCCTGGCCGGATGCACATAAACGGGTTGAATATGTTGCTTCTGCAAAGTAAACCTAATGGGATGGTCTATCTCCCCTTTTAGAATTTCTTCGTACCGCACCAGTCCTGGGAAAATCGGTAACCCGGCTGCATCGGCAGAAGTCCAGCCATCGGGACGCAAAGCATTGCTCGACAGATCAAATATGGCTCCAGAAGCCGCATGCCATTTATTGTCTTTTACCTTAGCGTAAAAGAGCTCATACAATTTCTTATTTTCTACATCCACCGCTATTACATGTGCATCGCCCTCCCCATTACCCTCTATGGGCGCATTTAACGGTATAGGATAGGGTCCGGGATCACTTTCATCTCCATAATCGGTAAACACTATTGGCACCAATGGCTGATCTTTACAAACCACTACATAGGGTATTCCGATTGGACTGCCCTCCCACTGACCACTACCAAAATCTGCTTTAATACCAACAGCAGACCAACCAGCTACTATCTGACTACTATTATCTGCCAGCGGCGAATTACTGATATCTTTATTCCATGCATTATCTGCAGGAAATAGCTGAATAGATTCTGCTGCAGCCAATCCAGCCTCGCAGTTTACGTTTTCGGATGGCTGTTCTTTTTTACAACCCACCACAAGCAGGCAAACGAACAAGATTGATAACAGGTTTTTCATGTAGGAATTTCAACGAAAAACGTGCCGAAACCCTTATTGTTGTTGATGAGGGGTATTATAGCAATGGTTTATCTAATTCTACTGTGATCTCAACTATAGTTCATTGATATTTGGAAGCTATTTCAACCGTCATCCTGACGACCGCAGGGAGGAAGGATCTGCCGCTAACAATAGCTATATCTCCACTACGTGCAGTTACCATTTTTTCACTATCACGTCCTTTCCTGGATGTGGTTGCATTATTGAAATTCAATTCTTTTTAAAACATGTCATTGACAGCCTGCGAAGAATCTACATACATAGTCAATTCCTTCCTTCTATCTAAATTTTGAAATTTGCCACAAACCTTCTAGCTTTATTTTTTTCAACGATTGCTTTAGTGGCGAACAGTAGTACATATAGTGAAACCCAATTGTTGCAGCAACTCTCGGAAGGAAGTGAGGGGGCAATGAAGAATCTGTTTGACTCTTTTTATCCCAGATTGCATAAATATGTTTCCAGTTTCATAAAATCAGATGTAGTTGCCGAAGAGTTGGTGATGGATGTTTTTCTTAAGATATGGCTTGGTAGAGATTTAGCTGGTCAAATCAATAACCTGGATGCCTTTCTTTTTCGTGTTACCAAAAATAAAGTCATAGACTTCTTACGCTCTACAGCCCGAAACCCTACCTTAAAGGAACTGTTGCTGGATAATATGTCCCTTATTGCCAACGAACAAGCAGACAGTAACCTGAGACATAAAGAATTTGAGGAAAAACTGCGAGAAGCTATTCATTTACTTCCACCAAAGTGCAAAACAGTATATCTCCTGAGCCGGGAGGAAGAGCTTTCACATCTCGAAATTGCAGAAAAACTGGGCATATCCCGGCACACGATCAATAACCATATAGTTGAAGCTCAGCGGTTTATTCGCAGACACCTTACAAAACACATGGATATTGCCTTTCTGATATTGGTTGCGTCAAAGAATTTTTAACTTTTTTTCTGTCAAACTAGTTACCCCTGTCCAATTACTCGTCTTTGTATTTGAAGTAATCATTTCTTCGAATATGAATAGTACCGAGAAAAAAGAGTGGGAAAATCTTATTGGAAAATATCTGTCGAACACTATTAGTAAAATAGAGCTCGATAGATTATTAGAACTCACCGATTTAAACAATGATGAGGACTTCAATGATACGATGTCAGGGCTTTGGGAAACATTCAGGACCCATCAATCAGATACGGGTGGTTACGATACGAGTACAAAATTCAATAGTTTAATGAAGGAGGCGAATAGCCTGACCGAACAAAAGCAGCGCATTAAAAAGAAAAAAGATTATCGATGGTTAATTGCAGCTACTATACTAGGCGTGCTGTTGTCTGCCACAATCTATAACTTATACTTTACACAAAAAACAGCTGATATACCCAACAATCCAATAACCGCAGCTTCCAAAGACTTCGCACCCGGCAAAAGCGGAGCCATTTTGAAACTGGCGAATGGTCAGGAAATAGTACTGGATAGCGCCGGCAATGGCGTTCTGGCTATACAGGGTGGCGCAAGTGTGGTAAATGAAGATGGCCAAATAAAATACAACAATGCTGGTACAACGGGTGGTGAAGTTTTATACAATGCTGTATCCACTCCTCGGGGACGGCAATTCAAAATTACACTGGCAGACGGCACCAATGTTTGGCTAAATGCAGCATCTTCCATTGAATATCCGGCAGTTTTTTCAGAAAAAGAGAGAAGGGTGAGTATAAACGGAGAAGCGTATTTTGAAGTAGCTACTGTTTACAATAAGCAAAATTCCAAAGTGCCATTTATAGTAGAAATAACATCTGAGGGGAAAAAAGCAGCGGTGAACGTGCTGGGTACACATTTTAACATCAATGCCTACGACAACGAAAAGGAAATAAAAACAACACTGATAGAAGGTGCGGTTGAATTTTCGGGTAACGGACAACAATCGGGTAGAATGAGTGCCGGACAGCAGGCTAAACTTGATAAAAAAGAAGGAGCTATAACATTACAAAACAATGTAAACATCCAGGAAACTATGGCATGGAAGAACGGGCTCTTTTCATTTAACAATACCGACATGGGTACGCTATTCAGACAAATAGAACGGTGGTATGATGTTCAGATGGAGTACCAGGGAGCGCTTCCCGACAGAAGGTTTGGTGGTGAGATATCTAGGGATAATAATCTTTCACAAATACTGACCATTTTGGAAGAAAGTAATATGAAATTTAAAATAGACGGTAAAAAAATAATTGTGCTACGGTAAAAGTAGTAGCAAAAGAAGCTGAGTAAGCCCGAAAAAAAACCGCTCCGTGTGAGATACGGAACGGTCAAAAAGTTTTCAGGTTTGCTCGCAATAGCTGTAGAAACCATTTTGTAGACCTAAAAACTAATCAAAACTATGCAAAAAAGAGATTGCATTGTCATGTACCCTTTGCGATGGGGTACCGCCAAATTATTGCTTATTATGAGATTGTCTTCTTTCTTATTACTGGTTACCTGTATGCAGGTAAGTGCCGGGAGCTTTGCACAAAAAGTTACCCTCAAGGAAAAAAATGCTGCTTTACCACAGATTTTCAATTCAATAAAAAAACAAACCGGCTACTCATTTTTCTATGACGAAGCATGGTTAAAACAATCTACACCAGTAACAATCGAGGTAAAAAATGCCCATTTAAAAAATGTATTAGATATCTGCTTTAGCAACCAACCGCTGTCGTATGCAATAGTGGGCAATACCGTAGTTATCAAGCTCAAAGAACAAAAGGTTATACAAGCAACAGAGATACCGGAAAAGGCTAATATCAGCGGGGTAGTAAACGATCAGGATGGTGCAACACTACCCGGCGTGTCGGTACAGGTAGAAGGCACCCAAAGAGGCACCACCACCGATGGAAGCGGAAATTTCACCATTGACGTGAACCCGGGCGAAACACTCGTGTTTTCAATGGTAGGATACAAACAGTTTAAATACAAAGTTGGGAATAATGCTATCATTAAAATTCAACTTGAAATAGAAACATCTGAAATGACAGATGTAGTAGTTGTAGGATATGGTACGCAGAAAAAAATTGCTTCCACAGGATCTATTGCCTCCGTGAAAGCGGCTGACATTACACAAACCCCGGTAACAAACGTAGCTCAAGGTTTGGCTGCCAGGGTATCCGGCGTACAAATCACTCAAAACAATGCTGCTCCGGGTGGTAATATAAGTGTACGGATCAGGGGTACAAACTCGATCAATGGTTCTTCTGAACCCTTATACATTGTGGATGGTATACAGGTAACCAATTCCGGTGGTGTTAACGATGTGAGTCCATTGTCTACAATTAATCCCAATGATATAGAGTCGGTAGAGGTTTTGAAAGATGCCTCTGCGGCAGCTATATATGGTGCTCGTGGTGCAAATGGCGTTATACTTATTACCACTAAAAGAGGCAAAAAAGGAGTAACAAACGTTCAGTTGGACTCCTATATTGGTACGCAAAGTATTACCCGGAAGCTGAATATGATGAATGCAACACAGTTTGCAGAACTGGAAAATGATATCTATAACACTGATGTATATGCCAACCCGCAGGCAGAAGGCGAGGGTACCAACTGGCAGGATATTGTTTACCGGAAAGCACCTATTCAAAACTACCAGTTATCCGTAAGTGGAGGATCAGACAAAACCACCTTTTCACTATCCGGAAACTTCTTTAAACAGGAGGGTATTATCATCAACTCTCAGTTTAATCGTTATTCCTTCAGGGCTACGTTAGACCATACCATCAGCAAACATTTTAAAACAGGTACAAGTATATTAACCAGTTATACCACCAACAACAATATACCAACAGGCATAGAGTCTATGGACGGACCGGTAGTAACACAAAGCATTGTTGGGGCTACATTAGGTGCACCACCTACCATGGTGCCCTATACCGCAGATGGCAAAATATTTCCTTTTGCTGACCAACTCAACAGCAGGTATCGCGAAATTTCTAATCCATTGGGATTAGCCAGTATTCTCAACAAAAATAACATCAGAAGAAATCTGATTAATGTATACCTGGAGGCGAAAGCCAACAACCACCTTTCCTACAGAGCTTCCTTTAATGCGGATATGGGCAGTACGTTAAATGATTACTACTCTCCTATTTCTATTATAGGTGTGGCAGATAGAAATGCCAACTCCGGAACGGCCAGAAAAGGTAATTCCAATGCATTATCCTGGTTGATGGAAAACATTGTAACCTACGATAGATCCTTTGGTGATCATTCCTTAAAACTAACCGGGGTACAAGCCTATCAGCAAATTGACAACAATTCAAATTCTCTGAGCGCCACCGGATTTCCAAACGATGCCACCACCAATGAATCAGTGGGTTTAGCCACCAATCTTCAGGTAAATAGCTTCAGGAGCAAAGAAATTCTGAACTCCTGGATGGGCAGACTCAACTATGGCTACGCTGACAAGTACTTTGTGGATATTACCGCCCGATATGATGGTGTATCTAAATTTGGAGAAAATCATAAATGGGGCTTCTTTCCGGCTATTGCCGGTGCATGGCGCATCATAGAAGAGTCCTTTATGAGAAGCAACAATTTCTTTAGTGATTTAAAATTACGAGCCAGTTATGGATTGACAGGAAATGCAGGCGCACTTTACCCTTATCAATCGCTGGCACTGATCGGTGGTGGCAGCAACTATCAACTGGATCATAATTATGTTATTGGTTTGAGTCCTACCGGTATCCCCAATCCAGACCTGAGATGGGAAAAATCAGCTCAAACAAATATTGGGATAGATATCGGTATTCTTAACAATAGACTAAACTTTGTTTTTGACTATTACAACAAAACCACCAACGATCTTTTGTTTGTTAAAAACCTACCACTATCTGCAGGATATGCCAGTGTAGTAGGCAACTTTGCCAGCATCCAAAATAAAGGTGTAGAGTTTGCTGTAGACGCCAAAATACTAACGGGAACATTTAAATGGTCAGCTAACGCAAATATTACCAGAAACAGAAACAAATTATTGTCGCTGGCAGACGGTGTACAGGAGTTCATTTTGAACCCTTATAGTGTTCTAAAAGTGGGTCAACCTATTGGTATCTTTAAATCCTATGTATTTGAAGGTGTTTACCAAACTGGTGAAACGGTGTTACCAGGAAGTGGCAGCAGGATTGGTGGTATAAAAGTGGAAGACCTTAATAAGGACGGCGAAATAACAGCCGAAGACCAACGAATTACCGGTAATGCCAATCCGAATTATATTTTCGGCTTCTCCTCCAATATGTCGTACAAAAATTTTGATCTTGCCATTTTTGTTTCGGGTGTACAGGGAAATCAAATATTCAATTTGAGCCGGTATACATTTGAAAACCCAATGGGTGGAAGAAATGTAGTAGTAGAGCAAGTAAACAGATGGTCTCCAACCAATCCAAGCAATGAATATGCCAGCGGATTTCAAGGCGGAAGATTACCCGTTTCCGACAGATTTGTAGAAGACGGTTCTTTTGTGCGTTTGAAAAACGTCAGTCTGGGATATCGGTTCACCAATATCAAATTCTTAAACAGTTTACGTGTATACGTTAGTGCTAATAATCTGCTAACCCTTACCAAATACAGTGGCTATGATCCTGAAGTAAACACTTTTGGTGGATCTAACACACTTATTGGTATAGACAACCTGGTGTATCCTGTATCCCGCTCCTTTATTGGCGGCATTCAGGTAAACTTCTAATCAATTAGCCCTTTCAAATTAAGTAAAATGAGACATAACAATATAAAACAAGTCACAATCTGGATAGCTGCAATTTGCATAGCAGCAAGTTCTTGTAGCAAACAAATGGAGGAGAAACCTTACTCTTCCATATTCAATAACAATTTCTATCAAACAGCTTCCGATGCCGAAGGTGCCTTGATTGCAGCATATGGACCATTGGCATCTTTGTATCATACGGCGGGTACCTGTGTGGGTGATTTTAGTGCAGATCAATTATATCCAAGACCCGTGGTAGGCCGCGAAACTTATACACTCTTTAACTACGATGATAACTATACCACGCAGAAAAGTTTTAGCCGCGGCAATGAATCAGCGCAACAAATCTGGCAATCCTGTTACTCTGGAATAGAGAAAGCGAACTGGGTAATTGCGAGAGTGCCAGCAACCAATATGAATGAAGATAGAAAAGCGGTTATCATTGCCGAAGCGTATTTTCTAAGAGCATTCTACCATTGGACACTTGCCAAAAACTTTGGTGACATCGTTATCAAAATAACCCCTAGTACAGATATTGAAGGCTCATTGATTGGCACTTCGGATAAACAGGCTATATACGCACAGATTTTTGACGACCTCACGGAAGCCGAAAAAAGTTTACCCTCTTATTCACAAGCCATACAAAAAGGTCGCCCTTCTATAGAAGTAGCACTGGCCCTGCATGCTAAAGCCGCTTTATATGCAGAAAACTGGCAACTGGCAGAGAGCAAAGCAAAAGAAGTAATTACGTCAGGCAAGTACAACCTGTTGGCAGATGTAAGAGATTTATTTGATGTAGAAAAAGAAGATGCCGCCAGACAGGAAAATATGTGGGCGTTGGAAGCCGAAAGAAGTGTACCCGGATTCTCCACACAGCTAATTGGCTTATATGGCCCCCGCAACAGCGATGGACCTGCATACGGTCCCACCAGCTTTGGTTCTATCTTCGCCTACCAATCATTCTTCGATTCATTTGATCCGGCAGATAAAAGAAGGTTATTACTGGATACAAATTATGTAAATAAACAGGGACAGGTGGTTGCTCAAAAAGATATTACCCCTATCACGCCTAAAGGTGTATTGATAAAAAAATACATGGATGCGAATGCCAATGGTGGTAATGGTGCTATTAATGTACAGATTTTCCGTCTTGCGGATGTGCATTTGATTGCTGCAGAAGCAGAAGTAAGAAACGGTGGTACTGTAACGGCCGCAGCACTGGAAAATATCAATATCGTACGCAGAAGAGCAGGCGTGGCAGAACTAGCAGCAGGACTTAGCAACGATGATTTTATAGCAAAAGTATTACAGGAACGTAGCTGGGAATTGTTTGCCGAAGGTGATCGCTGGTATGACCTGACCAGAACAAATACTTATATGCAGGTAATTCCACTCGTTGTGAATGATGTATTTCCAGTGCGCAGTCCGCAAGCCAGAAATAGATATTTTCCAATACCCTTGGAAGAAATTAACGCCAACCCGAATATTGAAAGAAATCCGGCTTGGAACTAATAAATAAATTCGTAAATCAACGCCATACAAAATGAAAAATGTATTCTTATTCTTTTTGCTATTGACATTGTCATTTGTAAAACCAGTTCAGGCGCAAAACCTTCTGTTAGAAGCTGAGAGCTTTGAGGAAAAAGGTGGCTGGCTGGTAGATCCGCAATTTGTGCAACAAATGGGTTCTCCCTATTTGTTGGCGCATGGACTCGGTGAACCTGTTGAAAATGCCTATACAACAGTTAGTTTTCCGGAAACCGGCAAGTATCACTTATGGGTAAGGACAAAAAACTGGGTACCCGGCAATTGGGCACCTCCAGGTCGTTTTCAACTCAAGATTCAAAATCAATTGTTGCCAACAGTATATGGCAATGAACCCACATGGAGTTGGGAATATGGCGGAGAAGTATCTGTAACGGCTAAAAGTCAAAAAATAGAACTGGTAGATCTTACAGGTTTCGACGGCAGAATAGATGCTCTCTATTTTGACAAAAAGAAACAGTCTCCTCCAACAGATGTGGAGGCGCTTAACAAATGGCGTTTACAAGTGGCTAAACGACCTGCCGATCCGGAAAAAACCATGCAGTTTGATTATGTAGTTGTTGGGGGTGGTCTTGCAGGTTGCGCCAGTGCTATTGCAGCGGCTGAGCAGGGGTTGAAAGTAGCGCTTATCCATGACCGTCCTGTATTGGGTGGAAATGCCAGTAGCGAAATTCGGGTACACACACTCGGCATCTACGGGCATTTCGAAAGAATTCTCAGCATGATTGATACCAAACATTATCCGAATGGTTCACCAGAAGCATATGCCGAGGATAAAAAAAGGCATAGAAATATTGAACGCTACAAAAACATCCAGGTGTTCTTAAACTGGCGGGCCAACGGTGCCAACACAACGGGGAACTCCATACAATCTGTAGATGCAGCTAATACCATTACCGGTGAAAGATTGCGTTTTAAAGCACCTTTATTTGCCGACTGTACAGGTGACGGCTGGGTTGGCTTTTGGGCTGGCGCTGAATACATGTATGGCAGGGAGGCGGCCAGCAAATTTGATGAAGCATGGCCGGAGTTTGGCGAATTGTGGAGCCCCGAAGTGGAAGACAATGCGGTAATGGGATCTTCCGTATTGTGGAGAACTTATTCTGCTGTATGGAATAAAGATTTTCCGGAGGTACCGTGGGCAATGGATGTAGCCAGGGACTATGCGGCCAAAGAAGGAGAATGGCAATGGGAATATACCAATACCGATATACACCAGATTCATGATGCAGAACAGATACGCGATCATATGTTCCGTGCCATTTATGGTTCGTTTTCCAACTTTAAGAAACAGCCCAATACCAGTAAACTGGCTTTGGAATGGGTGTCGTATTTAGTGGGTAAAAGAGAATCACGCCGTTTGGTGGGTGACCATATTTTCACCTTTAACGATGCGAAGAATCTTACGCAGTTCCCTGATTCTGTGGTATTGGAAAGTAGAGAAGTAGATGTACACTTTCAGGAGAATCTGGTAGATGCCGGCAGACCCGATTTTATTTCAAAGGCTATGTTTTATAAAACAGGCACCTATATCATTCCATACAGAAGCCTTTACTCCAAAAACATCAAAAACCTGTTTATGGCCGGTCGCTGTTTCAGCGCTTCTCATATAGGATTAGGTGGTCCGAGAGTAATGCTTACGACCGGACAAATGGGTGCGGCAGTAGGTTTAGCTGCAGCTGTTGGTTTTAAACACAAAGTACAGCCCAGGGATGTTTATCAAAAACATCTTAAGGAGTATATGGACCTGATCCAAAAACAAAAAGCATATAAAAATGCTTATCAGAGAAACTAAGAAAGGGTTTTAGAAAAAGAATTTTGATAAACTATAATGGCAACATGACGAGCAAAAAAGATATATCATCATTTTCGATTGTTCTTCTGCTGGTCTTGTTGCCATTTTTTTGCCTTGCTATTAATGATACCATTCCGCTAAAAGTAAATGGGAACTGGACCAACAAAAACCTGAAAAACTCAGCACGAAGCATCCAGTTTGAAGACACCATTGGCATTACACATTCCATCACATTATTAACCGAGAATAACGTCCCGGCACTATTCACCAGTCATATTGAGACGCCGGTTTGCAGTGATAGTCTTTGCAACCTCATGGACATCCGGATCTATTGGACGCTAGCGGGCAGCTACCTGGGTTTCGACACGATCCCCGGAAAACCATTGACAAAAAACGACCACCTGGATTTTAACACAGATGATTTCGAAAAGTTACACAAGCTGCTTTGTGACGAACAATCAATTTTAAGGCGCAGGCACAAAGACGATTTGTTCGACAAGGTGGAAACCCGTGTATCTCAGGTAGTAGATGCCGTTACCGGCGCCACCTCTAAAGAAGTAAAAGAAATAACCGTAGATGGTGCCGTATACTCCTCCTACACTATCTATCACTTAGTACATAGTCAGCTATCAGGTGTTATTAAAAGCTATGTAAGAGATAGTTTGCTTTCCCAAATGGATAAACGGCTCAGTCAGTCCACGCGGGTAGAAGAAAGAGTATTCTTCTGGCAACTAACGCCTGCAGAAAAATTCCCGCTCTATCAAAAAGAGATAATCGAAACCATAGAAACAGCAGCTCCCAAAGACCGGTTATTTGTGATGAAAAAGATACCGGCTGATATGTGGAACAACAATGATTTCCAGATTCAACTGTCAAAGCTTAGTCCTGTATTAGATATCTACGGAATCTCTCATTTCCTCAATCAGTTAAAAACAGCGCCTTCCATTCCTGTTGACGTTTTATATAACCTCAGTAAACAAACCAAATCCCTTAGTCAAAATCAGCTAAGCACCTTCCTGCAATTAATTGAAATTACCCCGGCAGCCCTCAAAAACAAAGCACTATTACAAGAACTGCAAAATGCTGAACAAAATGCGCAGTATAGATTCAGGACTATTGTTGCTTCTTTTTTAAAAAAACATGCCTAAGTAACCCAAAGCATTTGGGCAAACCTATAGGTTTCAATCAGCTTGTAGTATAACCCATGCGTGACAGAAGCATCCCGGCCAACTACAATATCCAATGAAAAAAAGTAAAAACACGATACAAACCTATCCAAAAAAACGCCTATTACTTGATGCTATTTGATTTTACCTTCTAGCGTTACTTTACTATCTATCGTCAATGGCACTATGGTTCCCATTGCAACAATAGATCCTGATATTTTACTAGTGTATACATTCTTTTCTATCATACCAGTTTGTGCATTTATATGTGTAATGCCTGTTCTGGTGCCTGATAGAGATGCATCTTCCAGCCTGGCTCCGGGAACGTTGGCGATTGTATTGCCTGCATTTTTTAACTTGGACTCTGTTAAAAATACGATTTGCTTCAATGGATCTATCTCTGCTATCTTCATCGTAGACTCTACATTCATGGGGAGATCACCTTCAACTTTCTCTTTGGAAGTCCAGGAGTATCCGGGGTAGACCTCCACACCGGGTAAAATTTTGAACATCTGATTTAATTGCCCCTTTATCAACCCATTCCCAACTAATTGATCCCATTGCGTTTTAGCTGTCGCTCTGCCATAGGTATCATCGTCCGCAAACTGAGCTATAAATTTATGTCCTATCTCATCGTATCCTTTTACTGATAAAACCTTTCCATTGCCATCAATCCTCAATTCCATCTTCTGATCTTTTAACATGCCCAGCATTTTTTCTATAGGATAAACAGATAGTGCTGCATTATCTGCATCAGCCTCCGTTTTTGTACCATCTTTATCGGTGATCACTTTTATTTTCCTAAAGAAAATCGAGATGGTAAATACTTCTGCAGTATCCTTTTGAATAAAATAATCGTACTGAAGATCAGTTATATTGCCAGTATTGATCTGTTGATCATTAATCTTCATCTTATAGACCGTTTCGTTTACGGCATGATAAGTATAAGCCGAACCAGAAGGCGGATCAAACCGCAATATGGTTTTATGAGTGCTATCTACTATCACAGACTCCATTTTTGGTGGAGCAGGAGTAGGCTGACAGGCCGAAAGAAGTATTAATACAGCCAAAAAGGATGATGTTTTCATTTGATGGTTTTATTGAACCCGTGAGGGTTTCTGGTTCTATCACAAAGATTACAATAACATTTTGTTTTTCTAGCATCTTTTTCTCTTTAAAAATCTTTTCGACATATTGCCGCATACCTAATAATTATTTCACTGAAATGCTTAAAGAGTGTAACATACGTTTAGGCTTATCTCATTGCTATTTCCTTTTTTACTTTTTTGTGGAAAAAAGTAAAGCAAAAAGCCACCCGAAATCGATTACGGCCGATTTCGGGAACGCCTTGATATGACTGTAGAATTACTGTGATCTCAACTATAGTTCTTCGATACTATTAGCGGACAAGTAAATTAATTATTCAGGGACTTTAGCTCAGGTACAGTAGTGTAAAAGCTACATCACGGCGTCCCGGCGGCTTTTGGATACTTTTCCGCAAAAAGTATCAGGAAAACTGGTTGAAAATTCGATATAGATCCAATCCGCAGTGTACATAAATTTACACAACGGTATTAAAAGCAGATAACAATATAGCCAAACTATTTACATGAAAGTAAAATGGTACTTCCTAATGCCTTATTTCACTTTTAAAGAATAAACAATCTGCTCTGCCACCGTTTTCCAAACGGCCTTATCCTTCTCCAGGCAATTGAAGATGCCCACTAGCAACTTCTCCTCACAGTCTGTAAGAAAAATGTGATTGTAAATCGGCTGATCTAAAGCCTGACTTATCATAGTAAAATAACCGATCTTTTTGCCATTAATTGTTGATACCCCTTCATCTTCAATCTCCGTGGTAGGAGACCGGGTTTTATAACTATGAAGCAGATATCCTTGTAGTCTTTTATCAGTGTAGAATCTGCCGGACTCATCCATAAGCATGGCGCAATTGATTACTAAACTGAAATCGATACAGAAAAATGACACAATACTGGTGTGGCATCGCAAACTACCAGAACTAGTGTAGCAATCTCTTTATTGGTAAACCATATTTTAGGGGCTTTGCCAGATAGCATTTACCTAAAATAATTAGTTATTGAATTTAATGATTACTACAGAGTAGTCATATTGTAAGTCAATCAAGCTTTAGCTCCTTTATCATTTCTCTAAATTTATCATCACCATTAAGGTTAATTGAAAGATCGAATGAAAAATGCTTCTTGATATAGGAAAGTAGATGCAAAATTCGTATCGAATGTTCTTTTTGAAGTGCATTTGATGTAGAAAGTGTAGTCAGCCCTGTAAAATCAACGGTATGTGTAGTATAACCATCTAAAAATTGAATAATCAACATACCGTAGTCAATGTTGTTTGATGGATCATAAAGGAATGGTGTCTTATACAATTTCTTCAAATCTAGAGTTTCAATTTTCTCCTTGAATCGAGCCCATCCTTCATCCGGATAAGACTTCACTTCTTTTATACATTGTACAGGTAGACTACTATCACTTTTTTTGTACTCGAATTCTAGAGAATAAGCTCTGGCAAAGTCCGTATTTCCATTTTCTCTTCCTATTTCAAACATTTGAATACGCCAAACAAAAGTATTTGGAAGACCGTCATGCATCACCCAAACCCTTATGAGACTATCTCTCAAATTGGCTGTAGAATTTCGCTTGAAACATCGCAATGCATTGTCAATTATAGAAAAGTTAACATCATCATTGCTTAAGTAAAATGTAGATGGTCTATTTTCCTGCAAACAACCCTTTTCGTTCTGAGCGTTGCTTATCAAAGAAAAAAATTGTAAAGAAAGAAAAATACAAAAAAAAGATATTTTCATTTTACATAGTTATTGTCGGTACACATGTTTTATACTAGGAATGACATTTTTGCCATCGTAAAGCCCTTCCTTTAAGATCCTTTCCATTCTATTACCATTTGAACTTGAAGTATCTCTGGCATAGCTTACCTTAAGGATACCAGTAGACCCTAGAATATAAAAGTTGTATTCATCATTATTTGCATTACTATTAATTTTTTTATCTTTATTGCTGAACTCTTGATTCATGCCATTGACTGGATTGTTGTGCACCTCCGATCCTTTCCAATGAAGATGTATATGCCCTTTACGTTTGTGACCGTCTAACAATTCGCCATGGCGAACATCGCCCATTCCAGGCGCTCTTCGCCATGGTTCTTCAACCTCTTTCTCAAATCGCGCTGGCTTTGTCGTGTAATATAGAATAATCACAGCTTTTCCATTTTTGACTTCAAAAGATCGTATTTCGGATGAGTATTCAACGGCAAGATCTCTTTCCATTCCTATTCCTTTCATTTTATGGGTCTAATACTCGGCGGCGTCATCTGCGCTAAAGAAATATGGTGTTTGGTCACCTCCAGGCTTTTTTGTTTTCTCCAAACCCGGTAGATCTCCCACCTGCGGAGTAGTAATTTTGCTATTGATAATATCCGATGTTATGCTCACTCCGGTCAAAATCAAAGTAACAATATTCATTTGCTGTAAAGGATTTGAAAACCACCGAAACAGCCTGCATGGTCGTTTTTACGGAAGCAGCTACCTTAAAAGAACTTGATACGACATTGTATGCATATGTGAAATCACCTACCGCCCCAGCGATCCCACCTATTGCACAAGATGCTTCAAGTCCATCTAAATCTACATTGGCTTATTGGATACACTTACCAATTTCACCTTCCTATTTCTCTGTTTTACAAAGTATCCTACCACTGCACCAACTACCCACAACGGCCATATTTTAATCAACACAATAAGTACCCACTCTATAAATTGCCAGCCTTCCTTCAATGAACCGATCGCTTCTTTCAAAAATCCCGGAGGCTCTGGGCTCTCTCTGATCACTAAATCCAGTGGTTGAAAAAAACTAAGTTGAATGGTACTGAATGCTGCTTGGTGTTTTAAATAGGCAACCCGACCACTAGCAGCTTCTATATCCTCCTGCATTACACCTATTTCTTTCTGCACCTTCAGTACTTCATCTATATTTTTAGCTTTCTGCATAAATTCGTAATACTTATCTCTCACTTTTTCACGGGCTGCTATTCTTGCACGGGTATCTATATATTCAGCCGTTACATCGTCACTGGTAATATTTTTATGGAGCAAACTATCACCAGATTCCGTAATACGAGACAATAGCAATTCAAACTTATCTCTCGGAACCTTTATTGTCATATTAGACTGTATATTGCTCCCATATTGGTTTTCAGAATCTGCAGCTACATAGCCACCCGTATTTTCGACAGCCTGATAAATACCACTATGTGCCGTTCTGAAATTTTTCACCCGCATATTTATGGAAGCATTCCGGATAATTTGTTTATTCCAATCTGCCACCGTCTGTGAACTCTTTGCCGGAACCGGCTGTCCAGGCATTTGTGGTATTTGTGGAACATCCTCTATCTTCATTCTTTCCCCTTCCAGATTAGATTCAAATGCCATTTCCTTGGATTCAGGAGCCACTACATAGTCTCGTACACTTTCGCTATTACAGGAAAAAAGTAGTAGCACTACAACGGCTGATACATATATTTTCATATGATTCGTTTTATGTGATAATAGATGCAGGAATCGGACTTATTACATAATGTGTGCAGCAGATATATTACTTTATTCTCTTTAATCGAAAAAGTAACCCTCCGGAGGTTTTCATATGACAGTATACTACCCATTATGAATGCGAAGAGGGAGCATACAAAACTTCTTTTCGCTCTAATAATTTCTTAAACTTTTTTGGAGTGAAGATCAATCTGTCCGATTGTAACAGATTTTAATTAGTAGTATTTTTTGTAAAACGGCAGATCGGTTTGCATTACTTTTAGAAGCTAGCCATCATCCACAAATAACTGCAAAGGTGCAACATCTTTACCTTTCTATAGAAGGTACTTTTATTTTGCCTATTGCCATATATATCATTGTGTCGTTAATCTTATTTCCCAACCATAGTTTCCCAACGATAACATACTCTTCTTTCGAAATCCCCAAACAAATTCTCTGGTTATATTCTTTAACTCATCGTACAAGATTATTTTGTGGGTTTCTATATAAATAGAAGATAGTTCAAAATTTCTTCATCTAAATTTTGTTCAAACTAATTTAATTAGTATTTTGCGGCTAAATTAGTTAGTATGTCTCAATCTTTTGCCGGACAAAATCTGAAATACCTGCGTAAACTACGGGGTTGGACACAGGAAGAATTTGCCCAAAAACTCAACATCAAACGCTCCCTGGTGGGCGCCTACGAAGAGGAAAGAGCTGAGCCACGTATTGACGTACTGGAACGCCTGGCTGATATGTTTAAACTTACACTGGATGATCTGTTACGAAAGGATATCAGTGATGTAAAAGGTAACTATATCACCCGGCGGCGCCAGTTGAAAATGGCGTCAGAGACCAACAACCTCATTCACCTGGTGCCGGTAAAAGCTGCCGCCGGATACCTGGCCGGTTATGCAGACCTCGAATTCCTCGATGAACTGAACACGTTTACGCTCCCCATGCTCAACAATGGACACTACAGGGCTTTTGAAATTATTGGAGACAGTATGTTGCCGACACCCAGTGGTTCGGTTATTGTAGGAGAAAAAGTAGAAAGCCTGGATGATGCCAAATCGAATCAGGCATTTATAGTAATATCCAGAACAGATGGCATAGTGTATAAAAGACTGGAAAAAAACAATCGCTCAAAAGCTAAGGTCACATTGGTAAGTGACAATCCCGCTTATAAACCGTACCAGATAGAATCGGAAGATATTCTGGAACTCTGGCAGGCACAAATGGTGATCAGCAAAGTTGCCAGCCAACAACGCTGGGATGTTAATCAATTAGCCTCCCTGGTAAATAACCTCCAGGAACAGGTAAGTGTACTGAAGAAGAAATACAATTGAGTATAAAAAAATTACACCCCCAGGCTTAAAAAATCCCGGAGGTGTAATTGCATTAATTGATGCTTCCGTGGGGAACCACAGATACTGATTCAGCGCCATTGTCTTCAGACAATGTTCCCATTTCCACATAGCGCACCTGCACTTTCTTTGCATCTGCTGTTTCGCCAGGCACACCAATTAGTAAAATGGTATACACTTTCCGTGCTTCCACAGCAAATGTTCTACTGGCGGCTATCTCCGCTCCACCATCAACACTTACTGTTATGTCACCGGCGGCCACTGCAGTAAATTCATTTACATCGCCCAGTTTTGCCGTTTCACTAACAACGTCTGTTCCACCGCTCGCTACTTTCACTAATGAAGAGGTAACAGAGTCTGCAACACCATTTATAAAACGAACATAGGCTTTACCGTTAGATCCGGAAAGACTATCGTAATTATCGTTTACAACTACCGCTTTATAAGCATCATCATAACCGACAGCAAAGAGAGAATAGAATTTGTCCTGCTCAAATGTAGCTTCTTTTGAAGCCAACAGCGTGTTTGAACTTCCTTGATATGCCGAAGCTGTTCTGGAGCCAACATATATACTCAGGTAGTTGCCTGTGTACGCATTAAACTGCAACGGTGTATTGGACAAAGCGTTGCCAGACAAAGCAAAGGTAACACCAGATGACACATCGGGTACCAAATTAAAGGCCATTAATGCGGCTGCAGGTACCTGCGGCGTATCTTTTGTCTTCATACAGGACGAGAACAACACGATACTAACAATTGCAATAAGACCACTGTTTACAAAAACTCTTTTCATAAAATACCTCCTTGATTTACTAATTAACTAAAATCTAGAACATTTTCAGTTACGGCAAAATTGCCTGTAACGTTTGAAAAAGATTTCACAAACAAGAGTATGTTAACATATAACAATCAATCGACAACCTCCATCATCCGCTCGTTATTATATGTCAACTGAATCAGTAATGGGCATAATCCATTTCTTCCTGGAACGCTCTTTTCGTGAAGGTTTCCCAATACTGTTCATAAAACATTATCCATAAGGAAAGTATTATAACATGGAATATAAATAAATGTATAGTATCCTAATTTATAAATAATTAAAAAATATCGAAGAAATTGACAGATTGGCCGGACAAATCAATCCATTCGGCAAAGTATATATTTTTTTTATACATAACATCCATCAACATATAATATAATTTATTCTTTATAACCAACTAAATATAAATAGTTTAATATATATACATAATAAAAAACACGTGAAAATAACCGCAAAAAAAACTTTAACCCCTACATAAGGCTAAGTAATAACACTTAATTAATAAACGTTATTAGTCTGCATCAAATTAGAACTAATAATGAAATCGTTTTTACTATTACTTGTAACAGCTTTCCAATTGAGTGTGGCTTTTACGCAGTCCTGCACTCCCCAGGGTAATCAAACCAGCTATGGTACCAACAATGTGTGGATTGGATATGTATATGACAACTCTAATCTAACCAACTATAGAGGTTATGTTAATGAAGGTAATAGCAGCAACCCCAATTTCAATCAGAATTTTGGAGGAGATAATGTAAATTATGCAACGAATGGTTGTCCTGTACAAACAGAAACTTTTAGCGTCCGTTACAGATTAACCAAAACTTTCACTCCCGGAAACTACCAGTTTGTGGTGGGAGGCGACGACGGCTACCGATTTAGCCTGGATGGAGGAAATACCTGGGTAATTAATAACTGGAACGATCACGGTTACGCAACGACCACCTATACAACATTCTTAGATGGTACCTATAATATGGTATTGGAGTACTATGAAAATGGCGGTGCAAACCGGGTTAGCTTTAATCTCTCCACTATTTGCAGTGGCACAGAAAACACAAATGTATACGGCACTAATAACGTATGGAACGCTTACGTATATGACGGTATCAATTTTGATACATACCACGGAATGGTAAACGTAGGTACGGCAGCAAGTCCGAATTTTGACATAAATTTCGGAGGAAATGACGTTATGTACAATACCAGTGGATGTAGCGTACAGACAGAAACCTTTAGTGTCCGTTACCGCTTGCGTAAAAATTTCCCCAACGGCACCTACCAATTCACGATAGGCGGTGACGACGGATACCGACTCAGCATTGATGGTGGTGCCACCTGGTTTGTCAACAGATGGGTATTGCAAACCTATGCTGCCACTGCCTCTAATACTGTTACACTGAATGGAGATTACGACCTGGTGCTTGAATATTATGAAAATACAGGGGCTAATCGCATAAGTTTTTCTATGCAACAATTGACAATACTACCTGTATCATTAGAATCGTTCTCAGCCAACGTAAAAAACAATAACATTTATCTCGATTGGGCGGTTTCAAACAATAGTAATCCAAAAACTTTTGAAGTAGAGCGTAGTACTACGGGTAGCAATTTCGAAAGCCTCACCGTTGTAGCACCACAGGCAAACACTCTAAAGTTCAACTATATTGATGCTACTGCTACTGAAAATATTTATTATTACCGACTCAAAATAACAGACCAAACAGGAATTGTTACTTATTCCAAAATAGAAAAAATATTTATTCAGGGAACCAATACAAACCTTAGCGTGTACCCTACTGTTGTAAACAGTAATAGCTTTAACGTAAAAGTGGGAAATGCTTTTAAGAATATGCAGGTAACTGTATCTGACATATCCGGACGCCCGATATTTCAACAAAAGATTGGCAATGTAAACTCAGGACAGATTGTACAAGTAACGGATAGTAGAATTGCTGCTAATAAAGGAGTTCTCTTCGTTACCATTCAATCAAGTGACGGTCACAGCACAACGCAGAGGATCTTGGTTCACTAATTTGATGCAACAATTACGAACCGAAGTGTGATGTTTTCATCACACTTTTTTATTTCAGATATACCGCCTCAAAACGAGCCATAGGAGCCATTCTGGCCTTTGTCAAGACCAACGTATCACCCGTAACAATATATGTATCCGCTTTTCCCAACACTTCGTGAAATTTAGCTTCGGTACCCATTCCATTTGCACATGCCATTTGTGTAGACATGGCTGGCAGAAATTTGATCCGACCATGTTCTTGTAATTCATAACCACCTGAAAAACCATTACAACCACCATTACCGTTGAAACGGTTGTCAAAAGACTTAAAAATAATATATGCTTCCCGCTGACCTTCGGCAGTAACAACTGGCTGCCCAAACAGTTCCACCACTTTCCAATATTTCTCCTGAATAGGATTATCAAGCTTCGTCAAAGAAGCACTACTCTTTCCACCTCTGTCCAGGATATCCAGCCGATTCTCTCCCAGCCTATACGGAGTTCCATCAATTGTGATACCACTGCCTTCTTTATTCCATTCCAAGTTTCCTTTGGTATTGGTAGGTTTGCCGTCTTTTTCTATGCGTTCCAATTGATAGCTGCTATCCTGCAGCCTGATAACCGTTTGCAAACTGTCGCTGCCTATTGTCCCTGCATATATTCCTGCCCAGTCCAATGCATTGCGACTATTGTCACCCCATATTACTTGTTTGTTTTTTTGGGTGTTGCAAGCCATCAAAAGAATACTGCTGAATAAAATACTGATCGTCTTCATAATATTTGTTTAATGCAATTAATTGATGTTATTCAAAAACGAATTACACACCTATAAAATTAAAATATTGTTAATGAACATTAATGATAAAAAGCTATTTCAAAAGAAAAATCACTCCAGTTGCTGCTGCATACGCTTTACCCGGTCTTCCAGTTTTTCGGAACTAAGTGTTTCCCTCAGGCTATCTACTTTAATAGGGAAGCAAAAGGGAGTTAGTTGCTGGGGAAAGGTAATTATGATGTCGGATTGCTGAATACGCTCCAGCATGTTGCGTAACCGTACTTCTTCCATTTGTTGATCCATTACTTCCCTAAATGCCTGCTGTATTAGAACGTTACCGGGCTCGTATTCCATAAATACATTAAATAACAGAGAAGCCGAAGATTGCAGATGTCGTGCCTTTTTCTTTTCCCCAGGAAGCCCTTGAAAAACCAATCCCCCGATTACAGCAATGTCTCTGAATTTTCGTTTTGCCATTTCGGTAGAATTAACACTACGCTGTATATCCCGCAAAAGATTATCGGGTGAAAACAATTCGTATACATTCGTATCATCCATCGGTATGGGCTGGTCGCTTAGTAACTCAAAGCCATAATCATTCATAGCCAGCGAAAAAGTGATGGGTACCAACTGACTGATACGCCAGGCCAAAATAGCCGCCATGGCCTCGTGCACCAACCGCCCTTCAAAAGGATATACAAAAAGATGATATCCATCCACCGTTTCTATGTGCTCTACCAATAATTCATTGGCCCTGGGAATATGAGATAGTTTTTTCTGTAACCTAAACAGGGGTTTCAATACTTTTATTTCTTCATTGACTGGCTGCTCTGTCAATGCTTCATTTAGCGTCTCCCGCAACTTACGCCCAAGATTTGCCGACAACGGCATTCTTCCACCATTCCAACTGGGAACAATTGACTTAGTAGCACTTGACTTTTTTACCAGGACGGTCATATCTTTAATAGCCACCAGCTCCAGGTTTCTTCCCGCGAGAGTAAATACATCACCGGGATCCAGCCTTGAAATGAACCATTCCTCTATTACTCCGAGGTAACCACCGGAGGTCCAACGTACTTTCAGCATCATTTCACTCACAATGGTACCGATATGCATACGGTGACGCATAGCTGCACGACGGCTCGTAATCCGGTACAAACCATCCACCAATTCTACCTTTTTAAAATCATCATACTGCTGTAGTGCTATACCGCCCACTGTAATGAATTGCATTATCTGCCGCCATTCATTTTCAGTCATATCCCGGTAACAATAAGTCTGCCGCACTTCGTTAGATATCTGCTCCGCATCAAACCCATCTGACACAGCCAATGTACAGAGATACTGAATCAAAACATCATAACACAATACCATGGGCTCTCTGCTTTCAATGATATTTTCTTTTACTGCATTTTTCAACGCAGCCGCCTCCAATAACTCCAGCGAGTGGGTAGGCAGAAAAAAAATGCGACTCACTGCATCCGGTTGATGACCGCTTCTACCTGCCCTCTGCAAAAAACGCGCTACACCTTTCGGAGATCCTACCTGGATCACTGTTTCTACCGGGCGGAAATCTACCCCAAGATCGAGACTGGCGGTACAAACTACCGCTTTAAGCGTACCTGAATGCAATGCTTCTTCCACCCATATCCGCAACTCCGGTTCTATACTACCATGGTGCAATGCCAAAACGCCGGCCAATTCCGGTGCTGCCGTCAACAAACCCTGGTACCAACGCTCACTCATGCCACGGGTATTGATAAAAACCAATGTGGTACGGTTCTCCATAATTATAGATACCACATGTTCAATCAGCTTTAGTCCAAGGTGTCCGGCCCAAGGATATTTTTCTATCTCCTCCGGAAATACCGACTGGATTGCTAATGGTTTGCTAAGTGCTGCTTTCACAATAACGGGCTGCAGTACCTGCAAGGGAGCCAGCAATACTTCAGCTGCCTGCTGCAGATTACCAATAGTTGCAGAAATACCCCATACAAGCAAATGGGTTTTCATTTTGGGCAGAGACACAATCCGGCTGATAGCCAACTCCATCTGCACCCCCCTTTTGCTGCCCAGCAATTCATGCCATTCATCTACCGCCAATACACGTAGCGTAGAAAAAAAACCGGGATAGCTTTTTTGCGCCAGCAACAGGTGTACGCTCTCTGGTGTAATGATTAGTATTTCAGGCGGTTTTCGTTTTTGCTTTTGTCTTTCACTGGTAGTGGTATCACCATTTCGTACCCCTATTTCCCAGGGCAACTCCAATTCTTTTATCGCTTCTTCCATTGCCCGGCGAATGTCTTTGCCCAATGCCCGCAACGGGGTCACCCACAATAATTGTAATCCATTAGAGAACTTATTCTTGTATTCATCCGGATAATCATTTATAAAATTGATAACCGCCCCTAAAAAAACGGCATAGGTCTTACCAAAACCAGTTGGTGCATTTACAATACCACTTTCTCCGGCTGCCATATGTTGCCAGGCTTCCACCTGGAAAGCAAACGGCTGAAAGCCTTTCGCCTGCAACCAATTTGACACAACCTTATATCCCTTAGATGATTTCATGCTACATATGCAATTTAAGCAAAGAACATTCTCTTAAAAGAAGTTGCTATAATCCAATAAATTACTATTTTTGCAGCCCTTAAAAGGGTCCTGTGGCCGAGTGGCTAGGCAGAGCTCTGCAAAAGCTCGTACAGCGGTTCGAATCCGCTCGGGACCTCCAGGTAGGATGCCGCCTTTTCAGGCGGCTTTTTTTTGCACCTGCCTAATCGGCTAAAAACGATCCAGTTATAAGAGAACGACACTTATGGCTGACAATAATTCTAAATATATACAGCCATAAATATAAAAATAATATAGTTATGGCTATTAATAATTTTAATAACTTCAGCCATAAATATTAGAATTTGATTGATACGGCTTAGTATGGAAAAGCTAATTGGGAGAAATACTGAAAAATCTCTTTTGCGGGATGCACTGGAATCAGGAGATCCAGAACTGATTGCCTTGTTTGGTCGGCGCCGTGTTGGAAAAACTTTTCTCGTCAGGCAATACCTCCAGGAAAAGCTGGTATTCTCCTTTACAGGCACCCGGGATGCAAGCCTGTCAGAACAACTCTCCAACTTCAATAAAGCATTGGGTAAGGCAGCTGGCAACGAACGATTATATCGGTTGCCCGATACCTGGGCAGATGCATTTGATCAACTGAGTTATTTTCTTGGATCGCATATCCAACAGCAACGGGTAGTAGTGTTTCTTGATGAATTTCCCTGGATGAATACACATAAGTCGGGGTTTCTGTCGGCGTTCGATCATTGGTGGAATAGTTGGGGGAACAGCCAACGCAACCTGATGATTATTATCTGTGGTTCAGCCGCTTCCTGGATGATACAAAATGTGGTGAATAATAAAGGCGGGCTGCATAACCGAATTACAAGGAAAATACGACTACTGCCGTTTACCCTGAAAGAAACAGAACTGTTTCTTTTAGCCCGGAATATTAATTTGGACAGGTACCAGATTCTCCAGTTATATATGGCTACCGGTGGTGTTCCACATTATCTAAAAGAAGTAAAAAAGGGAGAAAGCGTCACACAAACTATCGATCGTATTTGTTTCACCAAAGACGGACTATTGGAAACTGAATTTAAAAACCTGTATCACTCACTGTTTGATGAAGCCACAAAACATCTTTCAATTGTAAAAATACTGGCAGCCAATAACCAGGGGCTCACCCGCAAGGAAATCATTAGCAAAACAGGACTCAGCTCCGGCGGCACTATTACGCTTTTGCTGGAAGAATTGATTGAGTCGGGTTTTGTAACGACCTGGCAACCGTACGATAAAAAATCAAGAGACGCCATTTACAAATTAGCCGACGAATTCACTCACTTTTACCTGAAATTTATGGAGGGCAGCCGATCTTCGGGTAAAGGGACCTGGGAACGACTTTCATCATCTCCATCCTGGAAAAGCTGGAGTGGTATCGCATTCGAAAGATTATGTCTTAAACATATACCAGAGATAAAAAGAGAGCTGGGTATTTCCAGCCTTTACACTGAAACAGCCGCCTGGCGATTTTTACCCAAAACCGGCAAGGAGGCACAGATAGACTTACTACTGGATAGAAAAGATTTTGTAATTACATTTTGCGAGATGAAGTTTTCAGCGTCGGAATTCATCATTGACAAAAATTACGCTTCAGAACTTGAAAATAAAAAGGAAGTATTTAAACTGCAAACCAAAACTAAAAAAACAATCTTTCAGGCCTTTGTCACTACCTTTGGAATCAAAAATAATGACTATGCTAAAAGGCTGGTGCAAAATAGCATAACCATGGATGCGTTATTTGAATAAGAACTTCACCTAACTATATGAAAAAGAAAACTTTCAGCATTGCTCTGATAGCCCTCCTGATCTTATTTACCACCAGATGTACACAGTCTAACAGTCAATATCATATTGCCACAGATACTGCCAGTATCGCAACAGGAACCCTACTTTTCAACAGCCACTGTGCCGCTTGCCACAATTTCCGGAAAGATGGTATAGGTCCACAGCTAGCGGGTATTACAGAACAATTATCTCCCGAACATTTACGCAATTTCATTAAAAATCCGCAAAAACTCATAGCCACTGGAAATGAAAGAGCAATACAGGTACAGGAAAAATTTAAAGGTGCCACAATGCCGGCCTTTGAATTTTTAAATGACGAGGAACTGGATGCATTACTCGCTTTTATACACAGCAAAAAACCAGGAGAACCAAGCGCCGGACTTGCGAATCCAATACCCGATACCATTGCCCTATCTGACCTTGTTGTTCAACTGACGCATATTGCTACATTTCCTGCGACAGATACCGGAAAACCACGGACACGCATTACCAAACTGGACTATGAACCTAGATCAGGAGCGCTTTTTGTGGTAGATCTAAACGGCGTATTATATCGTTTAAAAAACAGCCAACCAGAACCCTATTTAGACATCCGCAAACAGCGACCCGGTTTTGTATACAAACCCGGTCTTGCATCCGGCTTCGGAAGTTTCGCTTTTCACCCCAGTTTCGGCAAAAACGGGCTATTGTATACTACGCATACGGAAGCCCCCGGCTCGGGACCTGCTGATTTCCCGTTGGATACGGCACAAAAAACCGCAGTGCAATGGGTATTAAGTGAATGGAAAACCAATACGCCCTCGGGTAAGTTTTCCGGAAGAGAATTACTGCGGGCAGAAATGCCGGGAACCGTTCATGGTGTACAGGAAATCACCTTCAACCCATACTCTACACCCGGGGATGAAGATTATGGTCTTTTATATATTGGTATAGGAGACGGTGGTAAAAGTTCTCTAGCGGCCGGCAGTGGTATCTGGGGTACTATATTACGAATTGATCCAGCCGGCAAAAACAGTGTCAATAAAAAGTATGGTATTTCCCCAAACAACCCCTTTGTAAAAAACCAACAAAAACCTGCAGAAGTATACGCTTATGGTTTCAGAAATGCACACCGGATTACCTGGACAGCTTCAGGAAAAATGTTGGTCAGTAATGTGGGACAAGAACACATCGAATCATTGAGTTTGATTAAACCAGGTAACAACTATGGCTGGCCGACAAGAGAAGGCACCTTCAAATATGACAATATTAATGGCGAATGGCTCGCTTTTCCACTTCCCCCCGATGACAGCCTACAACACATCACCTACCCGGTGGCACAATTTGACCATGATGAGGGACATGCTATTAGCGGCGGTTTTGAATATACGGGAAAAAGCATCCCCGCGCTTAAAGGAAAATTTCTCTTCGGCGATATACCCGACGGGCGACTATTTTATGTAGAAGAGGCAGACCTGGTACAAGGTAAACAGGCTATTATAAAGGAGTGGCGGGTTTCTTTGAATAACGAGATCCAATCACTGGAAAAAATCTGCGGGAGCAAAAGAGTAGACCTCCACTTTGGAAAGGACAAAGATGGCGACCTTTATATACTGACCAAGCCCGATGGAAACCTCTATAAAATAACCGGGACGCTATAGTTAAAAAACCTCCTTTCCCACTATCGGGAAAGGAGGTAATAATTTTGCATAGCAAGTCTCTAGGGTTTATCCCACCATATTCTTGTACTCAATTTATCCTCGCCCTGACTAGATATGGCAGCACTTACATTTTCCGCATTTACAGATAACTCCGAAATAGGATAGGTAAGTCGCCTGATAAAAGTGCCATTCGGCACATCCGGATTATTCGGTTGACCGTAAGGGTTAGGCGTCAAAACTGGATAACTGCTTCGGCGGAAATTTGCAAAAGCTTCAGGACCGTTCAGGAAGGAGGATATCCAATACTGGGTATTGATTTGTTCCAGTTCATTTCCGGCAGCTAGAGGATTAGCAGTTACAAAAGCGTCCCTCGCAGCATCCGCAACAGTGGCTGCCGCATCATACTGAGCCATTTGGTCCATATGTGCCGCTACTCCTTCTGCAAAATACTGCGCAGCCGTTCCATCTGTAATCCAATTTCGGAAGCGGGCTTCTGCTAAAAGCAGTTTCGTTTGCGACGCCGTCAAAAAGAAATTAGGGGAAGTTAATTTTGCTATTCTCCTTCTGTCCGCCTGGCTATAATCATAAAAACTCGCCAATCCATCTGCCGCAGCCTGTCCAACCACAGTAGCATTATCAAAGCCCATAGGCATCCCTAT
This sequence comes from uncultured Terrimonas sp., assembly GCA_964604365.1. Taxonomy (GTDB): domain Bacteria; phylum Bacteroidota; class Bacteroidia; order Chitinophagales; family Chitinophagaceae; genus Agriterribacter. The sequence goes on from CAZRYS010000012.1 coordinate 81,583, forward strand.
CTGATCGGCTGCAGCATTGGTACTGATGGCAACTGTCTGCGCCGGACCAGAAGTAGCCCCTTTGTAACGAATAGCAATGGCAGATAACCTGGGATCATTGCTATTTTTCAATTGGTCTACAAATGGTTTGGTCAAATAAAAATTAGCGGCTTCTGTAGCATTCAGCATATTGCCTATAGGCATTGGATAGTTCACATCGTGCCGAATATAAGCATTGTCTTCATTTGAAAGGACTACTCCGCCTGCAAACGCTGACTGCACGGTTGTTTGAGCTTTTGCCGGATCCACTTTACTTAGTCTCATGCCGGCGCGCAACAACAACGAATATGCGAATTTTTTCCATTTGTCTATGTTTCCGGCATACAATATGTCGGCACTTTCAATCTGCTTATTGTTGTCAAGTGCACCGGCCGCTTCAGTAAGCTCCTTAATTAAATCATTGTAGATCGTCTCCTGGTTATCATAAGTAGGCAAAAACACCTGGTCGGTATAGCCGGCGCCTCCCTGAAAATAAGGAATGCTGCCATACCCATCCGTCAATATCATATACACATAAGCCTGCGCTATCCGGGCCATATTATACAGGTTGGATCTCGCCGCATCATCACGTGTTGTAGAAATAACATCGTAGGTATACTTAACCACATTTTGATAATACGTAGTCCAAATTGCTGCGTTCGCATTATCGCGATTGTCCTGATTAAAATTAGCTCCAGCCAATACACCTCCGTTAGGGGAAACGATCTGTTGCACAACCCCCATATCAATGATGACGGTACGCGCTGTAAAGGATGCGTTAATGAGAGCGCTGTTCAATAAAAAAGTCGGGTTAAGACTGGTTGCACTTGTCTTATTGACATTCAGTTCCTGTAGTCCTTTGGTGCAGGAGACCAAAGCAACAACTACAATTATTAAAATTGATTTTACTAGTTTTTTCATAACCCTCAATTTAAAATTTAATATTCAGGTTCAAGCCCATCATTCTGGTAGTAGGCAATCCCGGAGACTCCATTCCCACCTGATTATCAGATGCATAACCGAAAGATTCCGGATCGATGTTGTCTATCCATTTCCGGATGATGAAAACATTATTGGCCACCAGGTCAAGCTTTACATTCTTAATTGGCCAATTGGCAGGAAGGTATCTGGAGAAATCATAGCCTAATGTCACCTGCCGCAATTTCCAGTATCCACCATTGTAGACTACAGCTTCTATAAGTGCCTGCGATCTCAAATGTTCCCAATAAGTTTGCACCGGTGCCACGGCTGTATTTACATTTCCATCTATACCCACTCCATCTCCCACAAAACCACTCTCTCTTCCTTCCAATGTCATCATGTGTAAACCATGACGAACTGCGTTGAAGTTTGTACCAGATAACATTTTATTGCCCAGTTTAAAATCAATCAATGCAGTAAGACGGATCCCTTTGTATTCAAAACTATTGGTAAATCCACCTGTCCATTTCGGCAACGCACTTCCAAATAAAATCAAATCCGGCGTACGTTGTGGTAGTCCGTTAGCCTGAAAAATCCGCTGCCCTTTGTCGTTGACATTGTACCCAAACCCGGCTACTTGTCCCATTTCCTCACCCACTACGTGACGCACTTCACCATTGAAAGGGTGTGTTGCTACTGTAATACGCTCGCCCGGTGTATTGGTAAGAATACTGAGGACTTTAGTAATGTTATAGGAAACATTTGTCGTAAAATTCCAATGGAAATTTTGTTTGTCTATTAACCCTAAATTCAATAAAGCTTCAAACCCCAGATTCCTGCTTTTACCACTGTTAATGCTGGTATTTACGAAGCCGGAGGCATCTGATATCTGCGCTGTTACAATTTGATCGGAAGTTATCTTTTTATAGGCAGCCACATCCAGGTTTACTCTGTTGTTGAACATTCTCAATTCCAGACCAACTTCTGTTTCAGCAACACGGCTGGGTCGCAGAAAAGGATTGGGAACAGATGTACCGCTCGTAGCAACGGGCACGGGTACCCCAGAAGGATTGTTGATAAGATTGGCGTTGACCGCATAAAAAAGTTGGTTAGAATACGGTCCAACAGCGCCATCGCTTCCCACCTCAGCATACCCTACTCTTATCTTACCAAAATTTAACCAGTTTGCTTTAGGCAAATGTTCGGAAAAAACATAAGAACCGGATACTGACGGATACAGGATACTCATATTATCAGGAGACAATGTGGAAAACCAGTCGTTGCGAACGGTTCCATTTAAGTAAAATGTTCTGTCCCATGAAAATTCTGCCGAGCTATACAAAGAATTTACACCCTGTTCTATTAAAGAGTATACAGGGTCTTTTCCTCTACCATTTTGCACCGTATATAATCCCCTGATGAAAAAATCTGTCACTACCACATTATTGATATCTGCCGTTCTGCGCATCTGGTTTCCTCCTCCGGTAATCGTCATATCAAATTTTCCGAATTGTTTATTGGCTGCTATCAAAAAGTCAAGATTGGTCTCCCTAAACCTGCGTGACTCCTGCGTGTACATACCATTTGCAAAACCAGCTACAAGTGCTCTCGATGCATGACCGGTAGGGAAGTTATTAAAGTCTTCATCTCTCGACCAGTAATCCTGTCCGAAACGCCCCTGTACATATAACCAGTTTGTTATATCGTATTTAGCTGATACATTTCCAAAAATCCTGTCCCTTTTAATATTATGAAACTGTTCTTCTAATACCCAATAAGGGTTCGTACGATTCATAAATCTTGAGTACACATACTCGTCACCCGCAGCATTGTATTTGTTTTCATCCATTATCCGCAATGGCATAGAATTAGCCAATGCCATTAACGTGGTAGGTATGGAGTTATCCTGATTAGCAATATTGGGAGGATTTTCATTATTCTCTCTTGAATAGTTTACATTTCCTGCGAAACTAAATTTTTCAGAAAGAGCATAATTGAACCCGAGGTTCATGGTTTTACGGTTGAACCTGTTATTAGGCACAATCCCCAGGTTATTGGTATTATTCAATGAAAGATGGAGTCCGCCTTTTTCACCGGTTGCCTGCATTGAAACGGTGTTGGAAATATTCTGACCATTTCTGTAGAACTCTTTGGTCCGACTTCCCTGTGGCTCATATGGCAAACTCAAATTATCATACAATATTTGTGTCATGCCTGGCGAAAATTTTTCACCAAAAGACCATTGTCCGGAAGTCGGGTTGGGTGATGTAGGTCGAACCCCTCCTTCTCCCTGACCATATTCTCTTTGATAATCGGTAAAATCTAACGGGGTTTCATTCGTATAATTCAGATTGTAGGTCACCCCTATCCCTCTTTGCGTACCTTTTGTTTTTGTGGTAATCATAATCACTCCATTCTGCGCTCTGGAGCCATACAACGCCGCTGCCGGCGCCCCTTTCAACACTGTCATACTTTCAATATCATCAGGGTTGATGCTTGATAAACCATCACCACCGTCCGCGTAGCTGCCGCCGCCCTTTACAGACACCGCATTGTCCCCAAAATTAGTATTATCAATAGGTACACCATTAATAACAATCAAAGGATTATTTTGCCCACCTATTGAAGACTGACCACGAATTCTAATCTTAGAAGTGCCGCCGGGCCCGGTACCCATTGCTGAAATATTTACCCCTGCAACTTTTCCCTGCAAAGCGTTAATGACATTCGGTGAACGATTCACAGTAAGTTCATCCGAATTCACGCTGGACACCGCATACCCCAAACCTCTCGATTGCTTGGATATACCCAATGCTGTCACCACCACAGCTTCCATACTTTGCGCGTCTGTCATAAGATTCACCTGCAAACTAGTGCGACCACTGAGCGGGACTTCCATTGTTGCAAACCCAACAAAACTGAATATAAGGGTTGCAGTAGATGGAGCATTGATAGTAAAAGCGCCCGAATTATCGGTAACAGTTACAGTAGATGTTCCCTTAACAGTAACGGTAACCGCAGCTAAGGCGGCGCCCCCTTCATCTCTTACAATCCCCGAAATGTTTTGTGCAAAAACAGAAGTGAAACTAAATAAACCCAGAAATAGCAATAAGCTTCTAATGCTTATCCGTAATAGATACCGTCTTGTACGTGTCATACAGCAAGTTGTTTTGTAATGTAATATTTTATTGTTGCAGCTCGTCACCAGCAACAATTACATACCTAAGGTATTAATTGCTCAACCCCAAAACTTCCAAATAAACACATTGGTGAAATTTGAACATTTTCGACAAATAAATTCTTTTACTTTATAGGATAGCAGGTACTGCCAGAACGAATTTGCCATTATGAATCAATTTGTATTACAACAAGGTAATTCAAAACAGCTAGGGACATTTCCCCATATCCTGCAATTTGGACTCAAAAAAAACAACAGTACACAGCTAGGCTTTTTTCCCGTAAAATCCACCAACTATCTAAGCATCTATTATATTATCGATGGAAAATTTGAATGGGTAATAGACGGACAACATCACAATCTCTATCCCGGTAACGCTGTCATTGTATTACCCAACCAGTCTTTTGGAAGCAAAAAAGGAGATTTAGAAATAGGCACTTATAGTTGGATTCACCTGGCAATACAAACAACTAAATCAGGACAGATACTCACCGGTAACTGGAGCAACCTGCTAGATACCGAACGAGGCGCTATTGGCAAAATTTTACAACTGAATAAACAGCCTATACTTTTGAAAAGCCAGGAACTGGGAGGCATCCTTAAAAATCTACAGGTAGAAATATTTGAACAACACATTGGCTTTCACACAGCCGTAAACAATCTGCTTGATGAACTTCTTATTCGGATAACCCGTTGTTTAACACAGCAAAACAACTCCGGAAGGGACTTTCCCAAATCTTTCACCAACCTTGAAAAATCACTTCGTGAAAATTTATCACACCAATGGACGGTAGAACAGATGGCTGCAATGGTTGGATTGGGTACCACGTTATTCAACGATAAGTTTAAAAGCTACTCCGGATTTTCTCCCATCCACTATCTTATCAATATCCGTATTACAGAAGGTATAAAATTGTTGAAACAAAGAAATACGAACCTGACAGACATTGCACTGGATATAGGTTTCTATTCCTCCCAACATTTTTCAACCACTTTTAAAAAGCTGACAGGATATACACCAAGCGAATTCAGAAAAAATCATTTACCTGAAAATCACGAACCATGACCTGCATTATTACAATCGAATTAGGAACAAATTCAGTTAGAATTTACGCATATGATATAAAAGGAAACATAATAGGATTCTCGAAAGGATATTGCCCAACCATTCAATCGGAAAGTAATTACAGTGAGCAGGATCCCGAGCAGGTTTTAATCACCATGTTATACGTATTAAAAAACCTGTTGAATGAAAAAATACATCCGAAGAAAATAAATGTATCTAGCATTTGTTTCAGTGCCTGCATGCATAGCCTGCTGGCTGTAGACAATAAAGGAAACCCTATTGGTCATGCCATCACCTGGGCAGACAATCGTGCAAAAAATGAAGCAAAAGAAATTAAGCATACGGTTGAGGGGAAAAATATTTATAAAGCAACGGGCACTCCTATTCATCCGATGTCGCCATTGGTAAAAATTGCCTGGATAAAGAAGAACGATCGGGAAAGATATACGGGTGCGGCTAAATTCCTGTCCCTCAAAAGTTATATTCTACAACAGCTAACCGGAGAATGTAGCATGGACTACAGCATGGCTTCTGCTACCGGCCTATTAAATATCCATAGTAAAAAATGGGAACCGGAAGCGCTATATATGGCAGGCATTACAGAAAATCTGCTACCTACACCCATTCCTATTTTTGCCACTGCGGGGAAACTAAAACCCGCTTATCAGAATATCTTATCCCTTTCTGAAAATACTAAGATCATTGTAGGATCGAGCGATGGCTGTATGGCGACCCTGGGAGACGGAGCGAAAGGAGAAGGCAAAGCCAGCATAACCATCGAAGACAGCGGCGCAGTTCGTATGATGGGGGAAAAAGTATTACAGGATGAGCAGGAACGTTTTTTCAACTACCTGTTAACAGAAGATATCTATGTATCCGGCGGTCCTACCAATAACGGCGGCGTAATTTTCGAATGGTATACCAAATTATTCGGCGATTTCAAAACACCGTTCGACAACGAACATAGTATGCAGGAACTAATTGTGGAAGCATCAAATGTGGCTGCCGGAGCAGAAGGCTTATTGTTTCTTCCGTACCTGCTTGGAGAACGGGCACCATTATGGAACCCCGATGCCCGTGGTGCTTATATAGGGTTGAATATTAAACACGAAAAAAAACACTTTGTAAGAGCTGCCATAGAGGGGATCATTTTTGAGATTTACAGCATTGGAAAAATGCTGGAAGAACATCGTCGTATCGAAAAACTATCTATCAACGGAAGTTTTGGTACTATTCCTTTTTGCACACAAATGCTGGCAGACATTTTTAATAAGCCCGTATACCTGCGTCCTGGCTACGACAGCGTAAGCTTTGGCACCTACATGGTGGCTGCTACAGAAATGGGCGTCTACAAAACACTCGATGAAGCCACTTCCGACTTTGCACTACCTCGGATGCAATATCCGGACAAAAACAGTCATGCAGTATATGCCGAAAGCTTTGCCGTCTTTGAAAAACTGACCGACTGCCTGTCGGGTCAATTTGAAGCTATTACTCAGCTACAAAACAGACAGGCTTCCAACACGTATTTATTTGCTGATATATAAAACTAAAAAAGATGAAAAGAAACATTTTGCTTAGTGTGGCATTGTTGTTAAGCATGGTAATACAAGCACAACAAGTGAGCCTGACACCCGAACAGATTAAGGGACATACACCCGGATGGAAAGGAGAACGATTTACAGACGGTCGTCCAAAAGTACCAGACCAGCTTTTAGAAAGATTAAAAAAAATCCGCCTCGAAGAAGCCTGGGGCGTATTGCGCAACAAGGGATATCATAATCAATTTGAAGGTGACTGGATGGTAATGCATCCTGGTGAGCCGATGACAGGAAGAGTAGTGACCGCTCAGTATATGCCCCTGCGCCCCGAACTTGACAGTATCATAAAAAGCATAGGCAAACAGGAAAAAAGACTCGGCAGCCCCAACTCCTGGCCTATAGATATGTTACAGGAAGGTGATGTATACGTTGCCGATAGCTATGGAAAAATAATAGACGGCACCTTAATTGGTGACAACCTTGGCAATGCCATTTATGCGAAGTCAAAACGCGGTGTCATATTCTACGGTTCCGTACGAGATGCAGAAGGATTGGAAGAGATCAAAGGATTTAACGCCTGGATGAAAGGATACGATCCATCCTACATTCAGCAAATGATGCTGGCAGGCATCAACCTCCCTATCAGAATCGGAAGAGCCACCGTACTACCAGGAGATGCAGTGTTGGCAAAAAAAGGAGGAGTAGTATTTATACCCGCAGCCTTGCTGGAGGAAGTTGTGCTGACTTCAGAATTCATTACACTGAGAGATGTGTTTGGCATTCAGCGATTGAAGGAAGGCAAGTACACACCGGGACAAATAGACATGCAATGGACCGATGAAATAAAAAAAGACTTTTTGAAATGGCTGGATGAAAACCCCGGAAAATTACCCATGACCAGAAAAGAGCTGGATGCTTTTATGAAAAACCGCACCTGGTAACCCATAATTCTAATCATTAAAATTAATTTGACATGACACCTTCACAAAAGTATTTGAAAAAACTAGGACTAAAAGACGACGATATAAACGAAGCACCTAAGACAGAACAGCAGGAAACCGAAAATAGCAGGCGTTCATTTTTTAAAAAATCGGCACTGGGTGGCATTGCTTTAGGCGGCGCCTTCATGTTTTCACCCATAGAAGATATTATTGCTCAAACAACGCAAAAGGTTACGCGCTACTCTGCTCCATCTGATCTAAAAATTACAGATATGCGGTATTGCGTGACACCTGTTATGGGAAGAACAGCGATCATCCGGATAGATACCAACCAGGGAATATATGGATTAGGAGAAGTAAGAGACGGAGCGGATGAACGATATGCTTTGTTTTTGAAAAGTAGGATATTGGGTGAAAACCCCTGCAATGTAGAATTGATATTTAAAAAAATAAGACAATTTGGTTGGCATGCCCGGCAGGCAGGTGGTGTATGCGCAGTTGAAATGGCTTTGTGGGATATTTGCGGCAAAGCCTATAATGTTCCTGCCTGGCAATTGCTCGGTGGACGTTATCGCGATAAAGTAAGGCTATACGCTGATACCCCCGAAGGTCCTTCACCAGCTGAGCAAAAAAAACTGATTCAAAAAAGAATCAATGAAGAAGGGTATACATGGTTAAAAATGGATGTATCTATTAAAGAGTTGAAAGGCATCCCTGACACCATGGTTAATAATAAGTTCTGGGAAGATTCCAGGGGTAACCTGGCACAATGGGGCGACCAGGACAACCTGATGTCTTACGGAAATGCCTTGCATCCTTTTACGCAAATACAAGTAACTGATAAAGGACTGGACATACTGGCATCCACCGTTGACAGTATCAGGAGTATGACCGGGTATGAAATACCTATCTCCACGGATCACTATGGACATTTCGATTACAACAATGGCATCCGGCTGGGCAGGGCACTGGAAAAATACCGTCTCGCATGGCTGGAAGACATTGTATCATGGGAGTATACAGACCAGTATAAAAAAATGTCTGATGCACTGGAAACACCCATTACAACCGGTGAAGACATTTACCTGTTAAAATATTTTAAGCCATTGCTCGATCAAAAAGCCATTGACATCGTACATCCTGACCTGGCTTCTTCCGGCGGACTGCTGGAAACCAAAAGAATTGGAGACTATGCCGAAGAACAAGGCGTAGCCATGGCAATGCACCAGGCCGGCACGCCCATTTCTTTTATGGCAAATGTACATTGTGCAGCCGCTACACAAAACTTTCTGGCACTGGAACATCACTCAGTGGATGTGCCCTGGTGGGAAAGCCTGGTAAAAACAACGGATGGTCGCAAACTGATTACAAAGGGATACGCCAATCTTCCCCTGACCGCTCCAGGGCTAGGCATAGAGCTGAATGAAGAAGTGCTGAAGCAACACTTGCACCCCAAAGACAAAAGCTATTTTGCACCTACACCAGAATGGAATGACAGGCGTTCGCACGACAGGATATTCAGCTAGTATTATACGTTAGTCCATAACACAAAATAAAATGCCTCTGCAAAACAGAGGCATTTTATTTACAAACAAAGTTTACAATTTATTAACGAAAGCTATCACTTTCGCGGTAAGCTTTTATCAGAGCCAATTCTCCTTCTTTACCCGGTTTGGCATTACCGTGCTCCATCCCCATGATACCTCTATACCCCTGGTCATAGATGTACTTAAATACGTTTTTGTAGTTAATCTCGCCTGTAGTGGGTTCTTTTCTTCCCGGATTATCGCCTATTTGGAAATAAGCAATTTCACTCCAGGTCAACTCAATGTTTTTGATGATATTACCTTCATTCTTTTGCATGTGGTAGATATCAAACAATATTTTACAGGAAGGACTGTTAACCCCACGGCAGATTTCATAAGTTTGATCAGAGTAGCGTAAAAACAAATTAGGTGTGTCACTGAGTGGTTCCAACACCATAACAATACCATGGGGCTCCAGTATTTCAGCCCCTCTTTTCAGTGCATCTATTACATGACCAGTTTGTACACCGATCGGCAGATTTCTTTCATAATCGCCTGGCACCACTGTTACCCATTTGGCGTTTACTCTTTTAGCTATTTCTACCGATTGACGACAGCCATCCAGAAAAACATCCACATATTCTTTTTTGCCGGCGGCCAACGAATTTTGAGAATTGCCACCTTTGGGCACCACAAATACGCCCATCTTCATACCCAGTTTAGCCAGGGTTTCTCCAATTTTTGTTTGCTGCTCGATGGTTCGTCCAGACATCCCATTGTCTTCAATAGAGCGAAATCCCCGATCGTGCATATACTTTATCTGGTCAATAAAATTGTCTCCACCGTTATTCCTGAACATCCCATCATGAGGAGCATAGTCCAAATTAAAAGTCTTTTCTGCCTGTTGTAGCATTTGATTTTCGTTTTCTCCAGCAGCTATCGCACTCCCTCCTACCAACATCCCTCCACCTGCCAGAAGTCCTTTTTGCAAAAAGTTTCTGCGTTGCATATTCGTATTGAGTTTAAGCCTTAAAGTAAAACAATCTCAGGGAATAAATAAAACATTTGTTTATCAACTATCGGTTGATAAATGCTTATGTATTACGGTAGAAAAACAAAATAAAACTATACGTTACTGTTATGAAAAAGTAATAACGATGTTTTTGTAACCTGACTACCAGTTAAACATTGTATTGACCACAATGTCAGGATGAATACTCTCCATAACCGGACAGGTATGTGCAGCACGCTCCAAAATAGTCTTATCCTTGCCCGCCAGTTTCAGTCCGGCAGGGAAATAAAATGTTAAATTTACCCCACTGATACGGCGAGGGTCGGTTGCCATCAACTTCTCCACCTGTATTTTGGTTCCTATTAAATCAACCTCCATATCTCTCGCTTTTATCCCCATAATAGTAAGCATACAGCTCCCCAAAGCCGTAGCTACCATATCTGAAGGTGAAAAACGTTCTCCTTTACCCTGATTGTCTGTGGGTGCATCGGTTTCTAAAGAAGTACCCGATTTAAGATGGGTGCAAACGGTTCTCAGGTTTCCATCGTATACTATGGTTGAAGTCATTGTAATTATTTTTACTAAATTTACGTTTAAAGAATAACACTCCAGTGAAACGACTTTTTATAACCGGAATACTATTGGGACTGATTGTGTCAGGTTTTGCACAGGAAAACGAGACCAAAGTTACCAAACGACAAGAAAGAAAGCGTGAAAAAAGAGAAAGAATTGATGAGTTGATGAAACTGGAGGAAGAAGGTATTCCCCCTTTCCATAAACAAAACGTATTTGGTGCTAAGCTCAATACGGACGGCTGGGGGGTATCCTATGAATTTGGACGGGCCAAAACACCCCGGCGCGCCATGATTTACCAGGTAGAATTTAATGACAAAAGGCATCGTAAAGAAAGTAGAAATAGTAAAGGGACTCCGATTGGTCAATTTGTATTTTTCGGAAATCCTTATGTATATGGTAAAGAAAATTCATTCTATCAACTCAAAGTATCCGCAGGTCAGCAGGTGATGATAGGAGGCAAGGGCAATAAAAATGGCGTTGCCGTATATGGTATTGCGGCTGGCGGTATTTCACTAGGGCTTCAGCGTCCCTACTACCTGGAAATAGATGAATTTAGAAACGGGCAAACGAGATATATCAAATATGACTCTCCGGATAGCCTGCTTTTTGTACAAGACGGAGTCATCGTTGGCAGCGGTGGCTTAACCAGGGGCTGGAACGAATTAAAATTAGCTCCCGGACTAAGTGCCAAAGCCGCCCTGCGCTTTGATTACAATCGTTTTAACACCAATATTTCAGCTATCGAAGCTGGTGTAAATGCGGAGTACTATTTCAGAAGAGTCGAACAAATGTTATATAATCCCGGGAATCGTTTCTTCATGAATGCCTATATTTCCCTGTTATTTGGTAAACGGAAATAAGACGGTTAATTTTGCCTGTAAAAGTGACTTTTTATAACTTATGAGTGGATGTGCAACAACAACATATGAGCAGGCTGCGCCAAGGCAAAAAAAACCGGATTGGCTAAGGGTAAAGTTGCCTATCGGAGAGAGCTATCGAAACGTTAGAAACCTGGTAGATACACATAAATTACATACCATATGCGAAAGTGGTAACTGTCCTAATATGGGTGAATGCTGGGGGGCGGGGACTGCTACTTTCATGATATTGGGTAATGTCTGCACCCGCAGTTGTGGCTTCTGTGCAGTGGCCACTGGCAGACCAGGTACAGTTGATTGGGATGAACCGCAACGGGTGGCAGAAGCTATTTACCTGATGAAAGTAAAACATGCAGTAATTACTTCTGTTGACAGAGATGAATTGAAGGATGGTGGCAGCATCATCTGGTACAATACCATCAAAGCTGTAAAATCTCTCACACCCAATACCACCCTTGAAACCCTGGTGCCGGATTTCAAGGGAGAAAAAGAAAACATTCAACGAATCATAGAAGCGGCTCCGGAAGTTGTTTCTCACAATATAGAAACGGTAGAACGCATGACCCGGAAAGTGCGTATCCAAGCCCGTTATCAACGCAGTATGGAGGTGTTGAAATACCTGAAAGAAAATGGGGTGCGCACCAAATCCGGTATCATGCTGGGTTTGGGTGAAACCAAAGAGGAAGTACTGCAAACGATGCGGGACCTGCAGTCCAACGGAGTAGACGTTATTACTATCGGGCAATATTTACAACCTACCCCCAAACACCTTCCTGTTGCCAGATTTGTACATCCCGATGAATTTGCCGAATATACGGAAGCCGGTTACGAAATGGGCTTTGACTATGTAGAAAGTGGTCCATTGGTACGCTCTTCTTACCACAGCGAAAAACATGTTTTCGAAGGAATTGGAAAACAGGAATGGGAGCAGAAGAAAGTAATGATGCAGGGATAAGAAAACTCGGGGTTGCAGGCAGAATTGTAAGGGCATAACTCTTAAGGTGAAGACTATTTTCGCCTTCTCAAATTATTACACTTTCAATTTATCAAATTCTCGCATTTCCAAATTCTCACTTTTTCAAATTATCCTATCTTTAAGCAACATCTAACATAATCGTTGCCATATGAGTCGGATACAGTTTAATCGCCGGGACTTTATAAAAGGAACATCTGCCATGCTGGCCCTGGCAACACTCAAAGCCAACGGTATGGACTTTTTTCAACAGAGCAGTTCCCGCAGGGTTGCCTTAATCGGCACGGGGTGGTATGGAAAGAGTGACTTGTTCCGGCTAATGCAGGTAGCCCCTATAGAAGTGGTTGGCTTATGTGACCCCGACAAACAACAACTGGAAAATGCCGCCATAATGGTGGCACAACGATTGCCCGGAAAGAAAAAACCTGTTCTTTACAATGACTATAGAAAATTGCTGGCGGAACAAAAACCGGAGATTGTATTGATCGGCTCTCCGGATCACTGGCATGCATTACAAGCTATTGAAGCCATAAAAATCGGGGCTCATGTCTACCTCCAAAAACCGATCAGCGTAGATGTATTAGAAGGAGAAGCTATTTTAGCAACAGCCCGCCAATACAACCGGGTAGTTCAGATTGGTACCCAACGCAGAAGCACCCCCCATTTAATTGAAGCCAAAAAGAACATTGTAGATGCGGGTTTGTTGGGCAAGGTATCACATGCAGAAATGTGTTGTTATTATCATATGCGACGCAATGGTAACCCACCCGTACAACCCGTGCCCGATTATTTCGATTACGAGATGTGGACTGGTCCGGCACCCCTGCGCCCGTTTGATGGCATGCCGCATCGCGGCTGGTGGCGTACTTTTATGGAATACAGCAATGGCATCATGGGAGATATGTGTGTGCACATGTTCGACACTGTCAGGTGGATGTTACAACTGGGCTGGCCAAACCGGATATCGTCTACCGGAGGTATCTACGTGGACAAGTCCGGCAAAAGCAATATTGCTGACACGCAAACAGCCCTGTTTGAATATGACGATCTAAACTGCGTTTGGGAACACAGAACCTGGGGAACACCTAACGACCCACAGTATCCCTGGGCTTTTAAATTATATGGGGACAAGGGCACACTGTGCGGTAGCCCTACACAGTACGATTTTATTCCGGTAGGAAAAGGAGAAAAAATTCATAAGGATGTAGTACTGGAAAAAGAAAAATACCCCGAGGATATAAACGAGCCCGATATTGAAATTCATGCTGCCCCTGCTACACGATACCAGATGCTCGATTTCCTGAAGGCAATTGAAAATAAAACCCGGCCGGTAGCCGATATAGAAGAAGGACATATTTCCACCGCCAGTTGCATCATGGCCAACATGTCCATGCAATTAGGTCGCCCATTAATATACGATCCTTTAAAAAAAATAATCAAGGGAGATACCGAAGCCACCAGACTACTGAAACGGCCATACAGAGGACCCTGGGTGCATCCGTATGCGTAATTGCGGATCAATGCCGTTTAGTTAAGGTTTTTATTTAAACGGGATGAGATTTATTTCAAAACGTTCAGTCATTTTTCTTCGATACTTTTTGCGGAAAAAGTATCCAAAAGCCGCCGGGGAATTATTACACCCAATTCCCCGGAACGCCCTGATTAGGCTTTTGCACTACTGTAGCCTCAACTATAAACCTCTGAATAAAAAAGATTTGCAAAACTTCATAAGACTGATATTTCCCTACTTATTTTTGGATAATTGTTCAGCACGAAGCTATTTGTGCTTAACTAAACGGCATTAAATTCGGGTTCAATCTAAACAACTAATTATTCTTGTATTACAAATGTAACGGGCTGTTTCATATAAAATTTTATTTTTTGACTGTTAACGGTGGCTGGTACCCATTTGGGGCCTTCTTTTAGAGCATTTGTTACGAACACGGAAAGAAATGGAATGTCATTTTTTGTTGTTTGAAAATCGGACAAGTTGCCATTTTCATCAACAACAAAGGCAATTACAACTGTACCAGATTTTCCATATGCCGCCAGTGTATCAAGTTGAGAGTTGACTTTAGATTGAATGAAATCAGTCCAACCCTTGTCTCCCCCAGGAAAAGATGCTTTGACTGTATCCTGAATCGGCGATGTAGACTTGTTGCATACTCGCTTTGTTATTAATTGAAAAGGCGGCCAACACGAATAACACTAAGGGTAACGTTAACAACCGACCCAGGTATCCGAACTGTGTTTTTTGTTTTTTCGTAAGCATCTTTAATCTGCGTTTTATAGATGAAGAATAAAAGTGACTCGTCATATTCTGGTATTGCGCCGGAAAAGCAGTTGTTAGTAGCACACGGGCAAGTATATCCGGGTCTTGCTCTGTAGATGACTCGTCTGCAGCAAATTCGTGTACCATATATAAGTCCCGACGAACCAACCAAAAAACCGGGTTCACCCATGCGAAAATCATTACAATATTTACCAGCAGCCTGTCCAGGCTATGCCATTGGCGAACATGGGTCAACTCATGCAGCAAAATTTTATTTCCCAATTCACTTTCAGGATCAATTTCCCTTTTCCAGAAAATAAGATTGAAAAAAGAAAACGGTGCTCTTTTATCATTTGTGTAAAGCAAAGTGCTGTTACTTATATTGACCTGTTCCGAAGTTCTCCACAATTTTATCATTCGAAGAAATGACATCATTAATGAGATGAGAAAAATTGTACACACAAACAAGTATGTACAGATGACCACAGTTGTGTTAGAAATGTTTTTCGGTTGCTCAATCGTAACAACATTTATTTCGGAAGCTCCATATACAAGTATTGCTTCACTCACTGCATACAGCGGATTGGATTGCCGAAAGAGATTCGGCATCTGCAAAAATGGGACTGCAAGACTGACAATGAAAATGCTCAACAGAAAAAAGCGACTCCAACTATGGTTGTTAATATTTCGCATGGTAAGAAAAAAATAGCCATATAGAATAGACGATATCGCTATTACTTTAATGATATATATGGCTGTTGCTGTCATCGTTGGGCATTTAGTTACAACTATTTCTTTTTGCTTTTTAATTGCTTTAATAGCAATTCAAGGTCTTTTATATCCAGGTTCTCCTGTGTTATCATAAAGGACATCGCATTGGTAAAAGAGCCGTTGAAGTAGTTTTTAACTACGGAATGAATGGTAGACTTAGAATAGTGTTCTTTGCTTACCAAAGGATAATATCTGTGTATGCGACCGAATGTTTCTATTCCTACGAATTCTTTTTCTGTCAAAACTTTTAGCACAGTAGCTACCGTATTTTGGTGAGGTTTTGGTTCGGGTAATGCATCCAACAGATCACGCAAGAAGGCATGTTCGAGTTGCCATAATACCTGCATTATCTGCTCTTCTGCTTTTGTAAGCGTTTTTTCCATACTATTAAATTGTTTCGATATCCAAATATAAAACTATAAACATAGTTTACAAACTATTTTTATAGTTTTTTGCCAAATTCTTTTTCCCTGCAATTTTTCCCGCCAGAACAAGCGGCAATAATCGCAGGTGGCAGGCGTTACTTTGGTTGCAAATATTGTCCTTATGAAAACAGCAATCTCATTCTTTGCACTCCTGTTGGTAGTAACAGAATTTTCCTGTAAAAAGATAGCTGATATTACAAAGTTTAATCTTCCTTATCAAACAGAAGCCACCATTGAAGCGGGCGTGGCTACCCTACTGCCTTTTGATTTACAAACGCCGCAAGTAACCACGGCCAGCGATGCCGATTATCAGGGTTATAAAACAGCTAGAAAATTGGTGCAATCGGTAACGCTCAACAGTTTGAGGTTGACGGTGCAGCGCCCGGAAAAAAGAACTTTTGATTTTCTAAAAAAGATTGAAGTGTATATTTCGGCCGACGAACATGCAGAAATATTACTGGCAACAAAGGATAATATACCCGATAATGTGGGCAACCAACTGGAATTGGAGCCTACTTCAGAAGAATTAAAAAAATACCTCACCAGCGACAAATTCAACCTCCGGTTAAAAGTAACAACTGATAAAATAGTCAATCAGGACGTGAATATTAAAATAGATGCCAACTTCAAAATAGATGCCAACGTTATGGGTTTGTAATTGTTGATTTCTGAGTAGGAAATGTCTGATTCTCTCCGCTGAAAAAAAATCAGCAATAACAAATCTCCTTATCAGCAATAGCAAAATTCTTCGTAACTTTTAGCTCGTGGAAAGCTTTTTATCATATTGGCAGAATATCTCCAGTACAGACCGGGTATTGATTCTCTTGGGTGGCATGATCGTTTTCTGGTTGCTGGAAGGGTATTATCCCCTCTTCCGGTTTTCATTTAAGCGATACAAACATGCCGGTGTTAACCTCGTATTTTTACTGTGCACGCTCGTATTGAATATAATCTTTGGATATACCACTATTAAAATATGCGAGTGGACGCAGGTACATAAATGGGGTTTACTGCACTGGTTTGATTTGCCAACATGGGCTTCCGTCATTCTGTCCCTATTTATGCTCGACTTTTTTGCCCAGTATGCCCCCCATTTCCTGATGCACAAAGTAAAATTCATGTGGCGGTTTCACATGGTACACCATAGCGACACCAAAGTGGACGTAACCACAGGTACACGCCATCATCCCGGTGAATGGCTTTTCCGCGAGTTCACCACCATCATTGGTATCCTGGTGTTGGGTATTCCAATAGCCTACTATTTTATCTATCGTAGTGCTGCAGGGTTGTTTACCCATTTTAATCATGCCAATATCAGAATGCCGGTATGGTTGGATAAACCCATTAGCTGGATTTTTGTATCGCCCAATATGCATAAAGTACACCATCACTTTGAACGGCCGCTGACAGATAAAAATTTTTCTAATATATTTTCGCTGTGGGACCGGATGTTTGGCACATTTGCTTACGAAGATCTGGATAAATTAAAATACGGATTGGATGTACTGGATGATAAGGATGACGAGGACATTGCCTATCAGTTTAAACTTCCTTTTGATAAATCTGTCAAAACAGATTATTGATCGACTATCTTTGAAAAAAATTACCAATGAGAATTGTTGCCATGATTCCGGCCCGGTACGCCGCCTCGCGGTTTCCGGGCAAACTGATGAAGAAACTCGGTGATAAAACAATTATCCGTCACACCTACGATAATACCACAGAAACCGGGTTGTTTGACGAAGTGTGGGTAGTAACCGACAGCCAGGTTATTTACGAGGAAATAACATCCAATGGTGGCAAGGCCCGAATGAGTGTACAGGAACATGAGAGTGGCAGTGATCGTATTGCTGAGGCAATAGCAGATATGGACCTGGACGTAATTATTAACGTTCAGGGCGATACCCCCTTTGTGCAAAAAAAGCCTTTGCAGCAGCTAATAACATTGTTTAATGATGAAACGGTAAAAGTGGGGTCTATGATGCGCCTTATCAAAGAGAAGGAGCAGATAGAAAATCCTAATATTGTGAAAGTGGTGGTAGACAATAACATGAACTCGTTACTGTTTAGCAGAAGTGTAATTCCTTATCCCCGTAATGCAGAGGCTGCGGTTGCCCATTTTGAGCATGTGGGAATATACGGCTTTACCAAAAAGGCGCTGTTGCAGTTTACCCAGTGGCCTATTACCCCCCTGGAAAATGCAGAAAAAATAGAATGCCTTCGCTTTCTGGAGCATGGTGTACCACTTCGGATGACCATCGTTGATTTTGAAGGAGTGGGTATTGATACACCGGAAGATCTACAGCGAGCAGCAGCATTTCTATAAAACATGACCATTAAGGAACGGTATACCTTTGTATTGAACTGGTTTCAGGAAAATATCCCTAATGCTGAAACAGAGTTGCTGTATGACAACCCTTATCAGCTATTGGTTGCGGTTATCCTGTCCGCCCAATGCACAGACAAACGGGTAAACCTCACAACGCCTGCTATTTTCGAGCACTATCCTGATGTAGTAGCCTTGTCTCATGCCACTTTTGAAGAACTTTTCCCTCTAATCAAAAGTATATCTTACCCCAATAATAAAACCAAACACCTGATTGGCATGGCCAACATGCTGGTAAACAAGTTTAATGGAGAAGTTCCGCTAACAGTTGATGAACTGGTGCAGTTACCGGGCGTAGGGAGAAAAACGGCGAATGTTATTACATCCGTTATTGACCAGCAACCCAATATGGCGGTAGATACACATGTCTTCCGGGTATCCGCAAGATTGGGATTAACAAAGAATGCAAAAACGCCTTTGGCAACAGAGAAACAATTATTGAAGCATATTCCGGAAGAAATGGTCCATAAAGCGCATCACTGGCTGATTTTACATGGCCGCTACCGCTGCCTGGCCAGGAACCCCAAATGTTCGGATTGCGGCTTACAATCTGTATGCATTTTCTATAAAAAACATGTAGCGTAGAAAAATAAGCCAAAAAAGAGGGAGCAACTGCTCCCCCGATGTTATTTTGTTAGGCTTTTTCGAAGCGCTCTTCTACTTTCTTCCAGTTAATCACATTCCAGATCGCCCCCAGGTAGTCCGGCCGTTTGTTTTGATACTTCAGGTAGTAGGCATGCTCCCACACGTCTACGCCCAGTATTGGAGTGCCTTTTACTTCTGCTACATCCATTAGCGGGTTATCCTGGTTGGGGGTACTGCTTACTTCCAGTTTACCATCTTTCACTATCAACCATGCCCATCCGCTGCCAAAACGCGTAGCTCCTGCAGCAGCAAACTTAGTTTTGAACTCATCAAAGCTGCCAAAAGCTGCGCTGATCGCCTCAGCCAACTTACCGGAGGGTTGTCCACCGGCGTTTGGCGCCAGACTTTCCCAGAAAAACGTGTGATTCCAGTGTCCACCACCGTTGTTGCGTACAGCAGGGCTGATACTACCTGCATTGGCAACCAGTTCCTCCAGTGATTTATTTTCATTGGGAGTGCCGGCAATGGCTTTATTCAGGTTGTCAACATAAGCCTGGTGGTGCTTACCATGGTGAATCTGCATAGTAAGCGTGTCTATTGTTGGTTCCAAAGCATCGTGCGCATAAGGTAGCGCTGACAGAGTAAATGCCATAATTATATGATTTTATATAGTTTGAGAACATAAACTTACGAACGACAAAATTACGGAGTAATCCAGTACGGTATTTGATTTTATTATCAATGTTTTATATGTGCTATAGGGACTTTCTATTATTTATAAAAAATGAATAAAATAGTTTTGTGAGTTAAGTTGAAATTTCTATTTTTGCCGCCCTTAATCATCGGTGATGATGACGGAAATTCCTCCTTAGCTCAGTTGGTTAGAGCATCTGACTGTTAATCAGAGGGTCTCAGGTTCAAGTCCTGAAGGGGGAGCCACCACAGCAAAGGGTTTCATGAAAGTGAAGCCCTTTATCTTTTTGGGGATTTGCATACAATTTGCATACAACTATTGGAAATTTCGTGATTTTTTTCTTAAAATCTAGGCAATTACTTTGAGAATTAAGAAATCTGTACTTTATTTGTATCAAATAATTCTCCCCTAAGTTGAGAAATACTTAGGCTGACCCCTCAATTAAAGAGGGGTTTTTATTTATATTTATGTCATATGTCAATCAGCTCTAAACCTAAACAACGTGTTTCCATATACATTGATGGTTTTAACTTTTATTATGGTCTAAAGTCGAAAAATTGGAAGTGCTTTTATTGGTTGGATGTGGTAGCCTTCTTCGAAACTTTCATTAGGCCTTATCAGAGCCTAGTTGAAGTAACATATTTTTCTGCAAGGCCACTTAATCCCGAAAAGCAGGAAAGGCAGGATCTCTTTTTTACTGCGAACAAGCAAAACAAAAAGTTTAGTTTGGAACTCGGAAAGTATTTACCCAAGAAAATAATATGTAGGAAATGTAACAATATTCACAAAACATATGAAGAAAAAGAGACGGATGTGAAAATTGCAACAAAAATAATAAGTGACGTTGTTAATGACAGGTGTGATATAACAATATTGGTTTCCGCCGATAGCGATTTGATTCCTCCAATAGAATTTATCAGGGGAATCAAGCCCTCACATAAAATATATGTTTACTTCCCTCCAAACAGGTTTTCTTCCAATTTGAACTACCTAGCAGATGGCACAAAAAAACTTGATGGAAGTATCCGCACATTTGAAAATTGTTTGCTGCCAGATACTATTCTACTTGAGAATGGTTTCGAAGTAAAGCGTCCCGAATCTTGGAAATAATTATCTAAAGTAAAGCACGACCTGCATCATTTATTGAATATTCTTCTCCTCTTGCTAGTCTATTGTGCGTATTAATAATGATTTGATTAACAAGGGGCTCACTTTCAAACGTTTTTATCATGTCTGGGAATACATGTATATAATCTGCTGCAAAAATGCTTAAACAAATAGAGAGTTTCTGGAGATGTAAATTTGTGAACTTCAAAAATGCCTTGTCACTCTTTTGAAACATATCTCGAAACTGGAGCACAGATGCATTCGAGGGGTGTGCAAATAGAGAGAAATAGGTATAAATATCGTCAAAAAGCCCTTCCTTGATTCCAACATTGTTAAACGATTCTTGCCAAGTAAGGTAGATTACCCTGATGCCATCGAATTTAATTTTATAATCTTTGTCTTTGATCTTATTATCAAGCTTGCTCCTCTCTTTCAATTCTAGATCATTATACAACTTAGTTTGCTGTATTTCGCATATCAAGTCCTCAATTATCTGTCTCTCTTCACTAATTTTTTCAAGGTTTTCCTTTGTCGTAACGTCATTAATAAATCTCTGACGATATTTTAGCCCGGATATAACCCAAAGATTATAGAGGATAGTCTTTTCATCATTTGTCTTTGTTTGACGATAGATCAGATTAAAAGCAGCAACCGTTTCGAAAACATTTCTTAGAAGAACCGCAACAATACATGGATCTATGATAGGATTGATACTCAGACCTCCAGTAGAAACAAAGCTTACTCCGTTTGTGAGTTGTCTTATATGCAAGTTTTTAGTAAGAATCATTTGATTAATTAGCTTTGCATCAGACTCCGCAGGAGATTTATCTGGCACTGCGCTATGAACTTTGACACTTTTTAAAAAGTAATCAGAAAAGATGTCAAGCAACTCACAACTGACTTGGATATTTTCACAATTCAAATACCGCAAAAACTTCTGTCTTAATTGTTCTCTCATTACTAATAGTTTTATCTTTTATTATAATGTAAGCTTCAAATCTATTGATTGAATTGTCTTAACGTTTGCCAATTGTTTTCTATTAGATAATCAGCCAGATCTTTGCCTTCATCTCTATCTTCAATAGTTGAATATTGCTCGATTAAATCAGAAACCTTAAAGCAGATATTACTCTTTTTTTTCAATACCCCCACTCTATCTGTCCAGTTTTTGTGTGCATTTAGATCAGGAAACAATATTACTTTTCTATTTTTCAAGCTCCTACATTTTTCTTCTGTCAGGCTACTGAGATTATAAACTGCCAGCCAAATAAAATTAGCACAGTCCTTTGGAAAGCCAAAGTATAGGGCAGCAATAATAGCTGTTTTGGGGGCTTCTACAAGTGCTATGGGATTTTTTTGATATTTCCGTAACAAATGTTCCCCAAAAAGGCAAGAAACTTTTAAATCATTGTCTAAATATACTTTTAACCAATCTGGAAAGGGCAACTTATTTTTAATACAATGGCTTTTATAAATTGAATGTATAAAGTCAGTGGTTGTTGTATGGTTAGTTTTGTCAAACTGTTTTACCTGGATTGCCCTAATATCTCCTTTAATATCAATGAAAGGGAAAGTGACGGCACCAGCTCTATATCCTTTACAAATAGTTCCTAAATGATACATTTCTATTATTCTTTCAACATCACGTTTATCAAACGGATAAGGTATGTTGTAAAGCAAGTTTTGAATGAACGAATTTTGCTCATATTCTTTACGGGTAGCCTTTAAAACTTCATACGGAATATAGGCTGGCTGTTTTTTCTGAGGCAATGTCTTTGTGGCTTGGCGACGCCAACTATTAGTATTTTCATCCCCGGAATTTAAATAACCATCCTTATAAGGGTTTAAGTGGTAGGTACACTTTACTTCTCTATCACACCTCCCATAAATTTCGGGTAGATAAGCCCCGCTTTCTTCGTCTATGTATTTAACGAAGGTTTTCTTTTCGCATGAGGGGCATGTAAATTTCTTAGATGACCTATCAAGTTTGAGCCGGTATTGCATAAAAAAGGATATTTAAAAAAATGATTAACTTGCGCCAGCGGCGCAAAAGTTGAAACGAACTTGTTTTTTACACCAATATTTTCAGTCATATTTTTTTCCAATTGACATTGACATTCCTGATATTCTTGACATTTTGTAGGAGTTTGTGTCAAGAATGTCATACATGTCATGTATCAAACACGTTTTTTATTTAATCCTGTTTTAAGTTTCTGGAACAATTGTTCTTCCGCTATAAACCTATTATAAGTACTTTGGGAAAAGCCTAAACTTTCGGATATAATAAAGCCTTCACGCGTTGAAAATGTTTCGGGTAAAGCGTCGAATAGGTTTATTTTATCTTCTGACAAACGAACATTTTTTTTATTAAGGATATCTAAAACATTTACGGCGCACCTAAGAAAGTATTGACAAAGTAAGGCGGCACCTTCAGCAGCTTTCAAAGATATTAGGTTGTTTTGTGCATCTTCCATTATTTGTAAAATCAAACAGAACCTTACAAAATGAATATCAAACTTTGATATTATTTCACCTAACAAGCTATCCTGATTGCGGTTGACCTCTGCAGTATTTCGGTGCTGCCAAGAATAAAAGAATCTCTTTGCTTCAGTACTCCATTTGTAAACTTTAGCTTCTGAATAAGGATTTTTAAGGATATACTCTTTTATCCAATCCGAATAGTTTTGTAATACAGCTTTATCAATCTGATTGTCATTTATTGGTAACTTTTCGGAGTTCTCAGGAAACGCAAATAAAAACCTTTGTATGAAGCCGTTATTTCTTTTCAAAACCGGAAATAACTGCTGTAGCATTCTAGGTTGAATACTTCCAATAATGTTTACAAATGGTTCTTGTATCCAAAGGGGAACAGGCTTTGATACTCTATCCATGGACGTTGGTTTGTTATTCCAGAATGACAAGAAAGTACTTGATTGCTCACTCTTTGAGTAATTATTCATTCCTTCAAGGAAGGTAGCTAGCTCTTCGCTAACAATAACACAACCTCGGCTGTTGCTCTTCAATCTTTCCTGCAAAGCTTCAGGTGTAAAGTTGTGAAGAATTGTTTTCGACAAAATCGGGTTATCAACTTTGGTTTTGCCCTGCTTTTCATTTTTTTGCAGATCAATATAAGCTTCATACTCTAACTTGAACCTCTCGATTTCTGCACAATCCAATTCTTCTATCGGTTTGAAACTAGCCGTAATAGGATGGCTCTTATTTGACCCTGGATTTCCTACTATTGCCCCATAAATTGTAGGAAATTCAAACCAACTATCTTTCACTTCAATTTTTGCAGTCTTTCCAATGGCAGCAGCCACAGAAACCAATGTAGCTAAACCGGTATAGTCTAATGGGAAGTTTAAAGCTTTGTTGGTTTCCTTTAGAAACTCAAAAAATGGGTGAGGAAATACTTCAACCGGAAAAGGGTTACTATCCGTTAGCTCTTTTATATGATTTATAAAAGTTTCTGGTTTGGATAAAAGACTGTCATCAAACTGTGGATGAAGTTTATCACTATTTGTACCTTTGTCCTGATCTTCTCCAAAAGAATCAGATTTAGGTAAGTTTTGTTTATTCATAGCTTACCTTTTCTTTTTGGAGTTATAAAAAGCCATTTCTCTCTCATTCAGGACTTCTTCTTTAGTTTTTCTGCGTCCTGACTTAATCCATTCCTTAAGTTCGAATTTTGAGAAATACAATCTCTTCCCCTTTTTGTTGACTGGAATTTCAGCACGATGCACGAGACTGTATATAGTAGGAACTGATAAGGAAATAAGCTCTGAAGCCTCCTTTATTGTAAGAAGGATGTCTTCTTCTGGCTGCAATGCAATAGGAGACTCTTGTAATCCAGCTTTCACACTATTGATAATCAGCATTTGGAATTCTGAAACCGGAATAGAAATTAATATTGATTCTTTCATGTGCTTAAATATTAATAAGACACAAAAAGAAGTAATATTATCTTCCTGTAACTTCCTTAGGAAGATAAAGGAAGATATAGGAAGTTAATTAATCAATTTGGTTAGTTTCGCCCTGTAGAGTATACAGGAACTTGTCGTAACATTGCTCAGAGTACGCTCCGAAATATCTAATTTCGAAAATGTTCTATTTAAGACTTTACAAAGCACTTTTCGCTTTACAGGTTTTAATTTTCCTTTTGAGCGAAGTACTTCGATCCAAGCAACAATTGAGCCCTTGTTCCTGGGACTAAGTAAAAAATTATTGTCTTTATCAATAACAGGGTTTTCGATTTCTCGAAGTGATTGTAGATAGGTTTCCAGATCATAAGGACTAACTAAAATATTTTCCAGGGTAACTTCAAGATTACCTTTTGCATTTTCACCAGGTTTGCTTTCTGAGGGTTTATTCGACCTATCGTTTAAGTACTTTGAAATTTTCTGCTGGCCCTTTACAACGGCCCAATAGTTAACTAAATATTCAATGACACTTTCGAAATTTTGCGAAGAGTTCGAGGGAAATTTTAAAACTGCATCAAAATAAGTTTCTCCCTCTTCCAAATTCCTTTCTATATCATTTATGGCATGCAATACACCGCTAAATGTTTTGTCTGCTTCTAAAACCTCGTATTGATTTCGAAGGTTGTTCAAGTATGTATTGCTTGTGTATTCCTTATCTTTCTTTGAAGTGAAAATTTTTAAGAAATCATCAAAAAGTGAAGTGCTTTTAGATTCTATTAGATTATCAAACTCTACTTGTGTTTTAATTGACATTTTCACTACTTTTTTTAAATGAGGTTAGAAGATTCGACACTTCTCTTTTGCTCTCGTCTTCGAAGCCTGCCAAATAGCTTTGTGTAGTTCTCAAACTGGAATGCCCTAACGCCTCACTAATAAACTCAGTACTTACTCCATTTCTTTTTAAAATCGTTGCAAAACTATGCCTGGCAGCATACGTAGTAGCAGTGCCAGAAATTCCCAAGTCCTTTACTATCGTCTTCATATGACAATTAAGAACATGGGTTAATTGCTGTATCAGTTGACGCTCTCTTTCAGGAGTCAACCCACTTGTAAGTATGGGAAAAATATACTGAGAACCATTTACATTTTTGTTACCCCATTTTGTTATGATGTTTGAAAGGTCTTCCGTCAATGGCACCCTAATTGGCTCAATTTTCCTTTTCGTTCTAGAGGTTTTCGCCCTCACGAACTCTATTACATCGTTTTTAATATTTTCATACTTAAGCAAGCTCATATCCTTCACATTTATACCATTACACAGGTACATAAATATCCAATAGTCCTTTGCTCTTTCTGTCATACTATTGGGCTCTGCTTGGTAGTTGAAAATTTTTTCTATATCCCCTATTGATAATGCTTTCTTGATATTGTTGCTCTGTGGGATTTGATATTTACCTTTTTCATGTACACTTCGTCGAAACGGATAAAGAGCTGGAAGTATTTCTTTTTGGGAAATAGCGTTGTTAAACAATGTACGTAACGACCTGAGATAGATTCCAATAGTTGTAATGCTATTTCCGTTCGAAATCATCCATTCTTCATAGCGGGTTAAAAAGGATGGTGTTATATCTGAAAATCTTGTTTCTGGCGAAAAAGAGCTTAAACTTCTTTGCGCACATTCGTATGATACAGCTGTTCCGATTCTTCCACTATCTCTTAACTCTTTTGCATACATGGTGAATGCGCTATCAACAAAATCCTTTGCCCCGATATTTGTAAAAAAGCCTTTCTCAAACATATCGAATGAGAAAAACTGCATTTCTTCAATAACCCTTCTTGCTTTTACCTCTAATCCAGAGATTTTTTCACGCATTCGTTTATCTGAGTCAGCCAATCTTTTCCCAAACATTACTTTGTCAAATTCTGCTTGACTTAGGTCGTAAGGCGTTCCGAAATATTGTTGCTTTCGTTCAAAGGTTACCCTAAGCTTAACAGGGTAGAAACCATCCTTTTTAGCCCTTCTCGTATCAAGTATTATTGCTGTAGTTACTCCCGTCATTCAATTTATGTTTGCATACAATTTGCATACAAACATAATAAATAAACAATCAATAAAAGCAAACAACAATTAATACAAATTTATAAAACAGTAATATTCAACTAAATATACTCCAATTATACTCTTCTTTCTTATGTCTATTTTGTTCTTTTTCTGACTGTTAATCAGAGGGTCTCAGGTTCAAGTCCTGAAGGGGGA
The DNA here is from genome assembly GCA_964604365.1 of uncultured Terrimonas sp. GTDB lineage: Bacteria > Bacteroidota > Bacteroidia > Chitinophagales > Chitinophagaceae > Agriterribacter. The sequence continues at coordinate 108,630 of CAZRYS010000012.1, forward strand.
GCAAGAAAATCAAGCACTTACGTTCAAAAATGCGTAGGTGCTTTTTTATTTGATACATGTTTTGATACTTATTTCGTAAATTAGATTGTATTAAAAACTTACCTATGAACAAGAAAATTAGAATACCATTCGATACTAAGTTTAAACTCAACAAGCACTACATAGTTGAAATTCCATCTACAACTATGAAAAAACATGATTACAGAAGTATTTTTGGTGACCACAATGCATTTATACCAATGCTGCTGGATAGAGGAAGCTGCTTCACATTAAACGACATAGAATGTAAAATAACAGAGTTCAACTTCTGGAGCAAGGAACAATTTGAGGATAATTGCAGATAGGTTTTCTTCACCTTTAAAGATTCCTTTTTATAAAAATCGCAATTTCACGTTCATAAACAGTAGAAATACAGAAACCCAAAATTTGCAGTCGTTATTGATAATCTATTTTCAAATCTGACCAATTTTGCCCTAAAGCAAAATTTAGGATTAGAGGCATGAGTTTAATTTTGAAAAGCACCTCTCTTCGTCTAGTATGGTGTTCCAATGAAAAGATCCAATCGACACCAACATTTTTCTTGTCACTCGGCGGCTCCGAAGAGAATGACTTCTATTCCTTACCCCATCAATACAAATTGAAAGAACTGAAGTATTTTTTAATGTATTAATAAAAACGATGGCTCTACTAAAACATATCAATCGACTGAAATACCTTGGTTATATGATCAAAAGGAAGGCAACAAGGGATTTGGAAAAAAGTTTTGCAAAGAGGAACAGGATTTACTGGAAGCATAAGCCATTCTGGAAGTCACAATGGAACGACAAAGAAAGATGCAATTGGAAGCTGGGTTAACGTGATTTACGGCGTAACTGAAGCAACTGCATCTAATAACATGTCTAATGCTGGCTCCGGTAGCTCCTATTGTTGTGGTTCTGCTGCTTGCCGTAGTGCGGGGTGGTTTAATGCAGAGGACAATAATACCCATTCCTGGTAACCGATTCAAGACTTGTAATTGTAAGAATGACATGTTTTATTTCAAATATGTCATTCTTTACTCAAATTAGAAAATACAACTTATTATGAAGTTGACTCACGCTTTAATAATAGCTTCCCTTTATTGCTGCAAATTCGTAGAAGGTCAGCCTGCAACCATTTTAATTTTTGATAACTTACCGCCTTTCATTCGGACTACTTATCCGGTTCCTCAACTAGAATATGGAGATGATCGTTTTCAGTTAACCATCTTTGACAATTTTATAAAAAACGGATTTAACCCGCGACATTCCGTAGTAGATACGATAACCTATCATCCAAAGAATGAATACCTCGTGTTGTCTCTATTATATCTTAAAACTCGTGAGCCATTAGATTATCTTGTAAGAAGTGGAGACACCATCATTTTTAGATATATTGATGGTTTGCCAGTTGCTGCAAATACGAATGGTGATCAACTTAATTATGAGCGCGATAGACTAATACTAAATGGGAAAAAAGATACATTCACTCCTTATGAAATTTATAAAACGCCAATCATTTTATTAAAAACCTATGACGATTTTCAGGATATTTTCCTCAAAGCAAAGGATTATTACATCCCATCCAGAAGCTATCTAGAAAACGAATTATTAGCCATAGATAATGATATACAGTTTCAATTAAAATATCCACTATTTTTTTCGTTTCTACAGAGCAAATTGAAATACCAAATTGCTAATCTTGATTTTGATCAAAAAAGAATATCAGTAGAGAGTTTGAGTGCGATACTTGATTCAAACAAAAGTGTGGTCGAGACAGTTCCTTACTCTTATTTCTATCCTTTACTTGAGGCTATTTCGGATAGCGTAAATGTAAAAGCGGCTAATTTTTTGAAACATGATAACGGAAGTGAAACAGACTATAGGGATGTATTTGACCGGACAATTAAATGGGTTGGGGTTAACGATCTATATAAAAAACTGTTGCTTTTTAAGTATTTGCAAAAAATTGGAGAGGTTTTTTCAACCGCAGATTTGAACAGATACTTAAATCGATTTGAAGAGTTTTCAAACGATACGCTTTTAGCAAATCGAATAAGAAACGAATTTCTTTTATCCAAACAGATCACAAGCGAAGACTCATTGTTTGTTATTGATTTGGCAAATAATGAACTTTCTCTAAATAGTCTCATCACCCAAAATATTGGCAAAGTAGTATATGTCGATTTTTGGGCGAGTTGGTGTGCGCCTTGTCGAGCAGAAATGAAATATGCCGCACAATTGAGAAATGATTTTGAAGGAAAAGATATTGTTTTTGTTTATCTGTCGGTCGATAAAAGTAGAAATGCATGGGAAAACGCTGCAACTGCTGAGGGACTCATTACAACGAAGCACAATTTTATTGCAAAAAATGTGGAAAACTCTAGTTTTCTAAAGGATATTGGATTTGGGACAATCCCTCGTTATCTGTTGTTTGACAAAACTGGAGTTTTAGTACATAAAAATGCTCCCCCTCCCGGCTCGGAGGAAATCAGACGCCTTTTGAAGATGTATGATACAAAGTGAATTAAAAAAAGCTTATGATAATATGTCAAACATTGTGGACCAAGGATAAAAATCTACTTGACGAACCTTTTGGATGGCTCAGCCCACAACACCATATAATGGCATGGGCATTGAGTGTCTTAAGGCTTAAAAAATACTATCCGATAGTAAACTTGCACACTGATAAAAAATGCATATCTCTATTTCGTGACCAGCTGAACTTTCCCTATACCAATTTTTTTGATAATTATTCAGATATTGAATGCCACTCTGACCTATGGGCTCTGCCCAAACTCCTAACTTCGTTTTTTGAAAGACCGAGGTACTTTCTTTCTTCTTTGCATATGGAATCTTTTTTGACAATCTCTTTAAGTATTCCATTAATACGTTTGAAGTGAAATTTCTTTAAGAATGGATTTGTGTGCCCCTCGCTTAATTCGGATAAATACATCATAAAAATTGTTTGGGGGTATTATCTGAAAGACAGCCCTCCTGGTTCCATCTTTCAGATTTATTTTCAAGAAAGATGAAAATATTAACATATCGTAACTCTTTTAAGCGCATTTGGATTTTATATTTTTATAGATAAACGCATACTTGTTTTTATCAGTGCACTGTATATCAGTAAACTCTTCCAATTTTTTCCAGGATTTATTGGCAGCACCTGAAGGGTGGATAAAATCATGCGAATCAAATCCAATTTCCATTGATGATAATGCATCACGGCTAGGATTACCAAAAGTAATAACTAGGGAGGGATTTATTATATCCAATTCTTTTTTCAAAATACTTTTAAAAATTGCAATTTCTGATTCTTGAAACCTATACTTCGTTTGGTTGTCCTTTTTAATATAAAGTTTGTACACATCGGTTAGGTAAATGGTATATCCATCAGAAACAAGACTTTCAATCAAATTGAAGAGACCTCTCTGTGTTTGATCTCTGAATTTTTTTCGGTGCAATGCATATGGAGTGCCTATTGATATTTCATTGTCCTTGTGTTTTCGAAGTGGGTCCTCGGAAATAATAACGATAGTTCCTTTTTCATTTTTTCCTGAACTAAACAAAGTTGGAAAATCTATGCCTTGATATTCAGAGTCAGATAACTTCACAAAGGTCTGTACCAAGCTGTTTTTTGATATTGTAGGGTCCAAGAGAATGGGATTATTATAGTTATTCCGAAAGTACTCATATAGTTCACCTTCTGGAAGTTCACTTCTTTCAATACCTAGCTCTTTTATCAAGAGGTTTTCAATTTTGTTTAGTCGGCTGTCTTTAGGGTTACAAAATTCAATTTTATTTTTATCGATCATGACTATTTGTTTTATATCATTATACTCAAAACAGCCCCTTTGTTTCATATTTCGGGAAAAAAGTGAAAATATTTTCAAATGTCAATTTGGATGATAAGTGTTTAATACTATTAAGTTGATTTTACGACCGCTTATGATGCTGATTGAGAGTGACATCTACAAACCAGTAACAATTACATTCATTACACATTTCATTGACACCATCTTTTATAACATATCGCTCAACAATGGTAGTCTAATAGGCTTCGGTGCAAGTGAAATTTTCACTCTAATCGATTGTTTTGAAAGCATTCTGTTTTTCTTTCCCCATTTTGCCATTATTGGCTTAAGATATTTTAAACACCTGGATCAATACGGCGGAGTACGGTAGATCTGCGAAATTTCCTTCTTTTTTGGAATAATGAGACACATAAACAAAAGGTTGAAACCCAAGGGAAATATTATTCCCCACAATATTTTTTCCTTTGTGTACGCGAAAGTTTGTCAATACAATGTCGCCTGTGGTTCCGTACTTTTTAATTCCGGTGTTTTCAAAAGTAAGCCACAGTAAGGTTTTTAGGCCATATTGGAAATTTAAAAAAAGTAAAATGAAAAACGATTGCATGGAACAACAAACGTTTTCTCCCCCATATCAAAATCTCCTGCTGACTTTTTATCAATGTGCAGGTAAGTTTTTAAGAGGCGAAAAATATAATTATGATTAGTTGAAATCAGCTGTTTTTAAAGCTCGGTTTTCAATTTGCATTTCATCCATAACTAACTAATATGAAACGATTCTTGCTAAATGGCATAAGATGCCCCTGGAACTATATCTATATTTCCGGCAAATCCCTGTCCCTGTTCCTGTCCCTCGTTTTTTCCTTTCTTTCTTTTTCACTAGTTGCCCAAAATTTAGTAACGGGTCGTGTAACAGACGAAAGCTCACAGCCTTTGGGCGGAGTAAGCATCTCTGTGAAGAATAAATCCGTTTCTACATCTACCAATTCTTTGGGAAATTTTTCAATCAATGCCTCTGATAAAGACACACTGATATTTACGTTTGTTGGTTACATCAGTCAGGAGGTGCCGGCATTAGCAAAAACAATGCATGTAAAATTAGCAACTAGTAGTAAAGAGTTAGATCAAGTGGTGGTGATAGCTTATGGTAAGCAAAAAGCGCCTACCGTAACGGGCTCTGTAAGCGTGGTTACAGGTAAAGATTTGGTACAAACACCTGTAGCAAATGTCAGTAATATGCTGGTAGGGCTTGCGCCGGGTATAAGTGGATTACAAGGTAGTGGTGAGCCCGGTCAAAATAAAACCAGGATACGTATTCGTGGTACGGCTACTCTTAATTCGGAGGCCTCCAATCCGTTGGTAGTAATTGATGGAGTACAACAACCCTCGGATAACCCATTTAATATGCTTGATGCAATGGATGCGAACGATATTGAAAGCATTAGTATTCTGAAGGATGCTTCCACTACGGCCGTATATGGTATCCGGGGAGCTAACGGAGTTGTTGTTGTTACTACAAAACGTGGGCGATCAGGCAGGCCCCAGTTTAGCTTTAGCGCTAACCACGGGTTTTCAAAAGCAACCTCTATGCTGAAGTTGGCTAACTCCTACGATTATGTTACCGTTGGAAATGAAGGCATTCGTAATGAAATGGCCACAGGAAATTTTTCAAATCAGACTAAACTTTTTTCAGAGGATGAGTTGTGGAAATTTAAGAATAACAGAGACTATACCACAGCACAGGTAGATGCCATGAGCAACCTTACTCCTGAGCAAAAAGAGAGGTTAAAGAACAGCCCGGCCCTATATTATACCAGTACGGATTTTTATAGAATGATTTTTAGCGGTACTGGCTCACAACAACAGTACAATATGAGTGTTTCCGGAGGAACCAGTAATATAAGGTATGCTGTTTCCTTAGGATATTTTGGTCAAACAAGTATTCTCGATCATACTAAGTATAAGCAATATGATGTAAGCCCCTTCTATAAACGCTATACATTAAGAAATAACCTGGATATTGACATCGCCAAAAACTTTCTGCTAAACATTAATATGAGCAGCCAGTTTATTCAGGATAAAGCCATTAGCGCAAACAATGATGTAGGGGGTGCCGCGGACCCTAATGATCAATTTAACCGCTATCAAAACCTGTTAAGTCCTATTATGCGTTCCAACCCCTATGTTAACCCCGGTTTTGTAGATGGGCGCGTAATATTGCGTTTTGCAGGGGATCAGTTATCGCCCACAAATCCCATTGGGGGCGATAGAGGCAGCGATGGCACTTTCCCTAATCAAACATTCTCTCCGTTTGATAAATTACTGAATAGCGGTTACACTACCCGCTTTGGTACCAACCTGAATGGCCAGGTAAAACTGGTGCATAAGATGGACTATATTACCAATGGTTTACAAGGGCATGCCTCAGTATCTTATGATGATAGATATGCAAGAGCCTTTGCTACTTATATAACTGTTCCCACTTATCGGGTTTACAGAAATCCTGAGAATCCTCTTAATTTGGTGTTTTTAGAAAACCAGGTAACCCGGGATGCCAGCATATCGGCAGACAGATATAAGGAGTTTTATCGCCAGATAAATTATGAAGTCGCGTTTAACTATGCCAATAATTTTGACCGTCATGCCATTTCAGCGTTGCTTTTGGGGACCGCTCAAAAATTCATTAAGAACAATATTGATTTCAACACCCCTTCAGGTCTTATAGGAACAACAGCAAGGGTAACCTATAATTTTGACGAGCGCTACCTGATGGATGCTTCCATGGGTTACAATGGTACAGAGCAATTTGCCCCTGGCAAGCGATTTGGATTTTTTCCGGCGGGTTCGGCTGGCTGGATTATATCAAACGAATCGTTCTTTAAAAAGAACCAATGGGTTACGCTTTTAAAAGTACGGGGGTCCTATGGCGAAGTAGGTAACGATCAGATATTAGTTGACAATGTGAAAAAACGTTATCTGTATTTGCCGAACAGTTGGACAGACAACGGCGGAAGAGGGTATTATTTTGGAAACACTGATGGAACCAGGGTAAACTCATATATAGGTGGAGCCAACGAATCAAGCTATGGAAATCCGGCTATAACCTGGGAGCGGGCAAAAAAATTAAACCTGGAGTTGGACATTAATTTTTTGAGCAATCGCCTTGTTTTTGTGGGCTCTTATTTTCAAGAAAGAAGAACTGATATTTTAGTATTACCTCAAATCATTCCAAATACGATTGGAATATCTGCTAATGATATTCCCTCTGCCAATTTGGGCATTGTTAGCAACCGGGGGTATGAGTTGGAGCTCGGGTGGAAAGACAAAATAGGGAACTTGTCCTATAGTTTAAAAGGGATGATGACCTATACACGTAACAAAATTGAATATAGGGCTGAAACCAATAACCCCTATCCCTGGATGAATGCTACAGGCTTTTTAATAGACCAGCCTAAAGGACTAATGGCTGATGGTTTCTTTAATACAACAGAGGAGTTGGCTAACAGGCCATTAAATACTTATACCAATATTGCCAACCTGGGAGATATTAAGTACAGGGATATCGATGGGGATGGCCGTATAGATCAAAACGATATGGTGCCTATTGGGTACCCCAATTTTCCCCTTATTTCCTACAATTGGATCATAAATTTAAGTTATAAGGGTTTCGACTTCTCCGCCCTTTTTCTAGGTACCGCTAAGGGCTCTGTTAATTTGCAGGGTAACGCGTTTTCGGGCAATAGCCGATTGTTCCAGGATTTCATCGACAAACGTTGGACGCATGAAAAAAACGATGCAATAGCAAAAGGTGATGTTGCAAGAGAGGCAATAGCTTTTCCTTCCTTTATCGGGGGCGGTATAAGCGCTGCCAGTCAACTGCCCAGTACCTTTTGGCTTCGCTCCAGCGATTTTGTAAGACTGAAAAATGTTAGCATTGGCTATAGTTTCTCCGACTTGCCACTGTTACAGCGTGCTGGCATTAAATCATTGCGGGTGTATGCTAATGGTAACAACCTGCTTACCTGGACCAAATTGATGGAAGGGTTTGATCCGGAAGCCGTATCTAATAATTCTTTCATCTTCCCGCTTACCTCCACTTATAATTTTGGTATCAATGTTAATTTCTAATACAAACAGGAAAAAGATGAATAAAATAATTGTAGCTGTTTTTTTTGTATTGATTGGTTGCGCCAGTATGCTAAGTTCCTGTCAAAAAGAATTTCTTCAGCTACCAGCAACCAGTACTATCATTGCCGATTCTGTATTTGCCAGTTCTCAAAAAGCGCTGAATGCCATAGCTGGCGCTTACGATGCCTGTCTTAAACAAGGCATGAACTGGCGTAGTGATTTGTTTCATTACAGAGACGAATACCTGGCGGGAGATCAGGCATTTTGGGATGCAGGGAATGTTTCGGGTATAGTTAAAGGTGGTGGAATGAGCGCGGCTGGAGTAGGTATAGGTCAGGATCCAGATGGATACGCCGCTAATTTTTCGCCTATACGACAGGCTTATGTGGTAAAAGAAAATATTGATAAAGTGCCCGATATGTCAGCACAAGAAAAAGCAAGTGTGAAGGCTGAGATGCAGGTGCTTATCGCGTATCGCTACACCCAAATGTTTATTACATATGGAGGTGTTCCTGTTATATCCGGTGCTTTCTCTTTAGGAGCCATTAATGATATTCCCTCGTTAACAATCCCAAGAACGCCGCTGGCAGGCGTGGTGGATACCATTGTAAAATGGTGTGATGAGTCGTTGGCGGCGCTTCCCTCTGTGTGGGAAACCAATCAATTAGGGAGGATTACCAAAGCTGCCGCACTCGCAATAAAAGCGAAAGCTTTAATTTATGCCGCCCGCCCATTATTTAATAGTGCGGTGCCTTATTTAGATCTTGGAGAAAATAATAATCTCATCTGCTTAGGTAGCGATGCCAGCCCCAATAGGTGGGAGGTTGCATTAAATGCAAATGAAGCGCTCATCACCGAAGCAGAGAATAATGGAGGTTTACACATTATTAGTACAGGCAACCCTCTTGCTGACTATGGTACTGCTACTTCTACACCCAGTAACAAGGAAGTAATACTTGCTTATAAACAGCAATCAAGCGATGGCAGCGAAGGGTTTAACCCCTTTACCACCTACTGTGTTTGGTCTGGAGCTCTTGGGGGAGGTAACTGGCAGGCAGCAGGTTCAAAACTTTCCAGTTCCTTACTTGACAAATATTATAAAGCCGATGGTACAGACCAGGATTGGCCTGAGTTAAACGAAGTACGACCTTTTGACGACTATAAAGCACGTTTTGCTCAAATGGAGCCTCGCTTTTTAGCTGACTGGATTGGGTGGGAGATGGGCCCTGCGGCTAATAATCCGGGTGATCTTAACTGGAGTATTGAACACACTTATAAGGACGTCAATCATTTTGGCGCGGGCCAGCCTGCAAAATTTTATTACCGGGCTGGTAGCCGCCGTTGGTTCGATTTTCCAATTTTTCGTTTGGCATCCGCCTACCTGGCTTCGGCAGAGGCCTATAATGAAATGGGGCAGCCGGCTTTAGCATTGCAAAGGTTAAATGTAATTCGGAAGCGCGCTGGTCTTCCAAATATTACAGAAACCGGTCAGGTTACTCTTCGAGAGATTATACAACGCGAATGGGCAGTCGAATTTTCAAGCGAAAGATATTCTTATAATAATATGAAACATTGGAAATTGGCAAATTTAGGCAATGGTATTATTGGTGGCCCTATACGCTTTCTTGTTTTTAATAATGAAGGAAACGCACTGATTGCCGGAAACTTTAACTACCAGACGTCTATCAGGTACTATGGTTTTTGGCATCCCAGGCAGCATTTAAGCCCTTTTCCACAGCTCGAAATAAATAAAGGGTATTTGATACAAAACCCCGGATACTAAATTGTTTTACAAATTTCAAGCCTTGCAAATGAACAAATCTTATAGATTAAACTGGAACGTATTGCTTGGGTTAATATGCCTTTTAAGTTTTTCTGATTCTTTAAAAGGACAGTCGAGTCAGGATAATTCAGACTCTTCCGGGCAAAAAAAAGTTCTTTTACCATCTGAAACTGAACCCGGCCCTCTTTTAACTATTCCAAAATCTCGCTCCGTTACTTCCTATTCTACTGTTACAGGATCTGAATTGAATAAAATAACAGTTCCTAACCTGAGTAATACATTATATGGTCAATTGAGTGGGTTAATGGTAATGCAGGGTAGTGGCGAGCCCGGGGGAGACGGAGCCAGGCTTTTAAATAGAGGACTAGCTACCTACGACGCTTCTGAAGTGTTGTGTTTTATAGATGGTTTTCAGGTAAATTATGCTGTAAACTTTCAGTACCTGCTACCATCGGAAATTGAAAGTATTACCTTGTTGAAAGACCCAGTGACCCTGGCCACCTTTGGTATGAGGGGCGCCAACGGAGTTTTATGGGTTACTACTAAGAGAGCTAAAGCCGGCAAACCTAAAATATCCGCCCAGGTTGTTTCAGGTGTGCAGCAGGCAATCAATATTAATAAACCTTTTGGCTCTTATGATTATGCCCGCCTATACAATCAGGCAATCAGTAATGATAATTACTCACTAAATGGCAATCGTTTTGTTTGGTCTCCATTTTATAGCGATGCTCAATTGGCCGCCTATCAAAATGGAACCGGCACTAATGTAGACTGGTATGAGGAAGCGTTAAGAAAGAATGGAAGCTATACCGATGCAAATGTAAGCATCAAGGGGGGCAACGAGGTAGCCAGCTACAATGTGTTACTTGATTATATGAACCAAGGCGGTTTGTTTGATGTTCCTAATACGGAGGTCACCTCTAATGTAAGAATACAGCGCTTGAATGTTCGCTCTAATTTTGATATAAAGTTTATGAAAATATTTCAGGCGTCTATGGATTTGGGAGGAAGAATAGAAAGCCGAAGTTATCCTAATAACGGCATAGGCTCTTACCGGTTTTTTGATGAGATTTTATCCAGGTATCCTTCTAATATTTATCCGGTTAAAGATCAGGCTACAGGTAATTGGTCCGGTACTACATTGTATAGAAATAACCCGGTTGCAGAGCTAAATGCACGGGGATTATATACCACTCATGATAGAACGCTGCTGGCAAATTTTAAACTGAAAGAAGACCTTGGTTTTATAACCCCTGGTTTGTATTTAAGCCAGGCGGTTTCCTTCAATACCTGGACACGAACCAACCAGGGAAAATTTGGAGAATACACTCGCTTTTACAATGGGCAGCAATCAACCTCCGACTTAGGAGAGGTTATTTCATATGGAGATAATAACCCTGAAGCCCAACTAACCTGGAGACAGGCAAACATTACGGCTGGTTACGACCGCACTTCGGGTGAACATGCTTTTTCGGGCGCATTGAATTTTTACTCGAGCGATATGGTACCTGATGCAGGAGAAGACGCATCGAAGCTGTTCTATCATTTTTTAAATTATGGAGGCAGGTTTAATTATGCATATAAGTCCCGCTACATTATTGATTTGGGTTTTGGTTATAGTGGCTCCGACAATTTTGCAACAGGTAACCACTGGGGTTTTTATCCTGCTGTAGCTGCCGGATGGATAGCCTCCAATGAATCTTTTTTGAAGGAAAGCAAAGTACTTACCCTGCTAAAATTGAGAGCTGCCATAGGAACAACGGGCAATGAAACGCAAGCGAGCCGTTATGCCTATCAGCAATATTATAGAGGTACGGGAGGGGTTATTACAGGAGATGCCAGTCTTACGTCTAATTCGGGAATACAACTAGGGCGCATAGCCACTCCTGGCATTTTTGCTGAAAAGAGTACAAAGTATAATGTTGGCGTTGATTTTACATTGATAAATAAAATATCAGTTACTACAGATTTCTTTATTGACAAACGGACCGGTATTATAGGAATCAACAATTTTGTACCTGGTTATCTAGGGTATACTGGCAGGCTACCCCTTGACAACATTGGAAGAATGACCAATAAAGGGGTAGAACTTAATGCCGTTTATGCCGATAAAGCGGGTGACGTCACCTACCAGGTAGGAGCAATGGTAACCTATGCAAAAAATAAAATAGACTACCAGTCCGAAATTCCCAACAAAAACAGCTTTAGTAATACTACAGGATTGCCTTTAGGCACGCCAATAGGGTTAATATCGGATGGGTTTTACCAATTGGAAGACTTTAATGCAGACGGAACATTGAAGCAAGGAATACCCATTCCTTTGTTTGGACCTGTACAACCCGGTGATTTAAAGTATAAGGACTTGGACAATAATAATATTATTGACAATGACGACAGAACTAAAATCGGCAACCCTTTATATCCCAGCCTCTATTATTCTTTCAACCTGCAGGTAGGATATAAAGGGTTCGACTTGTCGGTTCTATTTCAGGGTGCGTCAGGGATGAGCAGCAATTTAATTGGGACCTCTTATAATCAGGTAGTTCCTTTTATTAATAATATTTATACGGTGTATCCGATAGCGGGTAACGCATGGGCCTACTATCCTGATCAGAATATAGATACCAGGAATACTGCTGATTTTCCTCGGATTAGTACAGTAGCAAACGAGAATAATTACAGGAGTTCTACTTTTTGGATGAAAGATGCCGGATTCTTACGTATGCGTAATATAATGCTGGGGTATACATTGCCTGATAACGTTGTAAGAAAAATGCGCCTGGATAAGTTGAGGTTATTCGTAACCGCTGTAAATCCATTTACTATTTCCCGATTGTTACAGGATTATAATATGGATCCGGAAACTCCTGTTGGCTACCCCGCAATCAAATCTTATAACGCTGGTATCTCTATCACCTTCTAAAAAATGGATGTATGAAATTGTTACAGAATCTAAATAAAGTACTGATTGTTGGTAGTTTTTTACTTTGCTTAACCTCCTGTGGAAAGGATTTTTTGAATACTCGACTGGATACAATGCCCAAAGAAGACAATGTTGATAATTCGTATAGCAGCCTTCTTAGTTTGGCTAATGCAACCTATGTCTCCTTTCAGAACTATAACCCTTTCAGTGTTCTGGATAATAATTTGTTTGCTCCCGTTACTGATGAAGCGATTCAAACAAATAATACCCGATCGGTATTGTTGTTCAATAATGGTAACTGGAATCAATTTTCTAACCCCGATGACCGGTATAACTATTACTATGAAGGCATTAATGCCGTACATGCTTTTTTTGATTTTCTTAATAAGGTAGGAGATTACAAGCAGTTCCTCGCATTAAACAGAGACACCTTGGGTGTATCTGAAAAAAGAGATTATTACCGGGATGTAGATAACGCAGGTTGGTTTATTGCCGAAGCCCATGTGTTGCGTGCTTACTATTATTTTGAGTTGATAAAGAGGTATGGCGGTGTTCCACTGATAACAACTATTCAACAACCGGCAGATGCTCAGGGTGATTATCCCCAACGTGCCTCTTACGATGAAATTGTTGATTTTATTGTAAAAGAAATAGATGACTACAAGAATGCGCTGCAACCCAACTGGACTACTTCACCATTTACCGCCAATAATGGACGTATTACTGTAGGCGCGGCTTTGGCCATTAAGGCCCGTGTCCTATTGTATGCCGCCAGCCCATTAAATAATCCTTCTAATAGTGTAACTAAATGGCAAAGGGCCGCCGCTGCCGCTAATGAAGCATTGATTTTTGCACAACGTACAGACGATGCTGGAGGTAAGAATGGTTTGGCACAGGATTATCGCCAATATTTTTTAGGGAATAATACGCTGGTTAGCCCCGAAACTATTTTAGCACAACGGTTTTACCCCGATGCATCAATGGAGATAAATAACTATCCTATCACTACTGTTGGAGGAGGAAGTGGGGTTACACCCTCTGATAATCTGGTGGCGGCTTACGAGTATAAAGGAGCGCCAGACCCTGGCGATCCCTATGCCAACAGAGACCCAAGGCTGGCTGCAACCATAGTAACTAATAACAGCACCTGGAATGGTCGTACTATCAACCAGGCACCAGGCGGCACCGATGATATGGCTGTTCGCAATACAAGTAAAACAGGTTATTACCTTAAAAAATTTTTAAATGATGGCCTGGACCCACAACGCCCTGTTGGTTTTCCGCATCACTGGCCCTTGTTTCGTTATAGTGGGCTTTTACTTGAATATGCCGAAGCTATGAATGAAGCATATGGCCCTGACAACAACAACGGGTATAGCTTAACGGCCCGTGGGGCAGTAAATATCATAAGAAACCGCCCGGGTGTGGGAATGCCTGCTATAATTGCTGCCGGACAAAGTGAATTCAGAAATGCGGTGAAGCAGGAACGCAGGATTGAGTTGGCTTTTGAGGGGCATCGGTTTTGGGACCTGCTCCGTTGGAAAGATGCTGAAACTGTAATGAATCAACCGATTTACGGAGTAGCGGTAATGGGTAGCAGTCCCAACTTTACCTATACAAGAAAGGTTGTGCAGAATCGGATATTTGATGCTAATAAAATGTATTTGTACCCCTTGCCTCAGTCGGAAATTGCTATTTCAAATGGTAAACTTATACAGAATCCCAATTGGTAACATTCAATACTTAAATCCACAAATCCGTATTGATATGGCAAAATCGATTCAGGACTGATTTGTTTCAAAATTAAATTTATATACAATGAGAATACGCCTTCAACATATTATCAGTTGTTTACTGCCGGTAACATTGTTAGTATCTTGTCAAAAAGATGACTCGGCAAAGGACTATGGTACGCCGCTCATTTATATGCCGCAAAGTATAAATGTATCGCTTGGTACCAATGCCAATTACCTCGTGCCTACTTCTTCCAATGCTCTAAGCCCGGAGGGTATGAATTATGTTTCGGACGATGATAACAATAAAACGAATGTGATTTTAGGAGCTTCCTTATCAGGCACTGCCGGGGGAGCTTATAGTGTGGATATAAAAGTTAATCCCGATACCATACAGCAGTTACTTTCTAATGGAACTTTTAATGATTCTTATGTAGCAATGCCTGCTTCTGTTTATACCATCCCTACCAGACTTGATGTACTGGGGAATGGTTCAGGCACCTTTTATCTTACGGTAGACAATGGAGTACTTACTAATCCTGCTTATGCCGGAAAGCATTTATTACTGGCTGTAGAAATTGCCAATCCCAGCAGGTATAACCTTAACAAAAGCCGCGCTACTACTATTGTTGACTTCAGTATTCCTGGCCTGCTTCCATCAATGTTAAAAACACCTGAGTACAATGTTGTAGCAGGTGACCAATTGATTATTACAGGGCAAAATCTTAATAAGGTTACCGAAGTGAAATTTCCAGGAACTAGTATAGCGGTACCTGTTATAGCCCAATCATCCAGCAGCATTACAATCAAAATTCCTGATATGGGTGAGATCACCAGAAGTACTCTGGAGTATACAAGTTTTGTAGGGGCGCAACAATCTTCTTTTGAGCTGGTGAATGTTGACAAAGCATATAAAATATTTACGGATGGTTACGGGGAGAATATCAGAGCCCTATCTACAGCCTTAAATGAATGGGTTGATTATGGTTCAACTAAAGCGATATCGAATACTATTTATAAAAGAGGAAATGCCTCCCTTGCGATAACCACTAAAGACTATTCTCCCGGAGGGTTGATTAACGAGAGCGGTTTTGTGAATGATGATTATAAGTACATCACTTTTTGGGCAAGAACCAGCAAGGCGGGGTGGTCTGACGGAGGTATTGCAGTTGCTTTGATGGCAGATGGAATGCCCGATGGCTATGCAAATGATTACAAAGGAATTGATTTGGTTCCAAGAGTTACGGAAAATTGGACTTACTATAAGATACCAATAGGATCTTCGTCTGATAAACCAATGTGGAGCAAGGGAAACTCATTTGAAAAGCTTGGCTGGAGAATGAACAACTACAATGCTCCTGAGGAGACCATATACTATGATGATGTATTATTAGTAAAATAGAATGATACCAAAGCTTTTGCGAAATCAAGGGAGTAATCGCATGTTCAAGTACCGGAAATAAATAATTGGGTACATTTTTAGTTTTGTTACGCCATTCCTTAAGGATTGTAAGGATTGATATTTGATCGGTTGTTCAAAAAATACTTTCCCAACCTGTCAAATGTAAAAGCGATATGTTGAGAATATGTTTTAGGCAGTTCGTTCAACAGACACCAACTCATTTTTGATGTCTCGAAGCTTTCCTTCCACCGCTTTCCATATTGCCAAAAACAAAAAAATACAGCCCGCGATAGCAGACTGTATTTTTTTTTAAAGATCCTGATCTTTGTGGATCAGCATAATGTATTTAGAAAGTATATCTAACAGACAAACCGCCATTACCAGCATAAAAGCCATTGTAATGATCATAGGGCTTAATCAGGCTAATAGTGGGTCTGATATCTGCTGAAAGATTTAGCGGAATATTACCGAATTTATAATCCACCCCACCTGTAGGGAAGATGCCTAATCCAAACCCTCTATAATAACTGTTACTAGAGAAAGTATTGTAGGCTGTAAGACCACCTCCTACAAACCATCTGAATCCTTCAATATTGCCAATCGGGAAATGATGCTGGTAAGACGCAGAAACAGAAAGGTTTACCCAATTGTTGCCAATATATCCATATGGTCTGAAACCAACATTAAACTCAAGCGCCCCGGGACTTGTAATAAATGTTTTATAGGATCCTGCAACCAGATCATAATAGCCGCCACCTACTCTTCCACCGATTGCACTTTTATAGTCGCCATCTTGTGCAAAGCCAGTAGCAAACAACCCCAGAGAACATACAATGATCAATAAACTCTTTTTCATTATTTGTATTTTATTAATGCCACAAAATTATGTAAAATTCCGTTGTATCTAAAAAATGTACGACTAATTAGCGAAGTACTCAATCAGTGTTTTTTAAGAGACGGACCCAACTTGTCATGATCCGGTACGTGTGTTTTTGGTACGCCTGGTATAAATAGTGTTTGTTGTATCAGGCTGCTGCTTTTAGCTCAGCAAGAGGGCGTTTGCCCAATTCGCGCATAAACCGGTAATGTGAGGCGATGGCCTGACCCAATGTTGGGAAATAATTGTATTGTATACCAAACTCTTCACAAGTTTTTTTCACAATTTTACTGACCTCGGGATAATGCACGTGACTTATTTTCGGAAACAAGTGGTGCTCTATCTGAAAGTTTAAACCGCCGGCAAACCAGGAAACAATTTTACTCTTGGCTGCAAAATCTGCCGTTGTTTTTACCTGATGAATAGCCCATTCGTTTTCAATTTTCTTAGGTTCTACGCCGGCAAAATCAAATTCCGCATGTTCTACCACGTGTGCCAGTTGAAAAGTTAAGGCCAAAGTGAGCCCCAATACAAAGTGCATAGTTAAAAATCCCACCAGCCAGGGTTTCCAGCCTAATAACACAATAGGGATTACAATAGTTAATGCGATATAAATCAACTTCGAAATCCAAAACACCAGGTGTTCTTTCAGATCCATTGGCTTTAGCGGCGTAGTGTAAACTTTACGGGTAACATACTTTATATAATCTGTAATAAACAACAAAAACAGCGACGTAAATCCGTAAAGGAAGAACATGTAATTGTGCTGGTACTTGTGAATGGGATACCATTTTTGAGTAGAGCATTCCCGCATAAAAGGTTTGTTGTTGATATCATCATCAATACCATCTATGTTGGTATACGTATGGTGAACAATATTGTGTTTCAGTTTCCAGAAAAACGCATTGCCACCGAGTGCATTCATACTCAACCCCATTATTTCATTTACCCAGTTTTTAGTAGAATAGCTTCCGTGGCAGGCATCATGCATTACATTAAAACCAATGCTCGCCAGCGTAAAGCCAAATAAACCGCTCAATGATATTCCGGCCCATGCAGGCATCGGAATAAAAATCAAAGAAAGGTATATGAGCGTTGCCACCGGAACTAATATGAAGGATTTGAGATATAGTTTCCAGTTACCGGTTTTGCCAATATTGTTCTCAACAAAGTATTGATCAACATTCGCTTTTAGCGCATTAAAGAAAACCCGGTTTTTGTTATTAAATGTAACTTTATACATCTTGTTGGTTTTTAAACAAAGCCTCGTGTACGAATGCCGTTTGTCTAATTAAAAACGATTATTTGGGAAAAATATGAGCACTCAGTAAAAAATCTTAGTTGGTCGACTGTTAGAGTCTTTAGTGAGGGTTTGCAAAAGTACTAAATATCGGTAAATCTTATTATACGGGTGACTAAAATCAGGCGCTGCTAATTCATTTTAAACGGCACAATCATGTCAAAAACAGGAATTTTAACATCGAATTGTTTTCTGGTTACAATGTTTTCCATCGTATAGGTTCCGTACATTTTTCCCATCTCCGTACGCAGGTTGCAGCCACTCACATACTGGTACTGCTCCCCGGGGTTGATTTGCGGTTGAACGCCTACAACGCCTTCTCCCTCCACTTCCCGTTGCGTCCCATTGCTGTCAAATATATGCCAGTGCCTTCTCAGTAGCCGGACCGGGAATGCGTTATTATTTTGGAGTGTTATGCGATACGCAAACATAAACTCTCCGTTAACAGGGTTGCTGTAATCTGGCTGATAAAATGTTTCCACGGTTACAGTCACACCCTCAGTTACTTTAGAAGCCATCGAATGCCATGTTTATCACTAAAAATAACAAAAAACATTGACAGGGGTGGCAAATAATCATTAATATTTTAGGGTTAAATGTAATTGGGGTTAACTTTGTCATGGTTTCGTAACGAAAGCCTGCCTTAGTTAAATTTTCCACAATTTTTACTTTTTATAAGACCCGGAATCATAACTTTCTGACGCTTACAACCTGTTGTGGTTCCTGTTAAAAAAATTAACTGATGAAAATAGCAATCGCCAAAGGAGATGGAATCGGTCCTGAAATTATGGATGCTACACTGCGTGTATTTCAAGCCAACAATGTTCCGCTGGAATACGAAGTAGTGGAAATGGGAAAATGGGTTTTTGACAAGGGCTTTTCAAACGGTATGACCCCCGAAGCCCAGCAAGCCATAGAATCATTGGGATTACTTTTCAAAGGCCCCATGGAAACGCCAAAAGGAAAGGGCGTAAAAAGCATCAACGTTACTGCCCGAAAAACCTGGAATACATACGCCAACAAACGCGTGTTCCAAACATTACATGGAGTTGATACGGTGTTTTCCAAGGCGGGTATTCCGATAGATGTGACAATAGTAAGAGAAAATATTGAAGATACCTATGGCGGTATCGAGCATATGCTGACACATGATGTTGCCTTGAGTCGCCGGTTTATTACCCGGCCGGGCAGTATGCAGGTTATCCGCTATGCTTTCCTGATGGCCCGTCAGAAAAAGGCAAAACGAATTACCTGCGGTCATAAGGCAAATATTATGAAAATCACCGACGGGCTCTTTTTAGAATGCTTTTACGAAGTAGCAAAGGAGTTCCCCGATCTGAAAGCAGATGATGTAATTGTGGATGATCTTTGTATGAAGCTGGTTACCCGCCCCGATCTGTTTGATGTGGTAGTACTCACCAATTTACAGGGGGATATTGTTTCCGATCTTTGTGCAGGGCTTGTAGGAGGGTTGGGCTTTGCTCCTTCAGCCAATGTAGGGGATCATATTTCAATATTTGAAGCGGTACACGGCACAGCGCCTGATATTGCCGGTAAAAATATTGCTAACCCCACTGCTCTTATTCTTAGCGGTATTTCTATGTTACGTCATGTAGGGTTGACAGAAAACGCATCTGTAATCGAAAATGCCTTGTTATACACATTGGAAAGTGGTGTTCATACCGGCGACTTTGGAGATAAAGCTACCCCCTCAGTGAATACCACCGAATTTGCAGAGTCCATCATCAGTAACCTTGGTAAGCAGCCTGTTACCAATGCCAAACCTATATTACCCAACAAACCCGGCACTCCTACTCCATTTAGATTGGCAGAAAATGCCATGATGGAATCTAAAGAAGATATAAACGAAAATATTGTGGGTGTTGACTTGTTTATAGAAAGCAATGAATTACCCCAAGCCATAGCGTTCAAGTGTCAGCGTCATGCCGGCGTAAAATTCAGGCTGATTAATATTAGTAATCGCGGTACACAGGTATGGCCAACCGGGTCTGTTTATACCAACCTCGTAAATGCGTACAATGTCCGCTTTGAGTCTCTTGACGGAGAACCACTGAATCAGCAAGACATTCTCGGCTTGTATATCAGCATGAGTGGTAATTTTAAAATATGTTCTTCCGAGCTCCTGAATATGTGGGGGAATAAGAAGGCATATAGCCTGGCACAAGGGCAATAAATCACAAACGAAACCAGGTAGAGCCGGTCTAACCTATATCGGCTCTTCTTTTAATTTATATAGGCTCAGCGTAGCCGCTATTACAGCATAGGCCGGTGCCAGCACCCAGCCTACAATTGGTATTGCATGCATTAAATAAAATACAAGCCCATTGCCAATGGAGAGTCCTTTATGAATGCCGATAAATTCTATGCTCTGATGTGCAGTTAGTTTTTGTCTTTCGCAACTATAGTCTAACATAGAAAATCCAAAATAATAACACTCTATAAATACAGCAAAAAGCGGACTGATCCAACCCACGACAGGCATAAACGAGAGCAATAGCAACGCAATAGAATATACGGTTTGCCAAAAAGCATTACGGAAGGCCAACGATATCCCCCTTTTCATACTTTTCCACAATTCTGCAAAACTGAAGGGATACTCCCTTCCCTCAATGATAGATTCTGTTTTTTCACTCAGGTAGCCAAAAATAGGCGACCCTATAATCAACCACATATACTTGAACCAGGAAAAATACATCAGCAATAATATCAGCCATACCATAATGCCGCCCAATGCAAAGAAAAAACCCAACACAGGGCTGTGTGCATTATCAACCCATGCTTTCAGTCCTATCTTTACACTTAGGAACTCGATTACATAACTGGCACTTTTACCGAAGAAATATAATCCTGTTACAAACAGAATGGAATAGATTATTCCCGGGATGATGATCCATTTCCATAACTTGTTTGCTTTAATAAACTGATGAGCTTTAAAATAAGATTGTACGGCTATAATAATCTCTTTGAGCAAAAGCAACAGATTTTATGTGGACTTTTAAATAAACTTGCGTCAGGCACCCGTTTGATATCCAAACATAAAAAAAAATCATGAATAAACTAGCCTACGATTTTTATACCCGTAGTTCAGTTACACTTATTGCCAGGGAATTATTAGGAAAAATATTGGTGACATGTTTTGATGGAATTGTTACTGCGGGGCGTATTGTAGAAACAGAAGCCTATAATGGAGCGGAAGACAAAGCGTCTCATGCCTGGAACAACCGTCGAACAAATCGCACCGAAATAATGTATGGAGACGCAGGACACGCTTATGTATATCTGTGTTATGGCATGCATCATCTATTTAATGTAGTCACCAACAATCCTGGCATTCCACATGCTGTTTTAATAAGAGCCATTGAGCCGATCAGTGGAATAGAAGAAATGCTGATACGAAGAAACAAAACTAAACCCGACAAAAATTTAGGATCGGGACCAGGCAATGTTGCAAAATCGTTGGGTATAACAAAGACGCATACAGGGCAGACGCTGACGGGCAACGAAATCTATATTAGCGACGATGGGCTTGTATTGAAGAAAACTCAGGTAGGACAGAGCCCTCGCATTGGGGTAGATTATGCCGGAGAAGACGCCCTGTTACCCTATCGTTTTTATGTAAAAGGGAATCCTTTCGTGAGTGGTAAAAAAACGGATTAATATCTGCCGCCTCTAAGGCAGTGTTTGCAGATTTACATAATTGAGGGTGTATTTTTTGCCGATGACATATTTGGTTTTCACCGACTTCCGAAGTCCATAACCTGCCAGCACTACACCACCGGAAATGGCAATTGTCAGGGGATCTATCCTGTCTTTTTGTATCAGTCCGTTAACCGTGTGTAACACTGCGTAGGTGGCTCCCCCAACAATAAACAATCCCCCTCTGCGAATTACCCCTATCCCCCTGAACGGTTTAGGAATGGCCGCTATTTCATTGTAATGAAAACGCATATCATATTTTGCAACGGTGTCGGCTGCAGCAGTCCCCCAGTAGGTAGGCAACATCCTTACATCGCTGAATATCATAAAAATAGTATCGTTGTGAATGCTGTTTATGACTCCGTGTACCAGGGACCCGTTTTTGTGGATGAAATCGAGTTCCATCCCCTTGAAATAATTAGTTATTGTGCGATCTCTTTTTTTGAAAGAAATAAAATCGCTTTGCTGGGCATAAGCCCCCGCACTCAGGAAAGAAATTGCTAATACTATAAAAAACCTACACATAGCAGCAGTTTTTGCAATAATAAAGCAAGCTGAAGAAGTTACACTAAAATTGTCGCAAAAGAGCACGTTAAGAAAAGATTAAAACAGAAAAACTCATAAAGAGATCATTTAAAATTTAAATTTTGGAGACGCGATTAAAACTATCCTAAATTTTACCCGGGAACGCTATTATTTTTATTAATGACTACATTTGCAACGCATGGCGAATTACAATCATGATAGCGTAGTGCCTTTTGATGAGTCCGGCTTAAGTAAGAAGGAACAGGTGGCAGAAATGTTTAATCAGGTGGCGGGCAGGTACGACTTCATGAATCGTTTTCTTTCGGCAGGGATTGACGTGAGTTGGCGAAAAAAAGCCCTGAAGATGCTAAAAAAAGACAATCCCCGGGTAATACTGGATGTAGCTACCGGAACGGCGGATTTGGCGATTATGGCACACGGACTACTGAAACCGGAGAAAATTGTGGGAATAGACATTTCGGAGAAAATGTTGGAAGTAGGTCGTGAAAAAGTGTTAAAAGCAGGTCTGGACGGGCATATAGAGCTGCAAAGCGGTGATAGCGAAGCAATAAACTTTCCTGACGATACGTTTGATGCTGTAATGGTGAGCTTTGGTGTCCGTAACTTTGAGAACCTTGAGCAGGGGTTGGCAGAGATAAGACGAGTACTGAAACCCGGCAGCAAACTGTTAGTATTAGAATTTTCAAAACCCAAAATACCAGGCATAGAACAATTTTACAATTTTTACATGGGGCGCATTGCACCAGAGATGGCTTCTATGGTTTCCAAAAACAAGAAAGCATATAAGTACCTGAATGATTCGATGATGAAGTTCCCCGATGGAAATGATTTTGTAAATGTTTTAAAAAAAGTGGGTTTCCAACATACGTCATGCAAAAGATTAAGCCTGGGTATCTGCAGCATTTATTGCGGTTCAAAATAATACTGATATTGGTTGTGCTATGTGCAAAATCATCATTTGCACAGTTGAGAAATACGTACAACCTTCCCAATCATGATGATAAACTGTATTATTTCGGTATCATCCTGGGATACAATACATCCCATTATAAAATTACGCATACGCCGGGCTTTTTAATGCAGGACACTATCCAGGCGGTAAACGGGTTGAATAGCGGACGTATTCACCTCGGTATTTTAGCCAACCTGCAACTGAATCATCGCTGGGACCTGAGGTTTTATCCGCTAAACCTGATCTTCAGTGAGAAGAAATTCCAATACGATCTTAAATATCCGGCTCCTGGAGAAACATCGCTCATGAAATCGCAAAATGTGGAATCCATTGTAATGAGCTTTCCATTGCAGGTAAGGTTTAAAAGCGATCGAATCAATAATTTCAGGGTATACACACTTGCCGGTGTAAAATTTGATTATGACCTGGCTTCCAAATCAGGAACCACCAATTCCGAACACCTGGTCAAAGTGAATAAAACCGATTTTGGGGTGGAAGCGGGCATCGGGTTTCAGTTTTTCGGTAAATATGTGATTGTATCACCGGAGATCAAGATAAGCCAGGGGCTCAACAACGTTCACGCAAAAGATCCTTCTCTTCGATATTCCAATGTTATCGACCGGCTGAGTTCAAGAATGATCATGTTCTCCCTTCAGTTTGAAGGCGGGGGCATTCTCTAATCGCTAGAGTAATTCTTTTGAAGGATCCCAGAACAGGCTGGAAAAATTGACGATGGTATCGTTCTTAATTTTTATCCCCTCTTTTTTCAGCAACTTCTCCATCATATCGGGTTCAGGAAAGTGTGCCTTTCCTGACAGCATCCCGTTCCTGTTCACCACTCTGTGTGCTGGCACGGGAGGATCGGCATGGCCCGCTGCATTCATCGCCCATCCTACCATGCGGGCAGACAGCCTGGTTCCCAGATAAGCCGCAATGGCCCCATAAGAAGTTACCCGGCCTCTGGGGATCAGCCGTACTATTTCATACACAGAGTCAAAAAAAGAAGCAGGTTCTTTATTCACCGGCCGTTCTACCTTTTCGGGTTTCTTAATTCTTGCCGGCATGTGTATATGCTACTTTAGTGACCGTGTGCCCTGGCAAGTTTTCCGCATTTCTTGCCTCCACTTCGTACTTATTATTATGGTATCCTCTACGGATCGTTTCGAAGACATATTTGAAAACAAAATTGATGTATCCATGTTCCCCGAATTGTTCTACATGTTTCAATTCATGTTTTACCCAACGCTCATCTCTTAAAAACTCCTGGCGGGTTGCATTGTGCAAATAGATGGTTTTACCCAGGGTGAATGCAACATTGTTGACACCCAGGCAAAAAGCGGCGATCCTTGCTCTGAAAGATCGCTCTTTGATGAACACTTTTCCTATCTCTATTTTTTTGTCAGTTCCTGCCATGCTTTTACAACCTCCTCGGCGTGTTGCTTACTTTTAGGACGAAGGAATATCTTCCGGATGACCCCTTTTTCATCTATTACAAACGTAGTTCGGTGTAGTCCCATATATTTTCTTCCGTATAATTGTTTCTCCCCCCAAACGCCATACTCTTCTATGATAGCATGTTGGGGATCGGCTAGTAAAGTGAAAGGCAGCGCTTGCTTTGTTTCGAACTTCTTGTGACTTTCGACATCATCCGGACTTACTCCCAGCACCACGAAACCCTCTTTCTTAAGAAGTGCGTAGTTGTCGCGCAGATTGCAGGCCTGTACGGTACAGGTAGGTGTGCTATCGCGGGGGTAAAAATATAATACTACCTTTTTCCCTTTGAATGAGGAAAGGGATACTTTATTCCCATTCTGGTCCAATCCTGAAAATGCCGGCGCTTTGTCTCCTTCCTGTAATGTAATCATCGTTTAAAAATAAAGGTTTTTACCGTTACATTGCCAGCCTCATCTTCCACACTTACTTTTAATTCATTTTCTCCGGCGGGGCATCGTTCATCAAATATGTAAATAAAGTTTCGACCTTTGTCGTTGGTAAAGCGAAGCCATTTACCATTTAGCTCTGCCCGAAAGTTTTTTACCCGATCCAGGTTATCCTTAACGGTTATCACAATCCGTTTAGAAGCACTCAGGTCTGCGCTATCTTTAAACCCTACTGGGATAATTTCAGGCGGAGTATCATCCACCACCAGCTGAAAACTGCCAAACTCCCTGAAACGGGCAGTAGCCCATCCCTGTTGCCATTCGGGTTTCACTACGTCTTTTTTTGTTCCCGCAAATCGCTGCATTACAGTTCGTTCAAACATATGTTCCGGGATGCCGGTACCAGGTTTTATCCGCACTGTCAGCCCCTCCTGCAAGGGAATCTCAGGTTTGCCAATGGTATGAATAGCAGATATTACAGAGGGCAAAAGGGAAACACGCCTGGAATAACCAACACGGACAGAGTCGTACAAGCCTTTTTCAGAAATAAAGAATTCAGCGTCTTCACTACCATCGCCCACATTCAGCATATGCGGGTAAAACATTTCACCGGCAACCGAAGGAGGTACCGTAGCCGGACCTTTAAACTGTATCTTGAATTTCAGCGTAGCAGTATTACCCGCTGCATCTTTGGTTTCTATTACAATACCATGTGGTTTACCATCCTTTAGGTCCAGCACACCGGTGCCGTCCGTTTTTTTGTAAATGCCACCAACAAAGCCCGGCAACTCCGAAAGATGCTGAACATAAGGTCCATTAGCTGCCTTCAGCTTATAATCTATATGTGCATTCATGTATCGGGTGGCGCCATAGGCTATGCTATCCATCACAAAACGAATCACCTGTTTGCCATTCTGATGAAGAATACCCTGGTATATACCATTGAGATTAGCAGAGCCTGTGTGCGTATCAAAACTCGTAACGGCGAGGCTGACGGAAGGGCTGGATACCGTAATGAGTTCCGGAGTGGTGACATACCCTTGCGGTGTCTTTTTAATTGCTACCATGCGGGGCGATTGCTCATACACACTGCGGGTGCGGTCATATATAGCCAGCCGTTGTATGGTAGGAGGCACATTATCTTTGATGCCAAACCCAAACAACATCGGATTTACGTTGATCTCTTCCGCCGTAGTTCTGATTTCAAAATGCAGATGTGGCCCCATGGAACCTCCCGTGTTGCCGCTTTTTGCAATAATGTCTCCCTTCTTTACCGGGAACATCCCCTCCGGGATAACTAAATCTACTGCCCAGGATTCCCGGGCATATTGTTGCTCTGTGACATAATTTTCAAGCGCATCAAAAAATGTATTGAGGTGGGCATATAAGGTGGTAAATCCATTGTTGTGTTTGATATATACCGCTCTTCCAAAACCAAAAGATTCAACTTTAATTCTTACTACTTGTCCATCCGCCGCTGCATATACCGGCAGATTCTCCACCCGATTGGTTTTGAAGTCGAGTCCCATATGATAGTGGTTGGGACGTAGTTCTCCAAAATTACCGGAAAGCGAAGGGGATATATTGAGCGGATTGCGAAAATAGTCCTGCGGATAAGCTTTTGATTGAGTAAACGACTTGATACTAGTAAATAAAAACAGGCAAAAAATAAATCTCATCGATTGAAACGGGTTGGTACAATACAAAACTAGTCCGCATTGTTATAAGAATGAAATCATTTTGTAATCTCTATGCCGAATTAAGTGCTGTTTTATTAAAATTAACAGTCTTACCGAAGAATCATATGAACTTGGCATTTTGTTTGACTAATACTAAATGTCAACTGAGTGGATATGTGGTAACAATGATAGAACTTAAGTGATATCATATATTGGATCGGTTTCGTATTGATATTTGATAAGAATCTTCGAAAAGCCAAATAATGGGGAAAAAGAATACAATTTTTTAAACTATTATACAGCGTTTTTCGTCTATATATTGTCTACTATATATTCTTGAACCTACAAATTTGAAGCTATGAAAGGGATGAAAAGAAAAATTGGATTGGCCGTTGCTATTACAGCAGGATTTTTTATTGGTGCATTTCGCGGAGAAGTGGCCAAACAGAAATTTATTACGAAGGTCAAAAACCGATACGAGCAACAGAATAGTAGGGTTCAACAGGATGAAGTAATACTGGACGAATTTGAATTTTCGGCTTTTCATACAAGCTGATACTTTTATCATATTTTACCTCCACACCCGGCTAGTCCGGGTGTTTTTGTTTATGTCAACCCTCCGGGAGGAGAACTTCCCTATTCAACCTTTAACGCCTGACCATAATACAAGTGCAGTTTCAACTTTTTTGGGAAAATACCCGGTCCTGATATGTTGTTGATTTTCCATTGCCAATGCCTTTACCCAAACAGTCGATTTACCAGTATCTTATCTTTATATCTACCTTTACCTGATGATACAACCATCTACCGTCAATTTTTTGAAAAAACTGGTTAAGAACAACAACAAGCCCTGGTTTGATACAAATAGGACGACTTATCAAACAGCCAGAACTGATTTTGCAAACTTTATAGATCAACTGATTGCCGCCCACGGAAAATCAGATCTGCAAATTGCGCACCTGACGGCAAAGGATTGCATGTTTCGAATCAACCGGGATATCCGTTTCAGTAAAGACAAAACTCCCTATAAGAAGAATTTTGCCGCCAGTATAAACAGAGGTGGTAAAAAATCGATCTATGCCGGATACTACTTTCACCTGGAACCTGGCAATAGTTTTGCCGGTGGTGGTATCTGGATGCCGATGCCGGCCGAAACACAAAAAATACGACAGGAAATAGATTACAACTGGTCAGATTTTAAAAAGATCATTGGTTCCGCCAAATTCAAGTCGGTTTATAGCGGACTGGATACTACAGAACCTGGCATATCCCTGGCCAATATTCCAAAAGGGTATGAAAAGGATAACCCGGCAGCAGAATACCTCAAATTAAAAAGCTGGATTGCTATGCAATCGATCAGTGATGCAGACCTCGTATCCAAAGACCTGTTAAAGAAGATTGTAAAAACATTTGCTGCTATACAACCGCTTCTGTATTTTATTAATAATGCAGTAGGAGACATTGAATAGCCAGTTGTTCCTATTTATTTACTAATCCATTTCAAGCATACCGGCTTGCCAACAGGAATACGATCGGCAGTTTCTGTTAACAATCCGGAATTTTGATCCCGTTTAAAAATGCTGATATAGTCCGAACCCTGATTACCCGCCAACAAAAAATTTCCGGAAGGATCAATGGTAAAGTTTCGCGGGATAGTACCGCCAGACTGCTGGTGCCCGATCAAAGTAAGTAGGCCGGTTGTCTGATCAATGCTATATATTGCGATTGTATTGAATCCGCCACGGTTTGAAGCGTATAGAAACTTTCCGTCAGCCGACACATGAATGTCAGCACTTCCAATAAACGCCGTATCCTCCGGTTGTATAGAAGATATATTTTGTATGGTTTTTAATTTGCCGTCACCATATTCATACGCCGTTACAGCCCCCCCCATTTCTTCTATCAGGTAAGCAAATTTGTCATTGGGGTGAAAAGTGATATGCCTCGGGCCTTTACCATCCTGTGATTTCTCAAAAGGTTGCTCACCCGCAGTTAAAACCCCGGTTTTTGCATCGAAAGCATAAATCATTACTTTGTCGATACCTAAGTCTGGTACAAAAAGCCATCGATTGT
This sequence comes from uncultured Terrimonas sp., assembly GCA_964604365.1. GTDB lineage: Bacteria > Bacteroidota > Bacteroidia > Chitinophagales > Chitinophagaceae > Agriterribacter. The sequence goes on from CAZRYS010000012.1 coordinate 137,455, forward strand.
CTTTCGAAAAAATATTACAGTGTACATGCGGCTTTTCCTGTCTCTGGGGATTCACTCCGGTCCCCGTATGTTGAATTGTACTTGTTGCGGGGCCCAGTTTTCCATCTTCTAAAACAGGTAATATAGAAAGCGTACCGCTGCTATAGTTACCAACCGCCACCCACTTACCTGTTTTGTCAATATCTACATGACAAGGGCTATCTCCTCCTGCCAGTTGTTTATTCAAAAACTGTAAGGTTCCTGTTTGTTTATCAAATGAATAAGCATTAACGAACCCTCCATTATCATTGTCTGAAATTTCATTTACGGCATATACAAATTTTTCGTCGGCAGATACTGCCAGAAAAGTAGGGTTGGGCGTTTCTACATGGCTTATTTCTTTAAAAGAACCATCTTCTGTATTAAAGGTATGCACATAAATTCCTTTACTCTTCTCTCCGGTATAGGTTCCCGTTATCAGATAATATTCCGTTGTTGTTTTTGTCATACCACTATTACATGCGTTTAAAAAGAAGACAGCTGCTAAAAAAAAGATAGATTGCTTCATAATGTTAAGTGTTACGATTTCAATTTGTCGAGTGCGGCCACTATTTTTTCATAGCGCTCCTGGTCTGTATATTGTTCCGGCTTAAATGACTTGCCCGTTACCTTTTCATACAACTCGATATAGCGGTTGCTAATGGTCAGTACCCATTCGTCACTCATTTCGGGTACTGTTTGCCCTTCCTTTCCCATAAAACCGTTTTCAATCAACCATTCTCTTACGAATTCCTTACTCAGTTGTTTTTGCTTATCCCCTGTTTTTTGCCTTTCGTCAAAACCTTCTGCATAGAAATACCTTGAAGAATCGGGCGTGTGTATTTCATCCATAAGATAAATTTCATCGCCAATTTTTCCAAACTCATACTTTGTATCTACCAGGATCAATCCATGACTGGCGGCTATTTGCTTTCCCCTGGCAAATAACTGGAGTGTGTATTTTTGCAGGATCTCCCAATCTTTTTCCGTCGCAATTCCTTGTGCAATTATTTCTTCTTTGGAGATATCTTCGTCATGTCCCTGCTCAGCCTTGGTGGCAGGAGTAATAATAGGTTCCGGAAAATAATCATTTTCTTTCAGCCCTTCCGGAAGTGTCACTCCGCACAATGTTCTTTTACCACTGTTATAAGTCCGCCATGCATGCCCTACCAGGTTTCCCCGCACTACCATTTCCAGCCTGAAGGGTTCACATCTCCGACCAATGGACACATTCGCAACAGGAACCGCCTCTAACCAATTGGGGCAAATATCCCTGGTGGCTTCCAGCATTTGCGCTGCAATTTGATTCAGCACCTGTCCTTTAAATGGAATAGGCCTGGGCAGTATTACATCAAATGCCGAAATACGATCGCTGGCAATCATTACCAGTTTGTTATCAATAGAATATACATCCCTTACCTTTCCTCTATAGAAACCCGTTTGTCCGGGCAACCTAAAACTAGCCATCTGATTTTTATCTGTTTAGGCAAATGTAAGTAATCTATGTCGATGGCGTTTGCAGAGAAAAACCACCGTTTTTGAAATTGATAATAGATTAGGCCGGCCCGGAAAATAAATTTTTCTATTTTACACCCGAAATTCTTGTTATGAAGAAATTGTTACTCTGTGGAATAGCCATTTTAGTTTTGGGGAGTTGTAAAAGCGGAAAAAAAAGCATGGCGGGAGATGAAGCGGTAACCGTTGCAGACTTCATCGATTTTTTTCCTGAATTGACATTGCCTTATGCAATGGCGGATACGCAAATCAACAGAAAACTTTCCGACTCCCTTCTGATAGACCACAAAGTCATCGACCAGTTCATCCCCGACTCCATGTATAAAAAAGATTTTGGCACTAACCTGCCTAAATTCTACGCATTGGGAAAAATCGGGGATAAGCAAAAAACGATGTTATTGATAAAGGCGGCTACACAGGAGCATCAAATCGGTTATATCACCGTTTTTACCCAGGAAGATATATTTACAGGCTCGATGCCATTTGTGAGAAATAACCGCGACAAGAAAAAGGCTGTTAAGGGAAGTATCAGCAAGCGGCTTACGATTACTACCACCGAAACAATCCTTGCCGGCGCTACTCCCTATTACAAATTGCACGAATACATGTATAATGATGCGGGCTTTACCTTAATAAAAATAGAATCGAATGAACCGTTGGTTCCCCAGGAAGTCTACAACCCTATCGATACTTTACCGCAAACAAGGGAGCATTCCGGTGATTATATAAAGGATAAGAAGAACTTTGTTTCTATAAGAGATGCAGAAAATGAACGGAAAAGTTTGTTCTTTATACACTTCGATAGGGGAGATGAGTGTTCCGGGGAGATAAAAGGGGAAGCTACCTGGATAAAACCGAACGTCGCACAATTCCGCCAGACAGGTAACGCCTGTATTCTGGAAATGTCTTTTGGAAAAAACGGCGTTACATTGAGAGAAGAACAGGCTTGCGGAAATTACAGGGGACTTAAGTGCGAATTTTCGGGCACGTTTACAAAAAAGAAAGCCAAGGTAGAGTCCAAACCTAAAAAGGCAAAATAGCAAGGTTTGTAAGTGTAAAACACTAAAGGTTTTAGAAGCCGGAACTTTCGGGGTTTTCAACCAGCAATCCCTTTGCATCCGTTACCAGCTTCTTAATCTCTGCACTCTTTAATCCGTCATATACGCCCCGCACTCTGCCATTTTTATCAACAAGTGCAAAAAACTGTGTATGCAAAAAGTCTTCTTCAATATTACCTGCATTGTTTTTAGGATCATCTATCACATAACTTTCGCGGGCAGCTTTATATAGCTGCGCCTTCTCTCCGGTTAAAAACCACCAGTTGGCAATATCTGCGCCCAGAGAGTCTGCATATGCTTTCAGCCTTCCAACGGAATCGTTTTGGGGATCAACTGTGTGGGACAAAATCATGAAGCCTTGCTCATTCCTTAACTCATCATACACCTTCTTCATGTTTGTATTCATTTTGGGACAAATTCCCTGGCAGGTTGTAAAAAAATACTCTGCGACATATACTTTTCCTTCAACCCCTTTTTCTGATATGGTTTCACCATCCTGGCGAAAGAAACTAAAAGGTTTTACATTGCTCAAAACAGGCAATCTGGATTTAGAAGTATCAATAATACTCAGCAAAAACATATAGAAGCCCCCCAGCAGGACCAGGAAAAAAAGAAGGTATATCCAGGTTTTTTTACGCATGGCGTAAAGGTACGATCAGAGTTCCGCCTTATTGTTAAAATCGGCATGATTTAGATCAATTGCAACTTTGTTGCATAAAATGCCTATATTTGTTGCCCAATTTTTCCGGATGTTTAGAATAAACTATGACGCGCTTGGAATTTCTGCCTCTATAGCCTGTGCCATTCATTGTGCAGTGTTGCCACTTGTTCTTACCAGTCTGCCGGTATTTGGCATCAATATCATCCACAACATATACTTTGAGTTGTTCATGATATTGCTGGCATTTGTCGTTGGGGTGATTGCGTTATATCACGGCTACAAAAAACACCACCATAAAAAATTGCCGATCCTGATCTTTACTGCGGGCATAGCATTGTTGTTGTTGAAAGAGGTGTTCCACAATTATCATCTGTGGTTATTATTGCCGGCAGTAACGTTTATCATCGCTGCGCATGTTATCAATTATCGTTTTTGCCGAAAAGCCAACCATTGTCATAGCAGTGATTGCGACCACTGATTAGGCTTCCGACTCTAGATTATTTAAGTTATATTAGCACAGTTATTTCTTACTAACTGTTTATCATCAATGATTTTTGCCGAATGACTTTTATAATTATTGCCTGCTGTATTCTGCTGCTTATTTTATTGATAACCTGGGGTAAACTCAATACTTTTCTGTCATTTATTATTGTTTCATTGGTAGCCGGGTGGCTGCTGGGTATTCCTTTTGATAAGCTGGCGTTGAGTGTAGAAAAGGGCATGGGAGACACGCTCGGTTCGCTTACAGGAGTGATCGTTATGGGAGCGATGCTGGGAAAGTTGGTTGCGGAGAGCGGTGCAGCGCAGCGTATTGCCGATTCTTTAATGAAACGATCCGGCACAAAATATGTTCAATGGGCGCTAATGGTAACAGGATTTATTATAGGGATCCCTCTTTTTTATAATGTTGGTTTTGTGTTGATGGTGCCTTTGATTTTTACCATTTCCTATCAGTACAAATTACCGGCAGTATACATAGGCATTCCTATGTTGTCTGCCTTATCGGTTACCCATGGTTATTTGCCGCCCCATCCGGCACCTGCCGCATTAGTGCAGCAATTCAATGCAGATATGGGGTTGACATTGTTATATGGACTATTGGTAGCCACGCCTGCCATAATTATTGCCGGTCCTATTTTTGCAAAAACACTAAAACATATAGAGGCAAACCCGTTGAAAACATTTCAACCTGCCATCATCGAAGAAGAAAAGCTGCCCAGTATTCAAAATAGTTTGTTTACTTCTTTGTTACCTGTGTTTCTGTTGATTGCCACCGCTGTATTACCTGCAATTTCTGACTCGCCGGCTTTAAAAAAGCAACTTGTGTTTTGGGGTAACCCAATGATTGTAATGCTGGTGGCGCTGTTATTTGCCACCTTTAGTTTGGGCCGGGGTACAGGTATGCAGATAAAGAAAATCATGACTACCTATGAAAGCGCGGTAAAGGATGTGGCTATGATTTTACTGATCATAGCCGGGGCAGGTGCATTTAAAGAAGTGCTTACAGTGAGTGGTGTCAGTAAAGAAATTGCAGACTCCCTACAGGGAATTACCTTACATCCGCTGGTAACGGCATGGATCATTGCTGCAATCTTGCGGGTGTGTATTGGCTCTGCTACCGTAGCAGGGTTAACCAGTGCCGGGATTGTTGGACCATTAGTAATACAAAGTGGGGTAGACCCCAACCTAATGGTACTTTCTATTGGTGCGGGCAGCCTTATGTTTTCACACGTAAACGATCCGGGGTTCTGGCTATTTAAAGAATATTTCAACCTAAGTATTAAAGACACCATCCGGTCCTGGTCGATTATGGAAACTATAGTTGCTATTGTAGGATTGTGCGCCGTAATGTTGTTGAGCCTGTTTGTCGGCTAGTCTTCTACTTCCACAATCATTTCTACTTCCACAGCCATATTAAAGGGCAGTGTATTGGACCCCAGTGCGGTTCGGGCATGTTTGCCCTTTTCGCCAAATACATATACCATCAAATCAGAGAATCCATTAATAACGGCTGGCTGACTGTAAAAATCATTTTCGCTGTTGACGTAACCGTTTACTTTTACTATGCGTTTCACTTTGGATAAGTCTCCGAGTTCCGCTTTCAACACCGATAATTGAGCTATTGCGGTAATTTCTGCTGCTTTGTAGCCTTGTTCAACAGTAAGTTCTTTCCCGAGTTTGCCTTTAATGTAGTCTCCGTTAACAAAGGGTCCTTTTCCGGCTAAAAAGATCAGGTTTCCGGTTCTTACCGCGTTCACATAATTGGCTACCGGCTTACCCACTTCTGAAAGTTTGATGCCTTTGGCTGCCAGTTTTTCCTCCGGAGACTGGGCAACGGCTGTAATGCCACTAAAAAGGATTAAAGAAAGTAACAGGTATTTCATTTGCATCTTATTTGTGGGCCTAAAATAGCCAAACTTTACAAATGAAACAGGACAAAATCAGCGACTGATAAAAATCAATCGATAAGATTGTTCTTAACAGAAAAGAATACAAGCCCCGCTGTGTTTCTTAGGTTGAAACGTTCCATCAGGCGGTCCTTTATAGCTTCTACTGTTCTGGGGCTGATATCCATTTTTTGAGCAATTTCTGAGGCTGTGAACTCCATGCATAACAAGCGCAACACTTCCCTCTCTTTGTCATTGACGACAATTTCATTATTTAATGAGGGTGCCGTTCTGGCCTTCACATGTGATTTTTTAAGTAAAACCCGGTTGACAAAGTTGTTGAGATAATAACCCTTGGCTACAACTTCCAGAATAGCCTTCTTAATTTCTGCAGGGTCGGCACTTTTTAAAAGGTAACCATTAGCACCATTTTCCATCAGGTGAGAAACAAACCGCTCATCTTCATACATCGACAATACAACTACATAAATATGCGGGTAGTCTTTGCTGATAGCTTTTGTAGCTTCTATGCCGTCTTTTACCGGCATGCGCAGATCCATCAATACCACCTGCGGATCCGCAGCTGCGATGCCATCCAGCAGTTCCTGCCCATTTTCGGCCTCTAGCACAAATTTTATGTTGGTGTACGGACGCAGAGATAATATCACTCCTTTTCGAAATAATTGATGATCATCTGCAATGGCGACTCTAATAATACTCATAGTACTTCAGTTTATGCCAAATACGGTAACCTATGATATCAACTCTACATTTTCGACCGGGATATCCAGGGTTACTTTAAAATATGTTTTAGAAATGTCTTTTTCGAAATCAATTCTCGCCTTAAGGACTTTTACACGGCTTTGGATGTTCTTAAGCCCCAGTCCTGCGGCACTTTTATTTAATTTTTCAAATTCAGCTTGTGTAATCCCCTTCCCATCATGGTGCAGGCGAATAAAGAACCGGTTTTCATCATAATTCTGGGTGACGTGAATAAAGCTGGATCCACTATGTTTCAGAATGTTGTTAACCAGTTCCTGTATAACGCGGAAAATCAGTAATTCTTGTTCCGGGCGCAGTCTTTCACGGTAGTCGTGAAAACGGCAACTGGCATTTAGCATGCCCGATCCACTGATTTTCTGAAAAAGATCATTTACCGCCGACTCCAACCCAAAATTCTTTAATGTAGGGGGCATCAGGCTATGCGAAATATTCCTGATAAGTTGTATAGTATCATCTATAATCTGCTTGGCATTATAAATACTTTGCAATTGGGTATTAATGTCCTGGTGAACAAGGTTTTCATTCAGGTACAACCTTGCTGTTGCAAGTAATGGACCAGCGTCATCGTGTAAATCTGCAGCAATACGCTGCCTTTCCTCTTCCTGCCACCTGATTGACGCATTCAGTAGTAGTTTCTGCTGTTCATCTTCCATTTCCTGCAGTTGCATTTGGTAACGGATGACCCTTCGCTGATGAAAAATAATGAAAATAATCATCCCTATGGCCAGGGCCAGCATCCCCATAGTGCCAAAAAGCACAATGCTGGATATACCATTGGTCTGCAATAAAATCATAGGGGCCTTCATTTCGGGTTCAGGTATATTTATTTAACGTATTTCTTCCTCTATTTAGTTTGACAGACGCATTATTGCTGTCATTTGAAAACATGGCAACAATGAGAATAAAATTTTTTATAATATATAAAGAATCGTGTATTACATCATATTCTGATGTCTTTTTACCTTCTAGGTAGTTTTGAGCATATACAAGGGCAAAAAAGGTACCTGCGCAATACACAATAATGGCTACAACCACCCAAAACGTAGAGGTAAAGTAAAAGTAAGGAACACTGGAATCCGTTACCTTTTCGTAAAGGAAAATTATGCAGTAAATAAGTATTATCAGAAAGCAGACAACAGAAGGAATAGGGTCATACGCATCATACGGAGTAAGGACAAAATCATACACCAGATAAACACCCACCAGAATTGTCAGTATGTAGATCAGCCTTCGTATTTTGAGGCTTAGCAGGATGCGGGCAAACAGGTAAGAAAACAAAAAGAACTCCACGATAGTGGTAATAGAAAGTGTGGTCAGGTAGTATCGCTCTAGAATCGTTCGATTGGAAAGAATAAAAAAATTAAGGAATACACTGTAACTTATAGAAATAAAAAACACCCTTAACCCTAGATTTTTTCTTGCCTGCGCCAAAAAAATAAATAGGACCAAGGGTATTAGGTCAGAGACCAAAGCAATATTTCGTAAAATTTCGTATATATTCCGATGATTTCTTCAAATATAGCTACTTAAATGCTTATGAAGAAACCTAAGGTATAATTGGTTTTACTTATTTTATACTAATGCCGATGTCCTCAAAATCCCATGACCACCAGCCATCTTTTTTAGAGAACCTGTTGGTAACCAGTCCAATTTCTTTAGCCAGGTTGCCACCATCATTGATAGCGGTATATTCCAGTATAGCTTTACCGGTAGAATCTACCCCTACAAAAACATAAGTTGGGTTTCCTTCAGCATTTAATGCTTTGTACATGTTGATCCCCACGCAGTCTGGCTGCTCCAGCATTTTCAACAGGATGTTTCGCCCAACAAAGTGACAGGCGTTTTCTCCAAACGCATCATAGTAATCTTTCACCATTTTGGCGCCTTTCTCAAAGCCGATGTGTTCCCCAATTTCGGCCAATGAAATACCGGGGGTCTTCACGAATGTCTCATTTTGTGTCATAGTTAAAAGTTTTGTGGTTTTTTAAAAAAACAAGGATTGATTAATGCTCAAAAGTCATTAAGAAGCTCAATTAGAGCAACAGGTCACAGATGAGATTTAATTAACAAATGATAACGAAAATGAGACAGGGAAAGTATTACACGAGGAATTAGTGGTTGAATATTAATTAAAAATAAAGTAGAAATACTTTTAAATCATAGTGTTTTTACTATATTTGACCCGGTTTTTAAAGGTCCTATTTGAAGGGAGAGAACAAAGCCTGGCTTTTTTATAAGAAATTTTTCTAATAACAAAGTTACATGCCGTATCTCTAAGAGAAGTGAGTAAAACTTGGTGATTTTTTTGTGATTTTACTAAGCTATTTTACGGTTCGTCCGATCTTATTGTACGTGTTCCTTTTTTAGAAAATTTAATTAACCTTTGGTAAACAGAATTTTAACCAGTATCAGGATTACCCAATGACAAACAACGAATACCAAATAAAGGTTTCGATCGCTGACGACCACAAGATTTTCAGAGATGGTATTAGAATGGCAATGAGTGGAAAAGAATATTTGAAAATCATCTGGGAGGCGGAAAACGGCAAGGACTTGATGCATAAAATAAAGATCAAGTTGCCCGATGTACTATTGATGGATATCAGAATGCCTGAGATGGACGGGGTTAACGCCATATCGCTCATCCGTAAAGAGTACGAAAAAATAAAAATTATCGTCCTCACTATGTATGATGACCAGGAAATGATCTCGCGTATGATGGAAATGGGCGCAAACGCTTACCTGACCAAAAATACCGATCCCGAAGAGATCTATAACGCCATTCTCACCTGCATGAATGACGATTTCTATTTTAATGAGTTGGTGAATAAGGCTGTCCTGCTAAAATTGCAGCACAAACGACAGATAAAACAGTATTATCCTAATCCTGTTACGTTCTCTGAGAAAGAACTACGCATTCTCCGCCTGATTGCAGATGACAAAACAACAGAAGAGATTTCGAAAGAAGTTTTTTTGAGTCCCCGCACCATTGAAACCGTGCGCCAAAATATGAAATCAAAAGTTGGAGCAAGAACCATTGCCGGATTGGTAATGTATGGAATGCGTAATCGACTGATCAGCTAAATACTTATCTTGCTAGCTTCCACCCTGGTTGCAACCAATAGGCAAAAATTGGTATGAGTTATTTATTGGTCCATTGGGTTTACGGAAAGTCATAGGCAGCAAACTATCGTTTGCAGCATAATTTTTGTACGGTAACTAACGGTTTCCGAAGAAAGCCAACGATAGTGTTGCGGAGTCAGGACCACTACCACTTTTGCAGTAGGTTTATGCAGTTGCTGATTTATAGCTGATTTTATTCTTTGATTCTAAATTAGGTGCTACCTTTATTAAAACATATCGTAAATTTCAATAGGATGCTACAAATTGATAATTTACAAATATGTTCAACCAATATATATAATTGATGAAACCAATTGAACTCGTAACCCCTGTTAAAGTAGTTATTGCGGATGATCATGTGCTTTTTAGAGCTGGGGTAAAAACCGCATTAAGTACAAAAAAAGATATCAGGCTCATAGGAGAAGCTGACAATGGGCAACAACTATTACACTTGCTAAAGCATATGCAGCCCGATGTTGTTTTACTCGATATTCAGATGCCTATCATGGATGGCATTAGAGCACTACCCGAATTAAAAAAAACATACCCGGATGTGAAAATTATAATGCTCACTATGCACAATGAGCATTCTATGATTTCTAAGTTGATGGAACTTGGTGCCAACGCCTACCTTACAAAAGACTCAGATTCGGAGGTAATATACGAAGCAATAAAAACCTGCCATCAGAATGAATATTTCTTTAATGAAATGACCAATAAAGCCTTGTTGGATGGACTGAAGAATAAGGGAAATCCGGATGCCTTCTCTGCGCAGGAAGGGAAGCTCACAGACAAGGAAAAGCATATATTGAAGTTGATGTGTGAAGAAAAGAGTACTAAAGAAATTGCAGATATGGTAGGACTAAGCCCCCGCACCGTAGAGGCAATAAGAGACAAATTGAAGTCAAAATTAGGAGTAAAATCGATGGCCGGTTTGGTGCGATATGCTATCAGAATCGGTATAATAGACGACAAATAGGTACAATAAACAGTTTTTTCAAGGAATCAACTTTCGTAATTACGCTATCACTAAGTATTACATGCCCGGTGCTTTTTTTTCTTATAATGGTAAATTGATTTCCCGTGACGACAGTGGTGTAATCCAGCCCACTAACCGTTCCCTGCGGTACGGAGACGGATTGTTTGAAACCATGCAGATATCCGATGGCAAAATAGTGATGCAAGAGCTTCACATGAACCGATTGTTTAAAGGTTTATCTCTTCTTCAATTCAATGTGGGGCTGTTTCCTACCCCAAAGAAACTGTCTACAATAATTTTGAGATTGTGCAAAGCCAATCAACTCCTGGCAAGGGCTGTCGTGCGACTCAACATCTTCCGGGGGAATGGAGGATTGGAGAACCTCACCAACCAGACACCTGAGTTTATTATAGAAGTGGCTCCTTTTCCCACAAAAAAGGAAAAAAGGTTGAATATTGGCATTTGTTACGATGCTGTCAAAAGTGTAGGAACGTACTCCGGCATCAAGTCAAACAACTTTTTACCCTATACAATAGCAGCACTCCACGCCACCAGAAACAACTGGAATGATGCAATCGTGGTGAATCAGTATACCAGGGTGGCAGAAACAACCATCTCCAACATCTTTTGTGTAAAAAATGGAACATTGTATACGCCGTCCCCCGGCGAGGGTTGCGTTGAAGGTGTTGCCAGAAGGTTTATTCTGATGAACCTGCCAAAAGCAGGATACAAAATCAGAGAAGTACCCCTCGACATCACTTTTCTAAGGGATGCTGATGAAATATTCCTGACAAATATTGTTCGTGGCATCCGGTCTGTAGATACATTTGAATATCGCCATTACGATGATGCCGTTACAAAGTGTATCAACAACTGGTGGCACAAGATGGTTCCTGGCACATAAACGTTAGCCGCCCTTTTACTAAACAACTAAGCTCTACATTTGTTTATGCTTGAAAAACTATACGAAATATACCTGCAACATCCGGCAGTAAAAACCGATACCCGGAAACTGACGGCCGGAGATATTTTTTTTGCGCTCCGTGGGCCAAGTTTTAATGGTAATGAATTTGCCCGTCAGGCGCTGGATACAGGAGCATCTTATGTAGTGGTGGATGAAAATCCCGGCTTTTCGGACAACCGGATCATAAAAACAAGCGACGTTTTAGCAACGCTTCAACAACTGGCCGGCTATCACAGACGACAGTTTTCTATTCCTTTTATAGGCATTACAGGCAGCAACGGTAAAACTACAACCAAAGAGTTGTTGCACACTGTGTTGTCAAAAAAATACAAAACATACACAACGGCCGGCAACTTAAACAATCATATCGGCATACCACTTACTTTATTATCTGTAAAACCGGATGCAGAGATGGCAATTATAGAAATGGGAGCCAACCATCTCCGTGAAATTGCCGGGTATTGCGAATATACTGCGCCTACTCACGGCTTAATTACGAATTGTGGCAAAGCTCACCTGGAGGGATTTGGAAGTGAGGAAGGAGTGAGGAAGGGGAAGGGAGAACTATATGATTACTTGCGGGCACACAATGGTACTGCATTTGTTATGCACGATTATTCGTATCTCCTGGATATGAGCCGCGGTTTGAATATCGTTACCTACGGTACTTCAGCCGCAGATATTACAGGAACTGTTGAAAAAAACGAACCATTTGTCGGAGTTGTGTTGCCAGAAAGAGAACTCCATATCAATACACAGTTGGTTGGCGATTATAACTTACCGAATATACTGGCAGCCATTGCAGTCGGAAACTATTTTTCGGTATCCGACAGCCAAATAAAAGAAGCAATAGAAAGTTATTCACCATCAAACAGCCGCTCTCAATTGATTGAAAAACCCCACAATAAAATTGTCCTCGACGCTTATAACGCAAACCCGTCGAGCATGAAGGCTGCTATTGAAAATTTCACGAAGTTGCCGGGAAGTGCTAAGGCTCTGGTATTGGGAGCTATGATGGAACTCGGAAAAGACAGTCTACAGGAACATGCACAGTTGGCAGATCTGATACAACAATATACCTGGAGCCAGGTAATTTTTGTAGGAGGCGATTTTCAGCACCTTACTACACCTTTCTATTATTTCAATACGTCTGGCGAAGCAACATCATGGTTGAAGAATAATATAGTGCCTGGAGCTACCTATCTTGTGAAAGGGTCCCGGGGAACCAGAATGGAGAACATATTGGAAGCTTTTTGATCTTCCGTGACAATAGTCACTCAAGTATTTAATATATATTCAGAAATTTGCGTAAAATGTCGACATGAGCAATAAGTCAAAAAATAGCGGGTATTTAGTATCTACATTCAGTAATCGCTGTCCGCGCTGCCGGCGGGGAAAGTTGTTTGTAGAGCCCAACGCCTACAAACTAAAAGTAAATACCAAGATGCATACAAACTGCCCGGTTTGTGGTCAGCCTACAGATATTGAAGTAGGCTTCTACTACGGAACGGCTTATGTTAGTTATGCCCTGACTATTGCGTTTAGCGTGACCACCTTTATTGCATGGTGGGTTTTGATTGGCTTCTCTGTTCAAACCGGGGATAACCGTTTGCTATGGTGGGGTATTATCAACGGAGTATCGTTGTTACTGCTTCAACCTATTTTTATGCGACTGTCCCGAAGTCTCTGGCTGTCGTGGTTTGTGAGATATGAACCGGAATGGGAAACCAAAGCTATAGAAAAGGAACAAACAGAAAGAGTGGTAAGAGAACAGATGGGCAATTGGTAACCTGACAATATCAAAAGGGATACTCTTTTGAGTATCCCTCGCAGAAATATTTAAGGTATTTATTTTGCCTTCTTAGCGGCAGCCTTTTTTACGGTTTTTGTAACTTTTGCCACTTCTTTCTTCACAGACTTGCCGGCTTGTTTCAGCGCTTTCTCCGCTTCTTTCTTTTTATCCGTCGCTTTTTTAGCAAGGGCAGCACCAGAAGATTTTATTGATTTCTTTGCCTTACTGATATCAGATTTCAATTTTTTACCAGTAACAGAAACAGCCTTTTCTGCGTCTTTCTTTTTTGATGCGACCGTTTTTGAAATACGTTTCGCTGTCTTTTTTGCGGTGCTTTTTAGTTTGTCTGTTTCTTTTGCAATTTTTTTCTCAGTCTTTTTTATCTTTTTCTTCAGATCTTTCGCTTCGGATTTACCATACTTCTTTTTTATAGCCTTTTTTACCTCCGCAAACTTTTCAGCGGTGGTTTCCACTACAGCGTTGGTGCCTGCAATCACATTAGTTTTAAGTTCAGATGCTTTTTCTCCAATTTTTTCCAGGATAGACTTGTCCTTTTTACTTTTAGCGCTTTTCTTAGCCATAATTTTTTATTAAATATAAGCATAAAATAAAATAATGCGAGGGGTAACAAATCGTTAAAATTGACGGTCGTCCAGTGCTGATTATTCCGGTATACCTCCCCGAACATCCAGAAGAACCCTTCTGTTTCTGTGGAAATAATACAATTACAAAAGGATATTTCCCGGCTTTTTTGTATCTTAATACCAGTCATTAAACCTTCCTATATGAACACCAGACTAATCGCGTTGCTAACGTGCGGATTGACTATTAGTACCAGCGCTTCTCCACAATCTTACTTTTACAACAATAAGTTTTACGATAAGGATCTACTGTATGAAGTAAACGTTTCTTTCGGTGGAATGAATTGCTTTACAGATCTTGGTGGGAAAAGTGGACGTGGCAAAGGATTCATAAAAGACCTTAATCCGGAATATACGCGATTGACGGTGGGTGTTAGTACAGGATTTATATACCGCTATAAAGTTGGCTTACGTGTCGATTTAAACGTCGGTTCATTGTATGCCAATGACAGGATACTGGAAAATGATCAATCGGAGGCGCGGATGCGCTACCTGCGTAACCTGCATTTCAGGAGTTCTATTTTTGAATTGCTGGCGATAGCTGAGTTATTTCCACTCACTATTTTATTGCAATTTGATAAAGTTCCGCTGTTGTCACCATATATTATGGGTGGCATCGGTGTTTTCTCATTTAATCCCCAAGCCTCCCTCAATGGAATCTGGGTAAACCTACAACCCCTTCGTACAGAAGGACAAGGCTTTGAAGAATATGCAGAGAGAAAACCCTACGCAAGAACACAGATAAATTTTCCGGTTGGCATTGGTATAAAATATGAGTTGTCAGCTTTATTTAATCTGAAGCTGGAAGTATTACATCGTTTTACAACAACCGATTACCTAGATGATGTGAGTACAACTTATATAAACCCGGAACTGTTTCGTCGCTACCTCAATCCCTCTGAAGCAATCCTTGCCGAAAAATTGCAGGACAGACGTGCAATATTAAATCCCCAACAAATTGCTACACCGGGGGCCATAAGGGGTGGATCTAAGAAAAATGATTCCTATTTTTCGGCAACACTTAAGGTAAGCTTTGTAATTGGTCGGGAACGGCGATAAAAAAAACCGATAAGCCATCGCGGAACCGGGTTACCTTAACCGTTTAAAACCTTAGACTGTTGGAAATATTTTTTGTCTGAATTATATATGAAAAAGCAAGAACCGTTTTTGATCACATCAATTACTGATTTGTTGTCTTTGGTAGGCAGCGCCGGGCAACCGAAACTTCTTCCCAGCATACCGTTGGACTGAAGATAATTTTCATTAGCGTATTCGGCACCATGTACTACAATATTGCGGGGGAGCGCTTTATCATTTATATTTTTTTCAACCCCCTGTAGGCGCATAGAGTAGCCATTTGATCCCATATAAGAGTTTTGAGTGATGTAAAACCCAAGACTGCTTTTGTTAGATGACATGATATTGGAAAAATAGCGAGCATATTCCAAACCAGAATTCCTTCCATGAGCAACCCTGGTATTAAACACCAGATCAATGTTCTTTAAGTCTATTACATAGAACCTTTTTTCTTTCGAGGACTGGGAAAAGTCAACGATTGTAAGAAGGCTGTCGTTATTAAGTTTCCCGGCTTTAGAAAGTTTGGCGAAGCCCTTCAGTGCTACATCCAGTACCTCTTTTTCAAGCCCCAGTTCCTTTAGTCCGGTGGACTCATAAAGGCGGTTGGCAAACATTTCTTTTGATTCTACCTTCAGATCTGCCGGTAGATAATAAACCATCATTGGTAAACCCGGCGTCTTTTTCCAGGCGGTAGCTGCCACTAGTATCGGGAGCGTTAGAAACAGAAGAAAAAAAGCCTTTTCTGTAAGGTTACGGATTTTCATGATACGGATTATTAAAGTCCTTTTATAAACGGGAGCATGGTTATCATATTGTAATTCGACAAAGCATTTATCCTGTCTCAAAAGAGATAAAAAAGTTATGACAATCAGTCAATTATCAATACATTACCCCAAGAAACCCGGATTGGCTAAAATATTTTGATGAAAATTAAAAAATAGCAAAAACTACACCGTTTTCATCTTTTTTAGAATATTACTCATATCATTTGTGATAGTATTGATGATTTCAAACTGATCCGTGATTGTTTTGAAGCCAGACAACTGTTTTCGAATATCACTTTTTATACCCTGGTCGAGTTCTGTCAGCCGTTGGCTGAGCAGTGTTTGCACCCAATCGCGCATGCTAATAAACCCTTTGTCTTCCGTAGCATCTTCCCCGGCCCTTTTTTCGTCTGATAAAACATCTATAACATGCTGCATTTTTTTCTCTACTACCTGCACTACGGGTTTAAAAGCCTCCGAATGATAGCGTGGGGCCAATAATTGCGAGTAAACTCCCAGGCTGGCGATATGGGATGTTAACATATGGTTGCTAACCACCAGTTGATGCAATAGTTCCGGATGTTGCGTCTTGTTTTTGGGTTCAGACAGCAACCGTTGAAAAGCGTCCGAAAGATTGGCCAGCGATACATAGGCATCCTTACGGCATACTTTGTATTGCAATGTATCTGGCGGAACACCGTAAAATGCCTGGCTAACGATTTTAAAATAACTCAGGTTGGTTTCCATTAGCTTCTTTATGGATTTGTCGATCTGATCATATTCCCAGATAGGCAGAAACAGTAAACTACTGACAAACGCAAGTGCTGATCCTATAACCGTATCGATTACCCGATCCTGCGCCAGCGATTGAAAGTCTACAGCATGAAAGAAGTGAAACGAAATCAATACATACAACGTAATCCCCACTACGCTTATCATATAGCGTATTTGTAAAAAAGAATAACCGATAACCATAGAAACCGCCATACAAGCGAAAAGAATAGCTTCATTGTGAATAAAATACAACAGTAAAAAGCCAATACCTACGCCAATCAGCGTTCCGGTAAGCCTGTGGGCATTTCTTTGTTTGCTGATACTGTATGCCGGTTTTAGAATGGTAACCACCGTCAATAATATCCAGTAGCTATGCCCAAACGGGAATAACTGTGCTATCAAAAATCCTGCGAGCATACAAAGACTCACACGAAGAGAATGACGAAACACATTGGATTCCAGGGTTATATTCTCCAGCAGCAATTTAGGATCTACTTCCTGTCGCGACACGAAACCAGAAACGTCCAGCCCGGGATTGGCTTCTTTGCTTACCTCGCTGCTATAGCTTGCATATCTATACAACTTATTAATCCTGGTGGCAATTTCTTTAATGGAATTTAGCACATGGCGCAGGGCAATGAAGCCTTCTATATTGGCAGAGCTTATATAGCTGTCGCGGTAGGCGACAAAATAGGCTTCTGTTTCCCGAATCATGTCATCTAATTCTCTCTTTCCGCGGTATTGGATACCACTTTGTACTACCAGTCCTATCTTATCTAATTCGTTGCCTGTTTCGATAATCAACAGCCTGTATTTTTCCAGGATATCGCCGCCGTCAAAATATTTATGTAGCGATTTATAGTTTTGTTGTGATGTCATCACATGTTCAAACAAATCTACAGAGTCTAGAAACATCATCAATAGTATCCGCCCTTTGGTGGTAGAGTCTTTCGTAAATCCACGGGCTTTGAAAAGCATTTCGCGAAGTTGCTCCTGCTGATTGTGAATGGTTACCTGTACCGGAAGTAATTGATCGTATACATCATCATATTGTACCCCATCTCTATAAAGTTTTGCCTTTACTTTTATATAAGCGCCCGTAGCAATAATGCATTCTCCCAAAGCCTGTTCTATCAGTTTATAGGGACGCAGAGAATATAATAGTAAACTCAGCAACATGTACCAGATACCTCCGGCCAATGTAAAAAGAGCGTCCTGCAATATCCGCTCCTCTTTGTGAACATCAATGTTGATTACCATCACAATCACCGCAATCAAGCCGATAGAGCTGGCTCGGTTGCCATACACAGATATTAAAGAAAGAAAAAAACTGAATACCGTTAGTTCTATGGCTAATAGCCAGGGGTAATGCCTGGTAAATCCAATGATAAGTGCTATTAGAAAGTTGATGCCATTGCTGATCAGCATCCCGTTTCGCCTGTGGTGGATAGGGCCGGGGGAATCTGTTAAGCTTACCATTAAAGCACCCAGCGGCATTGCTATTGCTACATTGAGCCACCCGTATTTATAAAGAATGAATGCAGGCAGTAATGCGCCTATAGTAATGCGTAAGCCTTTGGTAAGATACTGACCGGTAACAAACTTTTTAAAATCGTTTATATAATCCTTACCGGAGAAAAACTCTGCCAGTGGCTGCAAAACTTATTAAATATTAGGCAACAAAGGTAACGATTAATTCACAGAGGGGCACTTATAGGAGGTAAGTGTAAAGGCCAGTCCCACTTCGGCTACAACATACGCATCCAACTGTTTGTTAAACCCTCTTTGCCTGCCTTTGGTTCCGATCCGTATTCCATCCCCTGTTTCATAAGATCTGTCCTGCAGTAAGTACCAGGAAGTAGGGGTGTTGTCCGGAAGCGTTTGCGAAAAGGCATCGGGCGCATAATATCCACTAACATCGTCCAGATAGTCTGTGGTAGTAAAGCGGTAAGCAACTTCGAATGAAAGATTAATATTGGGTGCAACATTGTACTTAATACCCATTCCTAACGGAAAACATAATGCAACAGCACTGTAGGGTTTGTTGCCAGGATAGGCTGCAGATCCCTGCCCCTCCGTTCCCATAGGACGAAGAAAATATTTTCTACCTCCGAGATATGCATATGGATCGTAGTTAAATGCACCAATACCCAATGTTACATAGGGTGTGAAACCAAAGCCAGGTTCACCGGGCACAAACCGCATAAAGTTAAAGTCGCCTTGTATGGTGGCTTCCCAAACATTGGAGTTAAAACTGAGGTTACGTCTCTTCTGAAAATCATTATCACTGTAAATATCAGAGTATCCCAACTGGGCATAGTGTAAAGCCAGGCGGGCTGCAATATATTCTCCAAACTGTTTACGAAAGAAAACGCCAACGGCAGGCTTTGGCCGGTTAAAGGCCGCTCTGGTATTTAAATCCCCAAAATAGTGGGCAGCACCTAGGGTAACACCGAATTCTCCTTCTTGCACTACACCATCTGCTATCTGTGCATTAACGGGTACATATACTGCCGCCAGGATCAGCAACGCTAATAATCTCCTCATTAAATGGAATTTAATGTAAATATCCTCAATAGCCCGGGCTTTTAATAATGCAAAGTACAAGTTTAACAGTTAACTGCCATGCAATATTGCCTTATTTTAATGAAATATTAGATATTTGGAATCAGTTTCGGGTATCCAGCCCCCATGAAAGTTTGTTCCTCAGCGTCTGCAAAAAACTATTCTCCTGTAGCCGTATCAGGTTAAAAGAAAAGTTTTCTTTTTTAATGGCCACCTGCACTTCCCTGCCCACAATTTCTTTTCTGGAATCGAGAGCACAAATATACTGATCGGCACGGCCCTCAATTTCAAATGATACGATATTCGTATCGGAAATAATGATTGGTCTTACATTCAGGTTGTGTGGCGCTACAGGGGTGATAATAAAACTGTTGGATTCAGGAAAAACCACCGGACCGTTACAACTGAGAGAGTAACCGGTAGATCCTGTGGGCGTGGATATTATCAACCCATCGGCCCAATATGTATTTAAAAATTCCCCGTTCAAATAGGTGTGAATTTTTATCATGGAGGAAGTATCCCGTTTATGAATAGCAAACTCGTTGAGTCCGAAGGGAGTGTCTCCAAACAGGGGGATGCTGGCATCTACATGGATTAGACTTCTTTTGTCGATGACATAGGTTCGCTCCGCCAGGGTGTCAATCGCTTTTTCAAGCTCATTTTTTCCTATTTCGGTCAAAAAACCCAGCCTACCCAGGTTGATGCCCACTACCGGGATCCCGGTATCTTTAATAAGGGTAAGCGTGTCCAGAATAGTTCCGTCACCCCCCATACTGATAAGGCAGTCGAAACTTTCATCCAAATCGGAAGAGTCTCTAAAAGTTTCGTATGCGCCTTCGGGAAACAGGTGCTTTACCTGTTCAAAGTAACTTTGATAAATAATGGAAGCTGCTCTATGCTTCTCTAATGCTGCCAACAGCAGCAATAGGTCTTCGTATTTAATGGATTCGCCCCCGCGACTATATATTGCAACTTTCATGATGTAAACATCGCCGATTTAAAAACCAAGACGACCCTCCAAAAATAGCCCCTTTTGTCCTAATTGATTAAAACTGTATTCCAAAGAAATAACCGCATCATAAATAGATATTACATCAAGGCCGGCTCCGCCGGAGTACAAGAGTTTATTATTTAAGAGATTGACACCCGGCACTTTTTTATTGTAGGCGTATCCCAGGTCTCCATATATTTTGCCATAAAAACGAAACGGAATGACACCATATGAGCGCGATTTAAGTCCCGTCTTAAAATTCAGTCTCCAGATTTCCCGGGAAAAAGTAGTTTTATTAACGAGGGAAGCCGTACCATCTACCACATAGTTTTCCAACCCTCTCAGAAAGAGGTCGCCATACCCCAACAGGTTTCTGTTAAAAAAAGGCTGATCGAGTGGTAGTTTCAGGTTTCCAAAAGTTTGTGTGGAGAGAAAATATTTGGGAGAAAGCTCCCAATATGCACCCGTTCTTCCCGAAAACTCCCAAAGGTTCATCTCCTTGCTAAAGCCCCGCTTTCTGAAACCGACCTCCCACATAAAGCCTTTGGTGGGGTAGGGTATATAGTTAAGGTCAAAATCCTGGTACTGGTAATTTATTTCTGGAAAAGCCGCCCGTTTGCTCTCATTGCCAAAATAGTTGGGGTTCCGATGCAAAACAGAATCGTTGATGCGAATGATATTATATGACAGCCGAACATTATGTCTTTTAATATAACCTTCCCTGTAACTATACCCTATCCCAATGCGGAGACGATCGGTTACAAACTCGTGGTCATTCTTATAAAACAGTTGTTTGTTGTTATCTGTGTCATAGTTTAGTTCTTTATTCTGGGAGAATAAAAAATCCAAAACAATCCCATTTTTTAATGATCGATCAAAATTGGGGGCATTGTAGTTTAATACAATTTGCCGGGAGTAGCCGGTCAGCAACCAGATATTCAGTTTGTCGTTTCTTCCACTTACATTGTTGGCTATAAATTTCAGCCCATAGTTTACCCTGGAAAGATCTGCTTTATGATCTTTGAGCCACACATTTAAGTTTCGATCTACGGGGTCGAAATACGGAACAGGAAAATAATACCACCTTTCTTTTACATCTACCACAATATCAATGGAGTCTTCTAACCAGTTGTTGAAATCAACCGCTACGTCAATGAAGAGCCCCGAGTTCATCAGGTTTCTTTTTGCCTCAGGAATACTTTTAATAATTGTTGAAATGGGATACCTCTCCCCTTTTTTCACGGGAACCTCTCTTGAGATAATATACGGCCTGGTTACTTTATTGCCTGTAATGGTAACATCACGAACAACCAAATATGAAGTTTTGAGAATATTGGCGTCCTCAAATAAAAGCTCATCTTCTTTTTCCGTCTCCTGAGCAACGATGTCAAAAAATGAAAACAAAAATGCCAGTAGTAACAGGTATTTATACAGATTCGCCATCAGTTCCTTTACAAGGATTCACGGTTTTAGTTTCAATAGATTAATCGAATCTATATCAATTCTATTGTATCTGGATGAATTAAATGTTAAGGTAATTCATTAAGTGGTCGAGGTTATTTTGGATTTCGTTTTGGTACAGTTCCTCACCAAAATAGTACCTAATGGTATACTCATGCCGCTGCAGGGTAGACACAATATCCGATATTTCAGCTTTATTTATTCGAAGGCTCACTATAAGAAGCTGATTTACAGCATCCATTTGTGTATTCAGTTGAGTAATATAGGCGTCATTTGACTCAACCAGTCTATTGATTTCTCCGGCAGAAAAGTCGCTTTTTTCCATCTCAAGCACAATGATTCCACCGGTTTCATCTATTCCGCAAAAGTTGGCCAATTGCGCAAAAAGTTCATCTTCACTAATAGTGCCCAACAATTCATATTGCTCAGATACGACAGGCACTACAGATAACCGCATACTTTTGGCTATTCTTACCGCTAGTAAAAACGAATCATTGGGGCGCACAAAAGGACGGGGGAGCGTTGTTACTAGCTTTTCAAGCAGTGTAGTTTCATCTGTATCCATCAACACCTCCTCACTTACAATTCCCAGGTATTTACTGTCTTCCGCCACAGGCAGGTGTGCAACATGAAAATCGCTCATTTCCTGCAATGCAGTTTCAACTGTATCATCCAAGTGTAAAAAAGGAATGCTGTTCGATATGAGTTGTCCCGCAAACATGCTAATGCTTTAACTTATCAATGCAAGTTAGTTGGTAACGGTGGCAGGCTCATTTAATTTCGTAAGAAACTCGTGTAAAATCTTGTTAAATTCCTGAGGCACTTCCATCATAGGTGCATGACCACATTTATCTATAAAATGCAACTCGCTGTTAGGGATCAGTTTATTAAACTCTTTTCCTACAAATGGTGGGGTAATGGTATCATTATTGCCCCATACCAGTAATGTTGGTTGTTTAATTTCTTTCAGTTCATCGCCCAGGTTATTGCGGATAGCACTTTTGGCCAGCGCAATAATCTTGATCACTTTCAACCGGTTAGAAGTGATTTCAAATACTTCATCCACCAGTTCTTTAGTAGCCAACTCCGGGTCATAAAAAGTGAGGGCTGTCTTATTCTTAATGTATTCGTAGTCTCCGCGCTTAGGATAAGTATCGCCCATTCCATTTTCAAACAGCCCCGAACTACCAGTTAATATCAGCGACTTAATATTTTCCGGATGCTTCAGTATATGAAGAAGTGCTACGTGCCCACCCAGAGAATTGCCTAACAAATGAACACTCTTGTACTGCCGTGTTTCTATGAACTTTTGCACAAACTTTTCAATTCCTCCTACCGATGTGTGTAGCAAATCAAGCTCCAACAAAGGCAATACGGGCACCACCACTTTATACTGTTTGCGGAAATATTCGATAAGGGGTTCAAAATTGCTCAGGGCTCCAAATAACCCGTGTAACAAAATCAAAACCTCTCCAGAACCCTCTTCGATATATCTAAACTTGCCTTCTTGTTTTATCTCGTAACTCATCCTGTTAATAGCTCAATTAGTTGCTAAAGTAAATTTTTTGTACCAAATGCAATGCCCCCATTTACAAAGAAAAGGAAAAACCGGGAGATTTTCTTCTGTTTGAATCCTCTCCACGCCGTCCATCATCATTCAAATGGCTTACATTTGAGCACAGTTTTTTTTACAATTTAAGTTTTTTGTATGGAATACCGCAAAATGGGGAAAACAGGATTGCAGTTAAGTGTGTTGTCCTATGGTAGTTGGGTTACCTTTCATCAGCAGGTGGATGATAGTCAGGCTGACCTTTTGATGGGAATGGCTTATGACAGCGGTATTAACTTTTTTGATAATGCAGAAGGTTACGCTTTGGGTGAGAGCGAAAAATTGATGGGAAGGGTTTTAAAAAGAAAAGGGTGGGACCGAACCTCTTATGTCGTTTCCTCGAAAGCCTATTTCGGCTGGCGTGGCAAAAATAATAAACCAAATCAAACCGGATTAAGTCGCAAACACCTGGTAGAAGCTTGTCATGAAGCACTACAGCGTATGCAACTGGACTACCTGGATTTGTTTTTCTGCCACCGACCCGATCCAAGCGTACCTATTGAGGAAGTAGTTTGGACAATGAACCATCTGATACAACAAGGGAAAGTGTTGTATTGGGGTACCAGCCAATGGAGCGGTGCCGAAATAATGGAAGCCCATCGGGTAGCTCAGGAATATAAATTGATTGGTCCGGCAATGGAACAACCACAGTACAATATGTTTGAACGCTTCAAGATGGAAATGGATTATCTACCTGTCTTTAATAATGTTGGATTGGGTACTACTATTTGGAGCCCATTAGCCGCAGGCTTTCTTACCGGCAAGTATAACAATGGAATTCCCGAAGGCTCCCGCTTGGCAATTGAAGGTTTTGACTGGTTGAAAGACAGGTGGCTGCAGAAGGAAAAGATGGAGAAAGTGCAGGCTTTAGCGGAATTGTCCAAAAAATTGGGGGTTTCACTGGCTTCATTGGCCATTGCCTGGACTATACACAACCCTAATGTGACAACTACCATATTAGGTGCTACTAAAAAAGAGCAACTGGAGGAAAATCTAAAAGCCCTGGATGTTGTAAACCTGCTGAATAAAGAAGTGATAGACCAAATAGAAGCAATTTTGAAAAACAAACCAGTGCTGGACCTGGCCTGACGTTTAAGGAGACGTTTGTAGGTATTGAATATGTAATCCTACCCCTGTTATTTTTCTGTGCAATAGGCTTCAGGTTTACGGGTAGATATTAGTAGAATGCGAATTCCCAATTAAAATATATCTGTTTCAAACAGTATGATGCCACTATAGCTGTATCTATCCTATAAGATAAAGTATAACAGGTCATGAATCAAAAAAACTATGCTGCAGTCTCCCTGGTTTTGCTCACATTTTTTGTGATCTCTTTTATGACCAATATTATAGGCCCGCTCACCCCTGACATCATCCGGGATTTTCGATTGAGCCTGGTGTTGGTAGCATTGCTGCCTTTTGCCTTTTTTATAGCCTACGGACTGGTATCGCTACCCACCGGTATCCTTATAGAAAAATATCCAACCAAAGCTATTATGGCTTTTGCTTTTTTATTGGCTTTGGGAGGTTCTTTATTACTGGCGTTTTTCCCCAATTATCTGTCAGCCATCGTATCTCTGTTTTTTATTGGTGCAGGCATGGCAATGTTACAGGTGATCATCAATCCGCTGCTGCGTATAGCGGGCGGAGAAGAAAACTATGCTTTTACTTCGGTCTTGGGACAATTGATATTCGGACTGGCTTCTTTTGTGAGTCCGCTGGTATATTCTTACCTGGTTTTGAACGTTGAAAACAAGGACTCTGTAGCTGCCTCCGTTTTTTCGCTTACGCCGGCTGGTATGCCCTGGATATCTATTTATTTACTCTTTGCTGTTATCTGCGTTTTAATGATTGTCATAACCCTGCTTTTTCGTTTCCCCAAAATGGAGTTGACCAGCGAGGAAAAAACAGGTAACATGAAGGCCTACCTGCAGTTGGTAAAACAACCATTGGTTATTGCTTTTTTCTTTGGTATTTTTTGTTATGTGGGTACCGAGCAGGTAATTGCCAACTGGATGTCGCAGTATCTGAGCGTCTATTACGGGTACGATCCTCAAACAACCGGCGCTCGTGCAGTCGCTTATTTCTGGGGACTGATGACGGCTGGTGGCGTGTTGGGTTTACTGATGGTGAAGATTATGGATAGCCGAAAGGTACTGGTGATATTTACGTTTTTGGCGATGCTATCGTTAACCGCCGCATTGTTACTCTCTGGAGAGGTAGCACTGGTTGCTCTACCCATGACGGGCTTTTTCGCGTCCGTGATGTACCCCGTCATTATGTCGCTGGCGCTTAATTCTGTGAAACAAAATCATGGCGCTTTTGCCGGAATATTATTAACCGGTATTACCGGCGGTGCTGTACTGCCCTTAATAACAGGATGGATAGGCGATACCTGGGGTTTGAAAGCGGGGTATAGTTTTTTATACCTCACCATGGGCTATATTTTAAGCGTAGGGTTGTGGGCAAAACCAATTATTACTAATAAAACGATTCGTCTTTTCAAGCAAAAATCCTGATTTAATGCCGAAATTGCCGCCGCAATCAAATCATGGAAGATGACAACAGTTTACGGTATTAAAACCTGCGACACTATTCGCAAAACAGTAGCCTGGTTTAAACAAAAGGATATAGATTTCCATTTTCACGACTACCGGGTTGACGGCGTTGATAAGAAGAAACTTGAAGAATGGACTACCCAACTTGGTTGGGAAACACTGCTGAATAAAAAAAGTGCCACCTGGAGAAATTTAAGTAACGATCAACAAGCGGCAATAACCAATAAAAAGTCGGCAATAGCTTTATTGCTGGAAAAGCCCACACTAATTAAAAGACCGGTTATTGAAAGCAAAAAAGGACTATTGGTTGGTTTTGATGAAAAGAAGCTGATTGAAATGTTTGGTTGACATTATCTTTATTTCGGTAACGCTTTAGGTTCTTATAAAACAACTGTAGCTTACGGCATGAAAACCGCTTGGAAATTCTGTGCCTTGTTGCCTATTTATCCCGAATTTAATGCCGTTTAGTTAAGCACAAATAGCTTCATGCTGAACAATTATCCAAAAATAAGTAGGGAAATATCAGTCTTATGACGTTTTGC
>CAZRYS010000013.1:0-145092 GCA_964604365.1 uncultured Terrimonas sp.
AGACTGATATTTCCCTACTTATTTTTGGATAATTCTTCAGCACGAAGCTATTTGTGCTTAACTAAACGGAATTTAATTCGGGTTAAACTGCGGACCGGATTTATAGAAAAGCTTTCAACCATTTTTCTTGATCCTTTTTGCAGAAAAAGTATTCGCCTTCGGACGGACAAGTTACAAAAGCCGCCGGGGAAAACCTGTCCAATGTGGTGGATTACCGCTATGCCGGGAAACCTTGATCTCGCTTTTGTACTACCAACAACTCAGCTAACGGACCCTGAATTATCAATTTATTCCTTTGGCTTAACCAAACGGCATTGAAAGCGGGTTGAATAAAAGGGAGAATGCCTTTGAAAAGCATTCTCCCTTTTATCTATCTGATAGATACCAACGTACTACAACGTAGCTTTATTAATAATCTTGAATGGGGTATGAATAAATGTGGAAATGCTATTATCTTCATAAAGCTCCACAATCCTAAATCCATTATAAGGCGTTCCCCAACCGCCCCCACCACCAAAATGTGCATCAAATACAAATGGGATACCCTCTCTTACCTTAATATCATCTTCGTCGTGATCATGCCCATTAAATATCGCCCTTACATTAGGATATTTAGGCAATAACTTAAACAGATCCGGACAATCAACAGCGTAACGGGTTTGCTTAGCCGGATTAATATGCAGGAATATAAATACGTTTCGCTGATGTTTATGCTTTTCAAGCGCAGACGCCATCCAACCAAGATCAGGAGCCAAATAGGTTCCCTTTTCGTTGGAAGTTGTGCCCACGAGAAAACTTTCCCGCCCTATACTAAAGTCGAAATTCACCGGCATGCCCCAAACCGATTTCCACTCTTCTGGCGTAGCATGATCATGATTTCCCTGGCTGACATAGTATTTCAGCTCTAAACCGTCCAGCGCTTTTTTGGCAGCCGGAAAATACTTTTTGTCGTCGTGTATCACATCACCATTTATCATGCAAAATGCAAAGGGGCGGGCAGCATGCAATTTGTTTACCTCCGATACAAATGCAGCGTAATAGGCTTCATAAGGAGAGCCCTGGTAACCATAGTGTCCATCTGACGCTACCACAAACCGCAGTACCGGATCCTGTGCCGTAACTGAAGTTGTGGAAGCCGGGAAAACAGTCTCTCTTTTACCGACCAGCAACATTGGCGGAACAGATAGTTTAAGAAAATCTTTCCTATTCATATTTCTTTATTTTGGAATACCCATTTCTCAAATAATGATAACCGTTAGAGATCAACTGCCCGATACATGTAGACAGAAAATTATACGTGCTGTGCCATAGCCGGGTCTGTAATCGCACTCTTGCCTGTCTCCACCCTGCCTGCAAACCGATATTCTGTTCCATCCGGACCAGTAATGGAATAGTCGTACCAGTTACCGCTTTTATTTAAGTGCTGGTATTTCTTTTTTGCTTTTTCCGGCGAAAGCACAATTGTCTCCGAACCATACCCATACGCATTGTCTTTTAGTTGAAGTTGTACTTTATGCTTAGTTGGATTTTTGCAGAAGATATGCAGCCCGCCTTTTTTATGATCGTATTCCAATTTTATTTGCGGTTCCACCACATTTACCGATCCTTTGAATGATTGAAAATAACCATTGGGTCCAAATACTTCCAGGTGATATTTACCCATGGTCCGCTGAAGCTCCCACTCATCACTTAGCTCCTTGCCAGCTTCTACAGTATACCGCCGGGGTATGCTCTCCAGATCGTTCATGTCATATACATGATAGACCGCTCCTTTCTTCCCCTCATTTTTAAACAACAATTGCAATTGCTGTTTATCAGCCAGTGGCTGCACATTACAATAAAGTGCATAGGTAAGTGCTCTGGAAAAAACGGAGCCTTTTTCCTGAAACAAATCGGAAGGTGCTTCCGGCGCCTGCGCTTTAGGCAACTTCTTCGATGTCTCCTCCCGCTTTTCAAAATCAGACATATCCGGTAGCTCGGGAAAATCCGGCTTATTGGGTGACTCAAAATCGAAAGCGGAGGTTAAATCGCTGCTCACTGCTCTGTGCCAGGGAGTAATAGCAGGTACCACTACGCCAAATCTTTTCTCAATAAATTGTGCCACGGAAGTATGATCTGCCACCTCAGAATGAATCCAACCACCCTTACTCCAGGGAGATATAACATACAAGGGTACTCGTGGTCCCATACCCCAGGGACGGATATTGCCACTAATGGTATCTCTTTTGTCCTGATAAATTCTTTTTCCCTTTCCGCCCATCGGAGAAGGGAAAGGTTCTGTTCCTTTATCATTGTGAAAATACATGCCTTCCAGGGGAATAGTAGATTTTCCGGCCAATGTATTGTCATTATTATAAGAAGGCACAGCCGGTGCAGGCAAATGATCAAACAGTCCATCATTTTCATCGAATGTCAGGAAAAATACTGTTTTACTCCACACTTCCGGATTACTGGTTAGTGCCTGCAAAATCTGATGTGTAAAAAATCCGGCTCTATATGGACTGGAGGGAGCGCCAGGATGTTCCGAATCTATCCTTGAAGGCAATACCCAGCTCACTTCCGGTAGTTGATCATTTTCAACATCTCTCAGCAAGTCATTGATGGAATGATGTTTCATTCCGTTTTCATAAATCGGACTACCGGGTTTTGCGTTACGAAATGAATCGAAAGCCAGGCAGCCATGCATAGCCCCGGTCCAATTATTATTAGGATCCTGGTAAATGCGCCAGCTAACACCCGCCTCCTGTAACACATCCGGTATAGTAGGCCATTTAAAACCGTTTAACCGATAAGTATAACCGGGATCGGGCATTTTACCGGTGACCCAGCACCGTACGTTACAAGGTTCTGAGTCTACATCGGTACAGTTAATGCCAGCCGCTCTTTTCTCCGGATCAAAATTGGAACCCGACCAAAACACAATACGGTTAGGATCGGTGCCTGTGGCTATGGAACAAAAATAATTATCGGAAATAGTAAAAGCTTCCGCTAATGCATACTGAAATGGAATCTCTTCTCTGGTATAGTAAGCCATTGAGTAGGGCGTTTTAAACAAGGGCCAATACCCATACTTTCCCTGGTTCCATGCAGCCTGGGTATCCGCAAAATCATGGGGTGTACCATTGATAATAGCAGCATTACTGGTTTTTCCATGCGCCCGATACGGTGGAACAATTTTTTCGCCATCACATTGATGAAATGCTCTTTGTCCACTTGCCAATGGTATAGGAAAACGATCACCAAAGCCCCGGACGCCTTTCTTGGCTCCAAAGTAATGATCAAAAGACCGGTTTTCCTGCATCAATATCACAACGTGTTTTACATCCTGTATAGAACGGGCTGCATTATGCGCTTCCACAGACATTGCTTTGTCTATCAGCGGTGCCCATAGTACCCCCGACAACCCGGCACTTGACATTTGTATAAACTTTCTTCTGCTGTATTGAAATTTAGACATGAGAACTGTTTTTTTTAGAAAAATCTATATTACCAT
Source organism: uncultured Terrimonas sp. (assembly GCA_964604365.1). GTDB lineage: Bacteria > Bacteroidota > Bacteroidia > Chitinophagales > Chitinophagaceae > Agriterribacter. Next base: position 3,494 of record CAZRYS010000013.1, read on the forward strand.
TTAGTTTTACCTTATTAATAACCATTGTTCTGAATAAGATTCGTGTTATTCTCAGGGTCAAAAGCTTCTTAGACACAAAACATATTAAGCAAAAACAACGAAATAATCCTTTTAATCATTATCTGATTTTAACTAACCAGTCCTATAAATTACCTATGTTAATCTGAGTTTGTAACTCAGAATTTACAGTAAAGTAACCTTAGTATTATCTTTTAGAATGAGACACTTTTTTTAGTCTGATGAGTAGGCGAACCAAGCATAATTTACCCGATTTCAAAAATTCATCTCAAAAAAATAATAGTTAGGTATCGAATAAACTCTGGTATTACCTGTTAGATAATAATCCGCTGAGTTATACATCCCCCAGATTCCACCACGCACATCCCTTAACTGATAGACTTGGAGAAGAATTCAATGAGAACTATTTTTTTAGAAAATTCTATGTTGCTGTTTTGCTTTTGTCTTCCTAATATCCATTGTTCTGAATAAGGTTCGTATTGTTCATCATTTCTGCTGTAGGTATAGGGAACAACAAGTTCCGCTCAGCAAACTTTGCACCATATATATAAGTACTCCCAACAAGATCGGAAAAATTTTTCGTGTTTAGATCAAGAACCTTTCGGGTACGTACCATATCAAACCATGTTTTATTTTCGTAACTCATTTCGTGGATTTTCTCCAGCCAAATTGCTTCTCTGAATGACTGTTGGGTGAGTCCGGAAAGATCGTTGAGTTCGGCTCGTTCCCGTATTAAATTAACAGCGGCGTATCCATCATCTGTAGGACCGTTTACTTCATTATCTGCTTCTGCAAAAATCAATAACACCTCTGCATATCGGAGCAACGGCCAATTCATTCCACAAAGGGCTGTTTGTGTATTCGCAACTTCGTCCATCCATTTAAAAATATGCCACCCACCCAGATCTATTTCATTCGCTCTATCGTTCACCAAAGAATATTTCCTATAATAAAATTCCTTTTCCTGTGTCCTTTTATCATCCGCCTCGTAGGTATTCAAAAATTCTTCCACTGGAGAGAGCATACCGGTTTCAGAAGCAAACAGAGAAATATTTATTGAGTAAGGCAACATTATCTCCTGGAAAGCATTCCTGTTTACAATATCGCCACTGTATTGTACCATAAAAATATGCTCTCCGGAATTTTTAGTTGCATCGGTTTTCAAAGAAGCATAATCCGTAAAGAGACGAAATGCTCCCGACTGGATTACTTCATAAGATTTATCCCTGGCTTTTACATAGTACTCCTGCCCTTTGTTTAGCGGATATCCTGCCATCGTAAGATAAACACTCGATAACAAGGACTTGACAGCCCCCTTACTAGTTCTGCCACTAGCACTTGACATTGGAAGCGGGGCTTGTTCAGCGATCAAAAGATCTTCAACAATCGCTGCATACACATCATCTATATCAGACTGGTGAGGAAACAACAAAGGTGAACTTTTGTCCATTGTTTCCAGTATAAGTGGTACTTTACCAAATATGCGAACCAAATTGAAATAGTAGAAGGCTCTAAAAAAGTGTGCTTCCCCCATCAACAAAGCTTTCCTGGACTGATCCATATCAATTTGAGGAATTTTTTCGATAGCCAAATTGGCATTGGCTATTCCTCTGTAGTAACTATTCCAAAACGTGTTTAGGTAAGTATTGTCCGAATTAATATTCAACAATCTTATACTGGAATTAGTAGGACCGGCAGCACCTAAAGTAACCGTATTGGTCAGTCCGGTAGCAAACTCCAGCATCAGCCAGGCAGAACCACTAAACCCACCCCCGTTGTAAACGGTGCGGGTATCTTCGTAAATAGCATTCACCGCACTTTCTGCATGTTCAGGCAAGGTATAATAGTTATCTATGGTAATAGAAGAGGGATTGCTTTCCGTCAGAAATTTTTCGCACCCGGATGTAAAAATAATTACGCCAATCAAAATAAGCTGGCAAAAAAAACTTTTGTTTCTTTTCATATCCTTAAATCTTTAATTCTTAAAAATTGACCTGAGCGCCTACACTAAAAGTTCTTGGCGCAGGGTATTCAAAATAAGCAGCAACACCTCTCTGAAAACTAGCGGTAGAGGTTGACACTTCAGGATCATAACCAGGGAAACTCGTAATAAGAAACAGGTTTTGAGCATTCGCAGACAGACTCAATCCTTTCAGCACCTTTCCTGCAATCTTATCTGACGGAAAAGTATAACTCAACGAAATATTCTTACCACGAATAAAGCTTCCATCCTTTAGACGATGTGTATCACTATTGGTATCGTATCCCACACCCAGCGGTTTCATCTGAGCAATAACGGAATTCTGGTTCTCCGGAGTCCATGCCCCCAATACAGTTCTCAGCATATTGTTATATGCACCCGTACGATCTTCAGCAGTAGCCATCGTTCCCCACAGCACCTGGTTTCCCTGCATAAAGGAAATATCAATCAGCAACTCCAGATTTTTATACGATAGTGTATTGATAAATGACCCATAGTATTTTGGCATACCATTTCCAATAGGAAGCCTATCCTGTGCATTCATTACACCATCATCATTTACATCCAAATATTTCAGATCTCCCGGCCGCCTGTTATACCTTGCAGCCTGATCAGCCTCATGCGTACCCCAAGTGCCAAGACGTATATAACCTACAAATGTGTTTACCGGCAAACCTTCTCTCACAATGCTACCAGGTGCTCCGCCAGGTGTCGTTCCCAGGTTAATATCTGCCCCTCCATGCACTTTCAATACCTTGTTTTTATTGGCTGCTATGTTAAAAGTAGTATACCAGGATAAATGTTTATTGTTGATATTCCGGGTAGTAACAGACAACTCCACCCCTTTATTTTCCATATTACCTATATTCTCTACCACCGTTGCATAACCGCTGGTACGCGGTACCGGACGAGACAACAGCATATCTACAGATTTCCTGTAATACAAATCCGCTTCTATCTTTATAAGGTTATCTAATAGACCCAACTCGGCACCAATATCATATTGCGTATTGGTTTCCCATTTCAAGTCTGCATTCGACAAAAGAGAAACACCGGTACCGATATTTCTTCCTCCATTTAGGATTGCGGTATAGGTACCCAATCCGGCTTCGTACTGATAATTGGGTATCTCAGAATTCCCTGTCATTCCCACACTCGATCTTAATTTAAGATGATTAACCACCTCGCTATTTTTCAAAAATGCTTCTTCAGACACCACCCAACCAAGGGCTACAGAAGGGAAGAAACCATAACGATTATTTTTTCCGAATTTTGAAGAACCGTCAACCCTTCCCGTTATCGTCATTAAATACCGGGTATCGATATTATAATTTGCTCTGCCAAAGAATGACAACATTTTATAGCTGCTCGCACTTGAAGTAGAAGGTCGGGGATTATCTCCGATGGACAGGTTATTGTATTCATAATAGTCATCAAGAAATCCCCAGGTTTCTGCAGACACAGCAAACCGGTCGCTGGTTTGAAGCGACTGTCCCAGCATAAAATTTAAACGATGATTGTCATTCAGTTTTTTCTGATATGTCAGGATATTATCAAACTGCCATGTTTGATACCGGTTATCGCTCAAACTGGCAATCCCCCTTTGTGTTAATGAAAGTAATGGAACCGTTCTGGAAGAATACCGTGTACCTTTCTGATCAACCAGGTTGGTTCCAACCATAGTCCGGAAATTTATATCGGGAGAAAAATCTACCTGTGCATAGATATTCCCTACCAATGTATTGGTATTGTGTATGATTTTATCTTCAGCCGCAGTGTGTTGTTGATTAGGTCCCTCAGTACCTGGGTATAACATCCCATCGGCCCATGTTCCATCAGGATATTTTACCGGAATGATAGGAATCCCCTGTGCCACGCCGCGGAGTGCCCAGCCATCTATTTCTCTTTCCTTCTGACTATTAAAATTCAGGTTACCTCCTACCGACAACCAGTCATTCATTTTTGAGTCTATAGTAAACCTGGCAGAATACCTTTTTAGCCAGGTATATTTCATCACTCCCTCCTCGTTTAAATGGGTCAGGTACAAACCATATGTTGTGTTTTTGTCTCCGCCAGAAAATGAAAGACTATGATTTTGCGTGACCGCTGTTTGAAATGCTTCATCCTGCCAGTCTGTGTCATACAAAGGATTTAGGTTTTCGTCAAACAGCAGCGGATTGCCCGCAGGGTTTCCAGGGGCATAGTCTCTTCTTTTATCAACCGGATTTCTGTATACCCCTCTTGCAAAACCAGCCGAATCAAACTTGGCTGCATTTTGATAGGCTATATCATCTACCAATAAAAACTCCTCGGCGTTCATGAGATCCAGTCTCCTGGCGACTTTTCCAACAGATACACTACTCCTGTAGGTTGTAAGCCCACCGGACTTCCTACCCTTTTTTGTTGTGATGAGCACCACACCGTTTGCCCCTCTTGCCCCATATATCGCTGTTGCCGATGCATCTTTTAAAACCTCTATGGACTGAATATTGTTAGGATCTATCGAGCTAAACGCATGAGCGCCTCTCGACAATCGCTCCACGTTCATTATCACTCCGTCTACTACAAACAGCGGATCGTTGGTATTACTGATAGAAGTAACGCCTCTGATATTGATTGTAGGCCGTCCCCCGGGTTTTCCAGAGTTCAAACTAACGTCCACACCGGGCATTGCTCCAGACAAAGCCTGGGCCACATTATTGACAGGTCGTTTCTCCAATTGTGCGGCAGTAATTCGTCCAACTGCGCCCGTTAAATCACTTTTTTTGCTGCTGCCATAACCGATCACTACTACTTCATCCATTTTACTTTCAACAGGCTGCAACTCTACCAACAAACTCTCCTTTACCAATATTTCCACTGACTTGTATCCCGCATAACTTATAATAAATTTTTCGTTTACCGGCACCCGCACCTTGAAAATCCCATCCTGATCGGTAGAAGTCGAAATTCCACTTGACTGGGCTACGATGGTAGCCGCAACCATCGGCTCACCTTCATGATTCATAATTTTTCCACTTACCAGGATTGAATCCACTACAATAGCAGCAACTTCGTCCTTTTGAAAAATCACCTCTTTTTTCGCCGAAGCTCTTAAGACGATAATCCGATTAGAAATGGTGTACACAACCTGTTGTTCCTTCAGACAAAATTTGAGCAGATCATCTACAGATATTGACTTAAAATCCAAATCATATTTCTTATTAAGATCAATATCCTTTTTACTGTAAAAGAAATCGAAGTCCGTCTTTTTTTCTATCTGAGAAAAAATTTCCGGTAAGGTGGCTCCTTTTAATTTGATACTAATGGTTTGTGAAAAACCTTTAGCTTGAGCCTGGCCAATAAAAAGCACCATCGCTATGATTATCAGCTTCATTACACGAATCAATTTGGGGTAAAAACTTATAGTGCAAACTTTGCCTACGCCTTTAAAAAGCATACTTTTGTACTGTTTTGGTTTAATAATATGTTTATAAGGAACGCTTGTTAATCCCAGAACGTTTTCGAAAGGAGTCGCCACTCATTTCGAATGTCCCGGCTTTTGGTCGGGATTTTTAATTTATGAACTATCGTGGGCAGCTATCATTGTTATTATTTTTGAGGAGTTATAACTTTTATAGTGTCCTTGGTTACCTGAAAGGCTATTTTCCCTGAGAGTTCCATTGCGCTTAACAGGGGCGCAGGATGTTCGGAACGCTGCAAAGAACCTGTAAAGGTTTCCTTTGTTGGCACGCCTTCGTACATTATTTTCAATCCATACCACCGGTCCAACTGCCTCATTATCTCTTGTATAGAGGCCTCTTCAAATCTAAACCTGTTATCCATCCACGCCAATACATTATCCATATTTGCCTGTTTAACCATCGGACGGCTTCCCTTTTCACTTACAACCTTTTGCCCGGGAATGAGCGAGCAGTGTCCAACGGGTGTAATGAAGTCTACCTTGCCGTTTACTAAAGTCACTTCATGCTTTGGTTCGTTCAAGTATGCATTTACGTTAAAAGCTGTACCTGTAACCTTTACCTTTCCATAAGGAGACTGAACGAAAAACGGTCGGGAGATATCAGAGCTAACCTCAAAGTAAGCTTCACCCATTAAACTCACTTCTCTGGCACCATCAACAAAAACGGTGGGATACGTAAGGGAAGACGCTGCATTCAACCACACAAAAGTGCCATCCGATAAAACAACCTTATAAGTACTGCCTGCGGGCGTTGTAAGCGTATTATACCCTACGTCACCCGACGTGTTATTAGTCTTATATTTTGCGAAACCATCCTTCAAGTCTATTTCCACTGTGCCTTGTCGTATCGTATCGTTCTTTCCTAAAGCAATCCGATCTCCATTACTAAGTGTAAGTAATGCTGTCTGTTTATCAGAATAAAACTCTTCTGCACTGGCAACTGCTCCAGGCACAGCCTCTTTTTGTAACGATTGGTTGAAGAAAAATAATGAGCATATAATTAGAACCCCTGCAGCTACCGCAACCATTCGCCAAAAATAATTTCGCTTATTGCCTCCACTGATATGCCGCACCATTTCGTCCTCCTGCATTATATTCCGCGAAATATTCTCGTACAACTTATCGCGTAACGTAGTATCGGAGGAAGTAAACTGCGCCTGATTCTTCTGAAGGTCAGCCAGTTTTTTTTGGATGATATCAGTATTATTATCGTCATTCAACCAGTCTTTCAACATCCTCATTTCCTCAAGGGAAAGTGGCTTTCCGTCGATATAGTCCGAAAATAGATTAATAAAAAAGCGATTTTGCATACACTCTTAATAGACGTATGAAAGAAGCAAAGGAGAGCAGGTATCTAAAAAAAATTAATCCCCAGGCAAAAAAAGATAAAAGTTACTTCCTCATTAATATGCAGATAGGATCTTATTGCCTTTAATGCTCTTACCATATAGTTCTTCGACGTCAACACAGTAATACCCAGACGTTTAGCAATGCTTTTGTGGCTAAGCCCTCCCTCTCTGTTGAGTGTATACACCAGTCGCAGGTTCTCAGGCAAACTTGCGATGGCTTCATTTACGGATTGGGTAAGATATTTATACTCAGTTTTAACGATCGGGCAGTCTTGTTCTGAGATATAATAATTCAAAAGAAACTCTTCATGGTTGACCGTGAACACCTTCGAGCGAAGTTTATCAATAAACAGGTTTCTTGCCATCCTGTTCAGATAGGCCTCAATATCTGTTACATCAACTAACAGGGAACGCTTTTGCCACAACTTTACAAATAACTCCTGCGTCATTTCTTCTGCATAAAACTGATTCTTCGTCAACTTAAGCGACACCCGATATATTTTATCCCAATACGCATCAAACACCTGTTTGAAAACCAGTTCGTTTCCGTTGGCAAGTTCCTGAATATTTGCAGCAGATATGGGATTAATATTACTCAATCAACAAAATTTAGCTTCCTTGTCCTCAATGCCACCAACAAAAACACAAAAATAATTTATTGAAAAAATATCTGATTTTAACGAACGACTCCAATAAATTATCATCCTGCATGTGCAATCAATAGACAAAAAATGAAATTATCTAACCTTATTTAATCCTCCAAATATAAAAGTCCATAGCACAAAGGTTTACTATTATTTAATATTAAAAAAGGAAGGAGGGCTGGCTAAGAATACTTCTTGAAGAGATTCATATTGCCAAAAAGAAGCGATATTGATGACACCTTTTTTTAACCTCACCGTTTATTTTACAGACACTTAGAACTCAGTCAAACAATTTTGGGTCAAACCTCATTACCAAATTTCTCAAAACATTCTACTCTTTTGACATCAAAATGGTTCTTACTCTCTTCTGCATTGATAAACAGTACTTCCTACTAATACACAGCAATGTGTTCCTGTGTTCAAATGCGGAATCTGGCGCAACATCCGGCCTGTCACGACGCTTTGAAGAGACGTTTCTGGGAAGTAAAACGGAAAAGGCTGTTACGCTACCCAGACTTGGATCTAGCAAGGTTTATCCATCCATTTATACCCATAAATGTCGTTCTCCAATATTTCTTCTATTTTATCAAACGAATATGCTCCTGCATCACCATTATTAAAGAACAAAAACGAGCTTTTGTCTGCAACTATTTTCGCATAATAAAGCAACTTACTTTCTGAATCCAATAGCGTGCCTACTCCAAATTTGACGCTTAAAATTCTCAACCCTAACAACCTTGATAAATCATCTCCGTTGTCTTTCACCATGTGAACTTGGTAAGACTCATAGCTGAAATCAGCAAGAGTGTCCCACTTCTCCTGCACGTAAAACACGATTGATTCCCCATCATCACTTATACTCAATTTAAATGATAATTTTCCGTTCAAATGTTCTAGATTAAACAATAGTTCCAAAAGAATATCATCCAACTTGACTATTATGATTTCACATATCTGAGCTCCATTTATATTTCTAATTGTATCCATATCGTAGTGGACTGCTTATATCTGATATACCTCCACCACACCTGTTGAGAATCCTATAACTAACTTTTCATCTTGCATTTATGTTACCGTTGATATAACATGGTTTCCTCTGTTTAACTCAAGAGTTGCTTCTATACTTCCATCTTCAGTATTTATTCGCAGTACCTGACCATTCACTAATGACACCCACAAGTTACCATTATAGCTGATGAAATATTCTTTCAAGCTGGTAAATTATCATAAACGCTGTAAATCAATAATCATTAAATACTATCACCTTAGCATAATCGAAGAATACTCCTTCGATTGAGGAATAATGCCGTCGGCAGGAGATGTTTCCTCACTCTGCTATTTTTCAGGGAATAATATCATAATACCTAAACCTTTCAGCGACCCATTTATACTAATTTTTGTGCGCAACTGTCCAACCCCGTTAGCGTCACCTTTTGGAGATGTGGATTTAAAGTTGTATAGTATAGGTGGACCGTACCTCTAAACAGCAAGTAAAACGAGTTGTTTATGAGATTTTTTAAACCTAATTTTTTTGAATATGTGTATTTCTGTGGTTATTCCTGTTTACAATGCTGGAGATTTTTTAGAAGATGCCGTAATTTCTGCTTGTAGTATTGATGAAGTTAGTCAGGTTATACTGGTAGAAGACAATTCTCCCGATCAATCTCTTCAGGTCTGTAAACAACTGGTACAGCAGTACTCCTCTAAGGTAGAACTGTATACCCATAGCCTAAACGCCACCAAAGGGGCTGGTGCTACACGCAATCTGGGCATAAGCAAAGCAAGATGCGAATTCCTTGCTTTTTTGGATGCCGATGACTATTATCTTCCCAATCGTTTTTTGCAGGCTTTAAAAATTTTTTCGCAAAAACCTTTTCTTGATTATGTGGTCAGCCCATCGCAGTTAGAGCCTAACTATCTATCAAACAACTATAAATACTGCTACATGCATGTTGCAGCAAACAATAAACAGCATAACCTTTTTTCATCCCTTCTTACTGAAAGATTCGGATACTTTGACACCAACAGTATTTTGATAAGGAGAGCTTCATTACTAAAGCTTTCTCACCTCTTTAACCCCGATTTAGCATTGCATCAAGATTCGGAACTCTGGCTTAGAATTGCCTACTCGCTAAAAGGATATACGGAAAACGAAACCCTTCCGGGTTCTGTTGTAAGAAGGCACGGTAAAAACAGAATTGTACACAGAAACGCTCAATCTCTTTCTATATACTGGAATACGGTAGCATCTGAATTTGAAAAAGTAAAAATGGATAAGCAGCTTAAAGTCTTCATAGAGTGTAAGCAAAAACAGTACGTAAAAGTGATAAATAACTACAGCACTCGAACAAGCTAATTGAGTTAGCTTTTTCGAGTGCTGTCCATCACAGAATCCCATTGCATCTAAATTATAAAAAAAGAAATCATTTATGCTCACAATTTTGCTGTCCACAACCGATGATGGAATTTATAAGCTGCGCGATGCAATTCGACTTAAACACCCGTTACTGCGATATATCATTATACATCAAACAGCAAAAAGGGAAATTAGACCTCCTTATTTACGACAACGTGATGACGTGGAAGTTATAAGGTCTACGATTAAAGGATTGTCCAACAGCAGAAACATTGGTTTGAAGAATTGTTGCACACGCTATTCATGGTTTTTAGACGACGACGTTACAATTATCGAAGAGGGAGTAATGTTTATGCTGGATATCCTGCGAACAGAAGCACCGGATTTTGCTTTGTTTAAAATAAAAACTCATCCCGGAGAACCTGAGTATAAAGAATATCCAAAAGAACCACAAGATGCCGGAAAGCTGAAACACTGGGTATCTTCTATAGAAATAATTGTTGATGCGGAAAAGCTGGAGAAATCCGACATATATTTCGACAGAAGGTTTGGCCTCGGAACAAGGTTAGACAGAGGAGAGGAAGCAATTCTTATCCACGATTTGTTACAAAACGGGTGGAGCGGCAGGTATTATCCGAAATTTCTTGTCAATCATGCCTACGAAAGTTCAGGAAAAAGAAAAAGATCCTCCAAAAAAGACAACTATTTCAAAGGAGCTTATGACGCACGGCTTGGACGAAAATTCCGTACCCTTTCTATAGCAAACTATTTTTCAAATCCGACTACAGCAATTGAAGATTTTTATTATATAACAGGAAGGTTATACATACAATTAAGCAATAAACTTATTAACCACCAGAGCGTTCCCCAGTTTAAATTTACTTAAACTGTCTTAGCCCCCTATAAACTGGACTGATTTTCAAAAGAGGTTTTGACCATTCTTTGATTTAAGCATTGAGTTTTTGAAGGCATTTTGCTACAAAGATGATTTAGAAGTTAATGGTCCAAAACGAAATTGACAGCACTACCTGCCAGCTTTCTAAACTAGATCCCTTACCTGATGAACCAAAATCATTACAACAATGGGCACCTCATCTTTTCCAAAGATTTAACAAGGAAACTCATGCAAATAACAATAGCAATCCGCTGTCAGTCCTCACCCATCAATAACTTTTTTATCACAGGTTGTTTAACAGGCATCAAGTGTGCATTCTGTGTATGATAGATTTCGATTTCTTGTGTTCATCTTATCTCTTATACATTTTTGCAACCATGCAGCCTTCATTTTCTACCAATCACTATCTATAATAAGATAAGTTTTTCATTCCCCAGAAATTACATTAGGCTTTTATATATAATGCGCAACAATGCATGCTTGCAAGAGCACTTTGAGACAACCATCTTAATGGGACGATGTGTAAATACCAGGCAATTTTACTCGCTTCCAGTTTTTAGTAATGGCTAATAAAGCTTCTGGTACATGCATTTCGTTCGAATGAATAATGCCTGTCCAATCTCCTTTTTCTTTAATCAACGCTATATCTACAGGCATAGCCAGTTCGATACTTAAGGCTCCGGTTTTAAACGATTTTAATCCGCCTGCAGCTAATGCCTCCAACTCACCTTTGCTATTAAATCGCACAGCCACTACTCCTACGGCATCTACATCAACCTGTTTTCCTTGTACATCAACCGATTTCTTTATTGGGTCACCCATTTTATATTGCTCACCGTCAATCCAAATCATCGTTCCATCAATCAAACGGAGTTGACCTGCCGGCTTAGGCATAACAGAGGCAGGAAACCCTGAAACGGTATGTTCATTTCCTTCTGTTTGAATGCTTATATTTTTCGATTGTAATAACGCTATCACAGACGAAACAACCGAAAGAGAGTCTTCTTTTTTAACACCGGTTCCCATCAGCACTTTGCCATCCAATGCTTTTCCATCAAAGCCTATTGTCCAGTCTCCTACAACAAATACTTTTGTTTTTGCTGCTTCGCCTGCATTTTTAAAGAAATTTGCTACATCGGGCTTATCAAATTGTGGCTGATAGTAAATCACTGCTTCGTATTGTTGCAATCCATATTGAATTTTTCCATTCGCATTCAACTTCAGTGAGCCGTTAATAATTTCGCTACTTGGTATCAAATCCGCATAATACCCTTTCTTCCAAAGCGCATTTGCTACCTGCAAGCCTACATTCGAAAATTGGCTCTTATTGCTCCAATTCATAGCTGCAGGATGACCAAAAACTACAGCTACAGGACAATCCGGTGCAGATTCAGAAATATAATTTAACAAGCTTACCCTGCTTTCCACTAGCATCACACTATCCTTCAATAAAGAGGGCCGCATCTCTTCGATAGGAACCGGCCATAGGGGATGATAATTTAAACGTCCTCCCGCCAATGCTGCACTCCAGATATCTTTGTAATAAGGGGCAATCTCTTTATCATAGTACATGTTAAACCATAAAGGACTGAACATTTTTTTCGACAACGCCGTTCTCGCGCTAAAGGGTGTCGCTTCGTCTGTTTGCGCAATATCTCTTTTCGATGCCCACCAGCTCAAACCATTTTTGAAGATTTCTCTGTTATCAGGGTAAGGGAACCAGGTAGGGTGTGTACCAGACATTGCCTGTTGTCCCAAAATTTCTTTAATAGCATGATAGTAATCTGTTTCTATTTCACCGTTGCGCAGCGTGTTCATTTCCATATAATGATTAATGGCAGCAACCCTTTCTGCCTGGTCACCGGTTTCTGCTTTGCTCATCAACAGCAAATCTCTCAACAGGTCTCTTCCCATCCTTTGTTCCGCGTATAGTTTAGCCATTGCAGGAGAATACCATAGCTCATCGGTTGCCGTAGTAAATCTGCCAGGGAATCCCCATTCATCTTTGCAGGCACCTGCAAGAGATGCATCTGCATACTGTTTTAATATTTCTCTTTGGTAAGATAAAAGATGGGGAGCGAATACATCGGGTGTGTGCACTGTAACCGCAACCATCGCCGAAGCGTTATTGATGCCTTCACTAGCGGTTTTCTCCAATGTAATGTATACACTGTCTACACTTACTTGTTTTGTAGAAGCCTTATCGGTGATATCTTTTACGCTCCCTGCTTTAACAAGGCTGCCATCTTTATTGTAACCGTATACGCGCAGTAGTGTTACATCAACTACACTATAAGGAGTTCTGCCATACGTATAGTGGTCGGCGTACTCCTTTCCCTTAACACCGATGGATGCCGTTCCATTTTTATCGAATGTAAAATCTCTTATGAATACAATTTGTTGTAGTTCATCTGGATACTTAGCCCTAAAACTGTCTCTTGCCAGACGAATATCAAGGTCCATCACAAGAGCCATATCCTTGCTGCGAGCATACAATGAAGCAGCTTTAATGCGATCATGCAACGCCGGGTCAGTAAGGTCGCCCGGATAGCGCAAGCTGGTGGTGAGTAACGTAAAAGAAGAATATTTTTCATGCAGATCAATAAACTGTTTGTATCCTTCTCCTTCAAATTCATCTTGGATCCAAAACCAGCATCCAATAGATGGCCAGGAAGTTTTAATAACATTGCTATCCTGTTGCGACAGTTCTACCTGTACTGATCGTTTTGCAACGTCCTGTTGACTGTTGTTATTACAACCGAATAACACCCCTACAACAAGCAGCTTTATTAATAAAAGTTTGCCAACCGTTGCACTGTTTATTTTTTTCATTTGTATGTCTTTTCTTTCAATTGATGTTACTTAACGTACAGTTAATTCTCGTCTTTATGTATGTGCTCCTTCCCAACAAAATCCATTTCATTGGTCATAGCGTTTATATCCTTTAATAAAAAAGCATCATCGGGCACGACATCAATTGGTGTAATATGAGATAAGGAGCGTTCGTTGTAAGCTTTGTTAGACTCGCGGTTATAACAGGAGATCAGCGACCACCTGGCGGTATCCGAAAGGTTAGCTTCCGAACGATGAAGAATATTGCTATGAAAGAATAATGCATCTCCTGCTTTCAATTCAACATGTAGCAATTCCATTGTTTTTAAAGCAAGGTCTACATAATGTTGTGATGCACCGACCTGCTCACCAGAAAAACCATGTTCAACACGTCCCATTTTATGTGAACCTTTAATCACTTGCAGGCAACCGTTTTGTTTGTTGGCTTCTGTAATGGCAATCATTACCGATATCATCTGGTCAGGGAACAGAAATTCATTTTTATACCAATATCCATAATCCTGGTGCCACTCCCATGCGCCACCCACGCGAGGCTCCTTTTGCATGAGCTTGCTATGAAAATGACAAACAGGAGCCTCACCGTCCAATAGTTGATCAACCGCTGCTACCACTCTTTTACTCCTGGTAAGTAAACCATACGCATCATCACCTGGGGTATACCAAGACGTTAGCCTTGTTTTTTTTCCTGTTTTATCATTTAAATCCATAGCATTATTCTTTATAACATTATCACTTAAGGCAATCCCAGCTAATTTGCTGGTTTCTTCTTCTGAAAGAAATCTTTCTACAATCAGGTACCCATCTCTGTTAAACTGAATGAGCTGTAATGGAGTTAATTGAAAAGGTATCATAAATAAAATGCTTTTAATAGAATAAATGACCGCAACCGTGCATCTTCCTTTTTTTGAATGTAGCATTATAAACTGGACCTGCGCAAATTAGGAATTTAAAAATTGGGACCTGCAACATCCCACCACAGTCGGGTACCACCATGATCCGCTCCACCGAGCAATGTAACTCCTTTATCTACTTCACTTGCATTGGTTACATATTCAGAACCGGGATAGTTCATTCTCCTGATCTGAATACTGGTGGAAATATTACCGCCACTATTATTAACTACTACAGGAAAAAGTTTAGGATAACCGGTACGCCTGAAAGTAGACCAGGCAGCTGTTCCATCCGGATAATCTGAAATCCATTTCTGCATCACAATACGTTCCAACTTTTCTTCATTGCCAGCCGCGTCATCCCATTTTACTACAAGGTTTGACATAGCAGGTGCATCATGTCCTGCTAATACAGGATCAACATAATTAGCCGGTTTGTTTACACTGTTGCTTATATAAGCAGGCGCATCCCCCGCGACACCCCACTGTGCAAATGAAGTAGTAATACCGTCCTCGTATAACTCCTGTGCAGAGCCGCCCATATCCCAACCACGCAATGCTCCTTCCGCTCTTAAAAAAAATACTTCAGCTGCAGCCATTAACTCAACTGGTGATGATTGCTGGAATGCAGCCGCAGCCACGTTCGAATACCCCAGCATGTCACCTCTTGCAGCTATATTGCTTCCCGTACGAATACCTACAAATGATCCGGGTGCTACAGATGAAGGATCATAATATTTGGGCAATCTTGCATCCTTGTATCCATCCATGCAACTGATGATGGCTGCATTACCTCTTATATCACCCCATATTTGAGAAGCAATATATAAAGAGTTGCCGCCGTCTTTAGCAAACGCATTGTGTTCATTACCTGTTAATACACCACCATTCGCCGGATCTACTGCTTTTTCAGCTTCGGCTTTAGCTTTACCTGGTGTTACTTTTACAACTTGCAATGCAAGCCGTAAGCGAAGCGAGTTAGCAAACCGCAACCATAAAGTATAATCTCCGCCATACACTTTATCAAATTTCGAAAAAGGTTTGGCACCAGGAAAACTGGAAATATAATCTCGTAATGCTGCCGTGGCTTCATCTAGTTCTGCAAAAAATGTATTATAAATTTCTTCCTGGCTATCATAGGGCACAGTAGTTCCACCCTGCCCAAATTTGCTGTAAGGAACAGGACCATAAATATCGGTTACCTTATGCATGCCGTAGACCTTGAGTATTTGCGCAATGGCCCAAAAGTCTGGTGCAGATGTTTCTGCGCCTCTACGTTTAATTTCATTTACAGGCGACATCACAGCATTATAGCCCACACCAAACATACCATAACCAGCCCAGCCTTCCAGCATGGAATAGTTGGTATTGTTAGGTCCAGGATTGGGGAACATAAAATATCCCGCAAATGTGCCACCAGTAAGATACTCACCAATATCCATGGGAATCATGTTATTAATGGTGAATGCATTTTGTATACTGGGGAAAAATGCTCCGATATTGTTAAAGTCAACTTCTAACTGTTCGTCTGATATACCGTTGGTATCTGTATTATACGATTCAAAGTCTTTAGTGCAACTGCTAATGAACACCGAAATGGCAAACATAAGCAGGATAGTATGATAGAGTTTATATTGCAGCTTTTTCATTGTGCGGTTTTTAAGCATTAAAAAGTAAGATTTAAACTACAGCCAAAACTACGTGTAGCAGGAAGGCTTAAAATTTCTACGCCGGAGTAGCCATTACCCGTGGAGAAAATAATATCCGAATCAAATGGCGCCGGCTTGTAGAAATACACGAGGTTTCTACCAATGATCGACAGCCTCGCGTTTTTTACAAATCCATTTTTGAGTATAGCTGACGGCAACGAATAACCGAGTGTTATTTCCCTTAAACGGATAGTCGTTGCATCATACATATATTCGCCTGTGGCACGTTGTATACCGCCTATGGTTTGATAATATTTCTTGGGATCGACAAGGGTTACAGCTGTTTCTGTTCCATCAATCACCCCATTTACAGCAACACCACCATTTAAGCGGGCATCGCCACTGGCCTTAGACACTCCCAACCCATCCAGCATTTGTTCGCTCAGCGACATTACTTTTCCGCCAAAACTTCCATCCGCTAAAAAAGTCAATTGAAAATTTTTATACCCGAAACTATTATTGATGCCTAATTTAAATTTAGGATTAGAATTACCAACAAATGCAGGACTACCTTGTTGTATAACCGGCTTGCCGTCCGCATCAATCAACATGCGTCCTTTTTCATCCCTGGCAGCAACCTGACCATATAAATCGCCGAATGAGCCACCTACTTTTAATATAGAGAAATAATTGTTGATATCTGAAGTGATGACAAACTGCTCCACTTCAGTCGCTAATTTTTTAATCAGGTTACGATTAGTTGAAAAGTTAACAGTTGTATTCCAGCGCACTGCAGCACGGGGCGAATTGTTATATCCTGCTGTAATTTCAAACCCTGTATTCTGGATATCGCCACCATTAATATAACGAACACTGTAACCTGTTCCCGGAGGTACTGCCACCGAAAAGAACTGGTTGATAGTATTGGTTTTATAATAAGTAAAATCAAGATTAAAGCGGTTGTTGAATAATTGTAATTCAGCGCCGGTTTCAAAAGATTTTGTCTTTTCTGGTTTCAGGTCGGAGAAAGGAGCCCTGTTGTTAAAATTCACGTTTCCTCTACCATCAAGATAGTTAAGAGGATTGGTAACGTACAATGGTACTGTATTTCCCACAATGGCATAAGAACCTCTTAGTTTAGCATATGAAATAAACTCCGGTAGCTTTAATGCCTCTGTTAATACGGCACTCAACCCAACTGAAGGATAGAAGTAGGACCCATTGGGCGTGAAGCTTAGATTAGAAGACCAATCATTTCTACCGGTTACATCCAGCGACAACCAATCCTTCCAGGTGAAATTGGCACTTCCAAAAACAGCTTGTAGTTGTTGTCTTCCTTCGGATAAAGAGCTTGCGTAACCACCATTCAGGGGATTCATATTCTGAATGGTAAATACATTAGGAATATATAAGAGCGTTGATCCTGCCGATTGACCATTTGCGCGGGAGTCATTGATACTTGAACCTACTAATACATTAAAGCTGAAATTATCGAAGCTTTTGTTAGCAGTCAATATCGCATCTCCGTAATATTCTGTAGTTGTTCTGTTTAATAAATTGTAACCACCATTGGGACCACCATACGCTACAGCTGTACCTACATAATACTTTTTGGTATTCACATCATTGGTACGATCCATATTGCCTCGCACCTGCAAATTCAACCAGTCGGTAAAGTCGTATTTTAAAGCCAGGTTAATTAATGTTCTGTTACGTTTGTTGTCAAACAAATTTTTATTAGCTACCCAGTATGGGTTTTGATTAGAGGCTGTAATAAAAGGCCAGTTTTGAGTGATTACGTTACGCACCGCATCAAATTTTTCATAACTCTTATAAGGGGTGAGATCCATTCCCCGGGGAAAACTATACAATCCATATAGTTGCGTAGCCTGGAAGCCACTCATAGGCGGATTGTGTAGGTTCTGGTTAATGATATTGACATTTGCGTCAATATTCAATTTATCATTCAGGTATTTAGCCGTTTGTCTGAGCGTAAGGTTATGCCTGTTTAATTTGTTGTCGCTTAAAATACCGTTGCCGTTGGTATTGGAATAAGACACGTAAGTGCGGGTTTTATCGTTACCACTTGACAAAGCGATTGAGTTAACCCATGTTTTACCTGTAGCATAAAAGCCTGAGATATTATCCGGAGCATTTGTGATAGGATCTCCCCAACTTTCTTCTGAACCAGGTGCTGTCTGCCCAAATGAGTTTTGTAGCTCGGGAAGATAAGCCGCTTTATCTGCCGTAAAACTGGAAGAAAAGTCAATGGTGGTGGTACCGGCACGCCCTTTTTTAGTAGTAATTAAAATTACGCCATTGGCAGCACGGCTACCATATAATGCCGCAGCTGAAGCACCTTTTAAAACGTTGATGCTTTCTATATCATTAGGATTAAGATTAGAAATACCGTCACCATTATCGAAACTAGTAAATGACTGGTTAATATTTTCACTCACATTGTTACTGATAGGCACACCATTAATTACATACAAAGGCTGGTTGTTTCCCTGTGCAGATTTATTACCGCGTATCAATACCTTGGCAGAGCCGCCAATACCAGAAGCATTTCTCTGGATGGAAACACCTGCTACTTTACCGGATAACGTATTGATAAAATTTGTTTCAGGTACTTTGGTTAATTCAGAACCAGATACTTTTTGTGTTGCATAAGTTACCTGTCCTGATTTACGTTCAACACCCAATGCTGTTACCACCACTTCGCTCAATACCGATTTGGCTTCTTCTAAAATAATATTCCAGTCGGTTGTGCTGCTAACCAACTTTTCTTGTGTTTCATAACCACTATAAGTAAACACGAGCGTGGTGGTATTACCTGAAACCGAAATAGTAAACACACCTTGCTTGTCAGCAAGTACTCCTGAAGCAGCACCTTTAATACTGATGCTGGCACCAACCAGTGGCTCTCCTTTGGAGTTGGTTACTTTTCCATTTATTGCCGAAGATTGTTGAGCAAGCGTATGCAAACAAAAAAAGGCTGAAAGCAAGAGGAGGGACAATAGCTTGCCCGAATACCTTTGTGGTAAAAAATCGTTGAACATTGAATGGTAGTTTTAGTCTGATGAATTGAATTGCGCTATATGAAAAACTATCGGAGCATAAGAAAAAATTATTTATGACTTAAAATTACTTCTTACTATACGTTAAAGAAACAACTGCATTTTCAAATTATGACACTTCATTTGCATAATATTTTTTTTATATCAGCTAACAATTGATTAGTGTTTAGCAGGTGATATTGTTTCATAATCTTTTGCCGACAATGGTGGTTTCACTACCGGATCTGTTTGCTGGTTGCAATGATAAAGCTGCAACAGTTCATAAAAGCCCTCGTAACATTTTTCATTAGGAGTTCCACCATTAGATTTTAATTCTGCATCCAACATTGTACGGATATACAAAATCCGCCAACGCCAGCTTTTCGCAGCCCATTCAGGCATATTTTCACTGGTTTGTTGCGCAACACGGTAAACTTCTTCTGCACCAGGATCATCCTGTGGTTTACTATTTTTCGAGGGAAACCAGTCCAGCATCAGCTTTATCCCTTCTAACTTACCAGGCCACCAACGCATGTGATGATTTTGTTCGAGTGTATTAATCACTTTCACAATACTCATAGTATCGTTCACACCTAATTCATAGCGTGCATACTCGCTTACTATTTCATTCACATCCGCTTGTCCGTTCCAATACAATTGTGCGTAAAAAACTTTATTGATGTCATCAAAAATACCTTCTGAATAAGGGAATCCACCCGATGAAACAGATTGGACTTCATTCCACTGCTGTGAAAGTTTACGCGGAAAAGGATTAGCGCCAAATCCACCCCACGGAAAAGTATTGTACATACTAATTTCAGGAAAGCCAACAACGGTAATGTTATCAGGCAATGGTGTAAACAGTCCCTTATACAAGGTTTCCGCTCCGGGAATTTTTTCCGCCATCAGTACATTCGTCCATTTATTTAGGTCAGGTAATTGTTGTTGCATTCCCGCCCACTCGGTGCTGTCAAACATCCATGTAGATAATATAACCCGGGTGCGTGGAAGTTTTTGTCTGGCAAGATCAGCCACTGCTTCAGCAGCTTTCAAAAAACCATTGCTACCCCACGGCTCACAATCTTTACTTGCACACCCGCCCGGATCGTAAGGCCAAAGAGTAATATAGTCAGGATTAAATTGCCTGCTCCAGTCGAAGAATTCACCACGAACTTTTAAAATATGTTCCAACCCTCCAGGCTTATGAGGGCAAATATCTTCTGGATAAACAGCCCCTCTTTCCCTGCCAGGAACAGCCCGCAAACGTACAGGATCGTTTACATAGGCTTCATTCGCTATCATGGTAAATGAAACACCTAAACCAATTTCCTTTGCCGATTGCAGGATATAATCAATTCTTTCCCGAAATTTTTCTGCTACAGGATCGTTGAACGAAGAAAAGTGATGCATGTCATACCACACTTTAATATTGTTGTATCCCCATAATCCAAGATCTTCCACATATTTTTTCAACTCTTCAACAGGAGCATTTTGATAATAATTGTAGAAATGTGTAGCCCAATAAATACCCCTGATCTCTTTTTGAGGAATGCTTTTTCCGCGCCAATGGCCTACCTTAATACCTTTTGATGTATACTCTGATGTACGTAAAAATTTTCCAACCCCATATAACAACCCTCTTTCGTCATTACCAGTAATCACAATCTCACCATTTATTTCTTCTATTGAAAACCCTTCGTTACCAATTCCCTCCTGAATTTTAAAAACGACTTTAAGCTGCGGTCCTGCGTCTCTCACTACACTAATGCCGCCTCGTTCTTTTAGTCTTTGTTCGAAAATACCAGCAATATTATTTACAACCGCTGAAGTATTTTCAGGAACAATGAGCTGTACAGATTCAACAGGATCGACTAACGCTGATCCTGGTTGATTATGGCAAGAATGATTACAGATTGTAACAATTGCTACAACAACTATCCTATATAAAATGGCAAGCTTTTTCATTATTGACGATTTTAGTCAGTTCATCATTTACCTGCATGCACTATGTCCATGAGCTTTCTTGTAATAACTTCCGGATTTGTATGTTGTATAATATTCCTTCCATACACAATACCCGATGCGCCCTGCTGCATTAATAGTTTTGTTCTTTCTATAATTTCTTCATCAGTTGTTTTTCCACCACCTCTTACCAGCACAGGTATATCACCCGCCACTTCAATTAATTTGTGATATTGTTCTACGTGATCGCAAGGATCTGCTTTTATAATATCGGCTCCTAACTCTACCGCCTGTCGCACCAATGGAATAATTTTTTTAATATCACCATCTACCATATAACCGCCTTTTTCGCTATTGGGTTGAAATACCAATGGCTCTACCATCATTGGCATTTGATAACGATCTGCTTCCAGCTTCAGCTTAATAATATTGTCAATGCACTGGCTGGTAACTTCAGGGGCACCTGGAATAGAAAACAAGTTAATACACATGCACGCCGCATCTACCTGCACGGCTTGCAGACTGGCTTGCTCAATCATCTTACTAAATGAATGTGTAGATAAGGAAGTGCCGTACACATTTGCCACATCTGTTCTTAATACTAAAGCAGGCTTTTGCTTACCGGGTATTTGCTGTAAATATTTTGCCTGTCCAATTGTTAACTGAATGGCATCCGGTGCTGCATTCACAACTACTTCAATGGCCGTTTTGATGTTTTCAATTCCCTGCAAAAAATTATATTCATTGAAAAAACCATGATCAATGGCTACATCGAAACACTTTTTAGATACGGGATTGAATAATCTGTTTAGTCTGTATGATTTCATATTTTCAGCTCTTACTTAGTTTTACTGTTTACCAGAGTTCATTCATCAACGTTAGCGTTTCTTCTACCAACACTTTACCACCTGTGGGACCAATATTATTTGCCATAGCACTATACCCACCCCCATCTAACGCTCTTTGTGTAGGAAGATAACCACCTGAATCGCCCGAAAACTGAACAATAAATGTTTGTCGGGCTTTACTTCTTGCAGTAATAGCAAAACCATAATCTACAAATAATTCAAATGGATTATTAGCAATGGCGATATCTCCTATCCGCAATACATGCAGTTCAAAGTCATAAACATCAGCTCTTTGTTTGTCTTCATATAACTGTACTACAATTTCCATTGGTCGTAACCAGCCATAGTCCGAGGTCTTACTATCCCAGGGACCGTAAGGCTGAATCTGTTCATTATCTTTTATTTCTTTCAAAAACCGATTCCACGAAGTATCAGGCGAAGCAGCATCTGCAGGTTCAGTAGCTTTTATTTTTTGCACCATTGCCAACGCATTTTTATATTCAGTTTCGCTGATGATACGTGTGGGAATTTGTATGTTTTTTACCTGGTGCTTGAAAACAATATCTGAAACAATATTGTCTGCCGCAAAGGGATATACCTTTTCAATAACATGATCGATGCGCTTTCCTATTTCCACTATGCCTGATACATCCCACATATCTGGTTCACCAGCACGATACCGGGTAGTAAGGTCACGAGGTGCTATATCACCGGCAGCGCCACATTGTGGAAGAATAAAAACATCTTTTCCAAACCGGCTGGCAGTATTCTTCCTTACTTCACTCCAAAAATCGGAAGACACATAATATTTTGACTCTGTAACCTGTGCCGGACATGACACATTGATGAAAATACCTGTTAATTTTTTTTGCAGGTCCCATGTAAAAAGAAAATCAATTCCGGGATCGGTTGGTCCTTCCACTGCTATAAAATCTTCCCGGTTGGTATCACCATACATTTCCGCACTACCATCAGCATACAGCATGCGCCTGTTATGACCTATTACTGCATAATCAAATGCAGTACTCATACCGCCTGGCACTCGCCCATTCCATGCGTTGATGACTGCCACACAAATGCCATTTAACAACAAGGCTCCGAATGTGCTATTCACTTCCGGGTAGGGAGCGGAGTGAGTATGCGTAGCATTGAGAAAAATTTTACTTAAGTCTAACCCAGGCAAACGATCTTTCAACGCTATCCTCACGGCATCCTGCACTTCTTTCAATGCATAAATCACATCCATCGAAACCATTACGCACTGATCTGTACTGCCGTCGGCTTTTACTTTTTCTATGGCGCATGCGGTCACCATCAAATCGCTCTGCACATATTGCGAAACGCGATCGTAATACTGACCGTAAAGTGATACCGTACCTTGTGGTGTTACGTTTTCGGTGCTCCATCCAATCCGTAACCCTGAGTCTGTAACTGATGATTCTGCCATCATTATCTTGATTTAATTGCTTGGTCTTATTTGTATCCGAATTCCTTTTCTGTTTCTGCGATAGCATCTTCAATAAGATCCATGCCCATCGCTGCGTATTTTTCATCCATTATTAGTGGTGGAGACATCCGCAGGATATGCCCCGCGGGTATCCATGCCAATCCTTTTTTGAAGGCTTTTTGATATACTGATATACCTGCTTCTGCAAAAGGCTCTTTCGTCTTTTTATCTTTTACCAATTCAATACCGAGTAAAAATCCTTTCCCTTTCACATCACCAATAATAGGATGTTCGGCTTTCATTCGCTCCATTCGTTTCATAAAATAAGCGCCAACAGATCTCACATTTTCCAGTATCTGTTCTTCTTCTATTACTTCTATCGATGCCAATGCTGCGGCACATGCCATAGGATTACCACCATAACTGGAAGAAGCAGAAATTTTTTCCAGGGCTTCACCGTTTCCTTCACTCACCACCATTGCTGTAACCGGGAAGCCATTGCCAAATGACTTGCCAAAAGTTACAATATCCGGAATAACGCCCCAATGATTCAAAGTGAGCCATTCTCCGGTTCGCCCCATGCCAGCCAGCACTTCATCATCGTACAATAATATTTTATGCTTATCACACAACTGTTTCAACTTAGGAAAAAAATCATCGGGTGGAAATATACTGCCGGCCCAACCTTGCGCCGGTTCCAATACAAAAGCAGCTATGTTTCCTACTGTTCCTTCTTTTATAAAGTTTTCGTAAAAACGGATGTAGGCATCGGTATCAATCGTTCCATCTGCTTTCTCCCACAAAGGTCGATAGGGATCAGGGCGGGGTACCATATAAAATCCGGCCGCACGGGTTGGTCCATAACTAAAAGTTTCGCTGCGATACATTTGCGCACAACTCACTGCACTCATACTTTTACCATGAAAATCGCGGTACGCCGATATAAATTCGTGCTTATTGCTTATGGCGCGGGCAGCGCGGATAGCAGCTTCTACGGCAGTTGTACCATCTGAATACAGTTGAACTGCATTGAGTTTTCCAGGCAATATTTCAGCCATCTTCTCCATTAACTTTTCCTTTACAGGCGTGGTAAAGTCATGGGCATTCATTAATTTTTTTGCCCAGTAAGAAACGGCTTCAGAAATTTTTGGATGACAATGCCCCAATGAAGTAACATAGATGCCGGATGAAAAGTCAAGGTATTTGTTACCATCTACATCTGTTAATGTAATACCTGATCCTTCTTCAAAACAAACCGGAAACAATTTAACTTGCGAACTGAGTCCCTTCATGTACCGGGCTGTATTGGCGTGCATTTGCCGTGACCGTGGTCCGGGTGTTTCAGTAACCAACTGCGGAATACCTTCGGCTGCTGCTTTCCACCAGTTTTTGTCAATAGAAAGTTCTTTGTTCATATCTGCTGAATATTTTGTTGATCATTATTTATTTACTGCGTTACATTACCCACCACATCTTTCAAATTCAGTACAGGGTTCTGTTCATTGTTAAGTTCAGCGGTCATGGTTGCCCAATCGGTGAGTTCGGTATAGATATCGTTACAATACAAATTATTTCTACCTGCTACAGCAGCATATTTCATGGCTGTTCCCGGAAGCTCACCATTGAGTAGTGCTGTAAGAAATGCTGCCGCGGAGGTATCGCCCGCTCCAGATGCATTTTTTATTTTTTCTTCTATCACCGGGTAGCCATTACACCAAAGCTGTTGATGATTCCATTCTGCTACGGAAAGCGGTAATAATTTCTTATCCCTGATACTGGTAATATCTCCTGTCCATAAATACAGTCCCCTGTGGGCGGCTTTAATCAACACGATTTTAGCACCATAGGAAATAAGCGTTTCTCCCAGCACTCTAATCAATTCCAATGGAACTTTACTGATAAAATCTCCACCGTCGGCATCTATGCGCGTATAGTCATATGGAAAAACTATTTTCAAAGCCTCCTCAAGACTAGGCATAAAAACATCAGTGAACGGAAGTGTTGTTTTTAATATTTCTTCCCAGTTCACATTTCCCGATTCACTACTGTCATCCGGCAAACTAAAGTCGAGCGATGTTACAACGTTCATTGCATCAACTTTTTTAAACAGAACGGTAAGTTGTTTGCCTCTTTGCCGGTAAAATTTTTTTAACAGGGGAGGATAACCGAAATGAAACAACTTACTATTGCTGATGGCCTCGTAGTTGATGTGTTCCACATCAAAAAGTTCGCTACAACCAGGTGATTCCAAAAAGATCCGGTCAACTCCCGGCGGTGCTATAACCAAACCAAAAGCAGTGCCTTTTTCTGTAATGGTTCTAATGCCTTCTGAAAGACCATACTTATCCAACGACTCCCGTGCTATCTTTCCTATAAAATCTGTACCGATCAGGCCATTCAAAAAAACGTGCTTCGAAAATTTTTTCATTGCCATACCCGTGTTGGCAACCACACCACCCAAAGTGGACTCCATCCCGTCTATTTCAACCAATTTACCAGGCTTCAATACATCGTATACTTCCGTTACAGGAATATTCTGTTTAAAAGAGGGAATAAGGTCTACGCAAACATATCCTGCAATAACCGCATCATATTTTTTCATGAGGGTGTTTTAAACAAGGTTTATATTTTTTAAATAACAGAAATCTTTTAAAGCCTGTACATGATCTCCATAAGCAACTATGTAGTGCTGCCCCGAAACATGCTCCGCGAAATCGGTGACAGGACTATCGAGCTTAATTTCAAAACTAGGTAGCTGCGGCGCAGGTTGATCCCAACCCGCTTCTTCCCATCGCCTGTGCGTTGCTACTCCCGTAACAATATGCATGCTATAGTCAGCACCTGTGTTCGACAATCGAACCAAAGTCAACTTTCCTGTTTTTACTTCCGATATATTGAGCAGCCCTCCACTGATGCCGCCAAATGCCGACCTCGTTACTTTCACTTTTCCCTCTACCACTTCAGCAGGAACATAGTCGGGTACGCCCAAGAGCATGCTGTCTTCAAAAAATTCATAAAATTCAAAGTAGGCACCGCACTGCCCGGTTACATGTTTTACTACCATTTGCGTTACAGCACCCATTACATCGTTTTCGGGTATGGTACACAGTTTCCCCTCATCAGACAACAACATAAATATTAACGCAGGTGGAAAATGTAGAAACTTCTTCATACCATCCACATCTTTGAGTGAAATAGCCTGCCACCCATTCGTTTGAGCAATTTTTTGTAATGCCAGGTAATAGCGGATCCCCTTCGTTAAAAATTCGTCGTCGATAGGCTTAACAAAATGCCATGCAGCTTTAATCTTATCTAATACAGGTTGTATGTCCTCATTCGATACTTTTTCTGCTTCCTGTAACATTTCGTACATGTCAAAGAAATCAACCTCAATTCCATAGTTTCGTTTTAGTGAGATGCCTTCGTACAAGGTGTTATACAGTTTCATATCCCTAAACCCCATTGTTCCCAATTTTGCGGACGCAATGGATTTAGTTGCAAATGATGCCTTGATAAAATTTTCAATCGTATGTAGCGGAGCGGGTTTGCCTATGATATTGTACACATACTTAAACCTGTAGCCAAGATCCGAAAATACTTTTCGCAAGGCGGTGGTACCAGCTTGTGCAGCAGCAGTAACAATTCGGTTTTCCACTATATCACCTGCAAGTCCCCAAAGTATGATCGGTTTGTTGGCATACTCACTGGTAATGGCAACTACTGCATGTGAGGGAATCCATCCAGCGAGACAAATGATGAGAATTTCAAATTCGTCTTTCTTTAAATCAAGCAGCGCTCTTGCCACATCATTTCCGGCAGGATCATCTGTAACTGTTTCTGTAGTTACTATTTCAAATCCCAATGATGCGATTTCCTGCCTGGCCGTACTGCACTTTTTTTTAATCAAATCTTGCGGAGAATTGATTTCTCCAAAGCCAACAAAACCTACTTTCATTCAAACCCGTTTATAGTATTATTAAATAGAACTTATTTGCAAACACACTAAAGCGTATAACAACAACCTTCCTCTGTATTACTTTCCTATCCGCTACTCTAACCTTCCTTTGTTTTTCCAAAAATTTGTAATCTGTTCCAAGCTCACCCCTTTTGTTTCCGGCACCATTTTCCAGGAGAAGATGATACAGCTGACACAAATAAGTGCGAATATGAGATACACACCTGCTGAATTATTAAACTGCTCGCTGAACCAACTGGTAAGTACCGGAAAAAACTGAGCCGTTATAAAAGATGACAAATACAAGAAAAAACACACTACAGCCAATGCCTTACCCCGGATTCGATTGGGAAATATTTCTGAAACAATAATCCAACTTAAGGGGGCAAACCCTACGGTGAAGGAGCCTGTACCGAGCAACATGGGAATTAAAGTGTAAATAGGTGGCCAATGTTGAAAAAGATTCAGCGCCATTAACAAATGAGCGATAGCCATACCCGAAACACTGGCTATCAGCAATCCCCTCCTGCTAAATCTTTTGATAAGCGCAAAAGCTGCCACGGTGCAAATAAAAATAAATGCATACACCGGAATAGAACTTAGAATGGCGTGCGATCCTACAGCAATGCCAGCCTCACCCAAAATACTTGGAGCATAAAGCAGCATCATATTCACCCCGTTTATTTGGGAGAAAATCATGATAACAATACCAATAAACAATGCTCTGCGTATACCGGGCTGCAATACATCCATGAACTTTCCAGTCTCGGCGCCTAATGCGTTTTGCATAGCTCTTAATTCTTCGTGTGCAACTGCAACAGGATTTATTTTTTTGAGAATTCTCAATGCTTCATCCAACCGATTATTTGCTACCAGCCAGCGTGGGCTCTCGGGGATGAGTAGCAATCCCACGATTAAAAAAATGACAGGTATAGCCTGAGAAGCAAACATCCAGCGCCAACCCCAACCATCAAACGAAAAAAAATAGCTCGCTATCACAGCAAGGTTAATACCAATTACATTAGAAAGCTGGTTCACATTTACCAACACGCCTCGTTTATGCGGTGGCGATAGTTCTGCTATATAAATAGGAGACGACATCATGGCGAGCCCAATGCCCAGTCCACCTACAAAACGCCACACACTAAAATCCCAAATGCCCTTTGCAAAAGCAGTGCCTATGGTAGATATCATAAAAAATACGGCGGCAATCATCATCGTTTTCTTACGCCCGATCCTGTCGGCAAACCACATGCCAAACAGGGGGCCTGCAATGGCTCCTAAAATGGCGCTGCTCACCGCAAAGCCTTTCAAAGCAGGCGTAAGCTGAAAATCGGTTTCAAGAAAAGGAAGAGCGCCGGCAATAATGACCAGGTCAAATCCAAACAGGAAGCCACCAACAGAAGCAACCAGTGTAACACCGAAAATATACCAGTTTCTTTTACCTGAACTATCGTGTATGTCCATTGCCAAAACTTAAAGGATTGTTTAGTGCCATGATATTGTTCATTGCTTAATTATTACCCGAAATTATTCTTGTTACAAGTCATGAAATACTACTCCCTTTTCCATTTATAGCACTATTTTTTCATCAAAAATCCCTATAATGCAATTTTTTTAACAATACAATGGTATAGTATGCAACCCAAATTGGAAAAGATTCCTATCCAGTATGCATCGTCTATAACGGTGAAACGAGAGATTACTCCGTATATGGATTACCCATGGCATTACCACCCGGAGTATGAAATTATTTTTGTTGAAAAAAGTTATGGCATCCGGTTTATGGGTAACCATATTGGCAACTTTACCGATGGCGATTTAATGTTCATTAGCTCTAACCTACCACACGTTTGGAAAAACGACAACGACTTTTACCAGGGCAATAAAGACCTGTTTGTTGATGTATACGTTATTCATTTCAGAGACGATGTGTTGGGAGCCGGCTTTTTTGATTTGCCCGAATGTGCGCATATCAAAAAACTGTTCGACAAAGGACAACAGGGCGTTTTAATTAAAGGTATTGATCAGAGAAAAATATCCGGGCTAATAAAAGAGGTAGTTTCGGCTACCGGAATGGAAAGATTGATTTTATTTTTGAAAACACTGGAAACTTTAGCGCATAGCGAAGATTATGAGTTGTTGTCAAGCGCTGGCTATGCCAATACCGTAAATACTGCCGACACAGAGCGCATTAATGTTGTAATGAATTATATTATGCAACATTATGTCAACGATATCACAGTAGAAGAAATTGCCAATATGTCTAACCTCACAGTATCTTCATTCTGTCGCTATTTTAAATCGCGCACACAAAAAACATTTTCCGAATTTTTGAACGAAGTGCGTATTCTAAACGCCTGCAAACTGCTTGTAAAAAAAGAAATGACCATTACCCAGATTTGCTACGAAACCGGCTACAATAATATTTCGCATTTTAACAGGCAGTTTAAACTAATAACGGGTTTAACTGCGAAAGAGTATGCTAAAAAATACAAGCAACATTTATTATAACAAATAAAAAAGCAATAAGGGGCGTAGTCCTAATCAGCATTTGAAGAACAGAAGGGCCAGGAAACTGATCATATGGGTCTACACCTGTCCAACACCCGATCTGGGGGCGTAGCATCCTAAATTATATTACTCTTCCACTTCTTTAATCCTAATCGGTCTGTTATCACCTGGCTTGGGAAAGTATGTTTGTTTGAACAAATCTCCCTTTTTCCCATAAAGAGTTTTAAATACCTTTCCTTTTCTATAATACTGACAACCTTTAAATTTTTTCCCAGACCATTCATATCTAAACAGCAGGTCCTTCTGAAATGATGATAAAGGATTAGTAAAAAGTCCGTCTAGATTCTGACGAAAATTTACATTGATGTTATCCGACTCTCTGTAAAAATATAGATAATATCCTCCATATTCATCGAAATCGGTCTTGTCCATTTCCAAGGATGTAACAATGAATGAATCAAGTTTAAAGGACAGTCCATCTGTGGCTAAAAATGCATTTCGAATAAAATAGTATTTAGCAATATAAGTCTCGTTTTTGAAATGATGGTTGTCTAAAGGAGATTCTTCATATGGATGTAAAGGCAATATCTCAATTTTAGATAAATTCTCTTGCGGCGAACAGCAGACTAGGAGAATAAAAAAGTTCCCTAAAATCAGAATCAATTTCATAACATAAAAATTTAGAACTTTATATCAAACTGTTTTTTATCCACTGTACGAAAAGTCCTATATACTCGTACATGTTGCAAAAACCACATAGATCTAATGCCTTTGCTAAATGGAATGCGGTCTGCATTAATGGCATCCTGTCGTGAAACACCAAAGTAATCCCTTTTAGTTACAGAAATGCTCCCGGAAAACCCATTTATTTTAGTATCAAATTTATATCTGGTAAGTGTGGTATTACCATATTATCTTCCTTCTATCAAGGTATCTACCCCTTTTGGAATATGGACCATCTTACTCTTTAATAGGTAGCCCGACCACCGGAAATGTCATAGATAAATCCGGTTGAAAAACTATTTTCAGCAGAAACAATAAAACTAACCATAGCCGCCACTTCATCCACTGTACCCAATCTGCCCATAGGTATTTTGCTGGTCATATAAGCCAGTTGCTCGGGTGCTGTATCTGCATTCATTGCCGTTTTGATAACGGCCGGCGCTAAGCCATTAATGGTAATACCTTTATCGGCAAACTCTTTTCCTAATCCTTTAACCAGACCAATAACACCGGCTTTGGAAGAAGAGTATCCCGCCATAAACGGATTACCTTCTTTTCCGGCGATGGAAGCTATAAGTAACATTCTGCCATACCCTTTTTGCGCCATATACTGTAAACCGTATTTCGCCATTAAAAAGGAGCCACGCAGATTCACGCGATACACTTTATCAAATTCATCTACCGGAAAATCCAGTATGGAGGTACTGGTAGGACCTACAATGCCTGCAGAATTCACAACAATATCTACCTTACTAAAGTTTGTAAAAACACTTTTATAGCCATCAACAACAGATAACTCATCAGCCACATCTACCACGTATCCTTCGGCTATTACCCCCTGTTGTGTAAGTTCACTTACTGTTGCATCTAATTTTTGTCTGTTTAAATCGAACAAAGCTATTGTAGCGCCTTCTGATGCCAAACGAAAAGCTATCGCTTTTCCCAATCCATCTGCACCGCCAGAAATGACTGCTACCTGTCCTTTAAATCTCGCTGTACTCATTTTAATATTTTTTTTAACGTTATTTTCCAAATTCAAGTATCACCTGTTGTTTGCCAGTTGCATTGCTCAACATTACAGTTTCTGTTACGGGATCATATTTGCCCCCGGTTACGGTAATGGGCTTTTTGTTGTCCGGATGCGGCAGTCTTATCCGTATGCTTTTAGGAGGCTTCTCTCCACTTACCATTATACTGGCAACTATTTTACCTTTATCAGACTGTGCCTCAACATCTATATTACCAAAATAACTTTTTGCATGCTTAATCCGTATACTTTTACCGTCTTCCATCCAAACTCTTGGAATGGTTTTGAATACGCTCAAGGTGTCTCCTTCCTCAATATATAACATCCAACGGGTTTCCATTAAAAACCAGGCTTCCTCATGCGTTTTGTGTTGACTCACCCTATACATATGTTCCCAAAAAGTGTACGTTTCTCTATCAGCATGCGCAGACATTGTATTGTAGTAAGTATTCAAAAAAGGCTTCACCATTCCTGTTTTTACCTGTAGCCAATTATGGCGACTATAGTAGGGTTGACTAAAAGCAGCATTTCCCTGGAAGAATAACTCACTATGGTAATCTAGTAAAATTTTCGCTTCTTTAGATTCTGGTGCTATCACCTCACAGAAAACCAAATACAGCGGACCCAACAATGCATCGGCTCCTGTAAAAGTACCATGCGACCAAAACGTTTCCTTCTTTTGATACAACGCTCTTATACCATCAGCCTCAGCCCAGGGCGGCAGCGTAGGCACCCAGGTTCCATCCCCTAAAGGTACCACGGGTGATATCCCCATTAATGTTTTCACAGTTTCTACTATATCCGCCTTCCATGCTTCGGCTTCTATACCGATGCGATTGGCATTTACGACATCTACATCCCGAAGGATTTCCGCTATGCGAGATAAACCCAAATAAGCATACCCATTTAGCATAAACTGGTGATAGTGATCTTCCGGATCTGCTACCTTACCATCTATCATGCCAAAGCCACGCCCCTTAAGCGTTGGCTGTTTGTTTTTATTCCGCCATTGTATCAGGTAATCACAAGACTTAAGCATTTTCTCTTTCCGCATTGATAACCATTCGCGATCATTTGTATAACGAAAATACTCCCCCATAGACCATAACGCAGCCCCGGTTTCCACTGTGTACCCTTCGTAATTTTGTATATAGCCATTGCTAAGTTGGGTATCTAAAAAATAATCCAATGCCCGCTTCGCCAAATCATGCCAACCCATAGATAGGTAAAACTGTATGATAGGGGAGCTTTCCGTTCCTATAGGTGAATACACCCCAATATTTGCTGACACGGTTTTATCAGGTTCTTTACCATAGGTAATTAAATCCAGGTGAAACAAACCTGCCTGTAACATGTTCTGTATTCTTTCTTCTGGCAACTCTATTTGCACTGAAGAAGCCAGTTTAGTATTCCAATATTTTCTCGCCTCTTCCAACTTTGCAGTGAAAGATTGCTCCTTTAACTTCTCTCCCTCTGCAGTGGTGATGGGCGTATGTGGAATTACGATATCATACTCTACTTTTTGTCCGGGCTGCAACAAAATAGCCATTTCTTCATTCTCTAAAGGATGACCATTCAATAGAGAAATACTAAATATTCTGTCTGGTTTATAATAAGAAAAACCGGACTGAGCATCATACTCATGTACTTTTTTGTACCACCAGGCTGTTCCTGGTCGTGGTGCCTTAATCCATGCATATCGGGAAGCAGTGCCCGTATTCTTAATTGCAGTCCGAATAAAAAGGGCCATGCCGTTTTCAAATTCATAGGCCGTTTTCATCTTTTCTTCTACTTCTTTCAAATGTTCATCCTTAAAAGAACGGCCATAGCTATGTTTATCCGATACAACATAGTCTGTACCTTTATTATTAGCTTCCGTTAGTGCCTGATCAGTAAGTGAAACAAATGAAATGCTATGATATAAAATATCATCATCCTGTAATTTGGAATGATAAATTGGAAGAGACCCCTGATCCAAAAACCTGGTTATATTATTTTTTACACCAACACCCCTGCCTAACGCATAAATATAACTGCGGTGTTCACTATCAAATAACTTAACAGGCGAGGAAGCGTAACGGGGTCGAATAATTTTCCCTTCCTGCCCCATATCCTGCAACTCTTCAGAAACCTCGAACATCCGCATGTCTCTGGAAATGCCCAGCCAAATGGGTACACTCATATCCCTTGTTTGCGAAGCTACCGATTCAAATGATGTTTCTTTTTCGGTTTCAATCCGTTGAATTTTCGTTTTTGTTTTGCGCTGATTAACATCAGATTCGACTTGTTGATAAATACGTTTGTCTGCTGCCGGTAGTACAGCTACTCCATAATGCGGAATAAAAATGGGATACTCACTATTTACATCCCTCAGAAAAAAAGAGAAGGAGGAAGCTCCCGACTTCACATGTACGATTGTAGGCGTTGGTCCGGACGCAAGGTTTACATTGTCCAGGTTCAGCACTAATCGCGGTTCCCTCTTTTCCGCCAGTGAAAATGTAGCTCCTTTTATTTTACCTGTTCCACGCAGGGATATAAGATCGCCCTTAGTAATATGTATGGATCCTTTTTTTCCACCATCTCTCCATACGATGGCGACATCTGCGGCCTGGGAAAACGTGTTTTTATTAAATAACAACAAGAAAAAAGAAAAACTAAGACTAGCTAAAGCTCTAAGCATCGTGGATTATTTGGTATAAAAGGAAAATAACAAATGTCTTACAATAAAAAATCCCAGCACTCAATTTATCTCAATATTTCTTTAATCCTGAATTTAATGCTGTTTAGTTAAGTTTTCTATTTATACCGCATACGGGATCTATATCAAAACTTTCAACCAATTTTCTTGATACTTTTTGCGGAAAAAGTATCCAAAAACCGCCGAGGAATTATTACACCCAATTCCCCGGAGCGCCCTGATGGAGCTTTCGTGCTACTGTAGTTTCGGCTATAGTACCCTGAAATAATTGTTAGGCATGAAGCTATTGGTGCTTAACCAAACGGCATTAGTCCTGAATTCTATGTAAGAAGGGTGAATTTTAAATTTTTGACGGCACATTGATCAATAGAAGAAACCAATACGAGAATTGAGAGGTGTCCATATGAGAACTGTACCAATAAAAAAACGGCACCAATACGATGCCGTCTGTTTTCTTTAAGAATAATTAATATCATTTGTCCGCTACCACTTTCAAAACGCCCCGCATTACAAGATAATGCCCTGGATAGGTACATACAAATGGATAGTTTCCTGGTTTGGTGGGTGCCGTAAAATAAATGGTTTCTGACTTGCCCGGTTGTAACAATCCTGTATAAAAAAGCACTTTAGAGGATTGAGGTACATAGTGAAGGCGTTCTCCATTTAAGCCAAGATTTAGAGCAGCAGCTCCCATTTCATCTGCAGCGCCAGGAGCAGTGATCACCACATTGTGTGGCATATCGTCTGTATTATCAAATGTGAGTTCCACTTTAGCACCCGCCTTCACAATAATATTTGTCTGATCATATTTCAAACCAGGTACTGGCTTTATCACAATTTCCTGATCAACTTTACTCCAGCCAGCCGGTTTTTTGATTTGTCTTTTAACTTGAGTAGCGGCTACCTTCTGTTGTCCTTTCTTAGCTTTGACTTCTTCAGCAGGTTCTACCTCTTCAACTGGTTCTATCACCCGATTGGTATCAGTTATAGTAAGTGGAGTTCCCTCCGGAATTTGATTAAGTGTATAGTATCCTACATTGTGCATCAGTAAGAAGTTATCTCTGGAGCGAATACCATCAGCTTTGATCTCATGGATATACCCTGGTTTCAAGCTATCTAATACCAATCGTACTCTTAAACCATCAGGTGATACTTCTGCAGCTTTCACAACCCGCTTAGAATCATTAATCACCGGACTACCATATTTTTGACCATATTCATATGTGAAGCTGGTTACAGAATACGAAGCCTCATTAATATACTTCATATCAACTGGCTCTGTAAATTCTATCTCAAAACCGTCCGGTTTTGCTTTAATGGTTTTCATCACGAAAGGAGTTTTCCCATTCCATTCCAAACGCTGTAACCCAAATGGACTTCCTCCCGAGGATCCCCAGCCACGACTCGTCATTCCAACAAGCATACTACCGTCAGAACCCCATTTCATCCTTAACACACCAGAAGAAAAACCCTCACGGAAGGCAAAAGCGACTCCCTGATAAACACCCTTCACTTTCTCCATAGCCACCCGCATAATTTTGCTATGCCCCTGATCACCCACAAAAAACTGGTCTTCAAAAGGTCCCATTTTTCCTTGACCATCACTCAATAACATATCAGAAGTAGAGACGCCAAAAATAGTATGAGGCAACCAAACAGCAGGCGGTTTTAAACCAGGCACCCGTTTTGCTACTTCATACTTAGGTTCACCAGTATTGGGAATGTCTTCGATGCGCAACTTAACGGGTGAACCAGGTTCGCCCGACCATTTTAACCCTGAAGGATTTCCCATAAAATCGCCTTCAGCCACATGTGCTACATATCCGGAACCAACCCAATCACCCTGGTTTTCGGTGTAAAAAATAGCCCCTTCCTGATTGATCCCCATACCTGCCGGCGACCTTAATCCTGTGGCATATGGCTTCATATTTCCAGCCGTGTCTACCTTCAGCATCCAGCCATCCCACTTCGATAAGCTCTCCCCTTTTTCGATCCACCCCAGGTTGAGGTTTATCACCATATTCCCCTGCTTATCCAAAATAGATCCGTAGGCATATTCGTGATAGTTTCCCGCTAACGGCCATGTATATACAGTTTTGTATTCGTCTGCTTCACCGTCAGCATTCAAATCCCGCAACCTTGTTACTTCAGATCGATGCACTACATATAGATCGCCACCAATCAAGTTCATGCCGAGTGCTTCGTGTAAACCTTTTGCAAATAATTTGTATTGTGGTGGCTCTCCATTACGCATGTAGGGATTAGAAATAACCCATACTTCCCCTCTGCGGGTGCAAACAGCCAGCTTATCGCCTGGCAAAAAAACCATCCCGCCAACTTCCAACGCAATATGACGGGGAATAGGGATATTAATAATTTTATAAAAATCTTCTTCTTTCTGGATGCTGGCCGTATCTTTTTTTGTTGCTGTATGAGCGTCTGCTGCATGATTGTGTTGTCCGATTACCGTTGACATTGCTATACATCCAAGCAATAGTAAAATATATTTTTTCTGCATTTTTCTTCCTTTTAAAACAACTTTTAATTACCAGATTAAATTGTATGAAACCGGGCTACCGTTATACTTAACCAACAATTCATACCCCTCGCCCACTTGCCTTACAATAGGTTTTAACTTTTTATCCAGTTGGAGATAATAGGACTTGTCATCAATCAGATACAATCCGTCATTGAGCTTCTCTATCTTTTTGCCAAAAGCAAATCTGCAATAAGAATCCGCTGTGGCACCTGATACCGTTAGCGTACGGGATATGCCATCGCCAGATGTAAGGAATTCAATTTTATCAGCGATATCTATATTGTTGTAACTATAACTAAAAGTTGGATATCCATTTTCATCCAACGCGTACCCTTTGTTATGCATCGCATCAAAGTCGAGGGTACCTGGCCAGGCGCCATTACTATTGTCCAAATTTGCTACAACGGGTCCGTTGGCTAGCGTAGTGACAGCACCGAGTGGAACACCTGTCTGTGAGAACCCACGACTTACCCATGCCGGACCTACATCCAGATATTTACCGCGCCAGAACTGTATAATGCTTCCTTGTTTGAGGTCGTAAGAATAGTTGACTTCATTAGCTGTACCTACAGACAACACATGTGTTAATGTAGAATCTCTGTGTCTTAAAAAGGTTTTGGTAATTTCTGGTTTAACGCCTGGGGTAATAATCAGGGGATCTCCGGAAACCCGATCATGTTCCTGCAATTTGCCGTACTTAATGTTTCTAAACGCAACGGCTCCATGATCGCCCTGAAAAACGATTGGACCGGTTGGCTTTTCTTCCGGAAACTGACAAGAGGTGGTGCAACCTGTTACATCTACCTCCCGGATAATAGTAAAACCGTTTAAGCGAACCAATTCAAAACGGGCATTTTGAATTTTTTCGCCTTTTTCATTAAAACGGGGCGCTCTGAAACGAATCTCCAATTTTTGCCAAAGCCCGGGTGCTTTTGCTACATTGGTACCTGGAGGCGTACCTTCTACCCCACCCTGACGGGCATATATGGCACCAACATCCCCCCATCCAGGATTTAATTTTTTCCAGCTGTCTAACAACTGTATTTCATATCGCCCCTGCAGGTATACCCCGGAATTGGAACCTTTAAACATCATAAATTCAAGCTCAAGGTCCAAATCGCCAAACTCTTCTTTTGTAACTAGATGGCTTTTATTCTTTGCAGTGAAGTAGTTCATCAACACACCAGTGCCATTCACTTGTCTTGTTTTTATACTGCCAGCGTAATCGGTCATAATATCACCAGCAATTACCCAATTGGCTCCCGGCTCCCGAAAGGCTCCGAGGTTGGTTAAATCAATGGATTGCGACTGCGCTCTCGTTTTACCAGCAAGCAAAAGCAGAACGCAGCAATAAAAAGCTGTCGTAATAATTCTCATCTTTTTCTTTTATACTTTTTGTTTTTGTTAAATACAGTTCCTATTCATTTTTATGACAACAAGTTGCTAAAATAGGGACAACCAGTTTATTTACAAATACTAAAATAAAGGGTAGTAAATGTAATATTCAACTATGCATTAAAGCATCTCCAACAGATAGGTTTCCTATAGGTCCAACATAAAACCCATACACCGGACTGTGTGTATGGGTTTCGTTCAAGCATTGATTATCTTTTGTGACGTTTAAACCCACTCACTTTCTCTTATTCAACTCCTCCAGTGTCCAGGGTTCTGAGCGATCGTTTTCGTTCTTCCTTATTTCAGCAACTTCTTTAACTGTTATAGGTGCCGCATTATTATCAAGGTTGGTGCGTATATAACTAATCACCTCTGCAAGCCATTGGTCATCATTATTGCGCTGTGATGGCATAATGCTGGCATATTCAACACCGTCAATCGGTCCTTGGAGTCCATGCAATAAAATTCTGATGAGTTTTCCTGCATCTCCTGCTACCCGGGGTGAGCCTGATAAAGGCGCAGCTACTAAGGAGCTACCTAAGCTAATACCTTTTCCGTTCGCACCATGACAAGAAGAGCATATTGATTTATAATTTTCTGCGCCCTTCAACACCAATACCTTTTCTGCATCGTTCAACCCATCTGTTTTTATGGGTACTTCCTGCGACGCTGCCAGCCGTTTCAAAGTCAAGTCTGAAGCCCTATACAATAAATCTGACTGATTGGCTTTTTCTACCACCTGGCTCAGTAAAGGAGTAGCTGTATTCAATTCACTTTTTTGTAGAGACAGTGCTAACTGAATCTTCACATCTACATCCGGGTCTTTTGTTAACGTAGATAATTGTGCAAGTATTTGAGCATCGCCTTCCGCAATAAAAGGCTCGCTCAACCATATTGCCATTTTTCTTATTTCAGGTAAATCGTCATTCATCAAACGCAATAACAATTCTTTCTCTATAGCCTGCATCCCTTCCAGCGTCCATAATGCATGGATTCTTGCGATCAATGGTGTTTCCTGTCTCCAAAACAACACCTTATCCATAAACGAAGTTTCCTGCAAAGCCAAATTCTTCAAAAGTGGCACGACTGCTTTGTCATTACGCAACACCAGTAATTTTTGTGCATTATCACGCCACCATCCATTCGGATGTGACAAATAGGTTATCAAATCTTCAGAACTAGCCTTGAGTAATGCGGGTTTTTCTGATGGTGTTGAAGATTCGTGAACGATTCGATAAATTCTTCCCCGACCAATATTTTTGTCAAGTCCGAAACGTAAAATTTGTGGGCGGATATAAG
Organism: uncultured Terrimonas sp.; assembly: GCA_964604365.1. Classification (GTDB taxonomy): domain Bacteria; phylum Bacteroidota; class Bacteroidia; order Chitinophagales; family Chitinophagaceae; genus Agriterribacter. Next base: position 43,058 of record CAZRYS010000013.1, read on the forward strand.
ATGAAGGTCCTGTCCAATTACCTTCTTGTATAATACCCCTATACATATCTACGATGTACATTAAACCGTCAGGACCTGTAGCCATGTTTACTGGTCTGAAGTTCATGTCAGATGAAGCCAAAAACTCAGCCTTATCGTACGGGTTTTTAAGTACCCTGGTGCCATTTTCATTCACCACTTTTGCTCTGCGAATCAAACGTCCTACAGGTTCGCACACAAACAAATCACCCTTCATATAAGCTGGCAATTTATCGCCCCGGTATACCGTTTGCCCACATGTGGCTGTAAAATGATTGAGGGTACTATCTTCCTTTAATCTCTTTTTGCCACCCTCTATATCTGGGGTTGCAATAATGGGCCATGGCTCGTGAAACCCTTTTTCATATTGCTTATCATATTCATTCAGGTCTCCATAAGCTGGCATGTTCTGAAAATCTTTAGCAATGGTTTCACCACCGGCAGAGGAAGAAAACAGTCGTCCAAAATCATCGTTAGCCAGTCCCCATTGTCCCCAAAGTCCATCCTTCAAACTGTCTATTTTCAGACCGTCCCCTGTCCATTTATACCGTAGTGATATACTGGTATAAATCCAATTGTCGAGGTTCCATACCATGCCGCTGTTTTGGTGCTCCAGGTTTCTGTTATCAACCACATCGCTATAATATACCACCTTTTTCTCATCAGCTTTTCCATCTCCGTCTGTATCACGATACGCATAAATACTAGTACTATAAGTTTCCTGCACCAGCAACCGATCATCCAAAGGAAGTAGCATCCGGGGCAACACCAGACTGTCGATAAAAACAACTCTTTTATCCATTTTTCCATCTCCATCTGTATCCACTAACTTAATGACAGAACTAATAGGCAGGTTTTCATCCGTAGCATCAATATCCTGCATATAGGTACGCATCTCTGCCACGTACATGTCTCCGTTAGCATCCCAAACGACTGCCACAGGCTCTTGCACCAATGGTTCTGCCGCTACTAGCTCCACCCTAAAACCTTCGGGCAAATGCATTTCTTTAATGCTCTCTTCAGGAGACCGGGGAGAAGGATTGGGGTTTTGAATAACAGGGGGTCTGATGGCCAGGGTTTCAGGTACTCTGTCTGGAGATCCGCAAGCGGCCAGCAAAAGGAGGAACGAATACGAAAAAATACTTCTCATTGCTTTTGTTATAAAATTTAGTTTAATCGTGCTTAATATGGGTTAGGTCGTATTGATACCTATATTGAATTCCTTCAAAACTGGTATTGATTGCCTCAATACTCGGGCATTTCCTAAAACAAAGCGTTAAAGTAAAGGATTTTTAGTTAAAAAGAATAATTCCCAAAGAATACAATTATTAAATTTTGTTTACTAATGCTAAACATAACAAAAATCAAACAACTCTTCAAACTTTTCCTAATTTAAGTATCGATTTAACTACAGACGACCTATTTTTGGAAGCATTAAAAGCAACCCAGTTGTTAGCGATACCGGGATGTGAACCATTATTTATTCTTTTTAATTCTTTCTGAAGACATGGTTACAAGCTCATTGATAATTTCAACTTACAACTGGCTTCCGGCATTGACCCTGTGTTTAGAGAGCTGTCTTATTCAGTCTGTGTTGCCGGATGAAATTATCATTGCCGATGATGGCTCCCGGGAAGACACAAAAGACTATATCGCTTATTTCGCATCGCAAACAGCAATACCGGTACAACACGTATGGCAACCCGATGAAGGGTTTCAACTCGCCAAAATAAGAAACAAAGCAATTGCGGCTGCCAAAGGTGAATATATTATTCAAATTGATGGTGATTTGATTCTTCAAAAAGACTTCATAAAAGACCACCTCAACTTCAGAAAGAAAAATTGCTTTGCTACCGGCAGCAGAATGTTGCTGTCAAAACAAACAACAACACAGGCTTTTTCAACTCCGGGCTGGAACGTCAATAGAAAAATTTCGGGTAAAAATTTCTTTAACAGCATAAGAATGCCATTTCTCCATAATTTCCTCTCCCAGCGATATAAAACCAATGGACGTTTTTTATACTATGTAAAAGGATGCAACATGGCATTCTGGAAGGAAGACCTGCTTACAGTAAACGGATACAATGAAAATTTTATTGGATGGGGAAGAGAGGACACCGATATAGCTATTCGACTTATCAATGCCGGCGTACAAAAGCGGTTTATTAAGTTTGGAGCAGTCTGCTTTCACCTACACCATAACGAAGCTGATAGGGATATGGACGAAAAGAATACCGCCCTGATGAATGAAACAATCAGAAACAAGATTTTTCGGGCAGCCAGTGGACTTGATCAATATTTTTAGGCTATTCGATTGGTATATTCAAAATTACTTTTGTCCCCCTGGCATTGCCCTCTTCATTTCTAATATCTTCTATCGTAATTAAACGCTCCGAAAAAGTATGTTTACTCAGCAACCCTAACCTATTCTCTGTCAACGCCATCCCAAGAGACTTTCTATTTGAGGCCGATTTACTTTTCAACTCTCTTGCCCTCTCCCTTCCAACCCCATTGTCCTCTATAGTACACTGCAACATTTGCTCATCTCTCTGTATTATATCGATGCTGAGATGTCCTGCGTCCTCTTTATGCAACAATCCGTGCCAAATAGCATTTTCAGCATAAGGTTGTATAATAAGCGGTGGCACATAAATATTGTCAACATCAATCTCTTCGTCTACACTTATGCTATAGGTGAACTTCTTTTCAAACCTAATACTTTCCATTTCAATGTACAGCGATAGCGCTTGTATTTCATTGGCCAGTGTAATCGATTTGTTATTTGAATTATCCAGAATCAGTCGAATCAATTTGGCAAACCTTGTAAGATATAATGAAGCGGTAGCTGAGTCACTTTTAACAATGTACCTGTTGATCGAGTTGAGACTATTGAAAATGAAATGAGGATTCATTTGTGCTCTCAGTGCCTGCATTTCTACTTCCACCATCTTTTTTTCCGTGTGCAATAAACGATCCTGCGCTTCCTTTTTTTCCGCATTGGCTTTTGCTTTCACTATCTTATTAGCACAGAGCCCTGCTATATTAGAAAGGATAGACATGTGTTTTTCCTTAAAAAATCCTTTCCTGGAATGCTCGCAGTCAATAATTCCCCATACCAGTCCATCAGTAACGATCGGCACTGTAATTTCGGAGCTCCTATGTTCCCATTCCACCAAATATCGGGGATCCTTTTTGGTATCTGATACTATTTCAGCTTTGCCAGAAAGCGCCACCGATCCTGTGATACCATGTCCCAAAGCTATTTCGTTGGGGCGACACACTTCTATGGGCACAGGATTGCTGGAACGGTAGGAGGCTATGGGTGTCAGATAATTTCTAAAATAATCCACCTGATAGATGACACAATCCTCCACATGCAACTGGGAAATACAATTTTTAACAACATCCCATAATATCTCGTCTACAGAGTTCGTCTCATACATACTGGAGGAGAAATGATTAATTGCCTGTTCTATCTCCAGCGCTTCTTTATGCTCGGCAATTTTTCTTCTATGATCCTTCCGCATCCAACCTATCCCAATGGCTATCCCAACACCTATTAACCCCACAAACCACCAACGCATCCAAAAGGGTTTCAGAATGGTAAATGAAAGTATATTACTCGCATCCTTCCAATCTACCTGGTTGAGACTTGCCTGCATACGAAGAACATAGTCCCCCGGAGCAAGAGAAGAAAACTGAACCACATTGCCGCTTCCTATTTCCTTCCAGCTATTGTCCAACCCTTCCAATTTATAGCGATAGCGAACTTTCTCCGGATTGTTATAATATACGGCACTGAAAGTTACCCCTATCGAGTTTTCAGAATAGTTAACCGGTTTAAGGTATCTGAAATTGTACATCGAGTACTCTCTACTATCTACCTGTGCACTATTTATATATGCTTCAAATGACTGGGAGGGAGGGGTAAATGTTGCCGGATTCCAATAATTAATTCCATTGATACCACCAACATACAGGGTTCCATCATCATCCCTGAAAAAGCTATTGCTATTAAAATGATAACCCTGAATATTATCCGAACGATCAAACAAATTCAATTTCGAGCTGGAAGGGTCGAAACGGTAAATCCCGTTATCAGAACTGGCCCATAAAACTCCTTTTTCATCTACATACAATGTAGACAATTGAACGCCATCAAATATGACAGATTTCTTGGTAATGCCAATTCGCCCTTTTTCGAAACGGGCTGTATACAAGCCATCTCTAAAAGAAAAAAGCAGGCTATTATCCTGTTGAACAAATCCCGTCGTAACAAATTTTTGAGCAAAAACTTCGTCTGTTCTGGTAAGATAGTTAAATGCGGAATCCAAACAATATAAACCCTTTCCTGTTCCCACCCAGATCAAACCATTTGCAGCCTGCATTGCAAAATTTGTCTCTCCACGTTCTGTGGGAAGTGTTTTTACAATATCCAATTCGTATGTTTTACCGTTCAAAACATATAATGCCGAATTAGCCGAAATAAGATGATCTCCGTTTTGAAGCGTGGAAATGTGATTTATAAAATCAACGGCTATCATTTTTTTTACTTCCTCATTTGCATATTGAGGACGTTTGTACTTGTTTGTCACGGGGTCAAACAACCAAAGCCCTGTATGCGTAGGTCCTACCAACAGGTATTTTCCGTCGTAGGCAAATCCACGTACAGACTCATGCGCCAATCTATCTGATGAACCGGCTATTGGTGGAAACAACTTCCAGGTGCCTTTGTTCTTTTGCCAACTCACAAGACCAAAGCCGGTGGCCATCCACAGATCCCCTTTATGATCCTGTACAATCTGTCGGATATCATCGATATTGGTAGAAATATCGTCATTTAATTCTTTGATTTTGATTAATCCGATGGGCTGACGAAAAAGTGAAAAACGGGAAATGCCTTCGTTAGTAGCCAACCACACATAGTCATCTACCCTGTCATAGAAAATATTTTTTACATATTCCTTGGTTGAAAAGTTTCGGCCGTGCAGGAAAAATTTTAGCGGTACCATCTTCTTCTCATCTGTTCTATACTCCATTATTCCTTCAGAAGATGCCACCAGAATTCGGGTAGGAGAAACCATTTTTGCATGGCGTATACTAAAGGGTGTTTTATCGCTCCCTTTAAAATCGGCTGCCATACGCTCATGGGTAGCAAAATTATACCACTCCACGTTCCTGTCCATCGATGTTATCAGTATACTATCTTTGGTTACCGGATAAATACCATATATGTCGATGGGTCCCCGCATACTATCCAGTGTATTCGCTCCGATGTCCCATCGATACAAATACGACTCATTGTGAACAAACACAATATCATCCAGCAAACTGCTGTTGAAAATACTCAGGTGACCAAAAGGATTATTTTTTAACGGCACAAACAAATGGTTATCCGAATCGAAAACATAAAACCCAACATTTGTTACCAGATAAATACTTCCGTTATTGCGTTCTATCACGCTTCCCACCCGAATCTGATCCGTTTTATTCTCAATCGCCACCGACAGAAAAGAGCCTTTCTCCTGCGAAAAAAGAAATATTTCCGCCCGGGAAGAAATCCATACCCGCCCGCTATTGTCGCAAAACAACTGGTTTAACTGGCCTGGCAACTTAAAATTTTGCACTTCTTTACCGTCAAACCGTTGTACAAGGGTATTGTATAAGATCCAAACCATTCTCTGCTTATCTTTTGACATAGCAGTAATTTCATTGGGCAAAATGCCGGTTGGATAATCAAAAAGTTGCAGATGATAATTAGGTAATTGTCCTTTGGCAAAGAGCACTCCTATAACGGAAAAAATAAGTATGAAACTCCTTCGTAACATTTCGTAAATGCTGGTATCCGAATAATTTAAAGCTATAATAATATAGAAAGAACGCCAATCAATACATAGCTTTTAGTAATCAGCAGCAAAATTTAGTCTGTTATAGTTTTATTGATTCAGCGTTGCCGAGGTATACCGTTTTTCCTGTTTCTGCTGAACGCCTGGCCGCCTCCAGAATTTCTACCACCATTACGTTGTTCTCCAGACTATACAAATCAAAAGGTTCCAACGTAAGTTTCCCTCTGATAACGTCAGAAAAATAAGTAAACGGATCTACATACACGCCAACTTTGTGGGCATCATACACCTGGCGATATTCTTTTTCCTTATCCCGCTTTATTCGCATATCCGTGGCATTGAGCGTGGTCAGATAACCCGTTTTACCATAAAGCTCCATATCTTTTCTGCTATAAGGCCAATTCCAGGATGCTTGTATGATGGCTTCTGCGCCCTTATACTGAACAATGATAATTGCATCATCATCTACCCTTGGGTATATTTCCGGCTTAAACCGTCGTAGGGTAGCCGTTATCGCCACCGGCTCATCTCCCTTCATCAACCATGTCATAATATTAGCCCCATAACAGCCGAAATCAACCACAGCACCACCACCATTCAGCACCGGATCTGTCAGCCAGTCAAAAAACTCGTTACTCACGCCTATTTCCCGTGGCCCCTCATGTCCGTGGTGAAATACAGCTTTTAGCAAACCACCTGTATAATTACTGTCTGCAATTAGTTGACGAGCCTTAATGGTGGCCGGATACCACGATGTTTCATAGTTGGTCAGCAAATGTATTTTATGTTTTTTGGCTAACATCTCCATCTCTTTGGCATGTTCTACACTTACCGCGAGGGGCTTTTCTACCATCACATGGATTCCCCGGGGCGCACAAGCCTGAACCACCATCAGGTGATCGTAAATAGAGCCGAAGGCTACTACCGCTTCCGGCTTAACCGCATCAAGCATTTTGACCAAATCAGTATAAAAGAGTGATCTGGACAACTTCCCCCTGGCAATCGTTTTATCTACCAGTTTTTCATCTTTTTCAAAAACGCCCACCAATGTAATATCTCCCTTGGCGGGTCGATTTAAAATCCAGGAAGAATGACCGTGAGAAATACCGGCTACCGCTACTCGCACCGGAGCCGTTTGAGTTGGTTGCGAGAAAACAGGCAATACTGCCTGCAGGCATAAAACCAGTACAATATATCGCATCATTACTTTTTAAAATATTTCTGTATAGCGTTAGGAAAATCAGCGAGGGCTATTTCGGAGTCTTCAATTTCGGGGTGCCACAGCTTTTCCCATTCAAAGCTATAGTGTCCCTTGTAGTTGTTTTTAAAAAGAATTTCCACCGCTTCACCCACCGGCATTTCACCTTTTCCAAATAACACATAATTCAGTTTTCCTTCTGCATTCACAATGCCGTCCTTCAGATGTACGTGGCGTATAAACTTACCCAAACGTTGATAGACCTCTAATGGCGGCTCCTTTGTAATATGCCACATATTGGTTACATCCCAAATCAGCCCTACCCGATTACTCCCCACATCATTCAGTATTTTTTCCAAATCAGCAATATATACAACATCTCCATGCGACTCTAACAATACAGTTACACCTGAACCTTTTGCAAAATGGCTCAATTCCTGCAGCCCTTTAATAATTAACTCAATGGTGCCAGACCTGGATTGGTCCTTTGGCAGATTGTTGGGAAACACTCTTACATAGGGACATTTGAGTGCGGTGGCAAACTCTATATAACGTTTGGCTTCATCTATATTTTTCTCCCGTTTATCCCGGGCCGTGTGATGCAATTCTGTGGAAGCACCCAGGTTGAGAATTTTGACACCGGCATCTTCGGAACGTCTTTTGGTGTCTTTCAACGCTGCAGGGCTGCTAAATTCAACCCGCTGCGTTAGGTCTATCTGTCGTTGCAAGCCCCTGATCTCAATTGCACTATATTTGTTAGATGCAGCGAACATCAGGATCTTTGTCAAATCCCAATCCGGACATCCGAGAGTTGAAAATGATAAAAGCTGCTTAGACCTGGTGATTTCCGGTATAGTTAGCAACGGCAAAAAAGAAACCGTTTGCAAAAAACTTCGCCTGGTGAAATTGTTCATATAAATTTAAATGTACAAACTTTTAGGAAATAGTGCCAAAAGTCATATAATTGCGCAGAAACAATTAGTTTCCAAGAATTATCATGAGTATATTTTCCTAGTATTTTTTCTATATATTTGTTTCTATTTAACGTACCGCAGAAATTTAACACAACGTCATTGAACTTTAGCGATTTTAATTTTCATCCCGACTTAATAACGGGCATCGAGGCTTCTAACTATGAAACTGCTACTGCGGTTCAACAAGCTGTAATCCCTCCTATTTTAGCCGGTCGGGATATTATCGCTTCCGCACAAACCGGCACTGGCAAAACGGCTGCATTTCTGCTGCCGATCATACATAGACTACTTACCAAGGAGCCAACGACCAAAAGTATAAGGGCACTCATCATTGTACCTACCAGAGAATTGGCCATACAGATATCTCAGCATCTTGAGGGGCTGTCTTATTTCACCAATATCAGTTCTTTGGCGGTATACGGTGGCAGCGAAGCGCAGAATTTTGTGGGGGAGAAAAAAGCGCTGCAGATGGGCACTGACATTATTATATGCACACCCGGGCGATTTATTTCTCACCTAAACCTGGGTTATATATCTATTGCCGGGCTCGAGTTTCTTGTTTTGGATGAAGCAGACCGTATGCTGGATATGGGGTTTCAGGATGATATCAACCGCATCATAGCGAAACTTCCTTCTAACAGGCAAAATTTGTTGTTCTCGGCTACTATGCCACCTAAAATACGGACGCTAGCCAAGTCTATTCTGAGAAACCCGGAAGAAATAAATATTTCCATTTCTAAGCCACCCGACAAGATATCGCAAAGAGCGTATGTGGTATACGAAACCCAAAAACTGCCGCTGTTAACGCATGTGTTAGGCGAAATCAGCTTTAAAAGCGCATTAATTTTTTGCTCGAGCAAAAAAAACGTAAAAACCTTAGCCAGAAGCTTAAAGCTGGAAGGTTTGAAAGTAGAAGAAATTCACAGTGACCTTCTGCAATCACAGAGAGAAAATGTATTAAACGGCTTCATTAGTGGTCGGATTCCAATAATGGTTGCCACAGATATTCTTAGCAGGGGAATTGATATAGACACAATTGACCTTGTCATTAATTATGATGTTCCCCGGGATGGAGAAGATTATGTTCATCGTATTGGCAGAACAGCCCGGGCAGAAGCCGAAGGGGTAGCTGTTACTTTTATCGGGGAAAAGGAGCAAAATCGCTTTCAGGCTATAGAAACACTGATTGGCAAAACTATCAGTAAAGAGGCTGTACCTGAGTCATTGGGAAAAACGCCCGAATACAATCCTGTTAAACGTCGATCCGGAGGCAACAGAAAATTCAATTCTTACCCCAAAAGAAACAATAAAAGGTAATAAATCTGAAAAGAGGATTAACGATGATATTGTAACATCCACTCATAGATGTTCATACCATCTTCTTTATAAGTTGGATCAACCGCCCTTGTCCAGGAATCATGTTCAACTTTATCCCAAATTGTAAGTTTAGCCAGATTAGTAGGTTTCAGTTCATTAATGGCATTTACATAGTCGATGGAATTGGATGCTGGTACAGTATTATCCACTTTGTCATGAAAGGCCCAAACAGGCAAATTAGAACCCGCAATAGCAGAGGCTTTGGAATCATTTACTTTACTTTCACCCGAAAACGGCGTAATGGCAGCCACTTTTCCCGGATAAATACCGGAATAATCCCACACGATGCCACCGCCCATACTATTACCACACATATACACCCGGGTTTGATCAACCCTGTATTTACCAACAATATATCGGACAACCTCATCAAACTGCACCGGTGTAGGTCTCACGGTAAATCGAGGACTAACCACAATGAAGGAAAAGTTCTTACCGCCAGATACGAAATTGGGAGGGAAGGTTTTATTTTCCAGAAGGTTTCCCACACTATGTTTCACTATATCCTCTAATCCCTCTGCATCACCGAGATCACCATAACCATGCACAGATATAAGTACCGGGTAACTCTTACTTTGTGTGGCATAACTAGCAGGTAGCCCTACATAATATCCTTTACAAATATCACTAATATCGCCAACAACCGCCTCATGCGAATGCGGCTCAGTTTCAAAAAATTCCGGCGGATTTACTTTTTTTTCGCATGCAGAAATAAGAAACAAAATGCTCAAAGCAATCAAAGAAGTACTTTTCATCCAGAAGAGATTTTTTACGAAGTAAATTCAAAAAAGAAAAATAAACTATAAACTCGTCTTAAAATTAGTCTTCCATTTCGTCTTTTAGCTTGTCTGATATGGTAACCAACACTTTATCAATTCTATGTCCATCCATATCCATTATTTCAAAAACAAAGCCCCTCCACTCCAGTTTGTCGCTCGTTTTAGGAATCCGCTCCAACTCATGCAGGATGAACCCCGCCAAAGTATCGAACTCCTGTTCCCCTTCATTCATCCATTCCGTTTTGTTGAAGGTTGTCAGAAAATCATAAAAAGGGTACTGTCCATCAACCAGGTAGCTACCGTCTTCTCTTGCTACAATTTCATATTCATCATCATCAATTTGCGGAATATCACCTACAATAGCTTCTAAAATATCATTGAGTGTTATTAATCCCAGCAAACTTCCATATTCGTCTACCACAAAGGAATAATGCACTTTTGTTTCCTTAAACCGCTCTAACACCTGGTAGGCCGTATTATTCTCAGGCACAAATAATGCCGATTGCATTATTTGGGTCAAAGTTTTTGTGTCTGAAAAAATAAACAAATCTTTAATCGACACCACCCCTTTAATATTATCAATATTGCCGTCGCATACCGGATACACTGAATGCGGATCAGCCATAATTTTTTCATTAATCGCAGTCCTTCCTTCACTTTGCAGGTCAAACCAGATAATATCATTTCGATGTGTCATCAACGATGTAATATTCCGGTCGCCCAAATGAAACACGCGTTCTATAATTTCCTGTTCGGCCTCTTCAATGGTTCCCTGTTCGGTTCCCTCGTTAATAATTGCTTTAATTTCCTCCTCTGTCACATAGTTATCTTTATTCTGTATATTAAGTAACTTTACCATATAATAAGTAGACTTACTTAGCAACCAAACAAAAGGATAGGCAATTTTGCTTAATATACGCATTGGACCGGCAATTAGTTTGGCGATCGTTTCAGGTTTCGATAAACCAATTCGCTTAGGCACCAGTTCTCCCAATATAAGAGTAAAATAAGTTACAATTATTACGATAATACCTGTAGCCATTCCGCTGAGATACAATGGATTGATCCAGGAAAAGCGCCCCAGCCATATTATCAGGTCAGATTTCAGGGATTCTCCTGAATAAATACCTGTTAATATTCCAATGAGTGTAATCCCGATTTGAACCGTCGAGAAAAAATTATCCGGTTTCTCAGCAAGTTTCAAAGCTTCCCGGGCTCTTTTATCTCCTTTTTGGGCCTGTGTTTCCAGTCGTGTTTTTCTTGAAGAGACCAGGGCTATTTCTGCCATGGAAAAAACACCATTCAGCAATATCAATCCCAGTATAATTAATACTTCTATCATGTTGGTCTCTATTACTATTTAGCCAATGTTGCCAATTGGATATTTTTATTAAACGCGGTAGAAGTTGTATAGCCAATAGCTGTACCCACCAGGGCACCCCCTAGAATATCAAGAGGGAAATGTACACCCACATATACTTGTGAATATGCAATAGCAGCCGCCCAAACTACAAAAGCCCACCTCCAACCATTAGAGGCAAACAAAAACGTTCGGCAACAAAAAACACCCAATGCAAAATGGTTGGTTGCATGCGAAGAGGTAAAACTCTTGCCGGAACCACACCTAACCAGACGCCGCACGGTTTCTGCCAGCATCGGGTCGTTGCAGGGACGTAGCCGGTCCACAGCAGGTTTTATAATATGGCTGCTTACAATATCCCCTATCGCAAATGTTACCAGGAAAACCATAATCCAATAAAGACCGTTCTTCCCAAAATTCATGATCATAAACACTCCCAAAAAAAGATACAACGGCGACCAAAAAAACTGGTTCCGCAACAATGGCATCAGCCAATCGAGAAATGGAGTGTTCCACTGCCCGTTTATTTTGGAAAATAATGCTATGTCAAATTGAATCAGGCGATCCATGTAACTGATACTTTAGTTACACAAACAACATTGTCTGAAAAAAATGATTGAGAAGCACCAAAACAAATTATAAAATCAGGAAAACTTAAATGTAAGAACCGCTGGACCCCAGGCATTGAGAAATGATTAATGGTTAACACAAAGGTACTATTGTTTTACATTCGTTTGATACATTATCCAATATATTAATGTATTGTTCCTATTCCAAAAAAACTTCTAAATTTGCCCCTTAAATTTTGAATCTGTGGCATTGATCAAGAGTATTTCTGGCATCCGGGGAACTATTGGAGGAAAACCCGGAGAAACGTTGTCTCCTTTAGATATTGTTAAGTTTACGGCAGCCTATGGAAAATGGCTGATAGACACTACCGGTAACGGAAAAGTAGTGGTAGGCAGGGATGGGCGAATAAGCGGGTTATTGATTGAAAACATTGTTATCAGTACGCTTGCATGTTTGGGTATTGATGTAATTAACCTCGGGCTAAGCACTACCCCTACTGTAGAAGTGGCTGTACCCATGGAAGGTGCCGGTGGCGGTATTATACTTACTGCCAGCCATAATCCTAAAGAGTGGAATGCGCTAAAATTGTTGAACAACAAGGGAGAATTCATTTCAGCACAGGATGGAAAAGACATCCTGGAGATAGCGGCTGCAGAAGATTTCAGCTTTGTTGGAGTTGATAAGTTGGGAACTGTTACAACGGATGACACTTACCTGGAAAAACATATCCAGGTGATATGCAATCTTTCGATGGTGGATATAGAAGCCATCACCAAAAGAAATTTCAAAATTGTGGTAGACGCCATCAACAGTACCGGAGCAGTATTTGTTCCTGCCTTGCTTAAGGCATTAGGGGTATTGCCGGAAAATATTACAGTAATCAATAGTGAGGTAACCGGAAAATTTGCGCACAACCCGGAACCATTGCCAGAAAACCTGGCAGAATTGGGTGCTGTTGTAAAGAAAAGCGGGGCGGACCTGGGCATTGCCGTAGATCCCGATGTAGACAGATTGTGTTTTGTATGCGAAGATGGCAGTATGTTTGGTGAGGAGTATACACTGGTAGCTGTAGCAGACTATGTACTCAGCAAAAAGCCGGGGAACACGGTGAGTAATATGTCCTCTACCCGCGCCCTGAAGGACGTGACCTTAAAAAATAGCGGAGAATATTTTCCAAGTGCTGTAGGAGAAGTAAACGTGGTAAACCGAATGAAGGAAGTAAATGCAGTTATTGGTGGAGAAGGCAATGGTGGAATTATTTTGCCGGAATTGCATTACGGACGAGATGCGCTGGCGGGCATAGCATTGTTCCTGACACATTTGGCACAGTCCCAAAAAAGCATAAAACAATTGAGACGCCAGTACCCGGATTACTTCATCAGTAAGAATAAAATTGAGTTGGAAAAGGGAATAGATACAGGGAATATCTTTGGTAAAATCAGGGATAAATATAAAAACCATCCTGTCAACACAGAAGATGGATTAAAAATAGAATTTGATAATGACTGGGTACATTTGCGTACCAGCAATACCGAACCCATCATTCGCATCTATGCAGAAAGCAATTTCGAATCAACTGCCAACAATATCGCTATGCGGTTAATGATGGACATCAAGGAATTGCAGTAATGCTTCTATAACGACTGCTTCCTGCAATTCAAAAAACAAATATATCATTTGTGGGAAACCGAATATATTTAGATAATGCTGCTACCACCAGGTTAGATCCCGGTGTACTGGAAGTAATGCTACCGTACATGACCGAGAAATTCGGCAATCCTTCCTCTATCTATTCGTATGGGAGGGAAAGCCGTTTGGCTATTGAAAATGCCCGCAAACTGGTAGCCCGCATTTTACATGCGCACCCAGCAGAAATTTTCTTTACCAGTGGGGGGACAGAAAGTGCTAATACCGCCATTGCAGCCTCCGTTGAAGACCTTGGTTGCGAACGAATCATTACTTCTCCGATTGAACACCATGCTGTGTTACATGCGGCTGAACACCAGTTAAAAAAGGGAAAAGTAGAACTGAGATTGGTAAACATATTGCCAAGCGGCCACATTGATGTAAATCATCTCAAGTTACTGCTGGCAAATGACGCCCGGAAGACACTGGTAAGCCTTATGCACGCCAACAATGAAATTGGCAATATGATTGACCTGCAGGAGATTGGCGAATTGTGCAAAACACATGGGGCCATATTTCATTCAGACACCGTTCAAACGGTGGGGCATTTTCCCTTCGATCTTAAAAACTTACCAGTAGATTTTATTACGGGTGCAGGGCATAAGTTTCACGGACCTAAAGGAGTGGGCTTACTCTTTATTAATGAAAATGTAAAGATCAACCCTTTTATACATGGCGGCGCGCAAGAGAGAAACATGCGGGCTGGTACCGAAAATTTGTATGGAATTGTCGGATTCGCTAAAGCACTGGAGATTGCCACTGAAAACTTTGACAGGGAAAGCAAGTACATCAATGATATAAAGCTGTTCATGCACACAGAACTTCAACGTCAAATTCCAAATGTACAGTTCAATGGGGATCCACTTGGTAAAAGCTTATATACCGTCCTTAATGCCAATTTTCCAAAGACCGAGAAGTCTGAAATGCTTCTTTTCAATCTTGATATACACAATATTTGTGTATCGGGTGGGAGTGCCTGTACCAGCGGAGTGGATATTGGTTCTCACGTGATACGCGCTTTTAATGACAACCCGGACAGAGTATCGGTTCGGTTTTCTTTTAGCAAGTATAATACGCAGGAAGAAATAGTTGCTGTTATAGAAAAGCTTAAAGAATTGCTCTAAGGTGAGTGCGGCCTTTTACTCAAGTACAGTAAACAAGCATCAAATTAAAACCTGTTTTCAAAAGTTCCCAAAGGAACAAATGTCCTTTCCGGAAATCCTACTATCGCTCCAATGAAATTATGCTCTGCAAAAGGACGATAGCTGGTCTGAATATACCCAATAAACCTACCGGCGATAAAAAAACGCTACGGCTTCTGACTTCTTCCCATCCATGGCGTATAATGTTTACGCACGTTAGTATTGGAGAATTGGTTTATTCAATAAGGTTATGTAACACCAGAAAGTCTCGGTTTCACTTTTCGGACCGACTTACCTGATACCGCCTGAGCAACCTCATACTGATCAATACATTCAGAGCAATACACAAATTAAAAACAAAAAGAAAAACAAGCATCCCTTTCAGATAAGGTAGAATATCAAAATCCTTCAACTGTTCTGGTAATGTTTCGCGGCTTTTTTCTAAAAACTCGCCGGCATTTTGCCAAACAGTAACGGCACTGATAATATTAGAAACAGCAAAAAACAAGGCCAAAAATCCAACCATGCGTATACCCACCGGTGTTTGAGAACCTAAGGGTACCGATGGATTTTTAATCGCCCTTATTAACTGCATAGTAGCATAACTGTGTAGCACAATCGACGCAATCAGTAATACCGGTAACAACAACATCATATTGCCCATCATCAGTACCGCCATTAAACCGGCAAATACCCACATGCCACCGATAATAATATTAATCCACGACAAAATTGTCGATATCTGTATTTCAGTTTTCATACAATAAAGTTTTAAACTACATGTCTGTTATCACCAATCCCAGTTCATCCAGTTGTTTCTGATCAATAGCGGCCGGTGCATCCAACATCACATCCCTACCACTATTATTTTTAGGAAAGGCTATAAAATCTCTGATGCTTTCACTTCCGCCCAATATGGCACAAAGCCTGTCGAAACCGAAAGCAATTCCACCGTGTGGCGGCGCCCCATATTCGAATGCCCCCAACAGGAAGCCAAATTTATGCATCGATTCTTCCTGGCTCATGCCCAATGCTGCAAACATTTTTTCCTGCAAGTGCCGTTGAAAAATCCTGATGGAACCACCACCGATTTCATTTCCGTTTAATACCATATCATACGCGTTGGCTTTGATACGGGCATAGGGATGTTCCAGGTATTTACCGGCTTCTGCTATCAAAGGAGAATTGTCGATCATTGTCTGTATATCTGATGGCTTGGGGGACGTAAACGGATGATGCCGGGCCACCCACCGGTTTTCTTCCTCGGCATATTCGAACAATGGAAAGTCGAGTACCCATAACAGTTTGAATTCGTCCGGCTTTCTTAATCCAAGTCGTTTTCCCATTTCGAGCCGCAACTCACTAATTGCCTTACGGGTTCTTTCTTCAGGACCTGCCAATATCAGAATCAAATCTCCCGCTTTGGCATTGGTGGCTTCTGCTACCGCCTTCAATTTTTCTTCTGGGAAAAATTTATCAAAACTACTTTTGAAACTACCGTCGCTATTACATTTTATGAATGCAAGCCCCATCATCCCTATTTGTGGACGCTTCACCCAATCGGTCAACTCATCTGTTTGCTTACGGCTATATTCGCTGCAGCCCGGCACTGCTATTGCTACGACCGTTTCAGCATCATCAAAAACCTTAAATCCCTGATGCAGCGAAACGACTGGTTCTTTAACAGGAAAAACATGTGCCGGGAACTTCAAATTGGCTACCTGCATACCAAAACGAATATCCGGTTTATCATTTCCATACTGCCACATAGCGTTCTCCCAGGTCATCCTTTCTATTACATCAGCATATTCAATTCCCTTTACGTCCTTGAAAATATTTCTGATCAGTCCCTCAAACATTTCCAGAATATCTTCCTGTTCCACAAAACACATTTCGCAGTCTATTTGGGTAAACTCCGGTTGTCTGTCGGCACGCAAATCCTCATCCCGAAAGCACCGGGTAATCTGGTAATACCTGTCGTAGCCGCTCACCATCAACAACTGCTTAAATGTTTGCGGACTCTGCGGCAGGGCGTAAAATTCACCGGAATTCATTCGGGAGGGCACCACAAAATCTCTGGCTCCTTCAGGAGTTGATTTTATCAAAAAAGGGGTTTCAATATCCATGAAACCCTTTTCATGTAAATAATTTCTCGCAGAACGATTAACCTCATACCTCAACTCCAGGTTCTTTTTTACGGCATTTCTACGAAGATCCAGGTAGCGAAATTTCATTCTCAAATCTTCGCCGCCATCTGTATCGTCCTGAATGGTAAATGGCGGCGTTACGGACTTGTTCAGTATCGTAAAATTTTTGACTGTAATTTCTATGTCACCAGTGGGTAACTGGGGATTTTTGCTGCTACGTTCCGTCACAATACCACTTGCCTGCAGCACAAATTCCCGCCCCAGCGGATGGTTTTCGATTAGTTCATTTAGTTCTTCCCCCAGCAACAACTGCGTAATACCATACCGATCCCTCAGGTCAATAAAGGTAATAGCACTGCCCAATTTCCGGATGGTTTGTACCCAGCCTGCCAGCGTTATTTCCTTTCCAATATCTGTTTTACGCAGCTCGCCGCATGTATGTGTTCTGTACATTTCCTGCTTTTTATAAGGACGGCAAAGGTAGTACAAATTGGTTATGGATTGCTGATGTAGGATTCTGGTATTGCTGATATAAACAAATCAGCAATACCTACTTGTTTTCCTCTACAACCGCTTCCGCCTGTTGCAGGCTCCGTTTGCGGAATTTGCTACTGGGTGCCAGAAACAGGTAAAAGTAGACCAGTATCAGCAATCCTACTCCAAACGGAATGAGTGCCAGATGGCGGGATCCCCACGTACCTTCATCAAACCCGTAAAACTCACCTACCATCCAAAGACTGTTTGCCGTTATCCAAAGTATCACTGCCAGGTTGTGAAACAACTCTGAGGTTATTTTTCGGGTTTGCCAGGTGATGGCAACCGCCACCGTTAGCGCAGGAATGATCATAAATATACCCACGATCTTAAAGTTGAGTGCCCAACAGATATCTTTTAACAGCCATAAAAAAATGTGCATATTTTCAATCCAACGGAACCGGGCGGGAATGCTGTAAACAGGTTGTTTGCTCATATTGGGAAACTATTTATGAAAAAGCAAACTTACTATTTTAGGATTTCCGCCACACCCTTTTTCAATTGCATATAGCGGGTTACAGATGCCGGAATTTCGCTTTTATAATGGCTTACATATAACAAAGTGGTATCCATACGGGCACATATATCATCTATCAGCTGCCGGAACTGCTCCACATGTTCGTTATCCAATCCCTGGCAGGGTTCATCCAATATCAACAAAGGTGGGTTTTTCACAAGGGCCCGGGCCAGCAGCACCAGTCGCTGCCCCCCCATTGACAACGACGACAATCGCCTGTTAGCAGAAGCGTCCAGGTGAAACAAGCGGAGCCACCGCATTACCAAATCAGTTTGCTCACTGGTAAGTTTTTTGAATAAGCCGATAGAGTCGAATAACCCTGAAGCCACTGTTTCGAAACAGGTGGCGGTATAATCAAAAAACACATGCATCTCCGGAGACACGTACCCAATCCGTTTCTTGATGTCCCAAATACTTTCTCCTGTGCCGCGCCTTTTATCAAACAGGTAAACCTGGTTGGCATAGGCTTTGGAATTGTCGCCGGTAAGCAAGCTTAATAATGTAGACTTACCCGCTCCATTCGGCCCCGAAACAGCCCAATGTTCGCCTCGTTTAACGGCCCAATTGATATCTTTCAGTATATGCCGATCACCATACACAACATTCACATTGACCATTTTTATGGCATATTCAAAATCAAAATCACTTTTGCCAGCCAGGCTTTCAAGCAGGTTTTTATCTAATTCATAGTTTTTTGCCTGCACCATTGATGGACTAAAATCTGCGACTGACATTGCTTCGGTTACAGTCCCCTCTTTCATCACCGCCACATGCGTAGTAGCTTGTGGAATTTCAGTAGCAGCAGTAACAATTATCAGTTGCATGCCGGAACGCTTCAACAAAGAGATGATTTCATTCAATATTTCACGACCACTTACATCCAACCCAGTAAACGGATTATCGAGAATCATCAAATCCGGCTCCTCCAAAATGGCTTTCGCTATCTGAAGGCGTTTGTTCTCCCCATTGGAAAGTTGTATCAGTGGCTCATCCAATATTGGTTCTATATGAAGCATAGTAGCCAGCTGCCCGGTTTCAATACCCGATGATAACAATGCAGGATACTGATCAATATTCAAAGCCTGTTTTACAGTAACCGCGTCTTCTGCATCCGAGGAATTAAATCGCTGCTGATAATAAAAATCTGACACATTAGAGAGATTTTTAAATCGATGCTGTTGATCAACCACCAGCACTTTGGGCTTGGACGAGGGTCCCCATTCTATGTTTCCAGACACAAAATGTCGGCCGGCAATAGTATGTGCCAGCACTGTTTTACCGCAACCGGAAGGTCCTGTAACGGCCCAACATTCGCCGTCTCGTATAGTCAGGGATAAATTATCAAGTACCTTTTTGCCATTGAGGGTGACGCTAATTTCCTGTAGTGCTAAAAAAACGGAGGCCATTGCACAAATGTACAATGGCCTGCAGTAGAATTTTCTAAAAAGTTTAATTGTTATTCTTCGTCCTCGTAGTAAGCACCTTCACTATTAAAGTACGAAGCCTCCCATTCTTTCACCATTTTGTCATCCAACAGTTCTACTATTTCAAATATGGCATCCGACTTTCTTTTCCAATGTTGCGTTTCCTCCGTTTCTCCGTAACGGGAGATAAACATGCAATGATCAGAGTCCAGAATTACCCTAATTAGTACTATGGATGAGCTTTCCTCTTCCTGAATGAGATAATAACAACCTTTTTCCAATAACGCATACGAATACATAACAAATAGTTTTAAACCTGATCAAATACAGACCTAATGGGTAGTAAGTAGTAAGAGTTAATGGTGTAAGTACAGAATGTGTGGGTAGTAAGTAGAATACAAATTTACTGATTTTAACCCGCGAAAAAAAGACCCGGCGCCAGAGTTCGGAGAATTTTTAAAAATATAACATCTTACATCGACTTTTCAATTATTTACATATTTAAATAAACAAAATATAACATATATCAAAAAAATATCGCCTGCTGGTGCGGGTTTTAGAAAAAAGACCATACAAAAAGAGGATTGGTTTTGCATTTTATTTTCCTATCCTCTAACTTCGCCTCCTAATGCAACTCAGCACAAAACATTTGTTGGGCATTAGGGACCTCACTAAGGGGGATATCCAGCTCATTTTAGATACAGCCGCTCAATTTAAAGAAGTATTACAGCGTCCAATCAAGAAAGTACCAACTTTGAGGGACGTTACAATTGTGAACTTGTTTTATGAAAGTTCTACCAGGACCCGTATTTCCTTTGAACTTGCAGAAAAAAGGTTAAGTGCCGATACCATCAATTTTACCGCTAGCGGGTCTTCCGTTTCTAAGGGAGAAACCCTGTTGGATACGGTAAACAACATACTTTCTATGAAAGTGGATATGGTGGTAATGCGGCACAGTGCCAGTGGCGCCCCTCATTTTTTAGCCAAACATATCCCGGCAGCTATTGTTAATGCCGGCGATGGCATCAATGAACATCCAACACAGGCACTCTTGGATGCGTTTTCTATGCGTGAGCAGAAAGGAACGCTGGAAGGATTGAAGGTGGCTATTATTGGCGATATTATGCACTCCAGGGTAGCCCTCAGCAATATCTACTTACTGAAAAAAATGGGGGCAGAGGTGATGGTAGCTGGCCCTCCCACTCTTATTCCGCCCTATATTCAAAAAGCTTTCGACATAAGGGTTAGCTACAATATTAAAGAGGCATTACAATGGTGTGATGTAGCCAATGTTTTGCGGATACAATTGGAAAGGCAAAATCAGGTGTTGTTTTCCTCTCTTCGGGAATATAACCTGGCATATGGTATTAGTAAAAAAATGTTGGACAGCATCAACAAAGAGTTGGTGATTATGCACCCGGGGCCCATCAACCGGGGCGTGGAATTGGACAGCGATGTTGCCGACTCTCAACAATCCATCATATTGCAACAGGTTGAAAACGGTGTTGCCGCGCGTATGGCAGTGCTCTACCTATTGGCAGGTAAGCGAGGGGAGACCGAAAGTAGTCCAAAACAATAATCGATATCTTTAATACTAAAAAAACTTGCCATATGAGCAGAGTTGCTTTGTTTCCCGGCACATTTGACCCCATTACGATCGGTCACCTGGATATCATCAACCGGTCTTTACCCCTGTTTGACAAACTGGTGATTGGAATCGGCCGCAATGCCAACAAAACGGCCATGTTTTCCGAAGATCAGCGGCTGGAATGGATTAGTGACATTTTTAAGAGTAATGAAAAGGTCTCCGCCATTGTGTACGAAGGGCTAACGGTTGATTGCTGCAAAAGAATCAATGCTGGTTTTATACTCAGAGGTATACGGTATGTAAGCGATTTTGAGTACGAAAAAGCCATTGCCGATATGAACCGTAGCCTGGCAAAAGATATTGAAACCATCTTCTTAACCTGCTTGCCACAATATACCTCTGTAGCCTCTACCCTTGTGAGAGATGTAATACGCAATGGAGGGGATGCCTCGCAATTTCTGCCGGAGTCTGTGCTGAAAAGCATTAGTAGTAAATAGATAATCTTGAATGATAAAGTATTTAGTTCTGCTGTCATTGTCAGCATATCCATAAAAATACTTCTCGGAGTTTCCATTACATTGGAAATTCCTATCCTCACATTCGGCATTGTAAAGCTGTTGGACCGCTTTTTTGAATTGGTGGTGTTTTATTGTATTGCAAAAGACTGCAAGAAGGACTACTCAAAAACGCCTGTCTTTATTTATACCTATATCTTTATATCAATTATCGAAAGCAGCCTGCCGTTTTTAGCCCGTCAATTCTTTGTGGACATCTCTCCGGTCCTTGTTGTGCTCAGGTTCTTGAGTCTTCTTGTTTTTATTGCTATTTGCATCCAGCTATACAATACCCGGTACGTAACTTTTATTGTATTTTCAGTTGCCTCGTACATAGCAATGGCTATTATCCCTATTTTGTTGTCTGTATCGGTGCAAAGAGCAAACATTCAATTTTACCAGGCGGTTCAATTATGCTCCATAGTGCCAATGATCGCATTGTACCGTACAATCAGGCAACGCTCCAACCACAACAAACAATTAGAAAAAGACATTGCCTCTATAGGGGAAGGTATTGATGAATAATCCCGACTAAGATGCCTGCCTGTGTACCTCAAAACCACCACCAGCGGCAAATTCGGATATCTTCTTGTGCAATTCTTCCGGTTTAAACGGCTTTGGTACATAATCATTAAAGCCTTTGGACAACAAATCCTCCCGGATATTCTCATAGGTAGCAGCCGTGAAAGCGATAATCGGAATAGCCGGATGGGTTTTGCGTATTTCTGCCACCGTTTGCGCACCATCCATTTCCGGCATCTCAAGGTCAACCAATAGTAAATCGGGCTTTGTTTGGTAAAACAAGTCGACAGCTATCAAGCCATTTTCTGCCGACACCACCTCAATATTCCACTTTTGAAGAAACCGTTTGGCTACCATCATATTAATAGGATTGTCCTCGGCTAACAAGATTTTTAAGCCATCCAATGCAGAAAGTGTTTTCAGTTTATCTTCGTCTACATAAGAACGTTGCTGTTTGGTAATCTTAAAATTAAGCGTAAAAAAGAAAGAACTGCCTTTCTCCGGTTCACTTTCTACTTTCAATAATCCGCCCATCTGTTCGATGATGCGTTGGGTTATTGCCAACCCCAGTCCCGTTCCGCCATATTTACGGGTTGTTTCAATGTCAGCCTGCGTAAAACTTTCAAATATTTGCCGGATTTTACTCTGCGGAATTCCAATACCGGTATCGGTAACAGAAAAATAGATATCGGCACTTGATGATTTCAACGCCACAGTCTTTACTGCTATTTCTATAATGCCTTCTTTTGTAAACTTCACTGCATTAGACAGCAGGTTATTCATAATCTGGTTCAAACGCATCTCATCTCCATAAATCTCAAGATCTGTATTATCATCTATCCGCACGTTGAATTCAAGATTTTTCGCACTCACAGACGAATTGAAAGACGTAATTACTTTCTGTAAAAAGCTCTTCAAACTAAACTGCGTATTCTCCAATTGCATTTTTCCCGCCTCGATCTTGCTGAAATCAAGAATATCATTTACCAGATGCATCATATGTTCAGAGGAATACTTCAACACTTCAAAACTCTGGCGTTGTGAAGGCAGGTATTCTTCCTGCAACACCAGATTGGTGGTTCCAATGATTGCGTTCAACGGCGTACGAAGCTCATGACTCATATTGGACAGGAAGCGGGACTTTATCTGTGCAGCTTTTTCAGCCTTTTCCTTTGCCTTCAGGATTTCAAATTCCGCCACTTTTATTTCCGTGATATCCAGGATACTGATCTTACAGTATTGGGCACCACTATGTGTAAAAGCCACCAGGCTTACATAACCATAAAAAGGTGTATTATCCTTACGGAAAAAATCCATATTTCCATACCAGGGTGATTTTTTTGTAAAGTCCTGTCGCCCGAGCACCAAAATATGTTCCTCCATTTTTTCGCCAAGCAGGTTCTTTACCATGGTACCGGCAATCGCCTCTTTAGAATCGAGGCTAAAAATCTCCAGCGCAGTCTTATTACAATCGGTAATAGTCAGCGAATTGATATCAATAATAAAAGAAGCATCGAGTGAGGTATCGTAAATAGTTTCCTTAAAATATTTCTCATCTAGAATCTTGTCTTCATTTTTTTCCAGCGTTTGTAAAATGTAATAAGTAAAGAAAGCCGTCATTACGAGAGACAGGGCCAGATTGGAACTAAATAACGCACTATACTGTTCAGGCGTAATCGTTTGAATGGTACTGCTATATGGCGACAGTATAAAAATCATTGCGGCTGTAATGAATGTTACTATAGCCGTCATAATTAGTTCCTCGTAGTTTTTCCTAAGGTCTATTACAAAAATCAATGCGAGCAAGAAAGGAAAGTAAAACATGTGTTCGCCCGACTTCAAACCCTCCACATAGCTGATGGCAAAAAGATAGAAGTTGATAACTACAATGCCCAATACTTTTGCAAAAGCCATTCTCCCATCTTTATTTAAAAAGAAAGAAACAGTCAATAACAAAATGGTAGTAATATTTAACAAAAGGCTGATATAGAGTCCGCGGAAAGTGTTTAGCACAGCGGATATCAGGCTTACTGCGATTCCAAAAAATATAAATATCAAAAGGCGTTCCACACTTTTTCGTTCCTCATGACTTCTGGAAGGATCAATCCCGCTATTCAAAATACTGTAAAAGGCGGATACTATTTTATCTAAAAAGTTCGTTTTCATTAGAATCTGTGTTGGGATTGATATGTGTTAATGGTATCCTTTAAAACGACTTAGGTTATAACAAATTGTGATATGCGCAACGAAGTAGACAAAATACAATTCAGTTTTTCTCCGCATCTTGATGTTAATTTCCTGGCAGGTTTGTATGATGCTGATTTTGAGCAAGCTGAAATGGTTTTTGATACTTCTGCTGAACAAATCCGCGTGGAATTACAAAACGTAAAAGATTTTTTTCAGGCGGGAGACGTAGCAGGATTAAAGAAAGTGATCCATAAAATGAAACCTTTATTCGGCTATGTAGGACTAAATAAAATAATATCAGACTTCGCAGCGTTTGAGGAAGTATGCGCCACCGCTGAGAATATTTCTCAGACAGAAAATGGCTTTAATCATATTGTCACAATTGCAAAAGAGGCTTTGCAAACTATTGATAGTGAGGCAAAGCGATTGAAACAGTTTAATACCCAATGTCTATGAAATTTCAAAGTATCATCGTAGAAGACCTCCAGGTTTCAGCAGATTTCCTAAGAAGATTTTGTGAAAAATCCGGGGTAGTTGACGTAAGCAATCACTTTTTGAATGCAGAAGATGCGCTCAGTTACCTGAAAGACAACGTAGTAGACCTTATTTTCTTAGACGTAGAAATGCCAGGGGCCAGCGGATTTGAACTGTTGGATCAATTGGTATATTCTCCCCAGGTTATTCTAACCACGTCAAAAGTTGAGTACGCATATGACGCATTCCAATATAACGTTACAGACTACCTGAAAAAACCTTTTACCTACCAACGTTTTCTGGAATCTGTACAAAAAGTAGGGAAAAAGTCTGAACAGCAAAATGGGAATTCCGAACAGGACCATATGTTCATTAAATCTGATGGAAAATTGATCAGGCTGCACAACGACGACATTCTCTTTATTGAAAGTATGGGAGATTATGTAAAATTTATTACGCCTGCCAAAAAATACATCACACATAATACCATCAAAAACCTGGAAACTAAAGTAAATCCCCAGGTTTTTATGAAGGTACACCGTTCTTACATCGTAAACTTCACCAAAATAAACGACATACAAGAGAATACGTTATTCATCAACGGTAATATGATACCGATCAGCAAAACCCATAAGTCGGGCGTAATGCAAAAAATAAATATTCTTTAGTTTTCCATTAAACCTTATCACGCAAACGGGCATACGCCCGTTTTTTTATAAAAAAATTCTGCCTTTATTCTGACTGTGTCTAAACTTTTATCCGGCTCAAACCGGGAGGTTTTGAATCAGTGTAAATGAGACATATAAGATACTGTTACCCGATTGACAGCCAGGAAAAAAGGCAGCGCTAGGGGGCTCCTCATCTTTTAAACTATGCTTTGAGCGTACTTACTATTTTTGGGGATCTTTTAATTGATGTGGATCTTCCAGCATGTAAGATCATTTATACTACGTTCTACAAGTTTACCCAGGTATTAAATATTTCCTTTCCGTCTTGCTATCATATCCCGGATTCTACCAGCACTCTCATAATCTTCTTTGGCAAGTACATCCTGTAATAACACCTCCAGTTCATCAAGAGAGTATTCAGCCAGTGACCCCCTCAGCATCTGAAACTTATCTGCCGGAGGCTGAACATTGAATTGAGCGAACAGATCATCTGTAATAAAAATAGTACTGTTAAACCGGATCGCCAGAGATAAAGCATCACTTGCTCTTGCGTCGATAACTTTCTCCTCTCCATTTTGGAGTATTATTAGTGACGCATGGAAAATACCTTCTTCAACCGTATGAATAAATACTTCCTTCAATTGGCCGCCAAGTGCTACAATAGTATTTTTAAACAGGTCATGTGTAATAGGACGTAACAACTGCATGCGCTCAGAATGTATGGCAATAGACTGCGCTTCAAAAGGACCAATAATTAGCACCACTTTTCTTTTGCCATGAACCTCTTCCAACACAAGAGAAAAGTTACCCGGTGAACTTTCACTGTTGCTTAATGCTGTTATTTGTACCTCTGTTTTTTTCATCTGATTATGTTAGAATAAACCGGCATAACTTGTTTATATCATCAAAGGGTGCAATCACATAACCATCACTTTTCAGTTTGTATAAGCCATTTTGTTCTACTTCAATAGTATAATTGTTTGGTACAATTATGATAAAGGCCGTATCACTTATCAAAGGTATTTTATAAAATGCCAATGCCCCCAGCAATATATCTTTAGCCTGTTGCTGCCTGTTGATGGTAGCCATAAATTTTTATGTAATATTATAATAAATAACGTAACAGCCGTATACCAAACACAGTCCCGAAGAAACCAGCACCAGTGCCGTACGCAATGCTGGCTGATTAATTATTTTTTTTGAAAATGGCACACTAAACAAACCCGATACGAGCAACATGCCGGCAACAGAACCTAAACCGTATAATAATAGATATATCATACCGATACCCGGTGATGAAAATTGTGATATAGCCAGCGCTACCAAAGCACCGCTGCCTGCCAGTCCGTGCACAAGCCCTATACCATAAGATGTTTTATGAAGATTTTTCTCAACCGCATCTATCGGAACATGTACGTGCCTTTGCTCATTAACCCCCGCGTGCACATGCGTGTGGTGGTGTATCGCTTCCTTATTAATAAAAAATTTGTACAAGCGGTATACCGCAACAATAATCAGCATCAAACCAACAACCGCCTCAAAATATGAAAAGGTTTGTTCCGGAATAGCGGCTTTGAATACCAACATCAGCAAACCGATTACAAGTATAGTTGAAGTATGTCCCAGTCCCCAGCATATTCCATCTTTTGCAGCTGCTGCAACAGAACGTCGTTGCGATACAATATTTGATACTGCCAGCACATGATCAGCTTCTAACGCATGGGTAAGCCCTGCATATAATACTACCAATACTGATAAGCTTTCCATTAATAAACTTTAAATTGTATAAAATAATATTCTGTGATTTCCGGTATCGGCCACTACCAGCATATCACCAGCTGCATTAACGGAAAAAGGCCAATACATTTCATTGGTTGCTGTTGTTTTCATGCTCAAAGAGCTCTCTCCTATTATGTCAAAGTGCGGTTGTCCTATCAGGATATCGGCAGGCATTCCATTTGCAGCGGGCACCGTACTCCACAATAGTATCCTGCTGTTTCCGGTATCAGCTACTGCTATACCCTTTTTCATGAAGCAGGCATCGTAGCACCAGTTAAGGGTATGTGCTGCAGGTTTCAGCTGAAACTGGTTTTGGCCATTACTATTTAAAAAAGGCTGTCCAAAAATAATCGCGGGTTTTTGGTGCAGCGCATCTGTCCAGTTGTTCCAATACATTACACGATAATATTGCGTATCTGCAATAAGCAAACGGCCTTCTTCATTTATTTTTATGGCATAGGGCCATACAGCATTATCAGGATTGTAATCCCTGCTGTTAAGATCTTCTTGACCTATTACTGCAGATGCGGCCGCAAAATTTTCCGAAGGAATATTTTCATAAAACAAAACCCGACGGTTTCCCGTATCTGCAATCCACAAACTTTTGCCATCACTGAATAATCCATAGGGCCAATACAAGCTCTGTGCTGATGCATTTTTTCCAACTCCTTCTATGTTAGGATCATTACTTTCAAAATCCGGTTGGCCAACTACTATATCAGCAGGCTGATAGTTGTACCGGGGCAGTTCATTCCATATCAATACGCGATGGTTCCATGCATCTGCTACTATCAATTTTTCTCCATTTGTCCATATTCCAGAAGGATACTGAAGTGTGGTATCATGTACCCTCACCCTGCTGTTATCATCGCTGTTGCGCTGACCCAATATAATATCCGGTTCAGCTACTGTATTTTTTTTCCAGTGCTTCCATAGTAATACGCGGTTTTTACCCGTATCACTTACAGCGAGTATAGTATTGTGCAAGAAAACACCTCTCGGTGCCAGTAGCCCACCCGCAATATTTTCAATGCAGGCAAATTGTTTCACATTTTTTGTATGAGATGCTGCGGTATTCATTTATCAGATTAACATATTCTAGGTAATTGTTCGCCCGGCAACATATTCACAACCCTTCTGCCCCCAATAGTACTCTGCAAAATCACTTTCGCAGGATGCTCTTCTGTGATGTTGCCAATAACAGCGCTGTTCAATCCATTTGCATCTTTTTGCAAATTATACAATACATCAGCAGCAACATTGGCGTCCACCACGGCAACAAACACACCTTCGTTGGCAACATACAACGGATCCAGCCCCAGCATTTCACATGCTCCTGCAACTTGTTCTTCTATAACAATATCTTTCTCCCGTATATGGATTCCTTTCTTAGTATCAAGCGCTATTTCATTAAGAACGCCTGCCAAACCGCCACGCGTAGCATCTCTCAAAAAATGTACTTTATCACGATATATATCAAGTAATTTTTCTACGGTAAAGTTGAGGTTGATGGTATCACTTATAATATCCGTTTCAAATTCCAATCCCTGCCGTTTGCTCATAATGGCTATGCCATGTGCGGCTATTTTGCCACTTACGATTACAGCATCTCCATCTTTAATATTTTTCAGCCTGATATCTGCCGCAGCATGGACCGTTCCTATACCTGATGTATTGATGAATATTTTATCGCCTTTGCCCTTCTCTACAACCTTAGTATCTCCGGTTACCACTTGTACCCCGGATTTATCACAGGCATATTTAATGCTCTGCAATATCTGCCAAAAATGTTCAACCGGCAGCCCCTCTTCAATAATAAACGAAAGTGAAAGATATTTTGCCATCGCGCCACACATTGCCAGATCATTCACGGTGCCGTTTACTGCCAGTTCTCCAATATCACCACCCGGAAAAAATATCGGTTGGACAACATAGCTGTCTGTACTAAATGCAAGCTCTCCTTCCAGCGAAAAAAAAGCGCCATCGTGCCTTTCATCCAACTTATCATTTTTCAGTATGTCAAACACCCCGCTGTTTAATAAACGCTGCGTTAATATTCCCCCGCTACCGTGCCCAAGATTTATAGTATCAAAATCAAACTTCGGCATCGGGCAGGATAATTGCATCTTTAGTTTTTCGGTTACACTCATATCATCAAATTAAATACTTCTTAAAAAAAAAGCGTAATACTTGCCCGTAAAAAGAAAGGCGTTCCAGGGGTAAAATGAATTTCACTTACAGGTTCGGGTTCATCATACAAACGACTTTCCGTATCAAATTGTGTTTCTTTCCACCTGGTATTGAAAATATTCTGAATAGCTATGCCTGCTTCCCAGCGCTGCTTAGTATAATTTACTGCGGCGTCGCAAACAAGGTAACCTTTGGCAACGACACTGTTATCTTCATTCGCAGGACGATCGCCCATATAACGATAACGTATACTGCCATTCCAGCCAGATAATTTTCGATAGGTAAAACCACCCGTGCTTATAAACACCGGTGCCAGTGGAATATAGCTTTCTCCTTTGGGCTCCCCTATAGCGCGGGCATATGTATAGTTAAGGTCTATATCTGCATATAATGACCGGACAATCTCATACCGCAGCGATGCATCTACACCCATTCTCCGCGTTTTACCGCGGGGTTCTATCACACCAGCATCGCCAACATAAACAAATTCCTGTTTTAGCCACAAATACCATAATGCACTCTGCAGCATGGCCTTTTTGCCTAATTTAAAAACCCCACCCATATCTGTTCCCCATGCTGGTGTAACCACATCTCGTCCACCTTTTTGCACTGCGACGCGGGTATCGTTACTGTGTATCCCCTGTCCGTTGTACCAATACAGTTTAATTGCCTCGTTTACACTGTAGTCAATATTGAGCTTGGGGCTTATTATAAATGAATTACTGGAGCGCGTTTGCGACATGAGATGATCTTCGTAACGATTCGAAAAATAGTCGCCCCGTATACCCGCCGTAATATCCAGTTGATTTGTCAATGAAATTTTTTCTTCCGCAAAAATGCCTCCATTCAATTCATTAACATCTCCCTTCATGACTGACCTCAGCAATACTTCCCTGTTTTCGGTATCACTTAATTCAATTCCTTTTACATTATCATACCGTGTTTGTATACCCGCCCTGAACAAAGAAGACAATGCGCCGAAGCGGTGATCTTTCTCTACACTTGAAGTAAAACCTATTATATCACGATTTTCTTTTTGCTTTATTTGATCACCTTTTTCAGGATTTTCCAAATAGAAAGTAAAGTTGGAATACAGTTCAAACCTGTACTTCGTATAATACAACTGGTTCTTCCACCTAATACCATTATTAAAATTTGTGGTAAATGTATTGTTGATGTTATACCTGCTGGCTTTACCACCCTCTGTATCATCTATAGCACCGTACCATTTGATTAAGCCGGAGGCAATGGCGCGTTCAGGTATCTGCCCGCTGGCATTCCAGTCACTGGTAAATCCGGAAACGCTGGAAGTAAATAAAGAACGTTTACCCACCTGCGCATGATATTTGAGCATCCCGTTTAACCGTTTAAAGTTTTGTGCACTTTCAAAATATCCGTTTGTATAAGAAGCTTCCCCTGCAAAAACCAGGCTTTGGCTTTTATTGAGCCTGGAGGATTTATTTAAAAGATTGATACCTGTAATAGCCCTGAAAGTATTAAACTGTCCGGCTTCAAGTTTAACAAAGTTATTTTGCAAATAATCTTTTGTTCTGAAACCCACATAACCGGCAGTGGCAAAATTTCCTTTGTCGGCCAGGTATGGACCTTTATTAAAATCTACTTTTTCTATCATTTCCGGAATAAGAAAATGCAAATCTGCGTAGCCCTGCCCGTGAGCATGGCTAACCATATTCACCGGCATACCATCTACTGAAATAGAAATATCTGTTCCATGATCTATATCAAATCCCCTTAAAAAAATCTGTTCTGCTTTTCCACCGCCAGCATGCTGACCAATAAACAAACCTGGTACCATCCGTAAAATCTCTTGTGAATTTACAATAGGGCGCACATGAATATCAAAATCACCGATGGTATGAAATATACCAGTACGG
The DNA here is from genome assembly GCA_964604365.1 of uncultured Terrimonas sp. Classification (GTDB taxonomy): domain Bacteria; phylum Bacteroidota; class Bacteroidia; order Chitinophagales; family Chitinophagaceae; genus Agriterribacter. The sequence goes on from CAZRYS010000013.1 coordinate 74,487, forward strand.
GCTCCTGCCGAAATTTTCACTTCCTGCAATGAAGTAACAACCGGCTCAAGAAAAATCTTTCCATCACCCGGAATGTCTTTCCACATTATTTTTATTGAGGCATAGCCAATGCCACTTATCTCCAGTTCGTCTGCATTGAAATTATTAAGTAATACCATCCCTGACTCGCCAGACAATCGGATATAACTATCTCCGATGCTACGAATGGTAGCGCCCGCTACAGGCAACCCTGTTTCTTTATTAATTAAATAAATTAGTTTGGCTTGCTGCTGGGCGTTCAACTGAACCAAAAGAAAAAACGAAAAGAGAAAAGCAGTTGTCTTCATAAACATCCTAGAAAATATAAACCTTTTTACTTTACACCAATTCTTCGGTATGACTAAAATTATAATAGGCCGCGCAGGCTCCTTCACTACTGACCATTGGCGCCCCTAATGGATTAAGCGGCGTACATTTTTTTCCAAATTGAGGACATTGTGATGGCTTTTTCAGTCCTTTTAATATTTCACCGGCAATACATTCTTTATTTTCTTCTGCTTTAGGTATGGATATGTTCAATTTTTTATTCGCATCAAAATCAGCATACACACTGTTCACTTCATAGCCACTGAAAGGAATACTCCCAATCCCCCTCCATTCCCTGTTACTCACTTCAAACACCTTTTCAATAACGGTTCTTGCTTGTGGATTGCCCTCTGGTTTTACTACCCGTGCATATTGATTCTCTACATTGAACGTTCCCGCTTCCAGTTGTTTTACAAGCATCAATATACCCTGCAATAAATCCACCGGCTCAAAACCTGTTACCACAATAGGTATTTTATATTTTTCTGCAATGGGATAATACTCGCTCATACCCATGATAGTGCATACATGCCCTGCGGCCAAAAATCCCTGTACGGTATTGGTTTCATCCTGAATTAATGCTTCTATTGCTGGCGGAACCAATACATGAGAAGTGAGAATCGAATAGTTCTTCAAACCGGCCCGCTCTGCATGTACAACGCTTAAAGCGTTTGCCGGTGCGGTGGTTTCGAAACCTACTGCAAAAAATACAATTTCTTTATCGGGGTTCTCTTTTGCAAGTTTTACCGCTTCCAGCGGAGAATACAGGATACGTACATCCGCGCCTGCTGCTTTGGCTTCAAGCAAACTCTTTTTACTTCCAGGCACACGAAGCATATCTCCATAACTACACATTATTACATTAGGTTTTTCTGCCAGAAAAACAGCTTTGTCTATGAGATGCAGGGGAGTAACACAAACAGGGCATCCCGGACCATGCACCATATTTATTTTATCCGGCAGCAGAGACAGAATGCCATTCTTTACCAGACTATGAGTTTGCCCGCCACAAACTTCCATGAAGGTCCATGACTTTGTAACAACTTGCTGAAGCTCTGCCAGGTATTTCTTTACCAGCGTAGCATCCCTGTATTCAGACATGTATTTCATCACTAAACTTTTTATTGGTTTACAATCGTTGTTTTATTCGTTACTCGCCCTGCCTGTCTACCTGCGTATGCTCAAGCAATTCATCTATTTCACCTATTTCCTTCAGGTATTCAAAGGTTTTGGCTGCCTCTTCCTCATCTACTTTGCTAATAGCAACACCTACATGTACCAGCACGTAATCATCTACCTGCGCCGTGGGCAACATTTCAAGCGATGCTTCCTTTATGATGCCGCCAAACGATACTTTTGCCATTCTCACCAAACCGCCATGTATTATTTCAATACTTTGAATTTTTCCCGGAATTGCTAAACACATGTTGTATAATTTTAAATGCTTAATAATTTTTCAGTTTTATGCTCCTCTGTATATGCCAACCCATCTATTCTGTTATCCCAATACACCAATTGTCCAAAAGAAATATTTTCATCATTAGGTGAGAGCTCTTTATGAAAGAACAATTGATATCGATTGCCCAGGTTCTGAACTATCATATGACACAATAAACCATTTTGAAAAACGCCGCCGCTAAAAGCAATCTTTTTTAGCTGTTGCTTTTCAGCGATATATTCAATACAGTTTACAAGTGTGTAGTGAAATACTGCTGCTATATACCCTCTATCGTTCCCTTCCATAATGGCGGTGGCAACTGACTGTAACAAAGTAAAAGACGACAATTGCCCTTCATTATTTAAATATGATAAAGCGCTTAGCTTTTTGTCTCCGTGTTTATGAATATATCTGGCTGCTGTATTTTCAAGTAGCATGGCTGCCCGTCCTTCATAGGTTTGCTCGTCACATAGTTGCAGTATACATGCCACGGCATCAAATATTCTACCCATTGAGGACGATAATATGCATTGTTCCTGCTGAAACATATCGTTGTAAAGCTTCCACTCCCTATCACTAAACTTTTGTTTGAGCAGCTCAGGCACGATTCCGTTATTTCCGCCAATACACAAAGCAGCCAGCCTGGGCTCACGGGCTGTTTTATCGTTCAATATATTTTTGAAATAGCTGAAATGAGCGCAGCGTTGTATGTTTTTGTTGGTATAGACAAAAAATTCGCTACCCCATATTTGCCCATCATCTCCCATACCGGTGCCATCCCATATTACGCCCAGTATATTATTGCTACTGAGTAATTTGTTTTCCGCAAGCACTGCAGTAAAATGAGCTTTATGGTGCTGCACGAAAAAAAGGGGAGCACCATATTGTACACTTAACTCGTGAGCAACCTGGTTAGAAAAATAAGCAGGGTGTTTATCTGTAATTAAATAATCCGGAGTGGCTTGCAACACTTTAAGCAAATGTTTAAGTGTATGCGTATACGAAAGTTGTGCTTCATAATTATTCGTGTTGCCCAGGTACTGACTAATATAGACAGATTGTTTATTAGAAATGGTAAAACTGCTTTTCATTAAAGCGCCGGTGGCCAGTATCGTATAATGTGTTTGAGTTTTATATTGAAAGTATGATGGCGCCATACCTCTTGCACGCCTTAACACAACAGGATGTGGAGAGTGATTGACACTTATTACTGAATCATCCTGCGGAACAAGTATACCGCGATTGTGCATAAGTATTGCATCCGCAATATCAGACAGTCCGTTTAAGGCTTCATCATCATTATAAATAACAGGGGAGCCACTGAAATTAGCGCTGGTGGCTATCAGTGGTTTGCCAAATAGATTGCTGATAATTTGCAATAGGGGTGCATAAGGAATCATAACACCCAGCGTATTCAACAAAGGTGCTATTTCATGCATTGCGAGACGGGTTGATGCCTGCTGTTTTACGGGAGCAATTACAATGGGGGATTCGGGAGAATGCAGCAATTGCTCTGCGACTACATCAAGCTGTACATATTGTTTCGCAACTTCAACGGAGGGAAATAATACAGCAAACGGTTTATGCGGTCTTGATTTTCGTTGTCGCAGTTGTTGCACAACAACTCCGTTGGTAGCGTCAGCCATTAAAATATAACCGCCAATGCCTTTAACCGCTACTACTTTTCCATCGTGTAATAATGCAATTGTCCGGTATATTACGTCCGATGTATTGCCTTTTTCCATTAATATTGTATGGTTATCATATAGTGCTGTTTGAACACCACAAAAAGTACAGGAATTGGTTTGAGCATAATAGCGCCGTTCGGCAGGAAAATTATACTCGCGGGCACATTGTTCACACATTTCGAAAGTTTTCATTGATGTGTGAGCCCTGTCAAACGGCAAAGCTTCAATTATGGAATAGCGGGGACCGCAGGTAGTGCAGGTAATAAAAGGATAGCGATATCGTCTGTTATTTTCATCATTCATTTCGTTTCGGCAATCCTGGCACAATGCATAATCGGGTGTCAATGGAATATCGGGAACAGTTGTTATTACACTTTCCCTGATATCAAAACCAGTAAATACAATATCTTCTGTAATCTCTATACCGGTTTTCTCAATAATCGACAGCGGCGGTGCCTCACGTTTTATAGCTTCAATAAATGTAATTGCAGATGCAAAATCTGTATTGATATAAATATGCACACCGTCATTTCCATTACATACATACCCCTTCAGTTGGCGGGCATCGGCTAAACCATACACCAACGGACGAAAGCCAACTCCCTGCACTAAGCCCTGTATGTGAATATGAATGGTCATTACGATTGGTAAAAAGATGATTTAGCTCAAGAGCGAGAAGAACGAAGCAGTGTGCGACGCAACAAAAGTTGATAGCAGCATTTAGTCCGGCAACTTCAAAAAATTCTATGCTTCTACACCGGTTTTTTTCTTTTCGGCTACTTTTTTTTCCAGCCACCCGCACCACTCATCTATACCGGTTCCGTTTAAACTGCTTACTGAAATTACTTCAAGATTGGGGTTGATATCCCGCGCATCCTGGGTTACCGCTTCAACAGAGAAAGGAACATAAGGTAACAGATCAGCCTTGCTTACCAACATCAGTTCACTTGTTAAAAACATCCGTGGATATTTCTTGGGTTTATCATCGCCCTCGGTACTTGAAATTAGCGTAACACGAAAATCTTCTCCAAGATCAAAAGCGGCTGGACAAACAAGATTGCCTACGTTTTCGATAAATAATACATCAAGTCCTTTATAATTGAAATGATCAAGCGCCTGCAATATCATTTGCGCCTCTATGTGGCACATGCCGCCGGTAACAATCTGTAAGCAATCAATACCTGCTTCGCGTATGCGTATGGCATCCCGTTCGGTTTCGGGATCTCCTACCAATACCCCCATTTTTAATGTATCTTTTAAACGCCTGCCCGTTTCCTGCATTAGTGTGGTTTTGCCACTACCGGGTGAGGAACAAATATTTAAAACAAGAATATTGTGTAATGCAAGCTTATCGCGGATAGCTTTGGCTACAAAATCATTGGCTTTTAAGAGATTTAGTGTTGTGTTTTCGCATTGTACGGATCCCACCGGTGCTCTGTTACTTTTAGGCTGATTCATGATGTGTTAAGCTATTTGTAAAAATTTGATATGAACATTATTCCGCATCTTCAAATTCAACCTGTGTAATGAGCATTTCTTCTCCCTGTATAACCTCGCTACTAGGCGATTTGCATTGTGCACAAATAAATTTGTATTGCTGTACTTCTGTTTCAACCCCACAGGCTGCACAGTTGATCTTTATAGGCAACACCTTAACATGTAAGCTTGCTTTATTATAACGAGGCTCATCAAGCAGTACAGCGTCAAATGCGCTTTGCATCAATAAGGGTTGTACATTAGTCAGCTCACCCACCGTAAGATAAATGCCGCGTAATTTGCCCATCCGGTTGGGAAATTCATCTTCCAGTGTATTAAAAATATTTCTTACCAGTGAAATTTCATGCATGAATACTGATCCTATTTGTTCTGGTAAATGTACCATTATAAAACCGTTGGAAGAGACGACACAAGTGTACTTAGAAAATATTTTCTAATTTGACAGTTCGGCGGCTTTTTGTTGTTGAATATCCTTTAATTTCTCCAGATGGTCATTGGCTGACTGTATTATAAATTCGTTGCACCCAAGCGACAGCGCTTCTTCTGCTTTGGCATACATATCTGCAAAACGTTCATGATCAAAACTCGATTTATTGCCGGCATACCAACTGGCTTCCAGGTAATTTAATAAGGTTAGCGCCCTTTCCAGCGGGAATCTGTCGACAGTTTGCACGTCCAGCGCTTCCCGGTACCAATTAAGCGCCTTTTCAAAATTATCGCTGTGCAACCCGGCAGGATATTTTGTAAATGCATTGGCCTGGCTGTTACAGATTACTGAAAACTCATATGGAAAATCCACTTTGTTGTAAAAATCGAGTGCTTCCTTAAATGAAGATACCGACACGGAAGCCCATACGCTTTTTTTCTTTATTTCATCTGGTATTTCCGAATAGATGATGCCAAGCTGATGGTGTATATCTGCAAATAACCAGGGAGATGTTTCTCTTGTAAATATTTTTAAGGCCGACTGATAATTTTTTGCCGCCTGTTGAAAAAACTGGGGATTATCCTGCTGCGCCCACCTCCGTAATATATTTCCTTTTTTCAGGAAAGCGTCCCCCAAAAGCTCGGTCATTGCGTCCTTTTCAAAATAAGCAATCGCCCGGTTAATATAGCCTAAGGCTTCGCTGAAACTATTGCTGATATTGGCTATGTAAGCCGCATCAGATAATACCATCGCCGCTTCTGCCTCCTGGTGTTGCGATTCATAATATTCCAGGCATTCCCACAAATATTGTTTATGCTTCTCAAGTTTTGCTTCATCATAAGGAACAGCTAACTGTTTAAGCCATATTACACAAAGCGTATGTTTTACTTCAATAGTTGCGCACAAAGGCAATATTTTTCCCAACTGGCTTTCAAGCAGCATTTCCGCCTCTTCCAGTTGCCCTGCATCTATCAACAAGAGCGCATAATGTTTTGTAGTATAAGCAGCAAGTTCTGGCGTCGGCGCATTTTGTATCGCTGCCACGTATTCTCCTTTCAGATCATCAATATATTGGGGAATTTCAAATAAAGTATAATGATGAATAACAGCCTTATTATGCAACGATATGTATGATTTATCGTTATCCGGGAAAAACACATCAAGCCCGTTTTGCAGGCGATTCATTAAATCTGCCTGGTTCAGTATAACAGGTTCTTCTTGCAGCAGCGGGTATGCTTCTTCGTAATTGTTGAGTTTGATATATATAAGCCCCAGTAAATTTTTAGCTGTAAACTTGCTATCGGAAAAAAGTATCGGCGGCTGCATGTTCTTCCAGTCAGGATTAACATGAATTGTTTCACCCTCAACAATTATATCAGCAGTAGCAGCACTTACTGTGGCAATATGTACTAATTCGTTTAAGCGAAATTCACCATTTACGATTCCCTGTATTTCGGGTAAAATATGCGCTGGTATATTTAAAGTAATCATGCTTTATCTCAGGATAATTGTATGTTTAAAATCTTCATTACCATATCCACCTTATATGATAATTGCCGGTTGGCATCATCCAGATCATGATCTAAGATGATACTGAGTATGTCCATACTGCGGTCGCCTTTATTATTCTTATATTTTAGAACACTGTTGGTTGTTTTATGTAGTGCTTTAAAATCGTCGTCCTCAAATGGGGCAAGCATTAAATGTTTTTTTTGCGGGTAATATACCCAGCACACCCTTTCCCCCCGACAAAAAAGTGTTGATATTATTTCATTGCCAATAATAATATGTGCGTTAGACAGGCTGACCATAGTATAGCGCAATATCGTCTTTAATATGTTTTACCACTTTGTCACCCGATTTTTTTACGGCTTCGCTTAATTGCATTTCCAGTCGGGTATCATCTACAGCTATCAAATAAACCATTATATCTTCGGGATACTCTTCCCTTAGCATTTTTTTCGCATAGCTCAATGCCTGATCCCATTTAAGACTATGCAGAAAAACCATTGGATCATCCTGTGGCGCTTTCATTACTTCTTCTGCCGGAAGTTTAAAAATTGTTCCAGGTGCCTCGCCTGAATTGATTACGGCATCCGCAAGAATAATCTTCTGATGTCCCTTCAGTTTATATAATACTTCAAAAGCTCCTGTACCCATATCAAAAAAACTGATATCATCCTGAAGTCCAAATGATTTTTTCAGTTCGTCAATTATATAAATTCCTATGGCATCATCGCTTCTGCAGGGATTGCCAAAACCCATTATAGCAATTTTATTTTTCATTCTTTCGGATGTTCTTCGATAATTTATAGTAGCGTACACGATGTTACTTCATTACGTCCACTCCGGAAAACATTTTCAGCCCAACTTACATAAAACTTTGAATGTGGTGTAATAATAAAGGCTACCCTGTTAGGGATAGCCTTATAATTATACTTCTTCAAATACCAATGGATGTCTACAATTTGAATTTTGTGATTTCTTTACCCGTTTTTGCATCATGAGCATGCACGGTGCAAACCAAACAGCTATCGAAAGAACGCGCTACCAGCCCTACTTCTACCGGATCATTGGAATCTTCTATTTCAATACCCTCCAGTGCAGATTCAATTGGGCCTGATTTACCATGATCATCATTGGGTCCCACATTCCATGTGGTTGGCGCCATTACCTGATAGTTTTTAATTACACCATTTTCTATTTCAATCCAATGTGCTAACGCACCGCGTGCTGCTTCTGTGGCACCAAAGCCTTTGCCATCCCTTTCTTCAGGTTTAATATAAAACTCCCCATTCAGGTCTACCTGGCGCAACCAGGTATCTATATTATCGTACAAAAGAGGGGCCTCGTGTACACGTGCCAGGGTTCGTAAAAACACACTCGGTCCCATTTTATCAAATGCATCTTTTATCAGGTAATCTTTTGTTTGATGCTGCAGATTATTGGGCTTTGCATACATCAAACATCTTGATAAAGGACCTGCTTCGGACGTATTGTCCAAATAGCGCGGAGCTTTACTCCAGCTATATTTGTTATTAAAATCTGAGTTTTCCAGGTTTTGGGAAGCTACCGGCGTTGGAATAGGTTCGTCCCAGGGATGAGCTGCACTATGATCCTGGTACCAGCTATGCGAAACATGCTCCTTAATATGCATGTGGTTAAAATCCAGATACTGTTTTGAATGACTGTTATAAAACCCGGAAGGACTTATCAGCGCATCATTTCTGCCTTCAATGGTAGGTTTATTGTATTTATCTTTATGCAGATAGGTACCATACGCAACGTAGTTTCCGCATCCCTGTCCGAATTTATCCAGCCCGAATTCTAATGACGCTCTGATAAACAATCCCAGGTCACTATTGCGCTGGCTTTCATTTTCATCAACCCATTCCATCAGGTCGTCCCAACTTTGAACCTTACGGTAACGGTCAATCGAACAACCCAGCCAAACTGTTTCGAGCCATTGATTTTTAAAATTATTCATGATGGCATGCGCTCGGGTAATATCTTTTAAGGTAGGTGCGCACATTACACCACCGGGCACCATATAACTGCTGTGCGGCCATTGTCCGCCAAACAAAGCATATACCTCTACAGGCAGTGCACTGTTTGTAACACCTACCTGAAAGGAAGTACCCACATAAGCAGCAAACCGCTTTACAACCTCATCGTATAATTTTTTATTGGCGAATTTTTTATTAGCCATATCTGTGGCAAATATGGCATAAAACCAACGTGGAATACTCTGAATGGTTTCGCAGGCCTGCCCGATGGCTCTTAACAATAATGCATTGGGTGTTAAAGTTGTTCCCCATGCGGTATCAAGTGCCGAAGAGGCGCAATACAAATGCGACCCGCCGCAAATTCCGCAAATACGGGGTGTAACAATTAAGCCGCTTTGCGGATCTTTTCCCTGCATAATTCTTTCAAACCCTCTGAACATGGCAGCCTGTGTGTGTGCACGGGTTACAACGCCATTTTCCATATATACTTTCACATCGAGATCGCCTTCTACGCGACCTACAGGAGATATATTTAATTCTTTTACGATTGACATAATTAAATAATGAATGGTTGAGTGAGTTTTATTTGCTTCCTTCCGTAGCTGCGCTGTTCTTCGGCCAGACTTTTTCGATACCGGCTTTGAAAAAATATCCAAGCTGCGATTCTCCAGTGGGTACTTCTCTTGGCACAAAACCGAGGTAGGTCATGGTTTTGAATACAGAACCTTTTACAAGATCATTGTGGGGAAAGCCCGGCTCTGTACAACCCAGGCAGGGGTGATTGGCACGGGTTTTACTAGACGTCCTGTTCCATAAAATTCTGTTACAACTGGCACGGGTCATTGGTCCGCGACAACCCACTTCATAAAACAAACAACCATTTCCTCTTTTGCCAAATCCTCCGTTTACCTTTTGTGCAAAGTTGACCACATTGGTACAACCGGTTTGTACAAAATCCGTAAAGAATGTTTTGGGACGATGAAATTCATCAATCAATACGTCACCAATGCGACCCGTTGAAATAGCTACTAAAATCTGGGTAACCCAGTCAGGGTGCGCGGGACAGCCGGGAATATTAATAACAGGCAAGCCTCCTTTAGATACATATCCTGCACCTAAAAACCCGCCTTTTTCTTTTTTGTGAAACTGCATACCAGTTGATTCACTGGGGTTGGGCGGTACCGCCGGAATACCACCCCATGTAGCACAATCGCCGATTGCCACTACATATCCGGCAGCTTTTGAAAGCTCTTTTACCCAATCTTTCATGGGTCTTTCGCAGAAATAGTTCATGGTTCCCGTTCCATTGGGGCCTTCAATAATTGAGCCTTCATACACAAGGATATCCAACTGAACTTTACCGGCGATAATATCTTTGAGCAAGTGTGTTACTTGTTCCCCGATTTCGAGTCCTATAGAAGGATGCCATAAAATATTAATTCCAAAATCTGTTACTAATTCCACCACCGTAGGTTCAGTGGCATTAAGGAAAGACATAGTGTTGCCGCTACAGGCACCACCTTGAAGCCAAAGTACATTAGCCATGTGCAATCGGTTGAGTAAATAGAAGTGGTTTATTGTTGACTCCGTATCAACAAAACGAATTTAGAAAATTTTTTCTAAATTTAGAAAAAATTTTCAAATTTAATTTTTATAGATCCAAATGTAATTCAGGCGCAATGTTTATGGCAAATAACTCTTCGCCTTTGGGAGTAAAGGCGGGATACAATACAGCCCATAACACTTTTTTGTATAAATATTCTGTAGAAGGCTTATGCCGTAGTAACTGATGAGGAATCCAGGTGTTGATGGAAAGCAATAGGTTTTGACAAAGTGCTTCGTAGGCTCCTTTGTATGATTCTGGTTTAAAAATACCGTTATTAAGGTTATAATCAACCCTCTTTTTTAACTGAAGTAATACCTTGTTGTTGAGCGAAAGCCATTCTTTCTGAATATCCGGAAAGCTCCTTTCTATATGCCACCAGTTGTTGAAAGTAAACCGTTTGGCATCATAGAATTTATATAGTGCTGAAAATTGTTTGTCAAACCCTGATAAGTCGGGGAACACCATATATTGAGAAAGGATAGTAGTCAGTTCTGAGAATAAATTTTCATAAACCGTCTCTACAATAGCCTCTTTGTTTTTAAAATGGTATGCCAGGTTACCAACGCTGATTCCTGCTGCATCTGCTATGTTCTGCAATCGGATACCGGCAATTCCCTGCTCAAAAAACAACCGCTCTGATTCTTCTATTATTTTTGCCTTGGTGTACGACATCAGCTATATACTATGTTTATCAATTTTGAATCAACCGTTAATGTTCCCCGTTGGTCTTTAGCAGCCTGCCGGCGCATGTAATGCGCTACTAAAGCAGCCTTTTTAGGACAGGCATACTGAACAATTTTCCGTTTTAGAAATTTCAGTGGTTTTCGGTGATGAGCAAATACCAGGAATATCACATGCTGCCCTTCCCTGTATTCAATGTTTTCTATCACTGCAGTATCCTGAAGCCAGAAATCATCGTTGATGAAACATATATCAGACGAAGTGCCTGCCATATCGGTCGACGCCAACGTATTTATCGCTTCGAGCATATTGCTGTAAGCCTTCTCATCTATTTCAATCCCCATAACAGCCTAGAAAATTTCTTCTAAAATTAATAAATTATTTCAGGAAAAAGCAAACATGAACGTTTCAAATCTTTCCAGGGAGCTATATCCGGCTGCAAAAAAGGGTGTCAGCAGGACAGAAAAGCAGGATTAAATTGCACCCCGTAAGCCGTGTTATATCTTCCTGGCAGCCTGTAACGAAGCCGTTAATTGTTCAAACTCTTTTTGCCCCATATCAGAGAAACAAGGTTTCAGCAAATTCCAGAAAACACCCGAAAACATACCCAGCGAATCTTCTGAATAAAACTGGATCTTAACGACATATCTCCAGGCATCCAGGTGTGCACTTAATTGATTCAGCAGCATTTTTTTTTGTTCCTCCACAACAGGTTGAAAAGCTCCCCGCGAGATATTGAAATCCATCATATACATTAACTGCTTTTGCCGCCAGTCTACGTGACGCCTGTGCTTTTCTCCTATGCCGGGATATGCCCTGAATATCTCAAGCATATCGAGATAAAAAAAAATATACTGTTGCTGTAGTGTATATACCGCTGTTATATATCGTTGAACATCTTCAAACAATGGTACAATGCAAAACTCTTTCAACAGTTTTTCCTGCTGTACAACGAGGTTATCATAAATGGCTGATGTTATATTGTCCTTTGTTTTGAAATGATAAGCGAGGTGTCCGACACTCACAAAAGCAGCATCTGCTATATGCTGCAGACGGACATTTACATACCCGTTCTGGTTGTATAACTTCAGCGCATGGTCTTGTATATGCTGTTTGGTTGGTTTCATGCTTACTGCAAATATAATTGTAAAGGGAGCGCATTACTTCGAATACATAAATGGTGTATTTAAACCCGGACTTAATGCCGTTTAGATAAGGTTAAAGAGCTTCATATTAAGCAATTACTCTGGGTACTATAGCCGAAATCACAGTGCAAAAGCTACATCAGGGCGTTCCGGGGAATTGGGTGTAATAATTCCCCGTCGGCTTTTGGATATTTTTTCCGCAAAAAGTATCCAAGAACAATGATTGAAAGTTTTGAAAAAGATACTGTCCGTGGTGTTATCAATACCCGAAACACTTCTATATAATCAGTTGCGTATTTCAGTGTTACCAGCTTTTACTGGTAGCTATCGCTATGACAACGAAGACCGATGCTTATTTAAACATTAGTTTTTCCATCTTAGCATCGTGACCATATACATCATTCCGGAAGTTAAGCAACCCTTTAGAATCAACCCAGGCAGTAAAATAACCGATGTACACAGGAATGGTTTGGTTGAGCGTCACCCATTTTTCTTTGTTACTCTGCATCGCCTTTTTTATGGCTTCATCCGTCCAGGTACTGTCTTTTCGTAATAGAAACTGTGCTAACCACTCGGGTTCTGCCAAACGAATGCAACCATGACTGAATGCGCGGCGGGTTTCACCGAACAGACTCTTCGCCGGTGTATCGTGCATGTAGATATTGTAGTTATTAGGAAACAAGAATTTCACCCTACCTAAAGCATTGTTGGGCCCGGGCTTCTGACGCACGTGGGGAATGCCGCCCGAATAACCCGTGATTTCCATATTATGAGAATTGATGTAATTCGAATTCTTTTTAATTCCCGGCATAATCTCATTTTTAACTATACTGGTTGGCACATTCCAATAAGGACTGAACACTACATACTTCAATTCATCACTAAAAATAACGGTATTATGCTGCCCGGAACCTACCACAACGTTCATATGTTTGATCGGAATGGCATTTTCGAAAATATGCAATTTGAACTCGGGTATATTCACCAACAGGTAGTCTCCTTTTACATCTTCCGGCACCCAACGCATTCTTTCAAGATTGATGAGTATCTGGCGTATACGCTGCTCCACCGACTTATTCAATTCCTTTACCATGGATTCTCCTACCACACCATCGCTGGTTAACCCATATCTATACTGGAATCGTTTTACCGCTTCCGCGAGCGAATCGGTAAATATCGCAGATGAATCCTCTACAGTAAAATCTCCGGTACGGGATAGCCGGCTTTTTAACTGTGCAACCGTTACTGAACTATCTCCAACCCTCAGGCTTTTTTTATCGAGCTTTACTGCCTGCCAGCCGCCCCGTTGTTCTACCTGGTAATAACGGATAAGTGCCGCTTTCAGGCGTTTGTAATATGTATTTAAAGGTTCGTAGGCTTCCCCGGTCCCTTTCATCAGTGAATCTAAGGCGGCTACAACATCCACCTTTTTACGGGGAATATACCACTTCAAACTACCTACATCCAGGCTGGTATCGCCAGCAAATGCCTTTTCGGCAAATCTGAAAAATTGTGCCGTCATCATTAACTCCGTTCTTAATCTGACGCTATCGGGTAACCGTAGCTTAGACTGCCCCTCCCCTACGGTATCCAGTATTGCCTGCAATACCGGATTTTTGAGTGTAGAATCTTTGGAATAGGATAAATAATCACTTTGACGATGCAGGAAGCTCAACGCCTGTTCTGTGAGACCTTCCGGCACAAACCATGCATATTGATAGTTCCGCGTATTGTAGAAGCTACGAAACTGGTTGGCGACAATTTCATTAAGTGTGTCCTCCGTTACAAAATGTTCTAAAGCAAGACTATCCAAAAAGAGTTCTGAATAGGCATTCCCGACATTGATAGTAGTATCTCTTTCTTCAACTGGAATCTCCGGTGCTTTTTTGCCGGTTTTACAATAACAAAAGAAGATTGTCACGCTGAATAAAAGACAAAAGTACCGCATATACCAAGGTTGAATTTTTAACATATTACCGATCAGGCAAAGCCCGCTTCATAATACGAAGCCAGTTGCCATGCATAAAACGTTGAATATCGTCGTATGTATATCCACGCCGTTCTAAAATTCCAGAAAAATGTTGCAGATCTGCTATTGTATCCAGGTCGTAGGGCGATTGTTCTTTACCGAAAGCACCATCCAGGTCGCTGCCGATACCGATATGCAGTGTATTACCTGCCAGTTGACATATGTGGTCAATATGATCCGCCGCCCTTTCCAGGCTACATTTCATTTCCAGGGGTTTTGATTGTCCCCGAATCCAATCCGGTACTATCATCCATGCATCCAATGCACAACCGATTACCGCATCTCTTTCCAGCAATGCTTTTATCATGTCATCGCTAAATTGCCGATTGTGATTGACCAGGGCCCTACAATTGTTATGACTAGCCCATACGGGGCCATTGAAAATAGCCAGGGCATTCCAAAAAGCATCATCACACAAATGGGTAGCATCCAGCACCATACCCAGTTTATCCATTTCTTTCACCAATGCTATGCCTTCCTTATTCAAATGCCCGGTCGCGTCTGTACCATTCGCATATCGCCCCGGGCCATAATGAGCGGGACCCAGGGCCCGCAATCCATAGTTATAAGCAAAATGCAGATTATCCAGCGTCACCAGCGAATCCGCCCCCTCCAGGCTTAAAATATAACCGATTGTTTTTTTCTCCGACGCATCATTCAGCCAATACGCAACATGATCTTCCAGGTCCTGCTTGCAACGAATCATTCGCAACTCACCGGCGGTTTCCATTGCTTTGTACCATGCCAACTGTCCCTGCGTTTGCGCCCACGCCTGCTCCGGGGAGTGCCACCCCGGTAATGGATTGTCCGGTGCCACATAGCGGGCAATTTGGGTAGCGACCACTAAACCAATATTTCCTTTTCTGAGTTCCGGAAAGGAAACGGTTCCCAACCCGCGATCCGACTTGTCTGTCAAACCTTGTTCTCTTGCTCGTATTTCAGCCACAGAACTTCTGACATCCCGGTTCCACTCCATTGCATTCATGCTGATATCCAGATGGGCGTCTATTATAAACATCTATTTTTATTATACAGTGATGATTTAGTTTACTTAGACAGTATTTTTTTGGCTTCTTCTTCTATCAATGATTTAATCTGCCCTTTAAACATAGAAGCGAATAGCGGAATCTCCAACTCTATTTCTACCAGCTTATCATCTACATTGATAAACCCATTGGTAGAAAGGGGCCCCATTGCAATATTAAAATCGTTCCGGTAATCTGTCCAGTTTTCATTTACCTCTTTTACCTGACCGGAGTATTTCTCTTTTAATTCAGACAACAGGCTTTTGATTTTATCCCTGGCTTCATCCTTCGAGTGTTCGTGTGGTATCTCAATTTTCATAATCAAGTTTTATTAGTTGCAAATCTACTAATGCAGCCTTTATAAAGTCACCAATACAACGGTTATTTAATAACCAATCAAAAGCAGTACGTTCGGTTTAAGTTTAAATATTATTTTATAATAGTAAAATAATATTTTTTTACTTTTTTATTTATTATAATATTACTATTTTTATATAACTTTATTATATCATTATTCTGTGAAACCCACTTTAGTACATCCCTTTACCTGTGAATAATCAGTTGCAGTTTAAGTCCAGTCAGGTTTTCCTGCGGACATCAACTTGATTAGTGATCAAAAACCGAACTGATGAAAAAGCGAAGAAAGGCTGGAGGCGGCAGGAAAAAACTACCACCAGAATTGGTAAAGCAGGTAATTACCCTGTTTATTGAAAAGAAATTCGTAGATGCTGCCGGAGGACCGGAGGAATTAAAGGCATTTTTGTACAAGCAAGCTGTTTCGGACAATGTCCGCCTGAACGACAGGATAGTACATCCGGATGGAGACAGATAAATGAAGCTATCGGGTCGTTCAGTTCTCATATTCCCCGTCCTAAAAAACCCCGGAGTTCCGGGGTTTTACTTTTTATATCCTCGTTCAGACATAAACTAATGAATCTCCTGCGATTGAAAAGTTTATTCATAAAAGCAGCGAATTGCCACTGCGACCAACCGGGTACCCCTACAAAAAGATCTGAGACCACCTTCGAAAAGAATCATGTTAAAAAACGAGAGAAAATGAAGTACCCTCTTTTTCTACACTTTGCACCTGGATATTGCCTTTGTGCATCATCATTATTTGTTTACACAAACTTAAACCAATACCACTGCCACTCTTTTTAGTACTGAAAAAAGGAATAAATATTTTATCGAGTACATCATCCGGAATACCTATGCCATTGTCTATTATTTTTATGATCACCCGTTTATTCCCGTCCGCCGCCGCAGACAAAGTGATAAGCGGTCGTTCCTTATCCTTAACAGCCTCCATCGCATTCACCAGCAGGTTAATCAACACCTGCTCCACCAGGTTTGTATCCACCTCTATCTGAAGATCCATCTCCTTCAGTATTACATCAAGCTCTATTTTTTTTTGTTCCAGCGAAGGTCCCATCAGTACAGAGAGGTTTTCAAAAACATCCCGTACGTAAACCCTCGTAAGATGCAGAGTGGTTATCTTATTCAGGTTTCGGTAGGTTTCTGCAAATTTCAGCAATCCGTCACTTCTACGCTTGATGGTTATAATGCCTAGTTCGAGATCTTCTACCGTGCCATCGTTGTCCTCTATATTCTTTGCAGCCAGTTGAAGACGGTTTTTCAGCGTATCTGCCAACGACGAAATCGGTGCTACTGAATTCATAATCTCATGCGTCATTACACTCAACAATTTCTTCCACGCCTCCGCTTCATTTTCATCCAATGCTTCATCTACATTCTGAAAAGCAATCACTTTAAACACTTTTCCATCCGTTTGAAATGCAGTAGCAGAAAGCAGCACTTTAATATTACTTTTGGTAACTCTTACGACCTTTCCATCACCTGGCTTCAGATCCACAATTTCTTCATACAACAGCTTGTCTCTCTTTTCCAGCGAATAGATAGTTTTGAGATAAGGTATCCCCAGCATTTTTTTCAGGGATTCATTCATCCAGCCGGTTTCTCCTGATTTACTTTCATAAGATAAAATTCCAGTATCCACCAGTTCGAGTATTTGCTGCAAATATTGGTATTGTGTTTCCCGCTCCTTACTAATAACTTTGAATGCAGAGTTAATATCATTAAAGCCGCGACGTAATGGTTTCAACTCCACCGGTGCCTTTTTTACATTAAAATGTCGGGAAAAATCCCTGTAGTGCACGGACTCTACAAACTGATCTACTTCGTCCTGGGCCTTACGATTAAACCGGTAAAAGTCGATCAATTGAAATACCACCACAGGTAATAGTATCGTAAGATATATGTAATACCCACTGACCGAAACATAAGATGCCAATAGCAAGGTAGCAAACAAGAGCACCACCCTGATAAGAATCCGCCATTCTATTTTTTCAAACATACGCTTAAATATCGTATTTACTCAGCCGCCGGTACAGTGCTGTACGCGTCAAACCTAACTCCTTTGCGGCCTTGGTGATATTGCCATTGTGTTTTTCAATTACCCTAAGAATGGCATTCTTTTCAATATTTCTCAAATTCAATTCACGCGGCTCTTCTGCTGTGGTACCGGATGCCTCAATCGGAGAAAAGATCAGATCCTCAGCACCCAGCTTTTCCTTGTCCGACATAATTACAGCACGTTCTATTGTATATTGCAACTCTCGTACATTGCCGGGAAAATGATACTGCTTTAGCTTTTCCATTGCAGAATTATCCAGGCTCATGGAAGGCTTCAGATACTTGGCTGCGTATTGTTTCATAAAAAAATCAGACAACAATATAATATCATCCTGGCGTCTATGTAGTGGGGGCACGGTAATCTCAACCGTGTTAATCCGATAAATCAGGTCTTTACGAAAGCGGCTTTCGTTTGCCAGCTCAGGCAATGGCACATTGGTAGCACAAATCAAACGAATGTCTACCGGCACCGGTTGATTGCTGCCAAGCCTGGTTACCATGCGGTTTTGCAGCACAGATAACAGTTTTGCCTGCTGATGCAGAGAGATATTGCCGATTTCATCCAGGAATAATGTGCCGCCATTGGCCACCTCAAATCGACCCTCCCTATCTTCTCTTGCATCGGTAAAAGCACCTTTTTTGTGCCCGAAAAGTTCACTTTCAAATAAACTCTCCGTCAATGCACCTACATCAACCTTTATAAACGGTTTATCTTTTCGTAAAGACTGCTGATGAATGGCTTTTGCTATCAGATCTTTACCGGTGCCATTTTCTCCCAAAATCAAAATATTTGCATCCGTTGGCGCAATCTTATTGATCTTATAGAATATGTCCCGCATGGCTTCTGATTCGCCCAACAATTCAGACCCAATAATGGAGTCCGCAGCAATAACCTCGTTGCCGGGGTTCGGCTTTTCCTTCTGCCTGAGTGTTTCCTTAATAGTGGAGATCAGGCGTTCGTTGTGCCAGGGCTTCACCATAAAATCACTTGCACCCTCTTTAAGGCATTTCACCGCCAGGTCTATATCTCCATAAGCTGTAATCATAATCACTGCTGCATCCGACCCGAACTCTTTTATTTTCCGCAACCAAAAAAGTCCTTCATTTCCGGTATTGATAGAGCTGTTAAAGTTCATATCCAGCATTATAAGATCAAACTGCTGTTTATGCAGCAATGATCGAAGGTTCTCCGGATTCTTTTCTGTAACAACCGACTTCGCTTCCGTTTTTAATAATAACCTAACAGCCGTTAATATATCCTGGTCATCATCAATAATTAAAACAGATGCGTTCTTCAGATTCATGTGTCAATAATTCTTTGCAGGGTTATTCTTTAACCGAAATTAAAAATAAAATACATACCGTCACAGATTACTTGATAAGCGGAAATGGTGATCTGATATTAAAAATGGACCGAATTAAATATGAAAGGACGCAGACCTCAAAACTGCACTGTTTCAAATCTTACCTGGTGCAAGGTAATTTCCCTCCTTTATCACTAGTTTTTGTATCTTAAAGATTCTGTACGATAAAATATTTATTAAAAAATCAATGATTGCTGATAACTACGCTGTTAGTAAAGAACGCTTCAAACAACCGCCCACTACCCTTCGGGGACGACTTCAATTTTTGGGTCCAGGCTTTATCTTATCTGCGTCCATTGTTGGTTCGGGTGAACTGATTGCCACCACTATCCTTGGTGCCAAAGCCGGGTTTGTAATGTTCTGGATCATCCTGGTAAGTTGTTTCGTGAAAGTAGCCATACAACTTCAATTTGGGCGACAGGCGATTCTTACAGGGGAACCCGTGATGCATTCCTTTAACAAACTGCCGGGACTGAGAATTGGCAACATGCACTGGTCGGTTTGGACGGTATTGTTACTAACACTTTTAAAAATCGTGCAGGTGGGAGGTATGCTGGGTGGCTCGGCATTGGTACTGCATATGCTGATACCGCAGATCACTACTGTTACCTGGGTAATAATACTCGCCATATTGGTCTCTTTATTGGTTTACAAAAACTATTATCCTTTCCTGGAAAAAGCATCTTTGTTCATGCTGTTGATCTTTACCGTCATCACACTTGCTTCGCTGGTGGTGGTACAATTTACCATCTATGCTTTTAGCTGGCAGGATGTGGCAAGCGGTTTGCAGTTTGATCTGCCGGCGGCACTGGTACTGCTGGCAATTGGGGCTTTCGGTATCACCGGGGTAGGAAGTGATGAAATTCTTTCTTATAACTATTGGTGCCTCGAAAAAGGGTATGCTGCTTATACCGGGGCAAACGACGGAAGTGAACAATGGAGGAATAGGGCGGAAGGTTGGATAAAAGTGATGTACCTGGATGCCACTGTAGCCATGATAGTATACACATTGGTAACCGCCGCCTTTTATTTGCTGGGGGCGACCATACTACATGGCAGCGCACATATTCCGGAAGGCAATGAATTGATCAATACGCTCGCCAATATCTACACACAAACACTGGGTGAAAGTTTCCGGATCATATTCCTGGTGGGTGCATTTTTTGTGTTATTCTCCAGTGTATTTGCTACACTGGCATACTGGTCCAGGTTATTCTCCGATATCGCCGGACAAAAAGGCTGGATCGATTTCCATCACACCGGGCAACGCAAAAAACTAATCACCCTGTTGGCCTTTGTTATTCCCTTTTTGTGGGCGATGGCATACCTGTTTATTGAATTGCCGGTACTGATGATTATTTCCGGGGGTGTAGTGGGTTCAGTTTTGCTGCTGATCATCGTATATGCCGCCATCTGTTTCCGATATCAACAATCAGCCGTTGCCACCAGCCGGTTGTTTGATGTATTGTTATGGATCAGCATCGTGAGTATTCTCACAGTTGCTGTGTATGGCATTATTCAGTTGCTTTGAGTTAGGTCTTCATTCAACCCAAATCGCTATACGCAAAAATATTTTCGTATTCCTACCAACTTTCATTGTCCCGCATATCCCTTAGCCTGGAGACAGAAGTCTATATTATTTTCACCAACCCTCTATTCGGAAAAAAGTAATCACAACTGGAAGAATATCAATCAAAAAGGTACAGAACAAATCGACATTATCTTTTAATACCCCATTGACACCAGACGAGTCGATTTGATATCCTAAACCTGCAAGCTAAAAACTAACAGCTTGTCTCCTATAAGCTTTAACTATATGTCCATTTTGTTGTGCGGGAATCCATTTTGGCCCATTGGCAATAAGGTCAACAGATATATCAGCCAGCTTTGACCCTTTCATAGTTAAGGCTTCTATATTTGAAAGTTCACCTTCTGTATCAACTATAAATTGTACCACACAAGTGCCTTTTTTGTTGTCCTGTTTCAAGAGCTCTTCATTTTTGCTAAGATGCTTTTGAATATATTGTTTCCAGGCTTTTTCTCCACCTGGAAAAGCAGCTTCTTTTTCCGCTTTCACGAATATTTTATCGTCTTGCATGACGGGTTGGTAAGTGACAACCTCCACGACTCCATGCTTTCCTTTTTCGCCATACCGGTTCTCTTTGCCTAATATATTCATACTCCTGATATTTTCCTGCAGTATTGCACTAGCCTCATCTCTGGTACTTGCTTTTCCATTGATGATATAGAGTGCTTTTTTCGGATCCACTCCTTTGCTGAGATAAGGATCTGCTGGTGGCGAAACAATTTGCGTGCTGATTCCAGAGACAGCTTCATTTTTTACTTGTGCGTATCGTTCTATTGCTTTCAGAATGTTACGGGCTATTTTCTCCTGGTTCTTTTCATCTTTAATGAATGCAAAATCTTTCTTATCGGTAAGATAACCGCATTCAATAAGCAAAGCTGGATAATTTACCGCCTCTGCGTCTAGTGCCAAAATTCGTCTTTCTCTATTTTGTATTAGTTTGGGCAGAACAGGATAACTGTTACTTATTTCTTCTGCGACAAGACTGGCTAATACCCTTGATTCTTGACCACGATTTCTGCTTGAGTCAATATGAATTTCGAAACCTGACCTGGGTTGCATTTTAGTAGAAGCAGCATTTACATGGATAGAGATATAGGCATCAGGTTTTTGCTGTATTGTCCAGTTGACTCTGTCACGTGGCGTATGAAATACATCTGTTTCCCTCGTCAGCAAAACTTTAATTGACTGATTATTGTTCAACTCTTTTACTTTTTTTGCGATCGCAAGGGTATAAGTCTTCTCGGTAGAGCCATCTTCTGCTCGTGCTCCCGGTTCCCGTCCCCCATGCCCGGCATCAATAACCACCGTGATAGGTTCTTTTAAAGAAACAATTTCATTGTTTACTGATTTTGTCTTTAGTGCAAAGGCGGCGAATACCAAAACAAACAGTGGCAAAGCCAGTACACGGTCGAGATAACTTGTACCTGGTTTGTTTAATTTTTTTAACATAAGTAGGCGTCTTTTTATAGATGATGAAAAAAAATTGCTGGTCACATCAAAACGGTGTTGCGGATAGCTGGACTGCATGATCATTGCAGCGAAGGCACTGGTATCATGTCCCTCCACCGCTTTACTGTCGGCTATGAATTCATGTATCATTATCAACTCTTTGCGGATCAACCAAAAGAAAGGATTACTCCAGAAAAGAATTAACGTAATATTGAAAAACAAGCGGTCTGCGGAATGCCGTTCCCGCACATGTGTCAATTCGTGTTTGAAAATATTTTTGCCGGTTTCTGACGCCAGATCAATTTGGCTGTTCCAGAAAATATAACTGAAAAAAGAAAAAGGAGTTCCCCTGGCATCAGAATGCACTATAGAGACATCGTCCACACGAGTTATAGCGGAATGTTTTAGAAGCCAGTATACACTAAATAATGCTTGTAACACAAACAAAGCCATCAATATTGACACAATCAAGTATCCAATAACGGCAACCTGCTCCCAGGTGATCAAAGGAGTACTGATACGTTCTTCAATCATGGATGCTCCGTCTACAGTTATTACCTGGAGCAGTCTAACCACCTGACTACTCTCAGCAATAGCATTTGGCTCAATATTAATTTTGACCAACGGAAAGAAAATACTGACTAATACAACGCCCAACAAGTAGAATCTATTCCAGCGATGAAAGATTCTATTGCATAAAAACAACCGATAGTACCCATACAAGATACCGGAGCAAATGATTACTTTCAGTAGGTATAGAAGGATGGTTGGCATAAATATGGATTTTACTTTTGTTTCTTTTTAAACTCTTTCAATAAAAGTTCCAGCTCTTCAATACTCAAGTTTTTTTCCTTCACCATAAAGGAAACAACATTGCTGAATGAGCCTTCGAAATAACTTTTTACCATTGTTTTCATGGTAGATTTGGAGTAGGCATCTTTGCTTATCAGCGGAAAGTATTGATGCATTCTTCCAAAGGTTTCGATACCTACAAACTCTTTTTCTACCAATATTTTTAAAAGCGTTGCTATGGTGTTCTGGTGTGGCTTGGGCAACGGCTGCGCGTCTACGATCTCCCTTAGAAATGCCTTCTCCAGCTTCCACAACGATTGCATAATTTGTTCTTCTGCTTTGGTTAAACTTTTCATTGTTTCTATTTTTCTACTGATTCAAATACGTTTTGCCATTCCATAGGAGCATACGAATGCCTGTGACTGAGAAATCCGCGTTCAACAGGTTTTCAATCCTAAAATATTCTATTTACAATTTGCCAATGATAACTGTACTTGCGCTTGTCTGTAATGAAGGAATGCCGTGCTGTCTGTATTGAGTGTAAAGTTAAACTAAATATTTAGTTTACAAAACTAATTTCTTAGTTTATTTTAAAAACGGCTGTAGTGATTTGATTATCAAAGGTAATTTTAAACCCTCCAACGTTTTTGAAACCTTGGAGGGCTATTAATTTAGCGATAGCTAACGTCCATAAGACCTGTACATTCTACTGTTCTCTTCTCGTTATGACTTTGAATGGCCAGTTCCATAATGCGTATCGTATTATAGCCATGTTCTGGCTTTTCCTTCAGTGGTGCCCCATTACATATAGTCTGGTACAAGTCGTGATAGTAGTCAGCATAACTGCCTGTATGTGATGGATATTTTTCTTTCAGTATTTTGCCTTCTATTTCAGTATGAAGTAATCCCCAGGTAGTTTCCTTCTCTTTGCCCCAATCTTCACCCACAGGTGGTTCACCGGCTCTTAGTCTCGCCTCTTGCGGATCTTCACCATACTTGATAAAAGATCCATTGGTTCCCTGTATCATATACCTAGGTCCTGGTTCACGTACAAGCATACCTGCATGTAGAATAACTTTATTGAATCCATAATCCAGCCAGAGGTTAAAATAGTCGTCTACCCTGGCATGCGGACGTTGCTGCCGTATATCGGCTGTTATGGTTTTGGGCATACCGAAAAAGTACAACACCTGATCTATAATATGAGCGCCGAGATCATACAGTATACCACTGCCGGGTAATGCTGCTTCCCGCCATGAATTGGGTCTTTCCTCTGCCCGGTATCGATCGTAATGGGCTTCGAATTCATGTACCTCGCCCAGCAATTTTTTATCCAATATTTCACGGATAGTACGAAAATCACTCACATATCGACGGTTCTGGTATACACTAAGTATTTTGCCTGACTGGGCAGCTATTTCTACCAGTTGCCGGCCCTCTTCAGTTGTATTGGTAAATGGCTTTTCTAACACCACATGCTTACCTGCTTCCAATGCTTTTTTGCTATATGGAAAATGTGTGTCGTTAGGGGTAGTAATGACTACCAGATCCAATTCAGGGTCCTCAATCATTTCCTCAATAGAGCGTACTATTTTTACAGATGGATATTTTTCACGGGCTTCGTCTCCTTTTCTTTGTAAAATACTTACCAGCTCATACTCGTCTGGTTGACTGGTAATAAAGGGCAGGTGAAATACTTTTGCAGAAATACCATAACCTATTACACCTGTTTTTATAATTTTTTTCGACATCAATCTATTTTTCCTGCCAAGTTAGCGCAGTTCTTCAAAAAATTCCCGATTTGACAAGTTGTTTTTTCTTTAGCGTCCAATTGTTCAGGCTATAGTGTTTAGTTTTACAGCTAATATTTCTATATGATTATGCATTTTCTTCGCTTATTACTGATGTTGATATTGCCAACCATTTCTTTCGCTCAAATACACAATGTTGACTACAAAATATACGATACGCGGCAGCAGAAAGAAATAGTATTAGAGAATATAACTACCGGGCTTCCTTCCAGCAGTATTTTGCTGTTTGGAGAGGAGCACAACGATTCTATAGGACATCTGCTTGAGTGTAGAATTTTTGAAAATCTGAAACAACAATTCGGAAAAAAGCTGGTGTTGTCTCTTGAAATGTTTGAAGCGGATGTACAACCTGTTTTGGATGAATATCTCGCTGGCATTATCAGTGAAAAAAATTTCCGGAAAGAATCCAGGAGTTGGAATAACTACGATGACTATCGGCCGCTGATCGAATCAGCTAAACAGGATGGCATTGCTGTAGTTGCAGCAAATGCACCGGCCCGTTATGTAAACCTGGTAACAAGAAAGGGCTTAGTTGCTTTATCGGGTCTCAGCAGGCAAGCGAAAAAGCTAGTAGCTCCATTACCTGTTGATACGCTTACCGGACAATATTTATATCGTTTTAACGAGATAATGGGAGGACATGATATGCCGAATATGCACCTGTATCAATCGCAAAACTTCTGGGATGCAACAATGGCGTATTTCATTCGCAAAGGAAGAAGACAACACAAAGCGCAAATTGTATTACACCTGAATGGTCGTTTTCATAGCGACTATAGATCTGGTGTAGCAGAAAGGCTTATCAATAAAGGTGAAAAAGTCACTACGATTAGTTGTTTTGCCGTCGACTCCCTTGATAATGTCAATTGGATGCAATATAGCAACCTGGGGGATTTCGTAATTGTTACAAGAAAAAAATAGAAACCTATTGGCGATTGCTGGTGTTACAACGATATCGCCCCTTCGGGGTTTTGACTATTGGCAATGGGATGTTGGCTATAATTATATCACCCTGTTGGTGTTTTTAATCCTTGATTAGATATTACAATAATATTACCCCTTTAGGTTTTAATCTCTAGTCTGAAATACCACTTGCAATTGCCTTATTCCCGAAGGCATGCCGATATTACAGCGGTATCACCTCTTTGGGGGGCTTAATCCCGAAGGGATGCCAATACGATAAGAAACCTACCTCGTCTTGATGTAAAACCCTGAAGGGGTGGCATAATACAAAACAGTGCCGACGCTTAGTGAACATAGTTCTTGAAAAATAATTAAAATCCCTATTGATAATCCAAGATAATGTATCAAAATTGAATATTATACAAACAGCAATCAGCAATAAAAGAACTATCTTTCACGCTAGATTATTCACATTAAAACATCTGCCAATGCGAGTGAAAAGAATAATTTGCGTAGGACTTACATGCCTTGCAATAGGGTTTCTTCATGCTCAGAAAACTTTCCCGGTCAATGGAGTCACCGACGAGCGGAACACCATTTATGTTTTTAAAAATGCTACTATTCACAAGGATGCTGAAACAGTATTCACCAATGGAACACTGATTGTTCAAAAGGACAGAATTTTAGACCTAGGCACAAGTGTTGCCATTCCCGCAGGAGCCGTAGTGATTGATTGTGACGGGCGTTCTATTTTTCCTTCCTTCGTGGATATCTATAGCAGCTATGGCATCCCTACCCCGCAACGAACAAGCGGCGGCTTTAACTATGGTGCACCGACTCAATTTAATTCCAGCACCAAGGGGGCTGTGGGCTGGAACGAGGCAGTAAAAGCAGAAGTAAACGGGGTCGATCTGTTTACTGCCGATGATAAGCAGGCAAAAACATTTCGCGATATAGGATTTGGCACCGTTCTTACTCATCAGAAAGACGGCGTTGTTCGGGGTACTGGCGCGGTGGTAACTTTGGCCGATCAGAGAGAGAACCTGTCCATCGTAAAAGAGAAAGCTTCCACACACTATTCTTTTAATAAAGGAAGTTCTACACAGAGTTATCCTGCCAGTTTGATGGGCGTTATTGCATTACTCCGCCAAACCTATTTAGATGCAGCATGGTATAAAACAAATCCTGCGGCAGAAGGTATCAACCTCAGCCTTCAGGCATTTAACGAGCACACAGACTTGCCTTCCATATTTGAGGCCAATGACAAGTGGGCCAATTTGAGAGCCGATAGAATAGGCGACGAGTTTGGCAAACAATATATCATTAAAGGTGGCGGTAACGAGTATCAACGTATCGATGAAATGATAGCCACCAAAGCCAGTTTTATTTTGCCGTTGAATTTTCCCGATGCCATGGATGTAGAAGACCCTAACGATGCGAGGCAGGTGTCACTAAACGATTTAAAACACTGGGAGCTGGCGGCAGGCAACCCGGCTGCCTTTGAAAAAGCTGGCGTCAGTTTTTGCCTGACACCCGCCGACCTTAAAGATCCCAAACAGTTTTTAGTCAATCTTCGAAAGGCTATCCAAGCCGGACTAAGTACCAAACGGGCTTTGCAAGCACTTACCCGTACACCGGCAGAATTGCTGGGTATATACAGTACGGTGGGATCTTTGGAAAAAGGCAAGCTGGCTAATTTTCTGATTACTTCAGGTTCGGTGTTTGACGACAAAACAGTGATTTTTGAAAACTGGGTGCAGGGTCAGAAATACGAGGTGAGAGCTGACGAAGAAGCCATAAAAGGAAACTATACATTAACGTTGCAATCACCTGCCGGCACACAAAACTATACGTTAGAAGTTAAAGGAGCTGCTTCGGCATCTATTATTGGTCAGGATACACTTACTGCGAAATTCAGTTACAATAACAGATTGATAAGCATTGGATTTACACCAGCCAAAAAAGGGAAGAATGGTATCCGTTTGAGTGGCGTGGCTTTTGGAAATGAATGGAGTGGCAACGGTGCGGATACTGCCGGCAATGCTATACTCTGGAAAGCGAAACTGGTTTCTTCTCTTGCTATTGATTCCACTGTCAATAAATCAACCGTGACCTCGCAGGCAAAGCTTACCTATCCATTTGGTAGCTATGGCTTTGAAAAACTTCCTGCACAGGAAACAATTTTATTCAGGAACGCTACCGTATGGACCAGTGATGTTGCAGGAAAATTAGAAAATACCGATGTGTTGGTCAAAAACGGAAAAATTGAACAGGTGGGCAAAAACCTGTCGGCGACGAACGCTAAAGTAGTTGATGCTGCAGGGAAACACCTTACTGCGGGCATCATAGATGAACACTCGCATATTGCGGTAGCCTCAATAAACGAAGGAGCACAGTCGGTGACCTCCGAGGTGCGTATTGCAGACAATCTCAATCCGGATGACATTAATATATATCGTCAATTAAGCGGTGGCGTCACTTCTTCGCATATACTGCACGGTTCGGCTAATACCATCGGTGGGCAAACGCAACTCATTAAGTTACGTTGGGGAGCAGACGCTGAAGGGCTAAAGTTTAAGAATTGGGATCCTTTCATCAAATTTGCTTTGGGAGAAAATGTGAAACGTACTACATCTGCTGCCAACAATCGCTTTCCGGACACTCGCATGGGGGTTGAGCAGGTGCTGACAGATGCCTTTCAACGGGCTGTTGATTATAGGGACGCCATAAGCCGTGCAGGTAACACAAGTGCGAGAGGTAAAAAGGTAGCCGGTAGCCCATGGACTACTGTAAGACGAGATTTGGAGTTGGATGCCCTGGTAGAAATTCTTGAATCGAAGCGCTTTATAACCTGTCATTCTTATGTACAAAGCGAAATTATCTACATGATGAGAGTTGCCGAAAAATTTGGTTTCAAAGTAAATACATTGACACATATTCTGGAGGGCTATAAAGTTGCTGACAAAATAAAAGAACATGGGGCGCATGTCTCCACTTTTTCCGATTGGTTTGGATATAAGATGGAGGTGCTCGATGCCATTGCCTATAATGCCGGCATCATGCAAAAAGCGGGATTGAATGTATGTATCAATTCTGATGACGCCGAAATGGCACGCAGACTGAACCAGGAAGCAGCCAAAGTGGTAAAATACAGTGGTGTGACCGAAGAACAAGCCTTGAACATGGTGACTATTAATCCCGCCAAAGCATTACACATCGATAATCGTACAGGTAGTATTAAAGTAGGTAAAGATGCCGATTTGGTTCTGTGGAGCGATCACCCCCTGAGTATTTATGCAAAAGCAGAAAAAACACTGGTAGATGGTATCATATATTTTGACCGGGAAAGAGATTTACAGTTGCGGCAGCAGGCAGCAGAAGAAAGAAACCGGTTGATTCAAAAAATGATTGGAGAAAAAAAATCAGGCGGAAAAGTTACACCTTTTGCGCCGAGTGTACAAACAGTGTTGGGATGTGGAGAACATGATGAGGACGGTTCATTTCATATGCACGATGACGAATCTCTGTATTTGAACAAGGAGCATTTAAAATAATAACATCACGAAGTAATTTAAATATGTAAGACATGAAGAGATATTTAACTATACTGTTGTTGTCGGTAGCGACTTATGCAACTGCGCAGGATGATGTATATCCGGCGAAAGAATACAAAGGGCTACTTTTTATTACCAATGGCACAGTACATGTAGGCAATGGCGAGGTGCTGACCAATGCAACGATAGAAGTGAAGGATGGTAAAATTGCAAGAGTAGGAACGGGCATCGCCATTCCCCAGGATGACGTAAGAGTTTTTGATGCCAGCGGAAAACATGTTTACCCGGGTTTGATATTGCCACAGTCAGACCTTGGACTGAAGGAAATAGCCGCCGGAGTAAGAGGCAGTAATGATTACCGTGAGCTGGGAGATATAAACCCGAACATCAGGTCTATAGTAGCTTATAATGCAGCTTCTATGATGATCAACGTATTAAAGACGAACGGAGTTTTACTGGCAAATATAGTACCGGTTGGTGGTAGCATCAGCGGCACATCGAGTGTTGTGCAGTTGGATGCATGGGACTACGAAGGAGCCGCGTATAAGCAGGATGGAGCCATGCATGTAAACATCCCTTCTTTTGGTGCGCCGCGCTCAAGGCTTATGCAAACAACTCCTTCCGTCGATCGTATAAAGCTGGCGTTGGAAAAAGTAGAAGAAATCAAATCGTTTTTCCGACAAGGGAAAGCTTATGTGCAGCAAACAAAACATCCTGAGATCAATTTAAAGTTTGAAGCGTTGCGGGCTTTGTTTGACAAGAAACAGTCTCTTTTTGTACATGCCGACCAGGTGAAGCAGATATTGGTAGGTATAGAATTGGCTAAAGAATTTGGATTCAAAACCGTAATTGTAGGCGGAGCAGAAAGCTGGCAAATTGCGCCTATCCTGAAAGAAAACAATGTTGGTGTAATCCTCAATGCGGAACATAGTTTGCCGGCCACTGAAGATGAAGATATAGACCAACCTTTTAAAACACCCGCCATATTGCAAAAAGCAGGCGTATTATTTGCATTGACTGATGATGCCACCAATGCCCGTTATCGTAACCTTGCCTTTAATGCCGGAACAGCTGCTGCCTACGGCTTGACCAAAGAGCAAGCCTTAAGCGCTATTACATTGAATGCAGCGCAGTTGCTGGGAGTAGCAGACAGAACCGGGTCACTGGAGGCAGGGAAGGATGCAAATATAGTAGTCAGTGAAGGGGATATACTGGATATGCGTACAAGCGTTATTGCTCATGCTTTTATCCAGGGCAGGCATGTTAGCCTGGAAAACAAACAAACACAGTTGAACGAAAGATATTTAAAGAAATACGGGGTTAGGTAAAATGAGTGTCTATTTTGCTGAAAATGGACATTCATTGTACGCCAAGGGAACCCAAACCTTATCGCAATAAACGGAAAAAGAAACGGAAATTATTCTTTCCTTGTTCAGCACTACCTGCGTATTTTGTTGGAAAGGGATATTGATACCTCAAGGTTTTGGAAACCTTGGAGATATACCTAAATTTTAAAAAATGGACGAACAATCATTGAAGGAGTTAGCTGCACAATTGCGCCAACCCGATGGAGACAATGGAATAAAGGTTGCCAAAAACATGGAGCAAAACAATGCTTTCATGATTTCAACCGCTATAGATTCTCTACAACTAAAAGCCGGCGATCGTTTGCTGGAAGCCGGTTTCGCAAGTGGAAATCATGTAGGCTATGCATTAACAAAAGCAGCCGACATTCGTTACACAGGTATTGATATCTCCGCATTGATGCGGGAGGAAGCCCTCAGTAACAATGCGGATTGGATAGAAAATAAACAAGCAGTGTTTCTCGTTACTGATGGGAAGACTATCCCTTTTAAGAACAATAGTTTCAATATTTTTTTTACAGTAAATACAATTTACTTCTGGGAGCATCCAGCTGCCTATGCTGCGGAAATATTAAGAGTGTTAGAAAAAGACGGGCATGGCTGTATTACGTTTGCTGAAAGGAGTTTTATGAAGCAATTGCCTTTTACCCAATTCGGGTTTACCTTATATAGCAGACAGGAGGTAGAACAATTACTACTTTCTGCCGGTGCCATTGCCGTAGAAAGTAAGATTTACCAGGAGCAGATAACAAGTAATACAGGACAATTAGTAGATAGAACTTTTGTCATCACGTCATTTCGGAAATAGGACCATTGTATACTTTTAACATACGCTCTTTCTGTTGCATATCCTTTTTGACGGTTGTCTGCGTCAGCCCGAACGTATGGAATAAGGCCGCAGTTTCATTCGCGAGGTTTTCGTGTAATTCCAAATAGATAACGCCATTGGGGGCTAAGGCCTTTGCAGCCAGCTTGCCGATGGCACGGTAGAACAGTAGTGGGTCCTGATCCGGCACAAACAATGCCAGGTGAGGCTCGTGTTGAGTTACATGATTAGCCATAGTAGCTCGTTCACCAGCCGGAATATAGGGCGGATTACTCACGATGATGTCGAATGTAGGTATTTCATCATATCTATCTTTGTTTAATACATCCAGTTGCTTGAAGTTGATTTCAAGGTGTTGTTGACGGGCATTCCGCTGTGCCACTTCCAGTGCTTTATCACTGATATCTATCGCCCAGATATCGGCTGCAGGAATCGACTTTTTTAATGCCAAAGGAATACAACCACTACCGGTGCCTATATCCAGTATTTTTAGGGGTGCAGTGCTGTTAGCTTGCTCCGTCACAATCCAGTCTACCAATTCTTCTGTTTCAGGACGTGGTATCAGTACTTGTGGATTAACATATAACGCCATCCCATAAAACCATGCTTCCTCCAATACATATTGCACAGGCAGGTTAGCTGTAAGTTGCTCTATATAGCCGTGCAGTAGCAGTATTTTATCAGCAATCAACATCGGTTCCTTAGCTATCAGTCTGTCCAGTCTTTTCATGCCGGTGAGCTTCTCCATTACTAACTCTGCTATATTGGCCGCTTCTCTCTTTTCGTATACGTACTGCAACGACTGTATGATATGAATGGTAGCTTCTTTGTATGTCATGGACACAACAATGTAGTGAAATAAAAAAGTCCATTGCAAAACAATGGACTTTTTGAATATTATTTAAAACAATTATTCAACAATCAATTGGCCTTTCATAAAACCAACGTGGCCGGGAAAGCTACAAAGGAAAGGATAAGTACCTGCCTCCAATGTAAACTCAATAGTATCCTTTTCGCCACCACCAATCAGTTTAGTATGCGCAACCACCAAAGCCTCTTCAGACGCAGGAATATAATCGTTGTCTTTTGCCCCTACTGCTTTTGCAGCATATGCAGCAACATCAGAACCTGGTTTCAGAATTACTACGTTATGCCCCATCGCTTCTTTCGCCAGCTTGCCGGCATGAACTAATGTGAGTGTAATTTTACCGGCTTTAGCTTTCAACTCCGTTTTGTCAAACTGCATAATATCATTACCGGTGATTTCCAGTGCTGTCTCAGCAGCGTTAGATTCTGCAGGTTTAGATTCTGCTGTAGGAGTCGATTCTGCTTTCTTTTCTTCACCGCCACCACAAGCTACCAATCCTGCAACACTGGCAATCATCAAATACTTAACAATTTTCATGATCTATTTTTTTGAGTAATTAAATTGAATAATCAATTAAATGACACTCAGGTCATTGAATTTCCGCAAAGGTACATCGGGAAAGGTAATTCCAGACAAAAGAAAGACAAATAATATAGTGTGTACTGTCATCTTTTTGTCATAGAAAAGAGGATTTGACTATTTTCTATGACAAAAATCATTTTTTATTGAAAAAACGATTCGCAAAGTGATTAAATTGTGTCCAGTCGTATAGTGTCATGGCGTGTTCGCCCCGGCGCATATGATAACCAACGGCTCCTTCGCCAACTGGTTCATTTTCCCCGGGTGGAATAGCGTTTGCCAACCCCTTTAATTTGTACAAGGCATATGCCGGCCCTGCATGGTAACCAGATAAGTACTCGCCAACAGGATCCGCCCATTGATCTTTGGAGGCGCTGGCAATATAAACAGGGCGGGCAGCAATTAAAGCTATCAACTGATGAAAATCAACAGGCAGTTCATCTTCCCTGTTGTTGTATTTTTTAAAGTTGGCGCTGAACCAATGTGGAAATGCCTTATTCATTACTGCAATGGTTTCTCCATACTTTCTCCTGGTAATGGCCGCACCACCCTCACCGGAATTGTTGGAGATCACAATTGCAAATCGCTTGTCCTGTGCACCTGCCCAAAGTGCGGCTTTTCCCAGCCTAGAATGTCCCACTACTGCTACTTTTTTAGCATCGACACTTTGGTCAGAGTCCAGGTAATCCATTGCACGGCTCAAGCCCCAGGCCCAAACACCTATAGCTCCCCATTCATCCGCAGTTGGCGCCATTTGACCGGAGGTATAAAAAAGTGGGGCAATTCCTGCATTAATACTGCCAGCACTGTCGGGTTGCAAATCTCCATAATAGACAGTTGCCAGTCCATATCCGGCGTCAAGAATTTCTTCTACAGGCCAATCGCTATTCTGTGATCCGCGGGAAGCTTCCGTTGAGCGATGATTTACATACTGAGGCTCTTTGCCGTAGGTTATCCATCGTTTTGAAATACTGATACCGGTATCGCTGTGCACCACCTGGTTGCCACCAAAATTCAAACCCAAAAATACCGGAACCGGTTTTGCGACCTTATTGGGTAAATACAATAACAGGTCCATATAGTACCTACTGTCTGCTGAAAAATAACAGCGGATCTCCTTACGCGTGGCTTTTCCATTGAGTGCTTTCTTATTTTCACTGGTTTTTACGAACCTTGTCACAAGAGAGTTCGACGGTATTTTACCGTGTACGTGCTGTTCAAACAAAGCCAGTATTTCCGGGCGCCGTTCCCTCTCCCACTCACCAGCCGTACGGATAACTTTTCCCGATTGGGTTGTGAGCAAAGCCGGTAACAGAAAGGTTGTATCGGCTTGTTGCTGACTGCGAGCTGCCAGAGAAAATAGCATTGCCGTTAACGTAAGGTATATACAGCGCATAAGCTTTGTTTACGGACTATCTGAAAATGATAGCCACATTTAAAAGTAGTAAATTAGACAGGTTGCGCAAAACAAACACGGACTTTTAGGGAAAGATAGGTTTCTTGTTTTGACAGTGTCGGGTATATTTTGTTTGTGGTATCTGTAGTCGTTGCCTTATTCAATAATAGCATCTTTCATTGAAATTGTTAGTGTCGCCTTATTTGAATTCATTAAAACCTTGGAACGGGACACTGTATCTGACGCATATTCTGGTTGGCTTGGTTATAGTAGCCGTGGTGTAAAAGTGCAAATTCAGAAGCACCTCTGATATTGTTGTAATTGCTTAGTGCAGATGTAGTAGCGTCATATGCAAACATCAGCCGAACAGAGTTCCATTGAAACCCTAACATAGGAATCAGGGCATCGCCGCCACGATAATAAAGACCTCCAATCAACTGCGTCTGTCCGTCACCTGACAGGTTGTAGTTTGCATGCAAACCAAATGTTAACTCACGAGCTCCAGCCTGGGTAGTAAAGTAAGCGCCCGGGCTCACTATCACCCTATCGTTCACTTTAAAAACACCGCTGGCGAAAGCAATGTATCTGCGGGCGATTGAATAATCATAGCCCGGCGTATTAAAAAAAGTTTCTTTCGGGCTATTAACATGGTGTACGGAGAAGCCACCTTGCAAATACACTTCATCCGTGGGGAAGTAAGCATAGTTGAGCCCAACCTGCATATCCAGGTAGTTAATATTGTTAGCAACAAAATTTTCTCCGGTAGGTGCTCCCATATCAAAAAACTTACCATTCCATTGGTTATCGAATGTAAACTTATTGATATCAACCCGCTTGTTTGCCCAACCAATATTAAATCCTGCAGAAAGCAATCCCGTACTACCCAACATCTGATGATACGCAGCTGAACCATATACTTTTGTGGAAGTAAGATTACCGCTTCCAGCAACATCCCTCATCACCAATCCACCTACACCTACCCATCCTGTTTCAAATTTATCGCGCAAGATCTGTGCGTCGCCGAAAATGCTCATTGTTCTAAACTGGGCCGGAATACTAGCCCATTGCTGGCGATAATTGGCGCCCAGCCTGTAATCGTGTTCCGGCAAAAAGCCGGTATTGGCAGGGTTGGTACTGAGCGGTGAATTAAAGAATTGAGAAAAATGCAAATCCTGTGCCTGTGCAGTCGATACCACTAGTATAGCCATGCACGACATAAGTCTGCAAACCCTCTTCCATTCAACGCTATATGTTTTCATTAATCTTTTCCTCATTTCTCTGGTTTTATTTCCCGCAGCAGTCAATATCCTGAAATTACGAAACTATCGCAGTAGTGTTATATCTCCTTTCTTACTAGCCCTGGTACCGTCTGTAAATTCAACCTCTAACGTATACGCGTATGCGTCCATAGGTTGTAATACCCCTTTATACTTTCCATCCCACCCTACGCTCTGACTGGTTGACTCAAATACGACCTGCCCCCAACGATTATAAATGCGGAACAACATTCTATTAATGGCATATCCTCTTACATATACGTGATCATTCGTGCCATCTCCATTGGGGGTAAATGCACTGGGTACCGCTATCAAAGGGGATACCAGTGCCGATACCGGTGAACATGCTGTATCCGGACAACCATACTCGTTGTAAGCAATAAGACAAACTTCAAACTCTCCTGTTCTGTTGTATTGATGCGTTGGGTTCGTAAGGTTCGCGGTATCGCCATCTCCAAAATCCCAATGATACCGCACAGCGCCCATAGATGTATTGGTAAAAGTGGTGGGGGTATTTTCCAAGGGCGTTACCGGACTGAAAGTAAACCCGGCCGTTGGTGCATTCCGCACCGTTATAGTACGGGTAGTCTGGTCAACCTGGTTGCAGGTGTTCGGGTCTCTAACGATCAGCGTAATAGTGTAAGTACCGGCCTGCGCATATAGATGTGTAGGTGCAAAATCTGTAGAGGTCTGTCCGTCACCAAAATCCCATTCAAATGTTCTACCTGCTTCTGAGGTATTGACAAAAACGGCGGTATGTGGCACGCAACCACCAGGATCTGTTTCAAATTGTGCCTTAACGTTCATCGCTACACTGAGGGTATCTGTTATTGTTTCCGGTCCGTTGCAATAGCTGGTATCCCGCAGCGTTAATGTTACGATATAAGTACCGGGAGCGGCATAACTATGCATTGGCGCACCGGGGCCCATTTTCAGTGGTGGCGTACCATCCCCAAAATCCCAGACAAAAGACGTGTCGGTAAATGGTTTACCCGGTGGGTGAGTGGACAGGTTATTAAATTGATACTGCAGCGCTTCACATGGCAGTTGTTTTACAATGTCCAATCCTACATTAGCCCTGTCGTTTCTTACAGAAATGGTAGTGTAGGCCGTATCAGACATAATACATTTGGTTGAGTCGATAGTAATTAACCTTACATTGTAAGTACCCATATTATTGTAAGTATGACTACTTATAGCCAATTGTGTAGTATCTCTGTTGCCGTCACCATAATCCCACACGTACATTCGTCCTCGTTGCAGTGTATCCATAAAGTCTACCCTCACAGGGGCACATCCATATGTTTTGTAAGGTATGCCATCTACGGTGGGGCGAATACTATTTGTAACGCCCGAAAAATCCATTTCTATCTTAACGGCTGCCAGGTTACATCCATCCGGATTACCAGACTGAGAGCGCCAGACACCGGGTGTAGTAGGAAATGGATGACTTGGAAATCGCCCAATATTGCAAGCCGCACAAATAGATTGATAGATGATTCCATTGGCATCAAACCGGCTGGTTCCGCCATCTACATGATCCGCCAGACCCGTTCTGTCAGGAGAGTAATATCCGTAGTAAGCCCCAAATAAAATATCCTGTGCATCCTTCTGTAATACAAAAAAATAGAAATCGCTGCCATCCGTAACGCACCCGCCCGTTATCACATTACAATCTTTTAGTGGTAAACCACCAGTACCTGCAGTGCCGAACTCATCCGTTCCGCCCGGTATCAAACGACCACCCCATCCGGCTACGTATACATTCTCACATTTATCTACGGCAAAGGCTACCGGCGAAATATTGTAGACAGCAGCACCGCTTCCAAAAACAGTAGAATAGACGGAGCCCGAAAGATCTGGCCGTAGTTTTGTAATAAACTGTTTGGAACTGGGGTTACTATACACACCCGGACTTACCGGCCAACTACCCATGGTTACCCCCATGATATAGGGAAAACCCGTTTCCGAAAATTTCAGCCCGTATATGGCATCTAATACATTTTGTCCGGGTGCTCCCATATAGGTGGTTCTTTGCAATGCACCTGCAGTATTAAAAATACTGACAAAACCATCCATAGGGCCGCCCTGAAAGGCTGGATACATGACGCCGGAAGCAGGCACGCCTGGCATATCATTACTTTCTGTAGTACCCGCTACGTAAATCTCGTTGGTGGTGGGATGCAACGCTAATACATAGGCCCCATCATTTTTTGAACCACCAATTAGAGTGCTAAATACAACATTTGTTGCGGAGGGGTTGAGCTTTACAAGTACCCCATCTTGTTCACCAGCAGGTGCGTGACCCAATGTAGTTGGAAATCGATTAGCAGCATTGCCGTTAGATTGGGTATTACTTACAAAATAGATATTGTCCGCTGCATCCAGTATTACCTCACTACGAGAATCGT
The DNA here is from genome assembly GCA_964604365.1 of uncultured Terrimonas sp. Taxonomy (GTDB): domain Bacteria; phylum Bacteroidota; class Bacteroidia; order Chitinophagales; family Chitinophagaceae; genus Agriterribacter. The sequence goes on from CAZRYS010000013.1 coordinate 112,489, forward strand.
CTCCATAAAACAGCTTGATCCCCTCCCGGTTCCGTCCGGCTCCCATATTTGCACCATCGGTTCCTGTCCCGCCTATCCGCATAGAACCGATTAGAGCTGTTCCTGTAGCATTCAACTTTGTTACCACGAGATCCCATCCGCCGTTTGGTCCAGACCTGTTATTCTGCGGCTGTAAGGGGTAGTTGTCGCTACTGGTACGCCCGAGAATCACCAGATTTCCCTGGCTGTCTTCGATCAAACTATGCGGCTGATCGCGAAAGCCGCCGCCAATATAGGTAGCGTATACCCTGTTAGAACCACTGGCATTGAATTTCATAATGCCGATATTAAATCGTTCGTTACCGGTGCCTGAGCTGCTATAATTTGACTGAAAAGCACCAGGAGAGGTTGGAAAACCGGAACCAAAAACGATACCACCCGAATACAGACTTCCATCAGAGCCGTAGGTAGCTGTAAATCCCCATTGGGAAGATGCGCTTCCGGTAAAAGTTGAAAACACCAAGGTCGGATCGATGATCAGTGTTTTAGACGGATCATAGCCCGTCACTTTAAACTTTACCGTATTTTTATGCTGCACTACAAACCGGCAATTTACTTGTTCCGTTCCATTCATTCCCGGCTGGTAGGAATAAGGCTCTAACTCCTTTATATCCCCCACAGAAGTTTGTATTACTAACTCCTTTTTCTTTATATACAACCGGTCGGCCCCTTCATATGACATGGTAATATCATTTACATTACCTCCGGGATGTACGATGAAATCATATTTAAGTTGATTATTCTGCGCATAATAACGCACATCTATGTTGGGATAAATGTCTTTGTAGGTAACCGCCTGAAAAATTTTGCAATCAGCTCCCCATTTAGAAGGGTCGTCGCCTACGAAGTAATTAACATATGAGTTCACCGGCTTTTCACGCTGTACCGCACTATTTTCGTTAGCACCAACAAACTGAACCTTGTAAGCATGGGAACGCAAGATCAAAGGATCACCAACTACCGGTTTTGGATAAGCATTCCGTCCACTCGTTTCTGCACCGTGGTTATGTCCATCGTCGGCACTATGTCCGTGTAGTTCATCAAATACTCTCTGTAAATCTTCTGATTTATGCTGAAGTATTGTAAAGCCGCCTTTCTGTAAAAACAAAGCACCATTACTTACGTCTCCTTTAAATAGTACTGATGCATCCCACTGACCTTTATTTTCCACAAACTCAATGGTGGTTTGAGACCAAAGTGGTAGTGTAAAAAAAGACAGAATAGCTAAATAAAATATGCGTCGGAATTGCTTCAATTGATTCAGATTTTCTATTCAGATTTATAGCGAATTTACCTCTTCACCTATATATTACGATATCTTGCTCCACAAGGTTTGGCCTTTTTGCTGCATCAAAAAGTTTTTTAACTTCAAGTTAACTGAAGTACTTAAATCGGAATCTTCCCTTAATGTTAATTCAGCTTTCTCTTTAGCTAAATCTACCATATGTTTATCGTTTACGATACTCGCCAGCTTAAAATTCAACATTCCGCTTTGCCTGGTTCCTTCAATATCGCCCGGCCCTCTCAATTCCAGGTCTTTTTCAGCAATTACAAAGCCATCGGTGGTGGCCGTCATAATGTTCAGACGCTCCCTGGCGTCTGTTGTTAGTTTTTTCCCGGAAAGTAAAATACAGTAGCTTTTATCAGAACCTCTCCCGACCCGTCCCCGCAACTGATGCAATTGCGACAACCCAAATTTTTCGGCGCTTTCAATAACCATTACAGATGCATTGGGTACGTTTACGCCTACTTCTATTACGGTAGTTGATACCATGATCTGAGTATCATTGTGCACAAAACGTTGCATGTTCGCTTCTTTTTGGTCAACAGGCATTCTGCCATGTACCATACTGATCCAATAACGGGGTTCAGGAAAATAGGCTTTCACATTTTCATATCCTTTCATCAGGTCTTCATAGTCCAGTTTAGCACTTTCCTCAATTAAAGGAAATATAATATAAGCTTGTCTTCCCTTTTTTATTTCTGCTTTGATAAAATCCATTACCTGGGAACGGGCATCATCATAACGGTGAACGGTAGTTATCGCCTGTCTGCCTGGAGGCAGTTCGTCCATTATACTGTAATCAAGATCACCATAAGCCGTCATTGCTAAAGTACGCGGAATGGGTGTAGCGGTCATTACCAGCACATGTGGCGGAATATCATTTTTCGCCCAAAGTTTTGCCCGCTGCGCTACACCAAACCGGTGCTGCTCATCCACAATGGCAAGCCCCAAATTATTGAATTGCACAGGATCCTCCAGCAAAGCGTGTGTACCAATTAAAATATGGATGGACCCTTCTGCGATACCTTTTAAAATTTTATTGCGTTCTGCTTTCTTGGTTGATCCGGTCAAAAGCGCTACCGCTACCGGCATATCTTTCAGTAGTCCCCGAATGCCTTCCAGGTGCTGCTGCGCCAGAATTTCGGTGGGGGCCATCAGAGAACCCTGAAACCCGTTGTCCACCGCCAGCAAAAGGCTCAATAATGCTACTATTGTTTTGCCGCTGCCCACATCGCCCTGCAACAGACGATTCATTTGGTATCCTTTTACCGTGTCCTGTCGTATTTCTTTCAATACTCTTTTTTGCGCACCGGTTAGTTCAAATGGAAGGTATTTATTGTAGAAAGCGTTAAATAATTCACCCACCTGCTCAAACACAATCCCCTTCGTATAGCGATGGCGATTTAGTTTCAAAAGATTCAGCCTTATTTGAGCGATAAAAAGTTCTTCAAATTTTAAACGGTCCAGTGCCGCCTCGTATACTGCTACATCCGTGGGAAAATGTATATCAAGATAAGACTTATACCTTGGCTGAAAATGGAGAGAAGATAATATGCTTTCGGGAATATTTTCCGGAATATCTTTTTCGCTCAATAAACCGATAAGCGTATATACCAGTTTTCCTATTTGTCGTCCATTGAGCCCTCTTACTTTCAACTTCTCCGTAGTCGGGTATACAGGTTCCAGGTACTTTCTGCCATCACTTTTTTCTTCTGTATATATTTCCGTTTCCGGATGGGTCATCTGCGGATTACCCATAAAAAACGATAGTTTGCCAAACACCAGCAAACGTTCACCCAACTGTACGTTTTTCTCAGCCCAATTGATGCCCTGGAACCAAACCAACTCCAGGCTGCCGGTTCCATCATTAATTTCAGCCACCAGGCGTTTCCCTCTTTTTTCACCAATAATTTCTGATGAAATTACTTTTCCGGCCACCTGCACATAGTCTGTAGCCGGTGTGATATCCCGGATTTTCTTTACCGCTGTTTTATCAATATGGCGATAGGGAAAATGCTGTAGCAGGTCGTTGAATGTGAAAATATTCAACTCCTTCTTCAATAAATCACCTTTTACAGGTCCCACACCCTTGAGGTACTCAATAGGGTTGGATAATATGGAAGACTGCTGACTGATACTACAAAAAGTTTAACTACAAATGTAAGAAAACAAAAGCGGGATGAATACGGTTCTGTTAGTTTCGTCCTTTCTCTCCGGGATACAATTTCCATACGGGATCGCTTTGCCAGTACTGCTTTGTTTGGATATCCATTATAGAAAGTTTTCCCTTAAATGCGGCTCCGGTATCGATGTTCCAAACATTACATCCCTGCATCGGCACCTCTACATTGTAATACAACGTAGGGGTATGCCCAATAAAAATTTCGCTGAACAGTTTTAATCGTTTGGGGAAAAGCAAGGAATCTCTTTCAATTCTTTTATCCATCGTAATGGCCATCTCCCACAAAGTACGGTCCCATGTAAAACTGTCTGCGGAAAACTCTTTTTCGGGACCATGCATGGAACTGAAACCGGCATGTATGAAAAGGCGATCATTCTCATCCCGTTCAAAATATTTCATCTGTTCCAGCCAATCGAGATGAATGCGTTTGGTATGGTCATCAATATTTCGGTAACTATGAATAGTTTCTTTTCCGCCATGCATCAGCCATATTTGGTTGGCATAGCCCGAACGCAACCACTCTTCACACCATACATCGTGGTTTCCTTTAATGAAAATGCAGTCTCTTTTTTTGGAAAGTTGAATAAGGTAGTCTATTACTTGCGCAGACTCACCCCAGCCGTCTACATAGTCACCTAAAAAGATTAACCGGCTGTTAGCCTCAATATTGGCTCGTTCCAATACCTGTTGTAAAGCCTTTAATGCACCGTGTATATCACCTATTACAAACGTTTTCATATTGGTCAGTCAAGATAAATGCTAAAAGTCAGACCATCAAATTTAGAATATTCACAGTCTTTTTATTAATTCTTCTTTTCGTTCTTTAACGGATTTGCGAGAAGGATACTCAGAACGAAGATATCTGATAAAACAGAAGCTGCAACTACAATATAATGAGGCATCCCCGGACAAAGCCCATTAGAATCAATCAGTCACAGGGTTGGCTATACGAAAGCCTACTACCAGACCTGCCCGGCTCGCTTTTTTGAACCCTTTGTGCTTTGAGAGAAAACGGAGATATCTTTAACAATCCACTCAAGGTTTAAAAGCACGTATTATTTCTCTCTTACCCCTCGGACCCGGTGCTTTTTCCACTAGAAATCCAGCCGCTTTCATCGCCCGTTGTACAATTACTTTACTGCAGTAAGTAGCCAAAATACCTCCACTCTTCACATAATCGAAGATTTTTTTAAAAATTTCCGGTGTCCATAATTCCGGTTGTACCTCCGGAGCGAAGGCATCGTAATAAACAATATCTACCGGCTCATCAGCAGAAAACTGTAGAATATCAACATTGTCCTTATGAAAAATAAAATTAGAGGTGCAAATATTGTCCTGGTTCCATTTACTATTATGCAATTGTTCCAGTACTGCCTGCCACTCGGGTTTGCGTAAAATACGGCAGTAGTTCAAAGCAGCAGAAATGTTATACGCTAACGGAAACTTCTCTACTGCCAGATAATGGATATTCTTTGAAGATTTCTCCACTGCTGCAAAGCTAAGCAGCGCATTCAATCCAGTACCCAATCCCATTTCCAGTATACGAACACTATCCTGCCGTTTCAATACCCCTCTCAGTACATCAATGTATACACATTCTGACTCTTGTATAGATCCTCGAACAGAATGATAAGTGATAGCAGAATCTTTGATCTGCACTGAGTGTGAGCCATCCTCCGTAAGTATCAATTCCCGTTCCATCATCCAAAGATAAGGATGGCTGCTCCTATCCTTTTTTTACATATTTGGCCAGAATCACAATTGTTTGTTCGTTGATTTTACCCTCAATCTGATCTGTATTATCCGGCACCAAGCGGATTTTTTTTACGACCGTTCCTTTGGCCGCTGTAAAACTGGTGCCTTTAACATTCAAACCCTGTGTCAATACAACCGTATCGCCATTTTCAAGTGCATTGCCAAATGCGTCTTTATGTACATCTGCCACTTCAAAAACACTCATTGCCCACTGTATTATATTCTCATCTAACTCTACCGAACTGATAATATCATTAGCCCAGGCTTCCTCTTTATAAGTTTGTAGTATCCTATAGCTGAGAGCCTGGATAGACGGCTCGGGATTCCAGATGGTACCTTCCAAAAAACTCCAGTAGGCTCCTTTATCTGTTGCTTCAATGGCCGTCAAACAGGTTTCACAAACAGCCACCTGGTTCTGAATATCATCATCAGATTTAGGACTCACCGTATATTCCTGACTGGCCGGAGCATTACTACATAATTCACAAGTTCCCTGACTGCGTTCATTCAGTTGTGCATTAACAGACATATTTATTTTTTTGGATTGGCCGCAAATGTAATAATAATAACAGACATGCGATCAGTAGATTCACCACATCCGTCACTTTATTATTTGATCAAAAACCGGCACCTTTGCGAATCAAATACGATTTGTATGAGTAAACGAATTATTAATACTACCAATGCGCCAAGCCCGATAGGTCCTTACAGCCAGGCTGTTATCACCGGAAATCTCCTATATGTTTCCGGCCAGGTGCCCATCAATCCTGCCACCAACAATATTGAAGCTACTACCATTGCTGAAGAAGCAGAACAGGTGATGAAAAATCTCCAGGCAGTATTGACTGCTGCAGGTTATACATTTGAAGAGGTAGTAAAAACATCTATATTTCTTTCTGATATGGCACATTTTGCCACCGTAAATGAAGTATATGGAAAATATTTTACCAGCGACTATCCTGCAAGAGAAACGGTGGCGGTGAAAGGCTTACCCAGAGGTGTAAACGTAGAGATTGGTCTGATAGCATCAAAATAGTGTCGTAAACAGACAGAATATATACCGTTTTATTTGATAGAAGCGTGTGGTACACGCTTCTATCAAATAGTTCTTGCACCAAAAAGCAAACTTCCGATCCGCACCATTGTACTGCCATTGGCAATAGCAAGTGTATAGTCGCTACTCATCCCCATAGAAAGTATGGAAAAATGATGTGCCTGCTGGTGGCGTTTGTACAATTCACTAAGTGCCTGAAACTCCCGGGCAACCTGAGTTTGGTCCTCAGAAAAAGACGCCATTCCCATCAGCCCTTTTATTTCTATGTGTTTTAGTGCATCAGCCTGCTTTAATGTGTCTTCCAATTCGTTTTCATCAAATCCGAATTTAGTTTCCTCGGTTGCTATATGTACCTGTAATAGTACCTGTATAACGCGATTGTTTTTTGACGCCTCTTTATCTATCTCTTTCAGCAGTTTGAAGCTGTCTACTCCGTGGATCAGAAAAACGAAGGGTGCTATGTATTTTACTTTGTTGCGCTGCAGATGACCGATAAAATGCCATCGAATATCTCCCGGCAACAAGTTTTGTTTTTCTACAAGTTCCTGCACATAGTTTTCGCCAAAGTCCCGTTGTCCGTAGTCGTACAACTTCATGATATCACCGGGCGGTTTTATTTTTGAAACTGCCACTAATGTAACAGCGTCCTTAGTTAACTCTGTTATCAAATTGTCATAAATATTTCTATCCAACACCATGATCAAACAGCGATTTTATTCCATTTAATATTTGCGATATATCTTTCCAACGCCCAGCATGTAATCAAAATGACCGGCAGCACAACATAAAACAAATCCGGGTATTTTATAACCAGCCAATGTAATCCTATCAATATAACTACTACTATCACTTGCAATATTGTTAATATAAACCTGCCCGCCTGCTGCCTGTTGTTCGGCTGCCGGGAGAAAGGGAGATATTGTCTGCCAATACAGCCCAGGATCAGGTAACACATATAGTCGTTAGCCAGACCAAATACAAAATCGTCAGCGACCGACATCCCCCATATCAACAGCGATGCAATAAACATTAAAATATATACGGGGAAAAAATATTTCACGAATAAACCCAGCCGGGAGCCAAGAATGAGTTGCCCGGGCTTTTGTACCGGTGTGCTGTGATAAATCCACGATGCACTGAAATGTTCGCTGAATGAAACAAATAATAACCCGTTGGCTACAATGAAAATAGGAAGATAAATAAACCAAAGAAACTTGTTGGTCTCCCCCAGGTTGCTCCACGTTTCAACAATAGCACTACCACCATTGAAAACAAAAATGAAAACAAAAATAAAAACGTATGCCAGAGATGGATAAAAATGAAGTTTAAAAGACTTGTCCCTTCCTGTTATTATCCAGGTGTTTTCGAAGCCGGCTTTGGTAAGCGGTACTTTTGTAAAAAAAGAAGAAATTCTTTTACTCCATGATTCTTTTGCCTTCTGTGAGCCAGGTTGAGACACAGGGTCTACACTCAGGGAAGATAACCTGGTTGCAAAATGGGGAGCGAGATATTTTGCAATATACCAATACAATAAAAGAGGTATACCCACCCCCAACATAATCATGACAACGTGTATCCAGGAAATCGTTCGCAAGTATACAGACTCAAGAGCATAAGACATCCAAACCGGAGGTAGAAAAAAGGAATACCAACGGAGTTCCAAATGAGCGTCGGTTATATTTACATCCAAAAGCCGGAATAACACCTGATAACCTATCGCAAAAAAAACGGTAATCACAATCTGGAACCAGGTAATGATATCCCGTACTTTTTTCTCGGAACTAAATCGCAGTATCAATAAATAGAAATAATACGTAAGAAAAACACCGAATATTACAGATAACAATACAGTAACAGTAGCCGCAAATGCCACCAACAATCCGAATTTAAATAGGATGCTTACAATCGGTAGTAACGACATTGCAGTAGCAAACATCAATAAATAAATAAAGATATGAACCTGCCTTGCCATAAAAAGTGTTTTACCGTCCACAGGCTTGGGCGATATTATCTGGTTATCGGTCGTATCCAAAACTACGCTTGAAAAATCAGTAATCAATATCATTGCCATCATAAAGATGATGTAACTATGAAATAAGGTCATAGTAAACAAAAACGGCAAATCGGTATATATGGTTGCAGCAATGAAAATACTGATCAACACAAACATTCCCAACATCAGATACAGATGATTGCTATGCTCAGACTGAGCGCCCACCCGCCAGTTAAGGTATACCCGTCGTTTGTCCATCACGAGTTTCGTCTCAACGATTGTATACATTTGAGAAAGGTTGACACCTTGTTTTACAAACACAAAATCGAAGAGATGCACCAGCTTTAACAACCACTTTTCCATCATCAGCTTTTTAAAACATCTATAAAAGCACCTGCAGTAGTCTGGTGCTGCTCATCATCGCCGGTGAGTGCTGTGAAAATATTTTCCAGGGAGCCCTTGTCTGCGTTCGCCTTCAGGGATTCAAAAGTGCCATCTGCAATCACTTCTCCTTTGTTGATAATTATAATCCGGTCACTTATTTTTTCTACCACATCCATAATGTGAGAAGAATAAAACAATGTTTTTCCGGCGTCCTTTAGTTTAGCGAGAATTTCTTTCACCAGAATTACTGCATTAGCGTCCAGTCCGCTCAATGGTTCATCCAGAAAGATGATCTCTGGATTATGCATCAACCCGGAAATGAGTAATACTTTTTGCCGCATTCCTTTACTGAATCCGTTCATTCGCATGTCTGCCTTGTCCGCCAGTTCAAACAGGCGTAACATTTCCCAGGATCGTTTTTTAATAGTAGCTTCTTCAAGTCCATAAAGGCGTCCCGCAAAAGAAAGGTATTCCAAAGGCGTTAATACATCGTATAGTGCAGCATTTTCCGGTATGTAGCCAATCCGCCGTTTTATTTCCAGGGGATCTTTGCGAACATCTATCCCCAACACTTCTGCATTGCCTTCAAACGTTTCTATGATACCGGTCAGTATTTTTATCGTGGTACTTTTGCCTGCGCCGTTTGGCCCGATGTATCCAATGATCTGTGGTTCGTTGATAACAAGATTAATTCCCTTAAGTACGTAGTTTTCTCCGTAGTTCTTTTTCAGGTCTTCGAGCTGCAGAATATTCATAAGGATGATTGGCTGATTGTAAAAGGGCCGAGTGCAAGATAAGCGGTAATTTCCTAACCATCAATAGCGCGGAAGCTATTTGAGGATGGCTCTGCCTATCACAATGCGCTGTACCTCACTGGTACCCTCATATATCTGCGTAATTTTTGCATCCCGCATCAAACGTTCCACATGGTATTCTTTCACATATCCATAGCCCCCGTGTATCTGTACCGCTTCCGTAGTTACCCACATCGCTGTTTCCGAAGCATATACTTTAGCCATAGAACTGCTCAGGGTATAGTCTTTACCATTGTCTTTATCCCAGGCTGCCCTAAGGCATAGCAGGCGTGCGGCCTCAATTCTGGTAGCCATATCAGCCAGCTTAAACTGGATAGCCTGATGGTGAGCTATTTCCTTTCCAAAAGCTTTTCGCTCTTTTGCATATGTCAGGGCTAGTTCGTAAGCCCCTGATGCAATCCCCAATGCCTGCGCCGCTATCCCTATCCTGCCACCGGCAAGCGTTTGCATGGCAAAATTAAACCCAAAACCATCTGCTCCTATACGATTTTCTTTAGGCACTTTCACATCCTGAAACATGATACTATGTGTATCACTGCCCCGTATCCCCATCTTATTCTCCTTGGCGCCTACGGTGACGCCTGCCCATTCTTTTTCTACTATAAAAACGTTGATCCCCTTACTGCCCTTGGTAATATCCGTTTGCGCAATCACAAGGTATACGCTGGCGCTATTTCCATTCGTGATCCAGTTCTTTGTGCCATTCAGCAGGTAGTAGTCTCCTTTGTCTTCGGCTGTAGTACGCTGTGAGGTTGCATCACTCCCTGCTTCAGGCTCGCTTAAAAGGAACGCACCGATATAAAGCCTGCCGTCTTTTTTCCCCTGTGCAATAGGCGTCAGGTATCTTTCTTTTTGCATATCGTTGCCAAATTTCTCCAGCCCCCAGCATACCAAACTGTTGTTAACACTCATTGATACACTAACGCTGGCGTCTATCTTACTTATTTCCTCCATGGCTACTACATAACTTACCGCATCAAGTCCTCCTCCGCCAAAAGCTGTATCCGTCATCATTCCCAAAAAACCAAGATCGGCCAGTTGCTCCAACTGCTCTCTGGGAAAAGTTTGATGTTCATCTCTCTCTATTACACCAGGCAGGCAAACGTTCCGGGTAAAATCCCTGGCAGCATCCCGAATCATTATTTGTTCTTCAGATAGCTGAAATTGCATATGCTACTGTATTTTTACTGACAAATATAAGAATTAAGCTAACGATCGTTCATATTTTAAATATCCTATATTTCAACAGAATATGTTGGACGCTGCTGTACTATATTGCTTTTACAATCGTTAGGGAAAGATATCATGAAACCAACGTTTGGAAAGCTACTTTTCGTATACTCCCTGATACTGGTCCTACTGACAGTACAGTCCTCGTATGGCAGGAATTCAACAGGTATTTTTCCCTCGGCGCTCTTACAAATGAGCGATACGCTTAGAAAACCTTTTATTGATACCGCAGATACTACTTTTTTGAGACGCCAGGCTATGATCCATGCTGCCGAGCCGCATCACACCATTTATATGATCGACATCTCTAATTCAATGAAAGAAGAGAGCCGGCTGGACAGTTTGAAGACAGGCTTATATTACCTTATTCATCTGCAGCGGGAAACGGATCGGTTATCGCTTATCACATTCAATGATTCTGCCAAAATCATTCAACAATTTTTGCCGCCGACCGAAAAAGAAAGAATTGCAGAAAGTATTGATACGCTTATTACCAAAGGGTCTACCAATGTACAGGATGCTTTGTTGGATGCTTACAAGATTGTAGACAGCACCCATCGACAGTACCAGGGGAAAACAAAGCTGGTACTAATCACAGATGGATTGTTTGATCTCAATAAGAAAATCCGTAAGAAAATAGACACCTACGACAAGGCCGGAATCCCTTTGAGTATAGTGTTAATGGGCAGTTTGCATGATGTTGAAACCATTGAATTTCTTGAAAAAATCTGCGAAAAAGGAAAAGGCACTTTTTACTACATGCGTAAATACAATCTCTACGAAGTCCTGGCAATGGAAGCCAGCAATTGATACTATTTTCCAAGCCCTTTCGATTCCGGGGGTTTAAAAATTTAATCTTTAGTTTTGCCGCTCAATCAGGCAGATGTATCAGGACAAAGTATGTATCATAATTGTGGGACCCACTGCATCGGGGAAAACAGCCTTATCGATGGCGTTGGCCGCACATTATAATACAGCCATTATATCAGCTGATTCGCGGCAGTGTTATCAGGAACTTAATATAGGTGTAGCCAAACCTTCTACAGCCGAATTGAATCAGGTGAAACATTATTTTGTCAATACACATTCTGTACAACAGGAGGTAAATGCCGGCATTTACGAAACCTATGCGCTGCAGGCGGTGGAACATATTTTTAGCGAACGGGATGTTGCCATTATGGCCGGAGGTACAGGACTATATATAAAAGCTTTTTGCGAGGGAATGGATATGATGCCTGGTATTGATGAAAAAATTCGTGTATCTATCCGTAAACAATATGAGGAGTATGGGATGGATTGGTTGCAGCAAATGATACAACAACATGATGCGCTTTACTTCAGTAAGGGTGAAGTGCTGAACCCTCAGCGAATGATGCGGGCATTGGAGGTGAAACTGTCGATAGGAAAGTCGATTCTGGAACTTCAAATGAATACACCCCGGCAAAGACCTTTTCGCATAAAAAAAATAGGAATTCAACTGGATCGGCAACAGGTATATAACAATATAAACCGCCGGGTAGACATTATGATGGACATGGGATTGCTGGATGAAGTAAAAGCATTGGAAAAATACCGCCACCTGAATGCCCTGCAAACGGTAGGTTATTCCGAAATCTTTGAATATCTCGACGGAGCATTATCACTAGAGCAATCAATAGAACAAATTAAAAGAAATACCCGGCATTATGCCAAACGACAACTCACCTGGTTTAACAGAGATGAGGACATCATGTGGTATCACCCTTCGGATATAAGTGGTATAATTGCGGCGATCAACAATAAATAGCAAAATATCCGTTAATACCTTTATTACAAAGCATTTAACTTCTTTCGATGGCAGATGTGATACAAGAAATAAGCAATTTTTTTGAAGCCTGGTCCAAAGGTGAAAAAGCCGAGATTCTTACGTTGCGGCAGGCAGGCAGCAATCGCCAATATTTCAGGGCAAAAACGCCCGAAGCCTCTTATATACTTACGTACAACCCCAACAATATTGTTGAAAACAATGCCTTCATCGAATTTGCCCGGCATTTTTATAAAAAGCAATTACATGTACCCGATATTCTGCAGGTAGATGATAAAAAGACCATGTATTTACAGTCTGATTTTGGAGATATTTCTCTATTTGATATCATTAAGCAGGAAGGTTATTCCGAGAGAGTGAAGCAATTGTATAAAAAAACCTTTGACCAACTGGCATTGCTACAGGTAAGGGGTGGAGAAGGCTTAGACTACAACAATTGTATCGCTACTAAATCGTTCGACAAGCAGGCTATTTACTCCGACCTCTTGTATTTTCTCTACTATTTTATCAGGGCGCTCGATCTACCCTACGACAAAAATCTGTTGCTGAACGATTTTGAATTGCTTAGCAGCTACCTGATGCAGGAAGAGGCGAAGTATTTTATGCATCGCGATTGCCAAAGCCGTAATGTGATGGTAAAGAATGAGGAAGTATATTTTATAGATTTCCAGGGCGGTATGCAGGGAGCATTACACTATGATGTAGCCTCTATGTTATGGCAGGCGAGAGCTGCATTGCCACACGAGTGGAAAGATGAGTTGGTGAACTACTATTTTGAAGCCGTTAATAAATTGCTTGACAACCGGTTGATCAAAAAAGACTTCCTGGATAGCTACGACGGTTTTGTATTGATAAGAATGCTGCAAACGCTGGGTGCTTATGGATTCAGAGGACTTTTCGAGCGTAAACCGCATTTTATTGCCAGCATTCCCTATGCACTTAAACAGTTGCGTTGGTTCCTGGAAAATAAAAGAATTCCTATCCGTTTGCCTGAGCTCCAGCGGGCCTTATGGCAAATTGTTGATGATAAAGTGATCGCCCGCTATGAAACGGTGAAAGCCATACAGAGCACCCCATTGATTGTGTACGTCAATAGCTTCTCCTACCGCAAAGGGATACCGGAAGATAAAAGTGGCAATGGCGGTGGCTTTGTGTTTGATTGCCGCGGCATATTAAACCCCGGACGCATAGACGAATACAAAAAGCAAACCGGCCGGGATAAACCGGTGCAGGAATATTTACTGCACAACACTGAAATGCCTGCTTTTTTGCAGCATATACAAAGTATTGTAGACATCACGGTAACAGATTATATCAAGCGGGGTTTTGAAAGTCTTTCTGTGAATTTTGGTTGTACAGGTGGACAACACCGTAGTGTATTCGCTGCAGATAGTATTGCCCATCATCTAAAGGAGAAATTTGGTGTAAACATAGTGCTGCACCATATAGAGCAGGAGTCCAAAAACTGGGTAAATACCTGATTCTCCTAATTTAGCTGCGGGTCAATCGGGAAGTTAGTCATCAGCGAATAGTCGCCGCCCAACAAAGCCAGGGAATCCTTCCAGATATTGTCTGGCGTAGCATGAAAAACAATACGGCTTTTAGCCCGGGCGGTTATCCAGCTTTTACTATCCAGTTCGTTGTCCAATTGGCTGCTTCCCCACCCCGAATATCCCAGGTAAAAACGGATATCCGAAGCATTCAACACACCCTTTTTCAGATACTCCTTTACCATTTCAAAATCTCCCCCCCAGTAAACATTATCCGTCACTTCCACCCCACCGGGAATTTTATCCGGATGGTTATGCAAAAAATGAAGGGTATCTGCCTGAACCGGTCCGCCCAGGAATACAGGTATATTCGTTTCTTCTAGTTCGGTTATCAGTTCGCCCAGTCTGAGATCAAACTTTTTGTTGAGCCTTAGCCCAAAACTCCCCTCTTCATTATGTTCACAAAGCAAAACCACGCTTCTCATAAAGTTGGGATCCTTTAAAAACGGCTCCGCTATCAGCAAAGTACCGCTCGATATTTTCTCCATAGTTCTAAGTTAAAGGAGAAATTTCTGATGCACAATATAATAACTGTGAATTTTGTATAATTGCGCTTCAAAACCTTATCCTCAAGAATAATCTATTTAAAACTTCGTTAAATGCCCGTGGATAGGGGCTGTATCATCAATATAAAATTAATTTTACAGGCGGATGAAGAAAATCTACTTACTCATTGTTTTACTGATTTCTATGTCGTTGATAGGCATTATCATTATGCAAATATCCGCCATCAGAAATGCATTGAAGCTCAAAAATGAAGAGTTAGAGCAATACATCCAACTGGCAGTAGCAGAAGTGGGTATGGAGATTGCCCGACCTAAAGAAACCGTTTCCATATTTGGGTCGCCCAAGCTGCACCCTAGTTGGCCCTCCGATCAATTTTTTCAGCCCTTAAAAACCACCGTGGATCAACGGTATACGTCGGCACAGATATACGATAAACTGAAAAGAGCTTTTAACAAATACGGATTTAAAAACAAGGGATTTGAATTTGCTGTTATCAACCGTTACCAGGGCAATAATATTGAAATGCAAACCCTCAACTTCAGTAAATTTATTGCTGATACCGCCCGCAACAAAGCCTTCTTTTTTCCCTTGTCCGAACCGGGCGGATCTATCACCGGAGGGCTGGAGGCCGATGAGGAACTATGGGTAATCGTTCCCAATGTAAAATCGATACTACTGCCTTCTCTCGGTTGGATGATTGGTGGCTCGTTCTTTTTTACACTGGTAATATGCACTGCTTTTTTTGTAACAGTTCGTACCATGCTCATGCAAAAAAAGTTAAGTGAAATCAAGAGTGACTTTATCAACAATATGACGCATGAGTTTAAAACACCACTAGCTACTATTTCGCTGGCAGTGGATGCACTCAACAACGAAAAAGTATTAGACAGTAAAGAAAAAATGCAGTATTTCAGGGGCATCATTAAGGATGAGAACAAACGGATGAACAAACAGGTGGAAACAATACTGCAGGCTGCATTGCTGGACAAGGAGGAGATTCAGCTAAACATGCAGCCCATTAATGTGAACGAAGTAGTAGCAAATGTGGCGGAAAACTTCAAACTGCAACTGGATGCCAGAAACGGCACCATCGAATTATCGCTAAATGCTCAAAAAGATATGATTAAAGCAGACGAGGTACATTTTACCAACCTCGTAAGCAATCTGATGGATAATGCAGTCAAATATTCGAAGGACGATGGACTTCATATCAACCTCTCTACTCAAAACGTTGGGAGCGGCATTCGTATTAAAATTGGAGACAACGGCATTGGTATGTCCAAGGAAACCGTCGCCAGGGTATTTGAAAAATTCTACCGTGCCCATACCGGCAACATTCACAATGTAAAAGGATTTGGTCTGGGACTGAGTTATGTAAAAGCGATGGTGGAAGCACAAAAAGGAAAAATAAAAGTAGACAGTACGCTAGGCAAAGGCTCCACCTTTATATTAGATTTCCCCTTACTTCGCAAACAAAATACACCCGTCCCCGTAGCTTAAAAAACGAAAATCGTGTGCCATAGCATAATCATAAATTGATCGCCAGTTATCTCCCGTTAAAGCGGCTACCAGCAAAAGCAAAGTGGAGCCTGGTTGATGAAAATTAGTTATCAGCCCTTTTGCGATTTTCAGTGTGTACCCCGGCGCTATTAATATCTGGGTTTGCGTAAACAATGTATCTATTTTCTGTGCAGTCATCCATTGCAGCAGTGCCTCAAGGGCTTCTTTTGTCGTCGCCTCCGGAAATTGATCGTCGTACACTTCCCACTGACTGACCGGCAACCTGTCAAGCGTTATCAGCCTATCCCGCAGCACTTTTGCTCCCATCCAGTACAAGCTCTCTATTGTGCGCAAAGAAGTAGTACCGACACAAAAAAAGCTGCCGGTATGTACAACCAATTTTTCCAATAATGCCCTGGAAACCTCTATATACTCTGTATGCATTGCATGCCCGCTCATCTTTTCTGCCTTCACCGGTTGAAATGTGCCGGCACCTACGTGCAATGTCACAAAGCCGGTCTGGATGCCCTTCACCCTCAATGAGTCAAAAACATGTTCGGTAAAATGCAACCCTGCGGTTGGAGCGGCTACAGAACCATCATGCTTTGCATAAATAGTCTGGTATCTTTCTTTATCACTCTGCTCTGCCTTCCTCTTCAGGTAAGGCGGCAGCGGAATTACGCCGGCGGCCAGCATCACTTCCGAAAAAGAAATATCAGCATCCCAGCTAAAGGTTATTCCAAATGCATTTTCATATCGTTCGGCAATAGTTGCTTTCAAAACAAAGTCTTGTCCATTGAATTGCACCGCTTTCTCCAGCGCGGCACCATGCTTCCACTTGGCCGCTCCGCCCACCAAACACTTCCATGTTGCGGAACCCTGACTCATCATAGCCGTGGTTACATCAGCATACCCCGCGCCCGGCTCCAGGCAAAAAATCTCTATCTGCCCGCCGGTAGATTTGGTAAACAATATTCTCGCAGCAATCACACGCGTATTGTTAAATAGCAGCATGGCATCGCCTGGCAGGTAAGAAGCAATATTTGTGTAAACGTCTTGCTGTATAGCTTCCTTATTCTTAAAAACCAGCAGTTTCGAACTATCTCTCTCCGGCAATGGAAACCTGGCAATTCTTTCTTCTGGTAAATGGTAGGTAAAATCGTCTATTGAAAGCTCCTTTGGATGCATATTAAACATGAATATCCGCAAATTTGAAACTTTAGTCTCAGATTCCGATGACTTATTTGTCACATCCTTCCCAGAAAACAAATCGCATGTCCTGATTAATTGCATAGGCATAAGACGTTTCTTCACCGTCTTCCTTATTTTTTATCCTTATCAAATAACATGTTTTCCCATTTTCAACCCATTGTTGTTCCAAGACTATAGTGTCTCCCCGAAAATTCATTTTTCTGGGCAACTTTATCTTTTTACTTTTTCTAAACATATTCTTCGTGAAAATTAATTTGGGTGTATATACGGCCCTTTTGTTTTCAATTATTCGAAGACTATCCAATCCAACTTCATAAGTTTCCTGATCTATTTTTTGACTGAAATAATCTGAAAATAGTTGAACAAGGGAAGCTGATTCTATGGGGTTTGAGTTTTCAATTTCAAATAATGAGTCGTTGCGGTAAATGAATTCGGTTTGATCATAAATGGAAATGAAAGCACGACCGTATTCGTCTACGCTTTTAATAAACCGGGTTTTCCCAAATGCTTCATTTTTGACCCGATCTTTAAGTGCTGTCAGATTTGTATACCAGTCGGTAGAAGATGTCCATATTTTAATCGTGTCGCCAAAAATGCCCTTAATAAATAATAAAGAATCACAATTGTAGTAAACTTTAAAGCCAACAGGCGGTGTTACTGTATTTAGTTCGATTCCTTGCTCTTTTAAAAATTCGAACATCGAATCTACTTTTACCTGATGTTGTGCATATAATAAGTTTCCTAGTGTAAGGAGCGAGACCAGAAGGTGAATTTTCATAAAATTGCAAATTAATATAGCTGATCATTTCTATTTGGAAGTTAATTACAAAGCCTATGTTTTATTCCGATAAATTACAAAACATATTGTTAAGGCTGCACCAATTTAGACGGATTAGCTTTCGAGAAAAACGCAACTTTTCGCTTCCAGCGGTTGGTGTCCACAGCGACCAAATCTAAAGTCACCTCAATGAAGGAACAGGAAAGGGTGAAATTGCCCGGGAATATTTACTTGAGTTGACGATTATAGTCCTAACCAGCTGGCGAAAATTATAGATACTACATTTCGCAGCATCTGTTTGCTGATTGTTTTGCGGTGTACCACTAAGCCAATTTGAAATGTCTCCTTATTTCTTAGTTCCTCAAAAAGCACGTAGGTTTGCAGTCAAGCAAATATGAACTTTACGGCTACAAAACCTCTGAATATACGAGGGTGCCCATAGAGTTCCACCAGACTATTCTTAACCAAAAATCTTAACGGATGAATGAAAAACTAGTTGAACGGATCAGCCAGGAGCTGGAGGAAATCAGAAATAACGGTCTGTACAAAGAAGAGCGGGTAATTGTAAGTCCGCAAGGAGCAGATATTGAAGTGACATTGCCTGGTAGGGGTGATCAAAAAGTCATAAATTTTTGCGCCAATAATTACCTCGGACTATCCTCTCATCCAAAAGTAATTGAGGCTGCTAAGCAAGCTGTTGATGCAAGAGGCTACGGGTTGAGTAGTGTACGTTTTATTTGTGGCACCCAGGATATTCATAAAACATTGGAGAAAAAAATAGCCGATTTCCTGGGAACAGAAGATACTATTTTATATGCAGCTGCATTTGATGCCAATGGCGGTGTTTTCGAACCGTTGTTCGATGACAAGGATGCTATTATATCTGATGCCCTCAATCATGCATCCATCATTGATGGTGTACGACTATGCAAAGCACAGCGTTTTCGCTATGAACATAATAATATGGCCGACCTGGAAAACAAGTTGAAGGAAGCACAGTCTGCCCGAAGCCGTATTATCGTTACCGATGGCTCCTTCAGTATGGACGGCACCATAGCACAATTGGATAAAATAAGTGAACTGGCTGATAATTATGATGCTGCCATCATGATTGATGAGTGCCACTCCAGTGGTTTTATTGGCAAAACAGGGCGTGGTACCCACGAGTACAGGAGAGTAATGGGCAAAATTGACATTATCACCGGCACGCTGGGAAAAGCATTGGGTGGTGCATCCGGTGGCTTTACCAGTGGCAGGAAGGAAGTAATTGAAATGTTGCGCCAGCGGTCGCGTCCTTACCTTTTTTCAAACACCGTTGCACCCAGTATCGTAGGAGCTTCTATTGCCGTGCTGGATATGCTGAGCGAAACAACGACCTTGCGCGATAAATTGGAATGGAATACAAAATATTTCCGCGAAAAAATGACCGAAAAAGGGTTCGAAATAAAACCCGGTGATCATCCTATTGTACCCATCATGTTGTACGACGCTGTTTTAGCGCAGAAGATGGCCGCACAATTGTTGGAAGAAGGCATCTATGTAATAGGGTTTTTCTTCCCGGTAGTGCCCAAAGGACAAGCCCGCATCCGCGTACAATTGAGTGCCGCCCACGATCAACACCACCTGGATAAAGCCATTGCTGCATTTACTAAAGTAGGTAAAGCCTTGGGAGTATTATCTGGTTCGTAAATTTGTTTTCTGTTTGTGTGAATAATTAAATACTGATGAAGCAATACTGTTTTTACGTAATGGCTGTAACAGCCCTCTTTTTTCATTCCTGTGGAGATAATATCAAGGAAGCCTCAGAACTGAAACCCTTTTTTGACAAGTACAATGTAGAAGGCTCTTTTGCTCTTTACGATAATGGCAGGGGTGAAATAAAAGTGCATAATCTGAAACGGGATACCACGAGGATGAGCCCCGCTTCTACTTTTAAAATTGTAAATACTTTAGTAGCGCTGGAAACAGGCACTATTCTGAATGATAGTGCTGTGATTCCATGGGACGGCATCACCCGGGATATACCTGCGTGGAACAAAGATCTTACACTGGCAGAGGCATTTAAGGTGTCGGCTGTCCCTTATTTTCAGGAGTTGGCACGCCGAATAGGAAAAGACACCTTGCAAAAATGGCTCGATACGCTGCATTACGGAAATACCACTATTGGTAATCGGGTGGACACATTTTGGCTGGATAACAGCCTGCAGATATCGCCGGATGAACAATTAGGACTGATCAAACATTTATATTTTGATAAGCTGCCTTTTACCAAGGGCGCCCAACATACTGTTCGAAAACTGATGCACCAGGAAGAAAATACCAACTATTCTTTGAGCTATAAAACCGGATGGACGGCTAAGATTGACGAAAAACATATTGGATGGGTAGTAGGGTGGATTGAAGAAAATCGCCACCCCTATTTCTTTGTGCTAAACCTCGAAACAGCTGAAGAAAATCCGGAAATTCGCATTGCGATTTTAAAAGATATCCTTAGCCATCTTGGCTTCTTTAATGGTAAAATGTAATGAAAATCAGTATTATAGTGCTACTTGCACAATAAATCATAAACCGGCAGCATTTAAGCAATAACAATGTTCAGATTTCAACATATCGCCTACCTGTTATTATTACTGTTGATACCGGTGATCATCCTGCTTTTTGTGTTGTTGCGACAGTGGAAAAACAAAACCTCCGCAAAAATTGGCGACGCCCATTTAGTAAAAGCACTCACCACTAATTTCTCCCGGCGAAAACTACAACTGAAACTGCTGATCATATTGGTTGCGTTCGCAGCATTGGTTATTGCAGCCGCCAATCCACAATCGGCTTCAGAAATTGAAAATACAACCAGGAAAGGCATAGATATAATGATTACGTTGGATGTCAGCCGAAGTATGCTTTCGGAAGATGTGAAACCCAGCCGGCTGGACCGCTCCAAACAATTGCTCAACAAATTGTTAGACAGACTTTCAGGAGACCGGGTAGGCATTGTAGTATTTGCCGGCAGGGCTTACATGCAAATGCCGCTTACAGCAGACTATGCCGCTGCCAAACTATATATTAACAACGCCAATCCGGCGTCGGTACAAATACAGGGAACGGTTATAACGGATGCCCTGCAATTGAGTAACAGCGGTTTCAATAGTAAGGAGAAAAAATACAAGACGATACTGCTGATAACCGATGGCGAAGATCATGACAAAAATGCCATCAGCACGGCAGAAAAACTATCAGAAAACGGAGTGGTGATCAATACAGTAGGAGTAGGCACAACATCGGGAAGCACTATTACCAGTAGTCTTTCCGGCGAAAGTAAAAGAGACATGCAGGGCAATGTGGTAATCTCTAAACTAAATGAAAAAGGACTTATCGATATCGCTCATGCGTCCAATGGTATTTACCAGCAACTAAACGATGTAGAATCCGTAGTTGATAAATTGGTAGAACAATTTGGAAGTATGGAGCAGAAAAGTATACAAGATTACAGCAGCATGAACTTCAGAAGTTTCTTTCAATGGTTCGTGGTACTGGCGCTCATTGGCTTCATTAGCGAGCTGTTTATTTCGGAAAGAAAAAAGGCAAAACAAATATGAAACCTGTTTTCATCCTCATACTATTTCTGTCTGCACTTCGGATCGTTGGTCAAACCGAGAACAAGTTTATCGCCGAAGGCAACGAGGCATACAAACTGCAACAGTTCAGCAAAGCGGCTGAATCTTACAGGCAGGCACTGCGCGAAAATCCAGACAATGCTACAGCGATGTTTAACCTGGGGAATGCGCTGTATAAAAACAAACAATTCGACGAAGCCGTCAAAACTTTTGAAGGGCTGCAGGAGAAAACAGATGATAAATTACTGCAGTCGCAGGCTGTTTACAATAAAGGGGTGATTCTGACCCAACAGAAAAAGCTGGAAGAAAGTATCAATGCTTATAAGCAGGTATTGCGCATCAATCCGACCGATAGCATGGGCAGAGAAAACCTGCAGCGGGCACTAAACGAAAAACAACAGCAGAATCAGCAGCAACAAAAACAGGAACAACAAGATCAGCAGAACGATAACAACAACAGTAAGCCTCCGCCCAAAAACAAACTCAATAAACAACAGGTAGAACAATTATTGAAAGCACTGGAAGAGCAGGAAAAAAAGTTGCAGGAAAAAGTGAATAAAAAGCCCCCGGTTCCCGGTCAACCGGATAAAGACTGGTAGTGGCAAATGTGAGAGTACGCCGATGTGAGAATATAGAAATAATATTGGTCGTTTCGAGTAAATCATTAGGAGATCCCACATGTAATTGGCATATGAGCAGGTGAATACCTGCAATTGAGAAATTTGTCCTATCAAAAGGTCCGTTTCGAAACGGGTAACATAATAATCCGGCGTTTCCAACGCCGGACAGCAATCGTGCATCCACCGTTTTCAAATTCTCTTATTTACACATTTTCAAACTACCTTCCACTCAGTTCAACATAACTGGTCATTTCGTGGTTGAGATCCTTTTCCTTTATCAACTGCTCCAGTGTTATGTGCATCCGGTAACGCCAGTAGTGCCGGGGAATGGCTGGCACGTTAATTCTTTCCTCATCCGGCATTTGCCTGCGTAATTTGCCGTCGATACCCATAATATCCTGCAATTGAAAAATACACCACATGGCGGGTGAATACAGGTGCTGAATGAGAATCGCTTTATTTACCCAAGGTTCACAGAAATAAGGCGCCAGGCCGGGATGATGTAATTGATAGTTGAAAAAACGCTGTGTCAACTCCCGGTCTTCCTCCCACCATCCGCGAAGCGTGCTCATATCATGTGTGCCAGGCGTTATAACAGAAAGATACGGTGCTAATGCCGGGTGAAAGAAGTCCCACCCCGCCTGCTTAGGCATACGTTGTACTTCCAGGCTTAATATGCCCAGTTGGTACATTACTTCGGGTACGCATGCAGGTACCATCCCCAGGTCTTCGCCACAAATAAGCATGTTGGTGGATACCTTCAATGCCCGCAAAATATCGGTTGCCTGGTCAGCCCACAATTCATCCTGCTGTACAAAAAAGTAATCGTTATACAATTGACGCAACTGGTATTGGGTTTGCCCGTCAAGATGACGGAAAGAACTTGTATTTTCCATCCCTATTCGAAAATGGAAATGCTGCCCATTCGACTGCGTTTCTTCAAAAACCAATACATTGCTGATAAGGTAGAATAACGCCTTTTTGATCCTCTCCTCATCGTCTGTCAATTTCTCTCCAAAATAGTCACTCACTTTTCGCTGATTATCAAATTCACTCTTCAACTGCCAACTTTCGTCGTTGTTCTTGTCTAAAAAAGGATACAATGTTCCCGCAAATTCTCCCATCAATTCCTCCAACACCCGTTCTGTTATGTACGGATCGCACAAACGACTGTACTCAAAGGTTATCCCCCGTTTTGCAAATTCATTAATATGTACAGGAATCGCCGGCACAAACCTTCCCATAATACCGTCTACCTGATCTATAGGAATGCTCCATATCCTGAAGAAGCCCAGCAGGTGATCCACGCGAAAAAGGTCGAAGTAGTTGGCCATTTGCGTAAACCGCTTGCGCCACCACTCAAATCCGGTTAAGCGCATATTCTCCCAGTTATAAGTAGGAAACCCCCAGTTTTGCCCCTGCACCGCAAACGCATCCGGTGGTGCCCCCGCCTGCATATCAGTATTGAATAGTGATGGCTCCATCCACACATCGCAACTGTTACGATTTACACCAATGGCGATATCTCCTTTTACTACTATTCCCTTTTTATGTGCATAATCCACCGCCGTCTTCAACTGTGTATGCAGGTGGTACTGAACAAATAAATGCAACCCGGCTTCCTCTCCCTGGCGGGTTTTAGAGTGTACTATTTTATCAACTGCTTTTTTATCGTAATGCTGATATTGTTTCCAGTTCCTGAAATTGGCCGTTTTGTTTTTATCACGCAAGCTGCAAAAGGCGGCATATGGAATCAACCAGTCGGCGTTATCTTTCACAAACGATTGGTAGTCTTCGTGGTCCACCAGGTCAGTCTTTTGTACCCCGTACAATTGCCTGATAATTTTCCATTTATATGCCAGTACTTCTTCGTAGTCTACTGTTGTCAACTCATTCAGCTGCTTTCTTTTTTTTGACAGCCCTTTTACGATGGCAGTATCTTCTTTTCTTGCTATACTTTCTACGTTCACATATAATGGATGCAAGGCAAAAGCTGAGATGGCATTATATGGGTATGAATCCTGCCAGGAGCCGGTATCTGTAGTATCGTTTACAGGTAATAGTTGTATAAGTTTTAAACCAATTTTATGCGCCCAGTCGCTTAACAAAGTGATATCGGTAAATTCACCGACACCCAGGCTCTTCTGACTTCGCAAACTAAATACAGGAATAGATACCCCTGCACCCCGCCATTTGGCTGAGAAATGAATAAATCCATCATGTAGGATCGAGACCGTTTTTTTGCCGGCTCCATTTTGCAATAAACGATTGCCGCCATCCTCATATCTTTTAAACACCCTGGTCTTACTATCAAACACGGCATACTTATATGCCACCGGAAAACGCTCTTTGGAAAGATTTACCTTAAGTGTCCACCAATCATCCTCCTTGCTCATCCATTGCGGACGGCTGGTATCCCACGCGGACAACTGTGTGCTACTCCCCAATACTGCCAACACTTCATTGTTGCCGAGCAATGGAGCTTTCACCTTAAAAATATGCGTAACCCCCTTATAAGACTGCGGTCTTATCAAAGGCTTCTGCGCACCAAACAACACATTTTGAAAGGGAGCTGTATACCAGGCATTCTCCGCCTCCCCCTCAAAATTCCAGGTATCAATTACATATACTTCGTCTGCGTTTATCTTACCGATATCAATTGTTTTTCCATCGTACAATTCACTGTTCAGTTTTCCGTCGGCACCTTTTAAAAGATATTTGTAATGAATAATACCCTGCAGATTTTTATCGGCTTCCAAACTGAAATCCCAGAACACTTCATTCAGGTATTTCATTTCTACAGTTTGCTCCGAAAATCTACCCTCTTTATCGGGGATATTGGTTTTTAAAAACAGAGATTGTCCAAATTTTGTTGAGAACCGGATATAGAAATGAATTTTTATCATATACATATTGCTGATGATCAAAAAAACCTTGCTGATGCGGCAAAAATACTGTCGGCCGCTAAATTTAGCCTATTATAGGAAAAAACAAGCAATCACCCTATATTTGCAGCTAAATTCTAAGGGATGGATTCTACTAAGTCACGTTTAATCAACTGGGTTCTGTTTTTTGCATCTGTTGCCGCTTTTTTCCTGCTATATTTCTCTAGTGGCGGAGCAAATTACATTACTATTACACTCCCGTTTGTTTGCTACTTTTTTGCCAAAGCAATGGATATTATCTAATATCCCCGGGTAATGGAACTCCATTCTTTTTACAGGGATAAAATAGAGCACTACGGAAAAGCACTCAAGTCCTGTAAAGAGCGTATTTTCTTTTTCTCCTTTTATCGTTTACTGAGCTTTCTGGCCTTTGCTGTTGCTGTGTATTACCTGATTCAGCAATATAGCCCGCAATTGCTTCTTGTTGGTATCCTACTGGCAGCCATTTTCTTTTTCTTCGTGCGGTTCGCTTTTAGATTGAAGGACCAAAAGATCCTGCTGGAAAAGCTGTTATTTATTAACAATAATGAATTGTCTGTTATTAGCGGACAACCAAACCAACTTGATAACGGTGAATCTTTCGGCAAGGATTCAGATTATGCAGGAGACCTTGATGTTTTTGGCAAAAACTCATTGTATCACCTGCTCAACAGAGGTACTACACTGCATGGAAAAGAAAGATTGGCAGACCTGTTAAAAGCCCCCCTTACAAACATAAACAGCATTAAAGAAAGGCAATCGGCAGTAGCCGTATTTGCCAATCAAACCGATATCCGCCAGTATATAACTGCGCAGGGGCTTATTAAAAGCGAGGACGATGGCACCTTGCACAGCATATACGAATGGCTAAAAGGCGGAAAAAATCTTCATCGTCAAAAATGGCTACAGGTTGTAAGATGGATCATACCCGCCTACACTATACCAGCACTTTTCTATTACCTGGCCACGGACAATTTTTCATGGCTGCTATGGGGAGTAAGTGCGGGCTGGTTGATTACAGCATTCTACGCGAAATATATTAACGGGCAACATCAATTGATTGCCAAAAAACAGGCTATCCTCAACCAATATGCCGGTATTCTCCGCACTTTTACCACTATTCAACCCGGCAATTCCACCCTGCTAAAGGAGTTGCAACAGGTATCTGGCAATGCACACACCGCGATTAAGGGATTGTCCAAACTCAGCTCTGCATTTGACCAACGGTTAAATCTATTGGTAAACGTTGTGATCAACAGCCTGTTTGTATACGATATACACTGTATCCTGCGGTTAGATGCCTGGAAAGAGAAACATAAGCAAGATTTCTCCCAATGGCTTTTAGCTGTAGGCGATATTGAATGTCTGAATGCACAGTCAACCCTGCTATTTAACAATCCTGATTTTTGCTTTCCCACGCCTATAGATCATTCTTCGCCGGTTGTGGAGACGACAAAGATGGCACACCCCCTGATTACCGGGTCCGAACGAGTAGCCAATGATTTTGAAGCGGGCAAGACAGATAAGATGTTGCTGGTTACCGGCTCCAACATGTCGGGAAAAACAACTTTTCTGCGGACATTAGGTATTAATCTGATACTCGCACAATCAGGAGCACCCGTTTGCGCAGCATCCTTTAGTTTTACGCCGGTTCAGATATATACCTCCATCAGGGTAAGCGATTCCCTGCAGGAGCATACTTCCTATTTCATGGCGGAATTAAAACGGTTACAGTACATCATTCAGCAATTGAGGGATGGTCGTCCTGCATTGGTATTGATTGACGAAATATTAAGAGGTACGAATTCCGAAGATAAAACACATGGCTCAGAGGCTTTTATCAAACAACTCATTCAATATAACTGCATTACACTGTTTGCTACTCACGACCTTATGCTTTCTGTATTGGAAGAGCGATATCCTGGTGTCGTTAGCAATTACTGTTTTGAAAGTACTATCCAGGACGACCACTTGTATTTTGACTACACTTTGCA
Source organism: uncultured Terrimonas sp. (assembly GCA_964604365.1). Lineage (GTDB taxonomy): Bacteria > Bacteroidota > Bacteroidia > Chitinophagales > Chitinophagaceae > Agriterribacter. The sequence goes on from CAZRYS010000013.1 coordinate 139,726, forward strand.
ACGGGGCGTTGCCAAAAATAAAAACGCTTCCTTCCTGATGAAACAAATGGGCATTATTGAACAGAAAAATGATTGAACCCAATAATTTTTTTTCTGACATCCCAAACTATGCTAATAGAGTTTCTATTATTTGCCAAAGCCTATGTTCCATAAGTATTAGGAACATTTTATAGCGTGACCTTTTAGGTTCTTGGAAATTAAAGGTCTTTTAGAGCCTGAAAACTGCTTTTAAATTCGTGTTTTTTTGCTTATTTCCCTGTTGCTTTTGCTTGTGCAAAACGAATCCAAAAGCACACCAAAATTTGTCTCGCCTCAGGCATAGACGATGTACGGCCGTTTGGCGATCGCTTTGATGACTGAAAAGTAAATCAAAGAAAAATCTTAATGTATAAAGCGGGACAAACTTTTAGGGCAGCTGACAAAGGGCTGTCACTACTCTTCCGAGTTTTGTATAAATAAAAACAGCAAAATGAATATTCAATCCATTCAAAAATTCCAGGTAATTGGCATCTCAGTAAGAACCACCAACGAGAACGGACAAGTGGCGGTAGATGTTCCTGCTCTTTGGAACAGGTTCATAACTGAAGGAATTGCCAACCAAATCCCTGGTAAATTAAGCGACTCGCTGTATTGTATTTATACAGATTACGAAAAAGATCATACCAAACCCTACACCACCATCTTAGGTTGCAAAGTTGAAAATTTACAGAATATTCCGGCAGGAATGGTGGGGATAACCGTCGAATCTGCAACCTATTCTAAACATATCGCCAAAGGAAATATTTTGCAGGGATTGGTTTTTTCGGAATGGACAAAGATTTGGAATTCAGATTTGAACAGGGGCTATACTGCAGATTTTGAAGTATACGACGAACGGGCACAAAATCCTGAAAATGCCGAAGTAGATATTTTTGTTGCAATAAAGTGAAAATGGCATTTGCAGAGAAGCAGTTCCAATATTATCTTAGAATCATGACAAAAACAACCTTCCTGGCGATGGCCTTAACAATGATAAGCTGTAACGGAAATACAAAAGAGGAAAATGCTGACATTAAAGAAACCGGTACTTCATCCATAAAAACGACTGACCGATCGCATAGCGTTTTTGTCAAGGACAAAACACTGTATGATGACTCCTTTATTTTAGGTCTTTCAGAATACGGGGAAACATTAAACCTTATTGATAACTACATTTTATTGGGCGAAGACACGGCCTATTTTCCGGAAGAACTTCAATTAAATGAACAAAAGGTTTTTCATGGGAACTCCAACCACCGAAATTTTCAATTGACAATTACCCGGGTAAAACTGACCAGTGTAGTGTATAACTTTTTAGTGACCACTGAAAACAATAAGCAAATCATAAATAAGACGGGACGTGCCGTCCTTCCCTCACTCTTCTTCCTGGGTTCTGAAGTTGACGATGATGAGCAATTGGGTGAATCATTCTTAAGTAGCGAATATTGGGATGAGTCTTCCGGTTGCTCATTGGCTATAAGAATAGGAGAAAAAGATGAAGCCGGTAACCTAAGAGCAAAAGTCAAATTGAACTGCGACGAAGAATCGCAAAACATACAGTTAAAAGATAGTCCCATTTTGAGAGCGAACTAAATATACAACATGAGACATATCTTTTTAGCGTCTGTTTTTATGATCGTTTATTCAGTCTCCGCTCTTCCTGGTAATATTAATCCGGTTGGAACCTATAAACTTCTGGGACAAGCCGGCAACTCAGGAAAAATACAGGTTAAAAGAATAGATGCCAGCAGTTCTAATGACATTTGAAATAATCAACGGGCCGCCAGGCTATCATTCCGGCTCTTTTATAGATACCGCGGTTTACAGATTTAATAAGGCCATTTACACTAACGCAGAAACAGATTCTACTTGCAGAATCATCTTTAATTTCACGCAAAAAGGAGTTAGAGTAGCCGAAAGAACCGATTTTGGCTGCGATTTTGGTCACGGTGTAATTGCAAGTGTTTTTTTTCTACAGTGTCCCGAAAAACACCCGATTTAACGGAGCCATTAACAGGAATTCCTATAGAATAAACTGTAACCATTTCATTTATTATTTGAAAATCCTATGCTATCGATCAGGAGTTTTCCGTTATAACAAATGACTTGACACAACGCCGGCTCACACCGGATTTTGAGAATGCACATTTAGAAAAAACTATCGCTAATCTACTTACGCAACCGACATCTTATTATACTTGTTGCGGTACTCTACAGGAGTAAGCCCGGTTATCTTCTTAAAAATTGAGCGAAACGCTTTTGTATCGGTATACCCTACATCATACATAACTTCATTGATGTTTCTCCGGCTTGATTCAAAACTTCGTTTGGCACGCTCTATTTTTACCCTGTTGATGTATTCCAATACAGAATTATTGGTGGCCCTCTTAAACCGTCTTTCAAAACTACGCCTGCCTATTGATACCAGGTCGGCCAATTCGTCAATCGTAATCTTTTCCTGAATATTATTATCGATAAATTCCTGCACCTGTTTTACGGCTTCATCCGCATGATTTTTCTGTCCTTTAAACATTGCAAAAGCCGCCTGGCTATCCCTGTCTATGTCTATAGCAAAATATTTGGAGGCCAAAATAGCGGTTTCTCTATCCGTGTATTTTTCTACCAGGTAAAGTAATAGGTTCCAATAGGACATAGCACCGCCACTAGAATAAAGCCGATGTTCTTCGGTAACAATGCTGCCGTCTATCACCTCCACGCCCGGAAACATCTCCCGAAATTCATTTTGAAAACCCCAATGCGTCGAACATTTCTTACCATTAAGTAACCCCGTAGACGCCAACAAAAATGCACCCACACACAGCGAAGCTACTTCTGCTCCATTATTGTATTGTTCTATTATCCATGGTAAAGCTTTCCTGTTACTTTCAATAGCTGTTTTCATATCACCAAACAATGCAGGAATAATAACCAAATCCGTCTTTTTTATATCTTTCAAAAGCTTCGACGTGTTAATAGAAAATAATCCGTTATTGATTTTGACCGCTCTTTTCAAACCCGCTAATTGAATATCAAACAGGGGCTGCTTCCCAGACATGGTCATAACCTGGTTGACCGTCGAAAACAAATATTGGGGGTCAGCAACGGCTTGCATTACGGCGTTTTCAGGAACGAGGATGCTTATATTCTTCACCTCTTTAGGCTTTAGTATGAAGTAAAGGTAGTATAAAGATTGTCGTAAATCACCCGTTAGTTGTCATTATTACACATTATAACCTATAGATAGTCTTTGCATTTTTGTAGTATCAATTAACCATTTAAATAGAATAAAATGGAAAAGAACAAAGTGACATTACAAAGAGTACTTACAGCATCTCCCGAAAAAGTATTTCGGGCATTTTCCGACGCAGATGCTATGGCAAGCTGGCTACCCCCCTTCGGGTTTACTTGCAAAGTTCATCACATGGATTTTAAAACCGGTGGCACTTACCAAATGAGTTTTACCAACTTTACTACGGGCAATTCACATTCTTTTGGTGGTAAATATCTGGAGATTGTCCCTAATCAATCATTGAAATACTCAGACAAATTTGATGACCCCAATTTACCCGGCGAGATGGTAACAACTGTACAATTAACAGAAGTAAGTTGTGGAACTGAATTACATATTACACAGACGGGTATCCCCGATGTAATACCAGCTGAAATGTGTTATTTAGGTTGGCAGGATTCAATAGAGAAACTAAAAAAGCTAACAGAACCTAATATTCCGGACGCATAAACCTGTGGAAGCGTAAATGACACAGATACATTCCTACCTCACATTCAATGGTAACTGTCGGCAGGCAATGACATTCTACAGAGACTGTTTTGGCGGGGAACTTATATTTCAAACTATCGGTGATTCGCCTTTGTCGCAGAAAATGCCCCGGCGAATGAAAAATTTCATTGTACACTCCGTCCTTTCCAAAGATGCGTTGCTGCTCATGGCTTCCGACATGGTGGGGGATGAAGGTTTGGTAAGGGGTAGTAATGTTTCTCTATCATTAAATTGTACCAGCGAGCAGGAAATCAAAAATTACTATGCTAAACTCTCTGCCGGGGGAACGGCCAACCGTCTACCAGAGGAAAATGCCTGGGGTAGTTTGTTCGGTGATCTTACCGACAAGTTTGGAAATCATTGGATACTTCATTACCAAAAATCAGAATAAATAACATGCGAAAGATTATTGTCACAAGTAATATTACGTTAGATGGGGTAATGCAATCCCCAGCGGGAGCGGATGAGGATGTGTCAGGAGGTTTCAAATATGGCGGCTGGGCTGCCCCCTATGCAGATCAGGTCAGTGGCAGGGCGGTGCAAAAAGACATGAAAGACAACACAGACTATCTTTTGGGTAGCAAAACGTACGACATCTTTTCTTCTTTCTGGCCTGCGCATGCAGAGAAATGGCCGAGCATTAATGACGGCACCAAATATGTGTTATCCAGCACCAGGCAAAAGTCGGATTGGGGAAACACCGTATTTCTTAGGAACCTGGAAGACATTAAAAAGCTTAAAACATCAGAAGGAAAAAACCTTCAGGTTTGGGGCAGTAGTGAGCTCGTCTCGCTCCTTCTCGACAATGCGCTGGTAGACGAACTCCATCTGCGCATTTTCCCCTTGATTCTTGGCAGGGGAAAAAAAATATTTAGTAGCGGCAGTATAGCAACAGCATTGGCTCTTACCGAAAATATTGTAACAGAAAAAGGAGTAATTATTGCCCGCTATCAACGCATGGGAGAAGTGAAGACCGGTACCCTTTAAGCATAAACAATAGTTACCGGTCACTTTATTACCATAGCCATTTCCCCCATCAGGATGTTGAAAAACCATTAAAACAATATTTCACAAAAACACTAAACATTTCACAAATGAAAAAGAACAAGACTATTTTCTGGATTGCCACTATTATAATTTTCATATGGGAGGGATTATTGCCCTTAGGCACATTACTTTTTGCACGTGAATATGCTAACGCAGGCACCCAGCCACTGGGGTATCCCGACTATTTTGCTTATGCCCTTATCATCTTTAAAGCTTTCGGTGCAACCGCTTTAGTTATTCCAACACTACCCTCAAAACTTAAGGAATGGGCATATGCAGGATTGTCGTTTAGCCTGATATTTGCTATCATAAGTCATATAGTGGTCGACCAGGTGTTTATGTATGTTTTACTACCCATTATAGCCGGCGCCATTCTTGCGGTATCCTATATTTACAATCAAAAATACACGTTAAGAGCAACAGGTAAAAAACTGTAGGCAACCAAGCCTATTGTACGATATAAACCGGGATTTAATGCCGTTTAGTTAAGGCAAAAAAAGTTATCAGATATATTCAATCTGGCT
>CAZRYS010000014.1:0-137512 GCA_964604365.1 uncultured Terrimonas sp.
CAAATCTCCACCATCCATATCAACAGATGAACTATTACATCCTATCAATAAAAGAATAAGAAATACACTATAAAGTTTATTAACAGAACCTGATACAGAATAACTTCCGGAATTTGTCATTAAAAATCAATTAAAGGATTACAACAGGAACCATTATCAAAGTGGTATCCTTTTTACTTGGTGTATTGTACCCACATCAACATTTTACCTGCATCTCTGTTCTCCCAGGCGTAATATGGGATAAGCGTAAGTTTTTCTCCCCCCACGCTTGTTTCGAGATTCTTAATACCTTTCAAAATACCATCGCCGTCCTTAACACTAAACCGGTTCTTTGAAGTAAAACGAAGGTTGTCTAAATCATAGCCTGGATTATCAACCTGCTCCAAACAATAAACAATCGGACCACGCTGAACAGCCCTTCTTCCGATATTGTCTTTCACCCTGGGGTCAGATGCTACCAGTTCTACCGGCATATCAAGAACAAGCTCAATTACATCGCCTTTCGTCCATTGCTTTTCAATCGTCCAATATCCATTTTCAACTTTTTTTGTATTCGTTTTACCATTCACCTTCAAAGAATACTTTTTACACCAGTCAGGTATACGCATTTTGATGATGCCTTGTACCGGAGTATCAGGATTTACCGCTATTTTGATATTGCCTTCCCAGGGATAATTTGTTGTTTGCTCCAATCGAACGGTTGTTGCTCCTATTTTCAATGAAGCCTCTCCTCCGATATATAAATTCACAAACAACTCCTTTTCTTTAACCATATATACGTAATTGCCAACTGATGGAAGAAATCGGGCAACATTACTGGGACAACAAGCAGTACCATGCCAACGGGTACGCTTACGATCTCCGTCTGATTCATGTGGATTGGTATAAAAAAAGCGGTCTCCCGGAAGAGAAACGCCCGCCAGCACGGCATTGTACATAGACCTTTCCATTACATTCGCATACTTTGCATCTCCGGATAAAAGGTTCATTCGATTGTTCCAAAATACCATGCCAATGGAGGAGCAGGTTTCGCAATAAGAAGTTTTATTAGGCAAATGATAATCTTCTACAAATCCTTCGTTCGTATCAGAAGATCCGATCCCGCCACTGATGTACATGTTACGCAGCACTACATCATCCCACACTCTTAACAACGCGGGTAAATAGGTTTGATCTTTTTTATTTGCAACAATGTCAGCCATTGCAGAATACATATACATAGCTCTTACTGCATGCCCTTTCACATCTGTTATATCTTTCACAGGAATATCACTTAGTATATCAACATTGGCAAGTGGATTCCACTCCCACATAGGTCCAAACTCGTGACCATGCCCTCGTTCTTCCAACAGCCAGTGAGCAAAGTCCAGGTACTTTTTTTGCCCGGTAACATGATAAAGCTTTACCAACGCCAACTCCGGTTCCTGGTGCCCCTCCACCCAATTTCTTTTCCCAGGTCCAAAAATATCTATCCAGTGGTCCGCAAAACGAGCGGCTACGTCGAGCATCTTGCGTTTGCCTGTCGCTTTGTAGTAAGCAACTGCAGCCTCTATCATATGTCCGCCACAATACATTTCATGCCTGCCAATGTCAGACCAACGTCCAAATTCTGGCCACCAGTCCGGATCTCTTTTCAATGTAAAAAAAGTATTCAGGTAGCCATCGGGTTGTTGCGACTTTTCCATCAAATCGATCCAATAGTCAAGCAATTCCTCAATAGCGGGATCGCGGTAATGCTGTAGGGAATAAGCCATGCCTTCCATTACTTTATACACATCAGAATCGTCAAAGAAGGTACCCTCAAACTTTTCCTGGGCGCCACCGCCTGAAACGAACGCCGCCGCTTTTTCGAAATTCCGGATACGTCCGGTGGAGTCACGTATTTGCCCGATACACGCGGGTAATGTATTATCTCTATGCAACTGTAAACGAGGTGACCAGAAAACATCATTTATTTTCACATTCGTGAAAGGTACCTGTTCTATGGTGTACCCTTCCTGCGAAAATGATTGCAGCGATACACTAAAGAAAAAAAACAGAAATGAAAAACATTTATACATTACTAATAACTATTTTATGATATTCTGAAACAGTGCTAAATTTATACAGAAGATGGCAATTAAAATGTCCTGTGATTAACCGCATATATCATCGCCTTACCCCAATCCTATCGAATTGATTGCAAAAATTGTATGCCGCTAACGGCTATATCCTCTTTTGAGTTTTCAAAATCACGCCATATTGAAGCTGCTTTCGCTATCACTTTCACATCCGTAGTAAAAGATTCGATGACCAAGCTACCCTTGTAGTTCACATCCCTTAGCGCGGATGAAATTCTATCCCAATTGATTTGATCGCCACCAGGTGTACCCCTATCAGAACCACAGGCATGAAAATGCCCTAATTTATTACCCGCATCTCTTATGGCCTTTGCTGGATCCTTTTCTTCTATATTCATATGGTATGTATCGAGGTGTACAAACAACGCCTCATGATTTACAGTACTCAGCATTTTAAGGGCCTGGGCGCAGGTATTGATAAAATCAGTTTCATACCTGTTAAGAGGTTCAATAGCTAATCGAAGATTACCCGATGCTGCATATGCACTAAGTGTATCCAGATGCCCGGCTACCATTTCCCACTGCCTGGCATACTCGCCCTTTTCTGTATGCGCTGCTCGCCCAACCTGCGAGTACAAAGGACCTGCTAATACTTCACATCCCAGTACAGGCATTACATCCAATACCTGTTTGATATAAGAGAGCGCTCCCTCCTGGTCTTTGAGGTCACCCCGCAAATCTCTTCCCCCGCCCATAGCCGCACAAATAGAAGCACAAACCAACCCATTATCATCCAGTGCTTTTTTTACAAGTACGGCATCAATATGCGAAACATCTTCCAGCGCAATCTCAACAGATTCAAATCCCCAATCCCGGAACTTAGGAAACAGCGCAATATTTTCAGTAGTAAAAGGAGAAGTAAATAAAAACGTGTTAATCCCTAATTTCATTTCTACATTTTTAGTATTAATAACAAACTAATATATCATTTTAGTGATTGGCGCATTAGGTTCAGAATAACCCTACTTACCATTTCGATATATTTCGTGCTCTTTATTGCCGCCGGCAACCAGATAAGCTATCAAGTCTTTTAGCCTTTCTGCATTAAGACTATTGATCAAAGCGGGTGGCATAGAAGACACTTCTGACAACTTTGTTTTCGAAACATCTTTTTTGGCAACATCTCGCGTAATGTCTGGTGCAAAAGGGTTCTGAGAGATTGTATAGTGTTGAGAGCCTTCAGTTATTATCCGCCCGACTATAGTACTTCCATCATTCATGTAAAATACCGAAGCTGCATACTGATCCGAAATTGCTTTATTGGGGTCAATTATGGACTCCAGAATATCCTTTACCGAAAAACGGGTACCCAACTGCGTTAAATCCGGTCCTGCACTCCCTCCCTGCCCGCGCATCGTATGGCAGGCAATACAGGCACTGGCAGCAAACACAAGCTGTCCTTGTTCAAAATCAGGAGGTTGAATATCGGATTGTACCGCTTCAAGCGCTTCGTTAAGTTTCCAGTTTCTTCCCGGTCCGCCATCACTCATGATCTTAACCCAATCCGTTACTTTATTCAGAGACGCTTCGTTGTACGAAATGCTATCGTAGTAAGCCTGTTTTTTTGCCGGAACAAACTGTAGCGCACTTTTTCTGGCTTTATCGATATATCCAATGTAATGTCGCCCTCCTTTATAACCGTAGGCATCATAAAACCATTTAAAATATTTTTCTCTCCACTCCGGTGTCCAACCCGTAGCGACATCACTAAGAATCATTGCAAAAAATATCTGATCTGCCGGCGGTGTATTACTTAAAATTTCAGCCAGGTCCATACCATATTGCGGATTTCTGAAAATAAGGTCAGACATCTGCGCAACTGTTTCCTCATCCTGTTGAGTATCCTGATTAGCCTCTAACAATGTAATCGTTTTGGAAACTACGGAAGGAGCCTGAAGAAAACCAAGTATTTTGCCGGATAACCGATTTATCTTTGTTGAGGAGGACGGGTAGTGGGGTTCCAGGTAATTTACAATACGAGTATTCAATTCTTTTCCGGGTTGCCCCATTCGCACCAACGATAGTTCCAATGCCCGCAACCAGGTTATCCGGACAGATTCTGGCATTGCGAGATAGTCAACTTTCAACAGTGAATTCAATAACACCGGTTGAAGTTGCTTGCCGCCATGGCGTGCCATCGTTATAGCCGCTTCACTTACAACAAGTGGATCATCTTCTTTCGATACATGTTTTAACCAACGATCAACAGGCTGATGTTCCAATATCATGCGGGCCGCATACCGTATAAATCTATCCTCATGTCCCAGGTATTTCCAAGCCGTATCAATGGCGCCTGGCATTGAACTGGAATGCAAGACCTCTAACCGCCTTCTGATTTGAATTTCATCGTTTACATCAGGTATTTTGTGCATATCCTTCGCCAGCTCTTCTCCAGACTTCTGTGCATAACTAATTCTGTACAAATCAGACTCCAGTCGACGTCCTCCTGTAATAAAATACAAGGCTCCGTCGGGGCCTATGATTCCATCCGTTAGTGGAAGCGGCGCCCCGGATATAAACTCTTCTGCTTCGGCAGTATAGGATGCCCCGTTCTCCTTCAGGTGTATTGCATAGATAATTCCAAAACTCCAGTCAAAAGCCAGTAAAGAATTACGATAGCGAGCAGGAAATGCAGTATTATGCGCCGAAACAATGTTCGTTGGAGACCCCTGACCAATATTGATCACGGGAGGTAAATTATCCGGATAGTCGGAGGAAAACTTTGCATTACCATCCCGCCACCCAAATTCGGCTCCACTGGTAACGTGGCAAATTCTCGTGGGTCGATACCAGGGCATACCTAAATCCCATTCCATATCTGAGTCGTAGGTAAACAATTCTCCGGCGGCATTAAAAGTGATATCAAAAGGATTTCGCAATCCTGCACTGATTATTTCCCATTGTTTTCCAGTGGAGTCCACCTTTGCTATCCATCCTCCGGTTTGTTTCACCCTACCATCTTTGTGCGAATGATCAGGAATTAGATTATCTCTTTTCCAAACAGGTGGAATCCGGAAATGCGTTATAGAATCAGGATGACCAGTAAAATTACCTGCAATTACATATAGAGACATTTTGTCGGGCGCAAGTATAATACTATGTGGACCATGTTCTTCATATCCATCCATCGATCCCAACAATGTAATTGCATCAAACACATCATCGCCATCTTTATCTTCTATGCGATATAGTCCACTCCTTTTATCATACAAAGAGTCTCCTGAATGATTTACCATCACATATAAGCTATTGAATGCCCACACCAACCCTTGGCCATACCCCATTATAAGTCGAGCGGTATCAAGGTTGTTTCCTTCTGTCTTGCTGAAGCTAAATGGTAATTTTTCAACACTAACACCAGTTTTTTTATTTCCTTGTTTTGGAAGAACAACTCTGTACAATCCACCATACTGGTCTGATGCAATAATTCTACCTTTATTATCGAAGGTCATGGACACCCAGGATCCATTGCCGTTTTCTGAAGGGCTATATAGGTGTTCTGCTTGAAAACCATCTGGTAATTTGAGCTTTGAGAGTTTGTAGTCAGCTATTTTAGCATCACTACAGCCATACAACACACATATTGCTACAATGAATAGCCATGAATCTATTAAATTTCGTTTCATATGGAATAGTATCTTCAATTAAACCAAAATCAATTCGACATACTAACCTGAAGAAGGAAACGGCGCCAAGAAGGCCCCCCCTCAGTGTTTTGACCCTATTGATTTTCAGGTTTTAGCTGTTCGAATACAAATACCCCTTTTTTATTGCCTATTATTAAATCAAGCATTCCATCGTTATTCATATCTTGGGCAGTTACGTGAAGCCCCACTCCTGAATTATCATCAATTCTCCTGGGGATCCATTGTGGCTGGGCACCCGGAACAAATTCAAACCAATAGATCACAGCCGGATCTCTTTCTCCCGGGTCTCCTCCATTATGCGCCCAAAAGCGCTTTCCGGTAACAAGATCAGGGTATCCATCACCGTTGATATCAACCATTTTCATGCCGTGTGATTGCGAAAATTCTTTGTAGATTTCATGCTGTTTCCAGGTCACACTACCATTTGTTTCTTTAATCTGCTCGTACCACCATATTCCGTATTCGTGTGCGGAAGAAGATATTACATCCTGATCTCCATCTCCATCCACATCCATTACATACATCTGTGCACATTCGGGTCCCCAATCAGCCTTATGGAAAACCCAATTTGACTGTTTGGGGTCTGGTGGGGCCTCCCACCAACCTTCTCTTATTAATACGTCTGGGCGACCGTCCATATTCATATCTCCTACACCCAATCCATGTGTGAAATGATGGGTTCCCAGTAAACTATCATTACTTATGGTATAAGCCGTCCATTCAGTGTCACCTTTAGACAACGGTGCCTGTAGCCATATCACTTTCTTATTTACGGCATCATTACACACTAAATCAGGTCTGCCATCTCCATCGATATCGGCAAGCATGGGAGATTCATTTCCCACGGAATGATAAAGCAGGCGTTCTTTCCAATGCCCGGGTTTATTCTGAGGGTTTTCGTACCAATATGTTTCTTTCCCGGGAAAACCTATTTTAATTAAATCGACCCAACCATCCTGATTGACATCCATACTAAAATTAAGAAAGGAATTGCCATAACCATCAATGGAGGGATGAATATAGGGTGTCGTTATCTCGTGGCGTTTCCAATCGGGTGCTTCATACCAAAACGATCCGCTCATTACATCCATCTTCCCATCCCCATTCACATCTCCGGCTGCAGCCCCTTCTGAAATGTATTCAGTAGCGAGTGTCTGCTTAGCAAAAGAAACAGATGCTCCCTTCCGCCCTTTCTCCTCGTTGCAAGCAAAAAAAATTGTGATACCGAATAAGTAAAAAAGTCTTTTATTCATAGTCTTTCCTTTAAATCCATTTTTGAAGGTGACAGCCACCATTGTATTCCAAGAACCTGTTTTTATAATTGCTACCCCTTCATGTAAATGTAACTACAGTAGAAAAGGGAAAATATCCCAAACTTTTCTGAATATATAATAAGCTTACCCTTTAAAAAACGCCTGTTCTAATTGGTTTGACTCAACAAAAAAGCCAACAGATTATTAAAATCTTCCGGCGCTAACAATTGTCCAAATTGATCCGGCATGAGGGAATATTTCGAGGCATTCTGCTCCGATATATCGCCTTTGGCAACGCTAAATTCTTTACCTGCCACGTCAGCAAAAACAATGACAGCACCTTCATCCCTTCTGTATAATCCTGATAATATCTTACCATCCTTTAATTTGATCGTATATGTTCGAAATGTTTCTGATATATTTCTGTTAGGATCCAGAATCTTTTCCACAAGCGGCTGTACCCCCCACTTACCAACACCATCCAGTTGAGGACCTATCTGTCCACCGTTTCCTTTCAAACTATGGCAAGGGGAGCACGTGTTTATAAACACCTGATGCCCTTTGTCTGGAGACGAGATATCTTCTTTGAAAAGTGAAATGCGATCTGATATAAGTTTCTGCTTTTCTTCGCTTACGGGTTCAAGACTTTCAGTCAATTGACGATAGGTTGCTAATTGCGACTTGGAGATATTAAGCAGCATTCTCTCTTCCACTTTTGGTTCAATAAGTGTTCTTGCAAAGAACTCACCGTTTTTTACCTTTCGAAAAATAATGTCTCTTCCATCAGGAGACCCCGCCAATACCATAACTACCGGATGTTGCAGATCGGGAGCTGCATTTTTTAACAACCCCAAAACCTGGTTGGCTTGTGAGCCCGGAAATTCTCCCAAAATGCTTACCACGGACCTCTTGACTTCTGGCAATTCCTGCTCCGATTGAAGAATATCTGCCGCGAGCGACATATTTTCTTTGTCAAACATAATCATCGTTTTGAGCGCTGAAGCCCTGACGTCTGCCTTGTTGGAGGTATCTCTTAAAATAGCAGTGATCTTTGGCGACAGAGCCCTTTGCTTATACTTACCCGCCAATCCTAATGCCAGTTTATATTGATCAGCAACCGGCGGCTCATCGCTCACCTTCCCGCCCTGCAATTGTTGCAAAATATCTGCCGTCAGTTGTTTACCCCATGGCTCCATCGGGGAGGGTTCAATACCTCCGCGTTGAGCAAATCCGTCCTGCAAACTTCGATAGATATCGTAACCGATCTGAACATTCTGTTTTGCTTTTTCTAAGCCTGTTGCTATCATCTCTTTTACATCTGCAGAAGGTATAAATCTGGCCATATGTGTAAAAATCTTCCGGCGCTCTTCTTCCAAGAAATTATGTTTTTTACCATAGTCATGGAGAAAGGAAGCAGCGACAGGCGTTTGCACACCAACAAGTACAGTTGTTATAACAGTCGCATCTTCTATCTGCCAGTCACGATCTGCCACCATTTGCATCAGCTCACCTCTGCGAAGCAGGTTTCTTAGATGAAGCCTGATGGTGTAAATTGTATGGCTATCGTAAGCAGGAACTTTTTTCCTTGCATTAATCAATGTTTCAATTGCCTGCATGTCCGGATACCGTCCTATTACTTCCAACGCAGCACGTCTGACATGGACATCATTATCGGCTACCGCATTCTCTATCACTTTACGAAGTGCCAGGGTTGTATCTTTCCTTTCCGCTATAATACGCATAACATGCAGCCGGATTAAAGCATCCTTATCCCCTGCAATGGCAGTTATCATTTCGTCCGAAAGCGACCCAGTTCTTTGTAAGATCCACAATCCATGAGCACGTGCATTATTATTTTCACTTTGATTGACCAATTTCTTAACAGGTTCAGCAGCACTTGTTCCCCATCGGTTCACGAGCTCGTCACCAGCCGCCAGTCTCATCTTGATATTATTTCCGGATAATGCTGTTAACAATCCAGTAATATCCAGTTGTGTAAAATCTGATTTTGAATTTCCTTTCCCTTTGTAGGTTACTCTCCAGATACGTCCCTTGATTCTATCCCGTTTTGGATGCTCCAAAGGCACTTCGTAGTGACCTATGATGCTGTTATAAAAATCAGCAATATACAATGCACCATCTGGTCCCAGCTTTACGTCTACCGGGCGGAACCACGGATCCTTACTCAACAAAAAATCCTGTTCTCGTTTTCCTATGGGTGTTGCTCCTTTGAAAGAAAAGGAGTTTCGGTAGACTTTAGATGAAACGGCATCCCCGATAAAAAAACTGCCACGATAGGCTTCCGGAAATAGATTGTCGCCATAATAAGCAATCCCAGCCAAAGCAGTCGCTTCATTTTCAAAGGGTTTCATTTCTGGCGCAAAACCCATTCCTTCTTCTTTTCCCCATTGAGAATAATCACCTCCCCGTATCATTTGATGCATAGGAGAAGTATGACAGTCTGTGGAATACAGATACCCCATCTCGTCAAATGTTAGGCCAAAGGGATTGATACGGCCAGCGGTATGATGTTCTACCCGAGTGCCATCAGGTAAAAAGCGAATGGTATTGCCAGAAATCAAATGTATGGAATCTCCATCAGCACCAGCCACAGTTGAACGATTGGTATAACCATGGCAGGCATAAATCCAACCGTCAAAACCCGTTGTGAAGTTATTGACCATGCCATGTGTATCTCTATATTCAAAAGGTCCCAGCAATTTTTGTTGACTATCTGCACGTCCATCACCATCCCTGTCTGTAAATCGTGTAACATTGGGTATGCTAAAAGCAACAGCGCCATCCGATACAGGCATGATCCCTATCGGTATGTTGAGCGTATCGCTAAAATGTGTAAACTTATCGCCTCTGCCGTCGCCATCGGTGTCCTCTACGATGGTAATACGATCTTTGCCCTGCCCCGGAGAAGCCGCAAAGGGATATTCGAATGACTGCGTTACCCACATCCTTCCCTTTGCATCAAAGTTTATGTTAATCGGTTTGCCTATATCCGGCTCAGATGCATAAAGATTGATTTCAAAACCATCCGGTAGTTTGAAGCCCAAACGCTCCTCTTCAGGCGTAAGTGCTTCGGTATTTCTTACATGCTCATTGAATTTTGGACCACTATATAGTGTATCTGTATCCGTTACCTCGTATTCACGATTACCCTGATTGCAAGCATTTAATGCTATGGTCAAAATCAAACAAAACAGCATTTCACAAAAACTCTTCATCATATATTTATGGTTCAAATAAGTAAAATAGAAAATGGTGTTAAGGTTCTTGATTACAATGATAAAAAACGCAGCAAATTTACAAGTAAAATACCCGCTGTCTATGTTCCCCAGTTGGCTTATATTATAAGAATTTTAACCGACATTGCAGTTCGTTATCATTCATCAAAGTGCAACATGCCCTCCACAAGCTTGTGATAAGCAGAATGTTATTATTAAGCATCATTTCAGCCGTTCTAACATATCGTTATAAAAAACCCTTGCCTTTTCCACCCGTTCGATTATACCTATATCTGGTATATCTTTTTCCTTTTCTTCTTCTACAATCATATCTAAGGTTTTCATTTGATTTAAGATAAGCAATGGTGCTTTTTCCGGACTCCAGGTGGGTGCATTCTCTACGATGCAGTATAACGGAGATGTGTGCGCTAAAGCCCCATTGTCAGCATACGCAGCAGCAGCAAACCATTCACTCTTACCGAGTATATGTTTTACTTTCAGCCTTATTTTCTTCTTTTTTTTATGATTCTCTACCACGGCAAGCAAACCATCGTTGTTATATAACTCTACCCTATCCAAAGTGCCGATTCCCGGATGCGACATCGCTTGTACGTTTATTGTTATTTTAGCACCTTTCTTCTTATGTATTTCTTTTCCCGGTATAGCTCCATCTCCTTTCATCAGCAATACAGGACCATTAGAAACAAAACTGTTTCCTTGTTTTAATCCTGAAAACCATGCATCGGCCGAGAATTGCTTGCCCGTATAGACGTAGGTCCTGCCATCTCCAATTGTTGAACCCCAGGGAAAATCGCTACCACTTGCTGCACTGAGTTGGAAGCCCATGTTCAGATAGGTATGGTAGTCCGTAAGATTTAGTTGCGAGTTCTGCATTAATTCAACAAAGTCTACATTGCCTGTAGTTATATATAACGGGAGCCCCTTTTTGACACCTTCTCCTCCATATGCAAAATGAGCAAAACCCACCAATGCTCCTGGTGAAGATTTTACTTTTTCAAAAACCAGGTCGTAATAGTTATACCTGGACGTGTCTCTTACCAGTTCGGCAATATTCAAGGCAATAATATGGCCGAAATCACTTCTGGGTTCTTCCTGCCCAAATACAAGACAGTTGTCCTCTCTGCAAATTCTATACTTCTCGCCAAACCCCTCGGCATGAAAATAAGTACGCCAACGATCACCCATTTCGAGCATATTTACTACATGTAAATTTTCTGCTTTGGCCATCTGCAACATATACTCCTTAAATGAAGGTTTTGCAACAGGATGGTGCGCATGGACATCTCCAGAATACCAACCTGAGCGAGGTAGATTGACCCATCGTTTTAATCTATATGTTTTTGATATCTTCTTTTCATCGCTGATTAACAGCATCTCTTTCACCGGAATGTATTCCATTCCATGTTGAATGCTGATACTATAAGACCCAGGTAAGAGTTCAATGACAAAATCACCAGTGGTCTGGTACATAACAGGTTCTTTCCAGTGCGGAATTGAGGGTTTCATGCCATACACATAAGTTCTTTGCCCATTGATGGCGCCCATTCCATTCATCTTTCTTATAGGACCATGCCATTCTCGGCTCTCCTCAAAATCTATCCCTTCGAAAAAAGGAGAAGGATCACTCGGCTCACCTGCAACCTCTCCATGTGGCGGCACAAGAACCGAACTATCACTCAATCTAATGATGCATACCATTGCAGGTGTTATTTTTCTGGTATCCGCTTCTTCTACCCGTATGCGAACATTTACCTTCTTGTCAATAGCCTTCTTGTTTGCAAAAACCTCCACTATAAATAGCTTGGAAAAGAGTAACAATAGGATTAACCGTCTATTCATTTTTTTTATTTTGGCTTTCCAAAGGTTAATTGAGTTAAAAGAAAGAGGTTATCCAATATAAAATTGACAGCAAATCGAAAAATAAATTGAATCGATATATTCCATAATCATCCGTGGTATTACTTCAGGAACTGGACTAAAAAAGAGCCATAAGAAAATTAAAAGTCTTCCTGGTTAGTGACTTCAAAATACATGAAGAACTGAGAGAACGCTTCTATCAAAATGGGATAGGGAATAAATTCCCTATCCCATGATAATGCATGTGCATCCATCACATGTGTTATCACTCTTAGTTGTGGCCAGGATTTTGCATCAGCGTAGGTCCATCCGCTGTAGTAGATAAATCTATTTCCAGTAACGGAATTGCGTAAATCTCATGTCTTCCTTTTATAAATACTGCGTTCTCCAGAATTCTATATCCAATTCCGTCAAGATAATCTTTAAAGGATTGGTTCTCGTGCTGGGAATAAGCATTCAAAATATCGCCCATATATCCGGGAGTAATGGCATCATATCGTTGAAGATCGAAAAAACGATGTCCTTCCATCCCCAATTCTAACCTCCGCTCAAATCGAACCGCTTCTCTTGCATTCTCTTTTCCCAATGTTGAGAAATGACCAACAGGATACTCATTTATTACATAATTCGCCGCCGGCGTATTAGAGAAACCTAATGAGGGGTCGCTGTTATCCAAATATGCATGCAAAAATCCAGAAGGATTAGCCGCACGAGCCCTCACTCTGTTCACGTATTGCTGTGCCACATCAAGACTACCGATTTCAACTTCTACTTCAGCCGCCCACAGCAATACATCTGCAAACCTGATCATATTGTAGTTGATTGGGTTGGCTGTCATCCATCCGTCCAACCTGTCAGTAAAAGCTTCGTGTTCCGCCTGCCAGTGAGAACCTTTTTTAGGAGAATAGGGTCCTCCTTGTTCCTGAGAGGCAATCCAACTGCGTTGATGCAGTCCCCAATCGTGATAAGGTATATTGCGTCTTCCCACTGTCCAGTCTAATCTCGGATCCAGTGGACCCGCATGTGCAGTGAAGGGATCATCAAAAGGTAAGCCCATGTCACTCTTTACATTCGCGTCATTGAAGGTATTGACTAAAGGCAGTCCAGCTGCATCTGTTTTAAATGTATTAACGAGTGTAAAAGAAGGCAAGTTTCCCCAACCATCCAGATGCATAGGCAAACTCCAGGCATCGCCGGCATTCCCATTCATTCCATTCGCGCCATCTTTAACCGACATTTGTACAGCGAAGACAGATTCTTTGGAATTCTTGTGAGCGATTTGAAAATTCCATGCATACTGTTCCTGCAAGCCATATTTTTCTCCCTTGGTCGTAGCGCCGTTATTGATAACATCCTCCAGCAATGGTTTAGCATCAGTAAATTTTTGCTGAAACATATAAGTCTTGGCCAAAAACGCCTTGGCGGCCCAACTATTAACCCTACCCACCTGCGAATGTGTATGCGCAAGATTTTGGGCTGCAAAATCAAAATCTGCTTCAATCAAAGACCAAATAGGAACATTATTTTTCACCAGGTAATTACCGGTTTCAAAACTCACTGTTTCATCCAGATACGGCACATTTCTCCACATTTTAGCCGCTTCCAGGTGGAAAACACCTCTTATAAAACGAGCTTCTGCCCGAATTTGTAAGGATTCCGCCTCCGTCAATTCTCCTTCAGGAAGTTTCTCCAACAGACGAATAACTTCATTAGCCCGGTGTACCCCGGCATAATTCATTCTCCATTTGTCTAACAAAAGAGAGTTATTGGAGGTATAGTAGTATCCCTCCAGCTCTTCTCTATTGGATTGGTTACCGTAGGTTCCGCCCTTGTGTGCTTCGTCAGAAGCCGAATTTGAAACATAAGTATTATGAATTCCTACATCCTGCGTATTGCCAATATTGTGACCTACGCCATCTAGTAACGAATATGCTCCCACCAAAAGTCCCTCAATTCCGGAACGATTTGCCAGTGTAGTTTCGCTGATGGAGCCTATTGGATTTCGCTCGAGAAAGTCTTTATTGCATGCTGTCATTACACCACCCATGGCGATAACAACAATGGCTGTTGATATTTTATTTTTAATATTTTTCATCTTAACAAGTTTAATTATTGTCAATAGAAGCCTTTGCTACTTCAAACCTAGATTTAGTCCTATTACAAAACTTTTTTGGATAGGATAGTTTCCATTATCCTGCCCGAAGAACATAGCATTGGTTGCATGCAGTTCCGGATCCAACCCAGAGTATTTTGTTATGGTAAACAAATTAGTGCCCTGCACGTATAATCTTAGGTTCGAGATTCCTACTTTCCCCCTTGCTGTCACAGGAATATTATACCCTACAGTCAGTGCTCTTAACCTGAGATAAGATCCGTCTTCTATGTAGTAAGAGCTGTGGGTATCCTGATGGTTGGTAAAGTTTCTGACGGCTTCTGCTTTGGGGATATCTGTATTCTTATTATCCTCCGTCCAAGCATTTAGTACCCTTCTTGATTTATTGGTATAACTACCCCAAAAATCAGTTGCAGATCGCGTAGCATTGTAAATATCATTTCCCTGAGAACCATAAAATATGGCGGAAAAGTCAAATTTCTGGTAACTCGCTGTCAAATTAAGCCCATAAGTAAAATCCGGGTGGGGGTTACCAAGATGCGTACGGTCGTCCGGTGTAATGGCACCGTCTCCGTTTACGTCTTCAAATTTAAACCTGCCCGGGGCAGCATCCTGTTGCGTAGCATGCCTGTCTACATCAGCGTTATCGCTGAATAATCCCAATACCCTATATCCGTAGAATGTGCTGGACGCAAAACCTTCCTGTGTTATTATTTGTTCTCCATAGTAAACATATCCAGGATCCGGCAGCTTTTTAATGAGCATTTTGTAAGTGCCAATATTGGCTCCTATACTGAAATTGAATTTCTCATTCACACGCTTACGGTAAGTTACGGACAAATCAACGCCTGTATTCTGTACATCGCCTATATTAACCGAAGGACGAGTAGCCTCTCCCACTGTTGCAGGAAGTTGCATTCCAAACAATAGACCGTCTATGTACTTCCTGTACCACTCTATACTAACATCTAAACTATTATTTAAGAGTGTGGCATCCATTCCAATATTGGTCAATACGTTTCTTTCCCAACGTGTATTTGGATTGCCTATGGACAATGGGTAAAAACCTGGAACAGCACCGATACTACTTCCGTTGAGATCATAGTAAGATCTGCCATGTCCTTGTCCGTACAATGAATACGGGTTATTAGGTCCGATATTCTCTTTATTACCTAGCACACCGTGACTCCCTCTCAATTTCAAATCACTGATCCATTCGATCCCCCTCATAAAGTTTTCCTGGCTTATTCTCCACCCTACAGAAACAGATGGAAATATACCATACTTATTATTAGCACCAAACATTGAATAGCCATCGCGCCTGATTGTTCCAGACAACAGATATTTATCATCATAGTTATAGTCCACACGACTAAACAGCGAAAACAAGGCATTTTCATAAACACCGGGACCACCACCATAGTCGTTGGAAGGTAATAATGTGGATGTTCCGTTCCTTAAAATCAGGTAATTATAATCGGTACTATAAAAACCCATCGCCTGCCCCTGCAATTGGCGTCCTCTGTTTTCAACAGATTCTGAACCTACTATTACATTGACTCCATGCTTTCCAAAATCATTGTTATAATTCAAGGTATTTGTCCACATTGCGGTAGTACCATAACCAGAGGTTTCTCTAAGTGTATTGGTACCGTTAAATCCTTCATTATTATTGTATCCGTTGAAACCAAAGGCCTGTACATAATAGTTATTTACTGTTCCTCCAAAACTGGAACGTGCTGTGAAGTTTTTAAGAAACCGAATATCAATGTATACATTACCATTAATTTGATAACTGCTATTTCTATCATTTACCGTTCTTTCCTGATCAGCCACTGCATTTCCCCAGTTACCCATTTCTGCTGGGCCAGCAAATGTCCCGCCATAATTTCCTGCTATATCATAAACAGGCAAAAAGGGCATCCAAAGTCGAGTAGACGTTACATTATTAAATGTAGCATTGGATCCATTGCCCAACATTCTTGAATTCCGGTAAAATGCCAGCATATTCTGCCCTACCTTGATATCCTTTGTCAACTTATATTCAGTATTTACCCTAACCTGATATCGTTTATTCCAGGTATTCATCAAAGTCCCCTTGTGATCCATATATCCCAATGACATCAGGTAAGAACCTCTTTCGGAACCGCCACTGGCGGTAACGTTGTGATTCATCCACAACGCCGGGTTAAAGACCTCACTGTACATGTCGGTCCCCGATTTATTTACCTTTTGAATAATATAATTATTATTAGGATTCTGGGCATCGAATTTATACCTCGCAGGGTCCACTGCAGGATCTCCTTCCATACCGACACCCCTACCAGCTGATCCGCGATAGAGATAATCTGGCACCTGACCGCCGGGAAAAAGAGTTGTTCCGGGGAATAACTTGTAATATTCACGTGCATATTCCTCCGTGTTCAACATATTGAATGCATTGCTAGATCCAGGAACCTGAACATTGAACCAGGAATCATAACTCACTTGCATTGTTCCTGCCTTCCCTTTCTTAGTTGTGACTACAATAACACCGTTTGAACCTCTGGAACCATAAATTGCCGCAGCCCCGGCATCTTTAAGCACCTGTACAGATTCTACGTCATCTGGAGACAGGTTATTTAGATTTCCTTGTACGCCATCGATAAGGACCAATGGATCTGTATTACCGAGAGAAGACACTCCCCTGATAAATATTTTACTGCCTTCACCAGGAGCCCCACTGTTGATAACATTTACACCGGCTGCCTGCCCCTGTAATGACTGCATAACAGATCCGCTCGGTACGGTTTTAAGCGCTTTAACATCCACTACAGAAACTGCGCCTGTGATGTCTTTTTTACGTTGAGCAGTGTAACCTGTCAAAACGACTTCCTCCAAACCTTTGGCATCACTTTCAAGATTTACATCTATAACATTCCTGCCTCCAACCCTAACAGTTTGAGGTGAAAACCCGGCGAATGAAAAGGATAATGATGCATTGGGAGGGACATTCAACGTAAAACTCCCGTTTTGATCTGTTGTTGTAACCTGAGTAGTTCCTGAAACAGACACACTCACGCCATATAAAGCATCGCTTCCGTCACCCGTCACTTTACCGGTTACTGTAATTGTTTGCTGTGCAAAAAGATTTACGTGAAATAAAAGGATCAGCGGCAAAATAGATTGTAAAACCTTGCTTCTGATACCCTTAAAATGAACATTCTTAAATAGACATGTCATATGACCATCGTTTTAGTTCTGGTTAAAAAAATAATTACATAAACCTAGAACTAATCGGCATCATTTGATGTTCTGTAGTTAGCAGGATTTATAACAAAATTATCCTGTTGTAATAAGACTTCTCTTTTATGCTGAATTACCGACGGTGGTGATTGGCAGGTGAGTGGACATTTATTGAAGGAAAGCTTAAACAGTAGAATGGTATCAATCCGGCAAACTCTTATTTAGCCGCAATCCTTTGTCTTGCTCCGATTCTTCAGGCAATATATATAACGGTTTGTACAAAACACCGAATCGTCCTTTCAAATCTGTACCCTGAATGAGCATCAAGTAATTTCCCTTGCTCTCCGATGTGTAAAACCACGTTTGTGCCTTGCCAGCACTATCAGCAATCAAATTCGCATCCCAGTAAACGGTAGTTCGATAATCAGGAAATACAGGACGATCATTTGTTGAAGTGTACCTGGGACTGTAAAATTGCCTGGCAATAAATGGATATACCGGCTTCAGTAAATATATGCCTGGCGTTTTTCGCATGAATGGTCCGGATCCGGAGTGTGTAGTAATTTCTATGAATGAATAGTCTACGGTGGCGGGGCCAGAATTCATTAGCTCAGCAACGCTAAGAAATCGGTTGCGGTAAATACTGTTGTACCGCGGTGTATTCATTATCTCTATAGCTTTAATATCTTCAGCCGAGAAATAACTAAGAATTCCTTTATAGAAGGTCAGGTAATCTAAGTTAGTGGTTTCATTTTCCTGCTGATAAAAGAACTCCAGGTCTATTCCGTCTATTACGAACCTGGCAATATTCGAATTCACCATATATTGCTGCCGGGCACTTTTGGGGGGAGATCCAACCCGAAAACCTTTTACTTGTTGATGCAACACATCCACAAGCGTTTCTTTTGGTGTTGTCTCCAAAGTGCTTTCGTTGATCAGTTGGTCTGCGCCTCCATCTGCATTAAGATTTTTAGACCCGGCAATTTTGACTCTGCCTGTCACCACCACCTCCTCGAGGTAAATACCGTCCCGCTTGAAACTGTTTATCAATTCCCGTTGATGCCTAGTGTACGTTTTAACGGCACTATCCATCAATACACCCACAGTGCTTGTCAGCGGAATCTTTCCGCTGTAAGGCGGATAATCAGGCTCGTCAAGATCTATACCCACGTTAAAAGCTTTACCTCTTTTATTAAGAGCCTTGATCACCATGCTGACTGAATCTGTATCAAAAACAGGAAAGTTGTTAAATACAAACTGCCCCCGTTCGCTGGTCGTCGTATCCATCAAAAACATCCCCGATTTACCTACCCTGCCAAACAAAGTGATACTGCTATTTGCCAATGGCTTATTAAAAACATTGCTTACTCTCCCTGATATTGTAAAATCTTTTTCGTAGTTGAAATGTTTATTTGCAAAGGGTTGCTGATAGGAAACCCAACCCTGTGTCAACATCAAAAGATCTGTCATTCCTGCAGCACTGTCATTGCAGTACTGATAAGGATTTTCAACAGTTCCTTTTAAGTCTGCACTCAGCAACATATAACTTAGAAGATTTTCTTTCAATTTATTTACTATCACCTGGCTGGTATCTATTACGGCAATAGAAAAACTTCCGGAGACAGGATTGCCGGCATCATCCTTTACCGATACTGAAAGATGAACGCTGTCTCTGAATTGATATGCGGGCTTATGACCATCAGCGGTCAATTGCAGGGTATCATTATGCCAAACAAAAAAAGCCCGCTCATTCACCGGCAGTAACTGTTCGTTATATAGCGTAATTACCGACACGCCCGAAGGAAACTGCTTTTTATCCAAAGACACATGCACCACTCCTTCTTTTTTACGCGACCGCCCCCAGGTTTGTATAACGCCCCGCGTAGCTGCGGTAAAATAGAACATTTTGCCATTATGGTCTTCTGTAGCGTCAATAGATAGCAGAAGACTATCAGAGTGAGCGTCAGTCCGCAACGTATACCCACTATTGGCGGCATTTGGCAGAGGGTATTCATACCCGTTATCCAAATAAGCGGTATAGGTTTTTCCCGCCTGCGGTTGAAAAAGCATCAACCCCATTCCTTCATGTTCACTTGTAAAGCTGGTAATGATAGCGTTGGTATTGTCTTTTACTACACCTTTTACTTCAATTGGTTTCCCTAGCGGATTCAACGCTTTAAAAGCCAGCCTTTGATCCTTCCCTATTATAAAACTGCCTCCTTCCGGCATAAACTGCAGATCAGGTTTTCCAAACTGATCAGGCACCGGTAGCCGCCACTTCAATCCGTCCTTACGACTAATTTCGACATCCATTGATAGGTTGTCTGTCGTGTTGAGCGCCGTATCGAGATGCAGTTTTCCAAAAGAATCCGGAGTACCATTCCAGCGTAAAACAGTTTTGTTTCCAGATAACAAACGAACAACAAGTGGATCCGGTTTTGATCTATGATCAGCCTTTGGGAGAATTATCGACAATGACAGCCGGTTGTTGTTTAGATACAAGCTTTCTAAATTAATTTGCCATCCGGATGCTGCCGGGTCGGCTATTGCAAACCGGGAACTAAAAAAAAGGGAATCACCAAAATTCCGCATTCGCTGCGTGTAAGCCCGAAGTAAATATTCTCCCTGAGAAAACACCCCATCGTCCAGTACTATATAACTATTAAACAGCCCCCAATAACAAGCGGGGCTGATCCTTTTTACAACTTTTTTCTCGGCATCTATGATTTCAACATGCGCCAATCGGCTGCTATCATTCGGAAGATGTTCTGCAGCAGTTACAATATACCCTTTCAACCAAAAGGTATCTTTTAGTTGGTATAGAGGTTTATCATGGTGTATAAATATTTTCTCACGACTGTCTATTGCTGAAAGACTGTCAATAAATGTAATACGCTGTTCAAATAAGCTTTGAGCATGCGTGCATATACCTACAAAAAGAAGATATGTTAGAAAGAAAGATTTCAGATAACAAACATTACCAATGCCGAATATACTAAACAATGACGAATGCCAGGTTGAGAATAAATATTAAACTGAAATAATGAAAAGCTTAACCAAACATCTCCTTCACTCTTTCAAAAAAGCTCTTATCACCCTTTGTTGGCTGTGGTTTAAAGTTAGGTGACTCCTGCAATTTTTCCAGCATAGCTTTTTCTTCACTGCTAACATTCTGTGGTGTCCATACATTCACATGAATCATTTCATCTCCTCTTTCATAGGAGTTAATAGCCGGAAAGCCTTTACCTTTCAGCCGAAAAATCTTTCCACTTTGAGTGCCTGGTGGTATTTTTATTTTTGCCTTCCCATCTATAGTTGGCACTTCCAATTGGGTTCCAAATACGGCGTCGGTGAAGGATATATGCAAATCATACACCACATTCAAGCCTTCTTTTTGCAACTCGGGATGGCTTTCTTCTTCTATCAATATAATGAGGTCACCCGGTCCACCACCTCTTTCGCCAGCATTTCCTTTTCCACTCATGCTTAACTGTATGCCTTCCTGCACACCCGCCGGAATTTCAATATTCACCGTTTCTTCCCCATAAACCCTACCCTCTCCTTTACAGGAGGTGCATTTATTGCTGATAGTTGTTCCTTCCCCATTACAAGTTGAACAGGTAGTAACCGTTTGCATTTGTCCGAGAAAAGTATTTTGTACTTTTCGTACTTGTCCCGTACCGCCACAGGTGGCGCAGGTTTGCACACCACCTTTATCTTTAGCACCCGTATTGTTACAGGTGGTACAACCTACATACTTTTTAACCTTTATGGTTTTGGTAGTACCATTGGCTATTTCTTCAAAATTCAATTTTATTTTCACGCGCAGATTACTGCCTCGGGTACCACGTCCACGGCCGCCACCACTACGACCTTTTGCACCACCGAAAAAGCTACCGAAAATATCATCACCGAACACATCACCAAACTGGCTGAATATATCATCCATATTCATTCCGCCGCCACCAAAACCACCACTTCTGCCGCCAACACCTGCATGACCGAAACGATCATATTGTGCCTTTTTGTCGCTATCGCTCAAAACCTCGTATGCCTCAGCCGCTTCTTTAAATTTGTCTTCGGCTGCTTTATCTCCAGGGTTGCGGTCGGGGTGAAACTGCATGGCAACTTTCCTGTATGCCTTTTTTATCTCATCAGCAGAAGCCGATTTAGACACGCCTAGCACCTCATAGTAATCTCTTTTCATATAAAATTCAATACCAGTTTATTAGGGCTGTAACCTTAAATTTAATTTAACGACTGTTTCACTTATTTCACAAATCAATTACCCACAACAACCTTGGCGAAACGGATAATTTTGTCATTCAGGTAGTAACCTTTTACTACTTCATCCACCACTTTTCCTTTCCATTTTTCATCTGTTACCGGTATTTGCGATATCGCCTCCTGCTCATCTGCATTAAACTCCTGCCCGATACAATTCATTGGCTTTACGCCCTTGGATGTTAAAACAGAACGCAATTTATTAAATACCAACTGTACGCCTTCTGTAACGGGGGTTTGTTCCGCTTCCTGAATCTGTTTTTCAGCCCGATCACAATCGTCCAGTACATCCAGCAAAGAAACGATCACCTCTTTGCCTGCGGTTTGCATCAACTCAATTCTTTCTTTTGAACTACGGCGGCGAAAATTATCGAATTCTGCATATAGGCGCAGGTATTTATCCTTTTGTTCCGAAAGCTCTGCCTTTAATTGCTCAATATCTCCTGTCAAATACTCAGTGTTATCTGTTTCCTCTGCCAGATTTGACATTTCTTCAGCATCGTCGTTTAGTCCACTATTTATATCTTGCTGATTATCAATATCTTTTTTCTTTCCTTGTTCCATAATTGCCTAAATTATTATATGGCTACTTATAAAATCAACAAACCTGCCAAGTTCCTAATTAGGTCAAAATGACGTAGTTACCCTCGAATTTCCAAGCATGTTTATATCAAATATGTTATTTTAGTGGGTTTAAAACCCATTGCCAATTTCAAAGTTAAGTCAGGAATGATTGTTAAGAGACGTCAGGAGTTGTTTCAATATGTGCTGATTATAAAAAAAAGAGAAAAGACAGCGTACATAGATACGGTGAGTATAATGTTATGTTTTATTAGCTGGATATTTTTCATTTTCTACAGCTACCTCCAGCAGCAATACCTGACAGCTTTGCTTATTGGTTCTTTACTCATTCCCATTTTGGTAATACGTTCTTTAC
Organism: uncultured Terrimonas sp.; assembly: GCA_964604365.1. Taxonomy (GTDB): domain Bacteria; phylum Bacteroidota; class Bacteroidia; order Chitinophagales; family Chitinophagaceae; genus Agriterribacter. The sequence goes on from CAZRYS010000014.1 coordinate 22,694, forward strand.
TCATTCGAAAGAAAAACAAGTTGTTTACTTATAAACACCCACTTTTTGTGACGGGGCTTCTATGGTTGTTGGTTCCGGGGATGCGTTGGATAGCACTTGCTTTTATCATTTTCATATTGTTTGATCATCAGTCCCGGCAACCCCTGGAAATCGGAATTTCCGATGAACGAATCGTAATCAACACGTTTTTCCGGAAAAAACATAGCTGGAATGAGTTTAACAATGTTATCCTCCGGGATAACCTGTTTACACTCGACTTTAAAAACAACCACATCCTGCAACGGGAAATACTCTCCGCATTAAGCGATGTGGATGAGCAGGAGTTTAACGAATTTTGCAGCGAACAGCTACAAAATACAACTCCCTGATTTACGTTATCAGGAAAGAATATACATTGCAATACAGTTGCATGTCTTTATTCAATACTTTTGCAAAGATGAAGTTGTTGGCACTCATATGGACTTTCTACTTGGCATTACTTTCCTTTGCCCCCTGCAGTGATGCCGACAACGACTGCGGAGATAAACCAATAGCACAAGTAAATAAACATGATCACAACGATGACAAAGATGACAACTGCACTCCGTTTTGTCATTGCTCCTGCTGCAGCATCAATATAGCTGTTTACAATTTTAATCTTGCAGAATCTATTTTACCGCTGGGATCATTTATTGAAGAAAAAGTAACTATCCGCAACATTTCACATACTTCCGATTACTACGGAAATATCTGGCAGCCCCCTAAAATAAGCGCTTAGACATTTTGTAATGATGAAATAACTACTGTCTTCTGTATTGAAGACCAGTTGTATTCATTCAATATGTATACCCGGTGTATGCATTGATTGTCATCTATTCATAAGCTTAATTCAGGTAAAGTGTTAGATAATATTATCAGGTTTAGTATTAAGAACAAAGCCTTTGTCGGTATAATGACACTGGCACTGGTGATTTGGGGCGTATGGAGCGCCAACCGCCTGGCTATAGACGCAGTACCGGATATTACCAATAACCAGGTACAGATAATTACCGTATGTCCAACATTGGCCGGACAGGAAGTAGAACAACTGGTAACCTTTCCGATAGAGCAAAGTATTGCAAATGTACCCGACATAGAAGAGGTACGAAGTATCTCCAGGTTCGGCTTGTCTGTGATTACAGTCGTCTTCAAAGAAAAAGTCGATGTCTATTTCGCCAGGCAACTGATCAATGAAAAATTAAAAGAAGCAGCAGAAAAAATACCCGCTGGAATAGGCATACCAGAACTGGCGCCGGTGAGCACAGGGTTAGGAGAAGTATTCCAGTACATCCTGCATCCCAAAAAAGGAAGTGAACATAAATACAATGCAAAAGACCTGCGTACGATGCAGGACTGGATTGTAGCCCGCCAGTTATATGGCACCGAGGGCATTGCAGAAGTTAACAGTTTTGGGGGAGAGTTAAAACAATATGAAGTGGCGGTTAACCCTGACAGGTTGAAAGCTATGGGTATCAGTATTCCTGAAATTTTTGCCGCACTGGAAAAAAACAATGAAAATACCGGTGGCGCTTATATCGACAAAAAACCCAATGCTTATTTTATAAGAGGCATTGGATTGGTGGCCACTTTAGCTGATATAGAAAACATAGCAGTAAAGAATACGACCAGTGGTGTGCCTGTCTTCATAAAAGATATCGCAAAAGTACAGTTTGGGCATGCCGTACGGTATGGAGCTATGACCTATAATGGAGAAGTTGACGCAGTGGGTGGAGTTGTTATGATGCTAAAAGGGGCTAACAGCCATGAAGTGGTGCAACGAATCAAAGCAAAAATTCCTGTTATACAGCGATCGCTTCCAGAAGACGTAATCATCGACCCCTTTTTGGATAGAACCGACCTGGTAGGAAGAGCTATCAGTACGGTTGAGAAAAACCTGGTAGAAGGCGCATTGATTGTAATCTTTGTACTGGTATTCTTTTTGGGTAATTTAAGGGCAGGGCTCGTCGTTGCATCCGCAATCCCTCTTTCTTTGCTGTTTGCCTTGGGCATGATGAATGTATTTGGCGTGAGTGCTAACCTGATGAGTCTCGGAGCCATTGATTTTGGTTTAATTGTAGATGGTGCCGTCATTATTGTAGAAGCTACCCTACATCACCTTGGCTTACGCAAGAATACCAACCGGCTCACACAACAGCAAATGGATCAGGAAGTATTTCTGTCCGCGTCTAAAATAAGACATAGCGCCGCATTCGGCGAAATTATCATCCTGATCGTGTACATACCTATCCTTACATTAACGGGTATAGAGGGAAAAATGTTTACTCCCATGGCGCAAACAGTGAGCTTTGCTATTTTGGGTGCATTGATCCTATCAATGACCTATATACCTATGATGAGTGCATTGTGCCTATCTAAAAATGCTCCGAAGAATAATAGTTTTTCCGACAAAATGATCGCCTGGTTGCAAAAAATCTACCAGCCATTTCTGGAAAAAGCTATCAGGTTGAAGTACGTGATGGTAACAGCTACGGTTTTGTTGTTTGCGACCAGTTTATTACTGTTTAGAAATATGGGAGGAGAGTTTATTCCACAGCTTCAGGAAGGCGATTTTGCTTTTCATTGCATACTGCCACCCGGTAGTTCTCTCAGTCAGAGTATTGAAACCTCTATGCAGGCTTCACGTTTAGTCCGTTCCTTTGATGAAGTAAAAATGGTGGTAGGCAAAACCGGCGCTGCTGAAGTACCTACCGATCCGATGCCTCCAGAAGCGACGGATTTGATGATCATTCTAAAGCCACAGAAAGAGTGGAAGGTTAGGAAAAGCTATGATCAACTGGCAGATGAAATAAGCAAAAGTCTTGAAAGCATACCTGGTGTTTTTTTTGAGAAGAATCAACCCATTCAAATGAGGTTCAATGAATTAATGACAGGGATTCGCCAGGATGTAGCGGTTAAAATATTCGGAGAAAACCTGGACACGCTACTTAACTATGCCAATAAAGTGAGTGGTATTATCCAGACAGTGAAAGGCGCTACCCCACCACAGGTAGAAAGAATAAGCGGGCTGCCACAGATAAATGTGACGTACGATCGTACCCGACTTGCTAATTACGGTATTACAGTAGCCGATGTAAACAGTGTGCTGAGCACTGCATTTGCCGGGAAGGCAGCCGGACAGGTTTTTGAGAACGAACGCCGGTTTGACCTGGTGGTGAGGCTGGACAGCGCATACCGAACCAGCATTGAGGATGTAAACAACCTGATGATACCTACCAATACAGGCAACCAGGTGCCGCTGTCGCAGGTGGCAATGATCAATTACAAACTTGGTCCGGCTCAAATCAGCCGGGAAGAGGGCAAACGGCGGATAGTAATTGGCTTCAATGTTACGGACAGAGACGTAGCATCGGTTGTAGCCGACATCCAGCATCCATTAAAGGAAATGAAACTGCCGACGGGATATTATTTTACCTATGGTGGACAGTTTGAAAATCTTGAAAAAGCCAGTCAACGCTTGATGATAGCAGTACCGGCAGCACTGCTACTGATTTTTATGCTGCTGTATTTTACGTTTCATTCCTTTAAGCAGGCAACATTGATATTCACGGCTATACCCATGAGTGCTATTGGTGGTGTATTTGCTCTATTACTGAGAGGCATGCCTTTCAGCATCAGTTCGGGCATCGGGTTTATTGCACTGTTTGGTGTGGCAGTGTTAAATGGCATCGTATTGATCAGCACATTCAATCAACTGGAGAAAGAGGGTTGGACAGATATAGTAAAAAGAGTAATAGAGGGTACCAAAGTGAGGCTTCGTCCGGTACTGATGACAGCCACTGTCGCTTCTCTTGGTTTTCTCCCCATGGCTATCAGTACCGGAGCAGGAGCAGAAGTACAAAAGCCTTTGGCAACCGTTGTTATTGGAGGCTTGATTACCGCAACCTTTCTTACTCTTTTTGTATTACCGGTTCTTTATATCATCGTACAAACAAATTTCAAAACAAAAAACAATATACAAGGTGAAACCAATAGTTAGCATACTTATACTGTTTCTTTCTGGCACTTTGTCTGCACAAGCGCAGCAACGAATGACTATTGCCGCCGCGTTAGACACAGCCCTAAAAAACAATCAACAGCTTTTTATAAATCAGGCAGAAATAAAAACGGCGGGATTAACAGTAAAAACTGCCAGTGAACTTCCCAAAACCGCCGTTTTTGGTGAAAATGAAGACCTGCGACCGAGCGACAAGAAAGGCATTTTGAAAATAGGTATTACGCAGAGTATTGCCTGGCCAGGATTATATACAGCCCGTAAAAACTACTTCAAAGAACAACTGGAACACGCTGAACTCAATAAGGTATCGTTGCAAGCCATCATTAAAAGAGATGTGCGTGGCACCTATTACCAGTTGTGGTATCTCCAGGATCGACTGCGGCTGTTTCAACAATTGGATAGCATATATACTTCACTTGACCAGGCTACCGCATTACGATTAAAAGCCGGCGACGTGCCCGGACTAGACAAAATAGCAGCGGAAGCCAGGATGAAAGAAACCCAGGTCCTGCTGCAACAAAACATAAAAGACATGACTGCTGAGCAGCAACAACTAATGTTGTTATTAAACCGAAATGAGTGGATGTTGCCTGCTGGTGCTGCACTGGAGAAAATTGATTTTTCGGTTGCGCAAAAAGAATTGCATCCTTTATTACGTTTGCAACAACAAAATATAGACATTGCTTCTGCTAACGTCGCCGTTCAAAAAAACAGCAACCGTCCCGAGTTTTCCGGTAGGTTTTTCACACAGCAGTTGTGGGGTGCCAGCGACCCCTTTACCGGATTTTCCGTATCGGCCGCCTTTCCTTTATTGGGTGCCAGTGCCTATAAAAATAGAGTTAGGGCAGCCAATGCTGCAAAAGAAGTGCAGCAAAAGCAATTGGCATACCAAACACAACAGCTGGAAACCCTTCAAAAAACAGCCATCACCGAAATTGAAAAGCTTCTCAGCATGATCCGGTTTTATGAGTCAACAGGCTTGCAACAGGCAGATGAGATTATAAAAGCGGCAACGCTCAGCTATCGGTCAGGAGAAATCAGTTTTGCTGAAATGAGCCAGTTCCTAGGGCAAGCCATCACTATGCGTCAGAATTACCTGGAAGTATTAAATCAATACAATCAACGTGTAATTCAATTTGATTACATCAACAATAATTAACCTGGTTATGAAATATACAAGTGTAATACTTTCTTTGTTTTTTCTACTTGCTTCCTGCAACAACAATCAGGACAGTACAAAAAACGAAACAGGAGAGCATGATCATACAGAAGAAAGTTCTACCAGCGCCACCCTTACGGAAGAACAGGCAAGAGCCATCAACCTGCAAATGGGGGCCATTGAACATAAAGAACTCACCGCCACAATAAAAGCCAACGGTATGCTGCGGGTACCTAATAACAACAAAGGCAATGCAACAGCTTTATATGGCGGTGTAGTGAAAACGCTTAACGTAGAAATTGGGAATAATGTAAAAAAAGGGCAATCAATAGCGACGATTGAAAACCCGCAGTTCATCCAGTTACAAGAAGAGTATCTCACTGTGGAAAACCGGATCATATTAGCTGAGCAGGAAATGCAGCGCCAAACCGAATTGAATGAGGGTAATGCCGGCGCAAAGAAAAACCTGCAGAGCGCTACCGCAGAATTGAATACCCTTCGTACCCGGAAAGCTTCCTTGAGTCAGCAGTTGACGCTTATGAATATTGACCCTGTCAGTGTGTCGAATAGTAACCTTAGGCGTGCCTTAACGATTACCAGCCCTATCAGCGGAACAGTGAGTAATGTATTTGCCAAAATCGGCAGTTATGTAGATGCATCCACTCCCGTAGCAGAAATTGTAGACAACAACTCCCTGCACCTGGACTTACAGGTATTTGAGAAAGATTTGCCTAAAATGAAAACCGGTCAGATCATCCATTTTACGTTAACCAATAATCCTACGGACGAATACGATGCCAAAATATACAGTATTGGTTCCTCCTTTGAAAATGAGAGTAAAACAGTGGCAGTACATTGCGATGTAATAGGCAATAAAGCCGGATTAATAGACGGAATGAATATTACGGGTATTGTAAGTCTGGACAACAGTACAACGCCTGCGGTACCCAACGATGCTATTGTAGAAGCCGATGGAAAATACTATGTTTTTATCCGATCAGGCAAACCCGCCGCCCCCCATCAACATGAAGGGGAAAAAAATGGTGGCAACGAACACCATCATCATCCACAGGAAGAAATATCTGCTGGTGAAACAATGACTTTCGAAAAAATAGAAATTGTAAAAGGCGTTTCTGATATGGGCTATACAGCTGTTACGTTTGTAAAAGATGTTTCTCCCCAAACAAAAATTGTAACCAAAGGTGCTTTTTTTATCAACGCCAAACTAAGCAACACCAGTGACCATAGCCACTGAGTCTAACAGGTAAGGGGATGACTAAAATGCCAGCCCCTTACCCGGTCAGAGAGAAGTGGTAGCAAAAGGAGGATAAATATGACCATCCAATAATTCATCAGAAATAATATGGTCCATTGCCTGTTCATCGATAGTTTATCTTTTAGGTATAGTGGTCAAAAATGTTGACTGGTGCCTGGAAAGCTAAAATAGCAATGAGAAGGCTTAACTTCATTTTAGTCAAAGACTATTTTGATAGCAACTACCACTGCCCTGAAAAGTAGTAATTAATCCATCACATCTTTTTAAAACAAAACACCCGGTTCTCCTTCACTCAATCATCTTTCAGTATAATCTTTTAAAAAACTCTTACAACCCGTCCGTTTATCTTTGGAAAACGGTCAAACAATCTTGCATCGTGTCCCGGCAGAATATAGTTCACCCCGGTCGCTGCCGCTTTCATACGCTGCATATTACTTATGTAACCTTTGGCATTCATTGTAGCAAAGTCCGGAGGTGGTTGCATTTTTTCGAGGTTGTCATATATCCAGATATCATCTCCGGCAATTACGGCGCTGTTTTTACCGGACCGCACTACTACATGTTGAGAGTCGAAGGTATGCCGGGAGCCGGTAAACACCTTTACTCCATCAATAATCTCCTTTCCATCCCCGTCAACAAGATGTAGTTTTCCGGACATATTCAATTGTAGCAGATAAGCTATTGTTCTCGGTGCTATGCCACCCGGCTTCTTGCCTTTTTGCCATGCCTCGCCTACATAAAACTGGTAGTCATTTCGCTGCATCCATACCTTTGCTTCCGGAAACAACGGAAGCCCGTCAATATGGTCCCAGTGCGGGTGTGAGATAATTATATCTGTTATTTCAGCAGGGAGAATACCCAATCGCAATAAAACAGAATCAGGACGCTCAAAATTGGTTAGCCCAAAATCGATTGCATTGGAAAGATCTATCCGGCAGCCAGCGTCTACCATTATTCTTTGATTGCCCGATTTAATCAACCAAAAATGAAAACTTATCGGCACGCTATCTTTATCGGAAGCATTTTTTACCCAATTGGACACAGGAGAAGGATCTTTTAACTCAGCGTATCTTAAGACGTATAATTCGGTACTATGCTGTGCCTGAAGCACCAAAAGCCCTATGGAACAACACATCAATAGTAAATGTCTTATAAATTATAATGTAGTAGAATCTAATTGGTAATTTCCAAGCACGTAAAAAGGTTGTAGTTTATCTGGTACTTAATATCGTTACTATTTCTTTATAACCTGCTTTTTTTGCATGCTGTAAGGCAGTTACCCCGTTTTTGTCCGGAATATCTGTGTTGCAACCAGCCTTTACAAGTATGCCGATAATTTCTACGTACTTTTTGCTGCCATCACCTAATACTACAGCTTCCATTAACGCCGTCCAGCCAAGACGGTTAACATGATCTATCGGGAAACCTTTTGTATTGGTTAGCAGCTTTACGGTTTCTATATGTCCGCGTTCGCATGCCGGTATCAATGCCGTACCATTATAGCGATTGTAGATATCAAACCGTGCGCCGTTTTCCAAAAAAAGTTTCAACAGGTTGGTTTGTCCGGATGCGCCGGCATACAAAAAAGGACTGTCCTGTTTGTCATCCTGCTGGTTAACATCTGCGCCATGTTTCACCAATAGTATAGCCATATCTGTCAATTTTTTCTCAACAGCAATCAACAACAAGTTCCGTTTTCTATTGTCAGCTTGATTAACATTCACCCCATTTTTCAATGCTGTTTCCACTTCAGTCAATCTATTGGCTTCTACAGCATTTACTATTGATTTTTGATTTGTCATATCAGCTGTAGTTTTCGCGGAATAGATTATCGTCAAACAAAATAACAATAATGTATACATGGCTAATACACTTTATTTCCTTTAAAAAACAATGACTTAACAGACGAGACCCTCGACACAGCTTCGGCTGAACAACTTGCATCTATCAATACAAAACTAGCCTCGCTTCCAACTTCCGGCCACTGGCGTTTTCCTTTGTCATCAAGCGGTAATATATTACTTGTTGCTATCCGTAAACATCTTGACAAGCCAAATTCGGTACTTAGTCCATAGAGTTGCGCCATTAATTTGGCTTTGTCTAAAACACTACCACTGCCATAAGTACTCCAATGATCGATAATACTGTCATTGCCGGCACAAACGTCAACTTTATGTTTTAGCAACATGGGTATTGGCATAGGATTGCCAATAGGTATTGTAGAAGGGATACCTATTCCAGCATTACCTAATTTTTCAGCAACCTCTTCCTGTTTTTTAGGTTCCAACCTGGCTAATACAAAACAGTGGCTGATGAAAGTTTTTCCTTTCAGCGTCGGATTTTCATTAACGCGATCAATCAGATATTCTACAGTCTTTAAACCACTATCACCCGTTTCATGTAGATGGATATCAATCCCTTTCTTGAAGTCCAGCGCTAATTGTACGACAAAGTCAATTGGTTTTTCAACGCTACCGTCAATGGTAAAGGGATCCAAACCACCAATAAAATCTATATCCATTTGTGCCGCATCCCGCATGAGTGAAGCGGAATTGGTATAATAAATTCCATGTTGAGGAAAAGCAACCAATTCTGCACCGAAAGTATCCTTTTTAAGTTTTAATGCTTTTTGTAGGTTCTTTAAAGACTGAAGCCCGGATGTAGGTTCAATATTCACATGACTTCTCGCAAATCCAGAACCTTTCGACTGCAGTAACGCTATCAGTTTTCCTGCTCTTTCTGTAGAAGTCTCCAACAAATTCGGTAATATCTTCTGCTCCAGGGCTATCATACCTTTCACTCCTGAAGTCCTCTTTCGCACTGCCTGCCATTGTCCACCGTAAAAAGTTTTGTCCAGGTGAATATGCATGTCTTTGAACATGGGGAGCATCAGCAATCCTTTAGCGTCATATCCGCTACTCTTTTTATGTCGCTCAATATTTCTGATCTTGCCATCCGTTATTTCTATACTGAACAAATCAGTATTAGTGCTAACAATTTCACCTTCTTCCCATTCAAACCCTGTTTCCAGTCGAACATTCTGTAATGTATAGTTTCTACTATCTTCTTCAGCAAGATTCAATTCCTCTGAGGGAACCAACCCGCCTGCAAAAGCGAATGCAGATGTTTTCAGAAAATCTTTTCTGGATAAATTATCCCTATACATATTCGTTTTTTTAAATAATAGCAAATCAAATGTAACCGATTTGAGAAGGAATTCAAAACACGAGTTCTTAAGGCATTATAAAAAATAGCAGCTTAGTAGACATTAGGAAATATTTTATTATTGGGTTGTATTCAATTATCATAGTTGCACATGAACATTTTATAGCTGCGGCTACAGTACTACCAATATTTATTGGCTGGCGGGTGAGGACACCCGCCAGTAGACGTGCTACCGGTCGGTGTCGCACGGACCAGAAACTGCAAAAGAGTCAACAATCTCAATCTCCTTCATTGCTTTAAAAAAGATTATCTCAACTAAACAGCATTGAGTACGGAATAAAATAATATAAAAAAGCCGCCCTATATAAGGCGGCTATAACTAAAGAGTATAGTAATATTATTTAGCTAAGATAACACGGATACCTACATTCCAGGTTGTAGATTCACCAAGATTAACTCCCGCGTTAAATGCGCTGTTCTTTGTATTGGCTGCCTTATTTTCAGTAGATTCGTAACCAACATTGAATAAATTAGCCAGCGAAGTTTCCAGATGAATTTTCTTGCTTACTGCATAGGAAATACCTGGTGTAAATCCTAACGCTACACCTAAACCGTTGGACTTAGCGGGATCAGCACCACCTACTCTTGGATCATCTTTTCTGTTGACAATATCAACTCCCAAGCGTGCTTGACCAAATAAATAGAAACCGCTCGTTCCAAGATTCTTATATTGCCTCAAAAATGCACCTACGCCGATCCTGTTATTGGTTATCTTACTGCCACCTGTGTTGTCTCTGGTATCACCGCGAAAACTAAGATCACCGCCTACAAATAAATTGTCTTTAATGGCCACACCTACTGCAGGTGAAACATAATAATAATTGCTTTTGTTGGTAGTATTTCCAGCGGCTTCATTCTTACTAGAACTGAAACCCAGGCTTCCGCCTAAAATAGTAGATCCTTTCGCTATTTGAGCATTGGTAGTATTCACAAAAAACAACGAAGCAGCTCCCATCAGGGCAAAACAAAATTTTCTTTTCATAAAATATTAATTTAATATGGTACCTATAGCGTACCGTTACCACAAACGGACTTATTTTTATATTATTGTGGCTCCTTTCCTTGTTGTGAAAGTTTTACAACCTTGCATAAATACACATTAAAATAAATTATTAATCCCTTACAGAAAAGGGTTTGGAGCCATCATTAGTCATTACAGTTCCGTGGCTATTTTTTAAAATAGCAAAATGTGAGCAGGTTAGATCTATACCGGCTTCGTTATATAATATTTGAATATTCTTATGCAATTCAGAATATATAGTATCCATTTCGTTGGGTTCCTTCGTATATGCATTCAATTGGTAAGTAGCATAAAATTCCCCCAACTCCAGTTGAAAAACAAAAGGTACCGGTATATGTTCTATCATGCGGGTTCGCAAAGCGGCTTTAATTAACAACTCCTCATTTTTCTTCCATGGCACCTGATACCCCATGGTAACTTTCGTGTTCAATATCAGTCCGAGATTGTCTGCATTGGAAGAATAGTTGATAGCGTTGGCTGCTAACACGTTCGAATTTGGTACTGTTACTTCCTCATTCTTGATAGTCCTTATTTTGGTCACCAATAGTGTTTTTTCTGTAACGTCTCCGATAATGTCTCCAATTTTTACCCGGTCACCTATTTTAAAAGGGCGCATGTAAGTAATAATCAAACCCGCAATCATATTACTGATAGAGGACGAAGACCCTAATGAAATAAGAACACCCAGAAAAACGGACACGCCTTGGAAAGCAGGAGATCCGGATCCTGGGAGGTATGGAAATATTATAATCAACATAAATATGTAGAGTAAAAACCGTACAATACCATAGGTCGGTTTAGCAAAGTCTTTGTGAAAACCAGGCACTTCCAGATTTCCTTTTTCCACCTGTTCAGCAAAATACTTTACAATTTTCACCAAATACCGTGTAAAGATGTAGACAACCAATATGGTCACCAAATCGGGTAAAAATGCAACGAAGGAATGAAATATCTTTTTGGCCGGCGTAATGATCCAACCCAATAGTGTTTCCGTAAAAGGTTTGGTTTGCGGAAAAACATTAAAAATAACGGGAAGTGATAGGTACAAGACTACGACGATGGCAACTATACGCAGAATGCTATGAAAACGAATAACCAGAGAGGCCTGTTGGGCAGGATTGAAAATTTTAAAATTTCTAAAAGAAATACCTTTAAAAATGTTCCGTCGATGTTTAAACAAATAATGTTCCTGCCATTTGAAAAAAACATTGATGATATAAATAATTAATAGCAGTCCTGCAATAGTAAGTGTTACCCAACCAACTCTGATTAATTGATTCTTAAAACTATTCTGTTTTTTCTCTATTTCAACGGCTACATTAATTTTGTCGAAATACTCGTTAGCCAGCAGAGGTAGACCAACCCCATACCACAATGCATCCAGTTCGGTGAAGGAGGCAACTATAAAATTGTTCTTGTAAAGAATATTAATCGCACCTTCTGCTGTTACAAGTTTTAATGAATCCTTGACAAAAAAATCATCTTCGTACAAACTGCGGATGCGCTCAGATGTATTTTGTGCTCTTTCTGTAGCTGAAAATGATCCAATTCCTGTGTGTATATAAAAAAGAGTGTCCAGAAAGGGGGATACCGGAAAACTGTCACCTATCGCTTTCAACTGCAAAATCCAATTCTGTTGTTCCAATTGGCGAGCCACTTCTTTCTCTTCGAGTTGTCTCAGCTTTTCCGCCAATGCATTTTTATCCCGCTGTATATCTGTTTCTTTCAACTGTTTCTCCAACCCCACTTTTATCAGCGAATCAATAATTTTTTGATTTTGTTCCTGGACAATTAGCTTCTCCGTAAGGGTAATACTATCTCTTTTAGCAATACTATCCTGCCCGCTAGAAAAAAGGGCAATTGATATGAGCAGTAATAATAATCCTACTTTTTTCATTTCAGGTTTTTGAGCAACACCCGGCTGAGAAGATCGGGATTTAACAATATGTGCAATGTTACAAAACTCAAATTAGAACACCATAAAAATTGACTGAGAGCCTAATTCCGGTAATATAAGTAGTTTTCCTTCGTAACAATATCAATAGGCATATAGTAGGATTTATCTATCTCTGATTGCAACACAAGATGTTGATACAGACTCATGATGCCACGATACCCTTGTTCAATGGGTTTGTGGCAAATCAAAAAGTCTATCCACCCCTTTTTTAGATAATGAATATTCTCTTGAATAAAGTCGTACCCTACCACTAATTTTTTTTTCAGCTGATTTTTTTCAAGGAAAGCAGCCACAGAGCCCACCCTTGAATTGGTAACAAAAACAGCTCCGATATCGGGATGCTGTTTGAAAATATCTTTGAGGTTACGGTTGATTGAGGCATTGTCTGTTTTCCGGATATCAGTTTTTACAATAATGTTCTTCCTGTTATTTTCATTAAAATAGGCTCTTACCCCCTCTTCCTTCCTTAGTAGCCTGTTGTATTGATGATTTTTGATTTCCTTAGACACATTCACAATTAATAGTTTCACCTTCTCCGTTATGCTGTATTTCATTAAATGCCCACCCAGGTAACCACTTTGATATAGATCCGGCCCGATATAACTAAGGCTGGGTTGATCTGGTATATCTGAGTTGATAAATACAAAGGGAATATTCAACTTGCAACAGGCGTTTGTAAATTCAATAGATTCATTTAGAAAAAAGGGCGCAAGCAATACTCCGTCTACTTTTCGTTTCAAAATGATCGATGCCTGTTTCACAAAAGAATCTTTATCATTTTGGTCGAAGAAGTACTTTCCAATATTGATCCCAAACTGTTTCAATTCAGCTTCAGCCTGAATTATACCATTCAAGGGTGCCTGCCAGTAATCAGATTCATCTGAAATATGGGGAATCAAAATATCAAACTGAAGTATTTTTTTTGACGCCAGCCGACGGGCTAAGATATTGGGTTGGTAGTTCAGCTCTGTAATAATCTTGTTGATTTTCTCCCGGGTTTTATCGGATACCCCATCTCTGTTATGCAACACACGGTCTACTGTACCAATTGACACTTTTGCCAATCGGGCAATTTCTTTTACACCTGCAGGCTCGTTATGTCGTTTTTTCTTCATGCTATCCAAATTTTTGCAATATAAAAAAATGGATTAGGAAAAATTATTTTATTACGAATAAAGTATTACTAACTAATTTGAATGCATCACCTGCTGACGATGTTTTATGCCCATTCTGCGTTTGGTTTACTATTGCGCATTGTGGATCAGTATTTCTAGATGTTTCCCTCTTTAATAGAAGTTCGTAAGGCAAGAACCGGTCTTGCTTTAATTGTTTAGTGTCAAAAACAGAAGAGGTAGGAGATGCAGCTACTAAAATATACATTCTTCCAATACGGACGACTGATTTCGCTGATTTTTTGTAATTTTTAGATCTAAAAATTGCTGAGTCACAAAACAAATGGATAAATACCAACAAAAGTATCGCATAGCTTCTGCACGTGCTCCCTGGTGGAATTACGGCTGGGCAGCAGCCTATTTTGTGACCGGGTAGAAGTGACGGATACTAACGGGCATCTCAAAACTTATAGACCAGGACAGATCCAAGCTGCGTTTGTTCTGCTACGAGTTACTTTAGTTCTACCTTATAACATTTGGTATCGTCGCAAAAGTCTATTTCAACAACTCCTGTCCAGCGTCTTCCGTTGCCGCTTGCGGTATAGTCATATTTCACCCCTTTCTGTGCCCTAAACCATGCATATTTATTACTATCACTGTCGATATAATCAGGTGCAATAGTACTTCCGTTTCGGATCACATTGTTAGCTGGCGACATCATAGGAAATCCGGCATCTTCCACTGCAACCGTTATTCCTGTACCTGCATTTAGTTTGGTCCAAAACAATACATTAACAGGTAGTATAACGCCTCCAATATTATCACAATCATCACTGTCTTTTTTGTCTTTGGTACAGGCTGTAAAGCACAAAACAGAAACAGTCATCAATATATATGCTCGTATATTCATTGTCAAATATTTTGAATATGGTTATAAGGAATTTATTTACATTCAAGTTTGCTATAAATCTTTATTATAAAGATTTACCCCTTCCAAGCCGTTTAATGAAGAATACTTTCCATTAACTAACTCAATCATTCCATCAAATTTGTACCGACCACATATAAATCCCTCGTATTTAGAGCCGTAACTAAATTCAATTACAAAACTATCATAGAGGTCTCTTGTTTTTGCTTCGTTGTGTGCATGATTTTTAGAATAGGTAACTCTGGTCACGTTAGGCAATTTCCAATCGGATAAACCAGCCATTTGCAATTGCTCTCTTATTTTTTTCAAATTTGCTGTCGCTTCTTCTTTCGTACCTTCAACGATATAGGAATAAAACTCATTGACATTATCTTTTCTGATGGCTTCGAAAAGTGCTCTTCCCAATGCGTCAGGAGTACTGGTGCCATAAACTTTTCGCTTGGTTTGTGACACAGTGGTGTTTGTATCTTCTACTTCTATGGAAACACTCTTATCGGAGCTATTATCGCCACAGGCTGTCAACAGTGTTATAGCAAGCAAACAGCATAAAAATTTCAAGGGATTCATTGTTTGTTTTTTTAATTTTAATATCAGATTAGCATATGCTTCTTTGCAGAAGTCCTCGATATAATTCATTACTTTTCTCTTTTTAATCTTAATAGCGCTTTCTCCGGAATGTAGTGTCAAAATAGTATAGCGGGGAATACTTTTTTCAATGGGGAGAACAATAGATTTGATGGGCTTAGGTGCACGTTTAATAAAGCCAACTCTTCTACTATGCCATTAAGTAAGTCTATGTAGACGATGTTAGAAAAGCTCCTGCTACACTAACTGATCAATCTTATTGAACATTGCTTTTGCGGTCATTAACGTAAGATGCTTAGCCAGAAATACCTCTCTTTCGCCATATTGAATACATACTGCATAACTCTTTTCTCTAATGGCCCGCATCATTGCCATACGAGCTTGCGTGCTAGCCATGCTCATTCCTGTCGCTACATTATCTACCGTATTCACAACTCCATAACCTTTGTTTAATGTAAAAACAGCTATTTCCATTTTTTCTCCTTTAGGGCTGCGTACATATATTCCCTGAATATCATTATTGTGATAAACGGTTCCATTGAGTGTGAAAGAGTCTTTATTGAAGGAAAAATGCCCTCCCTTTCTAACCAATACGTTCATAACAATAAATACTCCTACATAAATCAAGAGAAAATAACCTGCCCACCTGTATAAAAACGATGTAATAGCACTGCTGTCGTTATTCGACATTATAATTGTTAGCACAAAGGATAAAATAGCCACGATCCATATAAGCGGCATCCCAAATTGGACACCCAGCTTAGCCGCGGTCCAGTTGATTGTATAATTTTGATTGTTCTCAGAAACAGTAAAGCTGTAGTTGGGATTTGCAGAAGACATAAGTAAGTATGTTTTTGAAGATTAATAAATATTTCTTTTACCAATATGTTTGATATAATTGTAAATGTATGTTTAGGAGCGAACGCTCTTAATTTTTCTTCAACCGAATTACGCTATAATCTGTATTATTTAATGTGAAATTGCCTCCCATCAGTATAGTGTTTTTATCTATACTGGATAGGGTGTTGACTGAGGCATTTGTGAAATCAAGCTTGAATGTAGTATGCTCAACCCCAGAAGCATTTATATAACTTAGATATTTGCGTTCAGTAGGGAGATTCCTGTTAGGATTAAAGCCTATTAAAATATTATCATCAGCCAATACTAGTAAAGAGCTTATTGTTTCATTAGTGGCATATTCTTTGAAAATATTATCTACACTACCATTGACATTAAATCTTAAAACACTGTTTGCGTACCCACTTCCTAAATTTCCTCCCAACAATATTTTGCCATTTGAAAGCTCATGCATATCCCCAACTATTACTGATCTACTTCCAGCACCGCCTACATCATACACAAAAGAATTATCATAAACTCCGTCAGCGCTGATTCTAACAACATTGTAACTATTTCTATCTTTCAACCGAATAGCCCCATATCCAGCTAGCAGAAAAGAACCATTTTTAAGTGCTAACATATTTGTTATACCATAAACGTCACCGCTAATTGGTGAAGAAAAGCTAAAATCAATACTTTGATCTGCATTAAGTCGAGCAATGTCTGTCCCGTAAGTAATGGGAAGTGTTCCATATTCAAATTTTCCGGCGACAATCATTTTACCATTCCCCAAAATTTTAATGGATTCAATTCCTGGTCCTTTCACATTCTGAGTAAAATAGTCAAAATTTATCTCAGGAATGTTGAAGCTATTATCAATTGATCCATCAATATTAAGTCTTACAATAGCCCTATGACCACTTGATAAAGAAAAATGACCATAAACAATAATTTTCCCATCATCTTGTATTTCAAAAGACTTTACTTTGGGGCTGGCGGCTATTTCACTTACAGGATTAAAGGATTTATCAATAGTTACACCATCTTGTTCAAGACGAATAAACCATTGATACCCTAATACAAGGATTTTACCATTTTTTTGAATTTTAATTACCATTGCACTCTTGTTATCGCTTGCTGCCCCATAGCTTCCAGCCAAGTTTGCTGTATATACTTGCTCGTTACTGTCATTAGCACCATTGCTTTCTTTATTACACCCAGAGAATATAATAAAACTGATCATTTGGATAACTAAAACGAAAAAAATCTTCTTCATAACTTACTGACTAGATGATTACGTGTTTAGAATTGTTTGATAGCACCTATTAATGGTGGTCTCTTTTGTACCTCGTATGGTCGACCCTCCTCCTATGCTGTGTATTATGCTTACAGCCATTGAGCTTTATTATAGAAATATGGTCTTAATTGAAAACTATTAAAAGAATAAATGAAGGATTGATCCTGTATTCTCTTGGGTTTGTCTCATGTTATTTTCTTGTATGAGTTTAAGCTTGTAAAATTCTGTTGTCATTGTACTGGCCTAGGATAGCGAATGTAACAACCGTTTGTTTTAGAGTGTGTACCTACCGTAGGTAAGGAGCCCCTTTTTTATATCAGTCCTACATCCCTAAAGTAAACAGCGGCTTCCTTCGCAGTTCTAAACTTTTTATTTGCAAATAGTTCGGCTTTCTTTAAAATCTTTTTATTAAATGTCTCAACGGTCATTTTGGTTATTTTAAATGCTGCTGCGATAGATTCACTCGTAGCATCCATTTTTTTGGCATATCGTTTTATTATTCTTAAGTCCTGAGTAGAAAATGAAGTGTTGTCGGCAAATTTTTGTTTAACGAGAGCGGTGAAGGGTTCGTTTACGTGAATATTCGTTGAAAGACTTCTGGAAATTCTTTCTTCGTAACCCAGCCAACACTTGATACCATTAATAATTGGAATACTGTTGGAAGGAATGTCAACTACAAGATAGAAACGTTCCGAGTGCATTTCCCTGATAGCCTGTTGCGATACAATCTGCCGTTCAGCAGCGGTCACAGTATCTACTGTCCAGGCATCTGAGTAATCCGAATCATTTGGAGAACAGAAAAATGATATCATCTTTGCAGTATTATACCCTTTATAGCAATACTGTTGCTGATATCATCAGCCCCTCTCAAAAAAATTATTGAACCAATGTGAAAGCGGCCCAGTAGTAGGGGGAATATTTTTTACGCATTATTTGCTGTGTAGTTGTGAATGCGGTACGAATATCCACTCCTTTCTTAAACAATTGTGTGTAGAAGGTATCCATAAACACTGCAGTTTCTTTGTCTGGCACTTGCCAAAGGCTGGCCATAATATAATCAGCTCCCGCCAATTTAAATGCCCGCTGCAGACCAAATACACCTTCACTACCTTCTATTTTCCCCAATCCAGTTTCACAAGCGGACAACACAACCAGTTTTGTGTTGGAGAGTCGCAAAGTACTAATTTCGAGACCGGTCAATATCCCATCATCTTCTGTAGCATCTACCTCTCCTTTCCAACCTCGATTACCTCCTGACAATACCAATCCGCAACGAAGCAGTGGATTGTCGGCTACTTTAAAAGACTCATCTGCAGCTTCTACTCCTATTGGAAGTGTGAATCCATGGGTGGCGAAGTGGATAATTTCTGGAGATTGTGCTCCTTGCAAGGCCCGGAGAGCTGTCTCTGAAGCTGCTGCGCCTGTATATGATTTTGTACTCTTTAAATAACCCTCAGATCGCTTTTTGAGCTGATTAACCTCTTGTAGGGAATGTGGTAGATAGGAAAAAGAATCTACTAAGGATCTATTCCCTCTGAATACATCCCCGTTATCGTTTGCTAAAGTAGGAACAACTTCATTGTTGGAATAATTGACTCCTCCAAACATGGCTGCTGAATAGTCGCGTTCTAAAGAATAACTTTTGTTTAATAGTTCTCTGGTTGAACTGAGTTGTATTAATTGATACTGATCACATAATAGTTTGCCCTTGGAATATGGAATAGCAGCAAATGCTATTTGGTGTAATAAACCATCAGGTGAAAAATAGATGGTGTTCGTATTTTTAAGATAGGGTTCTAATGGTTGCCAAAGCAGTTTGTACAAAGTGTTATTGGGAACCTGTCCGTAGCTTTCTGTATTCGCTCTAACTTTAGCGGAGCCTTTGTAAGCAAATTTTCTCATCACAGCCTCTAATTCTTTTTCTTCGAAAAGATTAATAAACTGTGGTGCTGCATCCTCCGGACGTATTACCAATGCTGCATAATATATGGTATCAACCACTCTTTCATACAAATCGTATCGATAGCTGAATTTGACAAATTCTATACTTGTTTCATTTGGCTTTAACGTTTTTTTGATATCCTCCCATGAAACCAAAAGCTTACTCTTCATAACTCGAAAAGCTTCGGATTTTCTAAGTATTTCCTTTTCCGCAATGATCAAGGCATTTGCCATGGAATCGCTGTTAATGCTTCTTCGTTTAACCGGAGTCAGCATTAGGTTTGTATAGTCTGACTTTTGCTGTTGATATGTAGCCCACTGTTTCGCTAATATGGTATCGGGAGATTGTTCCAGATAATTGTACAAGAACTTAGAGTTCTGAAGACCGATACCCTTTGATAAAAGAAGACTATTATAAGCAGCTGAGCGAATGATAGGGCTATTGTATTTAAGCAAAAACATATAAGGGCGAGCAGACGCCGTTTCCAGACCTTGTACATAGTTTATTAACTCAGCCTCTGATAAAAAATCTACTTTCTCCAGTAAAAGCTGATTCTCCAAGAGAATAGCCTGGTTTAAATAATAGGTTGCATTAACGGAGTCCTCACCATATAAATGTCTTGCCATATCATACAGCAATCTATGCCGGGTCGAATTCCTTTCAACCCCTAGCTTGTCATAGATTGCTAATGACTTGTGGTAAAGCTTGTCAGCTTCATCTTTTCTCCCCATCCAAAAGTATAGATTGGCCAGACTGCGTAAACAAAAGGGATATTGGAGTGTTTCTTCGCCACCATTTTTTAATACAATTTCCAAGTTTGCCAAAAAGTATTTTTCTGCAACATCGTAGCGCTCCAATGCTTCGTTTATAGTACCAAGATTGTTTTGTGTCATTATATTTGCGGGACTAAACACGCCGTTTGCCTCTATCTTAATGTCTAATGCTTTTCTATACATAGAGTCCGCAGCTTCCATTTTCCGCTGTCGATGATATGTTGTTCCTAAGTTGCTAACCGCAGAGCCATAAGCGGGGTGCTTTACGCCAAACATCTCCTCCAACATCTGCACCACTTCCAACTGAACTTGCTCCTGCTTCTTATAAAGGCTTAGTCGAGCATACACTTTTGCCAGCTCATGAAGAGATAGGGCATATTCAGTTTTATACTCAATTGGCTCTTGCGGAGCAATGCTTTTGGCCTTAAGGTAGAGCTCTTCTGCCTTTTTTAAATTACCTTTTTGAAAGCAAAGCATGCCATAGTGTATCAACACAAAAGCAAAATCGTTTTTTAAAGGAACATCTGCCTTTTCCAAAATAGCAATAGACGACTTAAATATAGCTTCCGCTTCGCTGAACTTTCCTAGTTCCCTGTTCATCACACCTACCTCAATCATGTATTTCGCATATAGATAACTAGTATCCCCATGTTCAATTTTGGTTCCTTCACTGGCTTTTTCAAAATATACTAAGGCACTATCATGTTTGCCTAGCCCAAAATACATACTTCCTAATGTATATGCAGATGAAATATAGAAGCTGTCAGTAATATTCCTATCCTTGTAAGACTGATAGCTTTTTACGGCAAATGGTAATCCTTTGGCATATTGACCAGCCTTGTAGAAATATTCTGCGGAATCTTTTGCAACTAAATCTTGTGCTCGGAGTTGTTGAACAAACGTAATCAGAAAAGTTATTAGTAAAACCCTCATAAAAATTTCATTTTATGGTTCTAGTGTTTGGAGTATCTTTTTAGCATCCGCCGAAAAGGGGGAGGAGGTCGTCAGTATGTTTTTACAAACAGCTTTAGCCTTTATGTTATTATTGCTTCGCAAATGAGTCAATAATAGATACCATTCAGCCTTTGCATATAAGAATTTATTATCCTTCGAGTGCTGAAGTACCCAACTGAAATGCTCTACTGCTGCTTGAAGTTTATTGGTCTGTAACAATGCCAGTCCTTTATAATAATGCCCGAGTACTAGCGCGGTTTGGTCGTCGCTCCGGGTATCAGGAATGTTTTCTGTATCTAGCTGAAGTAATGCGGTGTAATCTCCCATTTCATAATTGACCAGTGCGTCCGCTAGGAACACGGGCGGATCCGCTGGAATGGTATCTTTTTTATAATATTTCTTATAAATGGGACTCAGGTCTACCGTATCATCGTTCTTTTTATCTGTATTGTCTATAACTAATGGAGGACTCGTAATTACTCCAGTGTCACTAGTAAGTGTATCTGTGCCTTGTGGCTTGATGGCAATAGGTAACGGATCCTTTTCCCTATTCAATGTAAAAAACACCCCTCCCAAAATAACGATGGCTGCCGCGGCGGCCCACCATTTAATACCTATTAAAACACCCGATTTCTTTCTCTCACCTGGTTGATCTTTAATAGGCTCTTTCAAATTTTCTGCATCCGTCAAAGATAAACTATCCCGTACCGTCTGCTCGAAATCCAATTGTGCTCTCAAGTCGTTATTTACACGCAATTCGGCTTCAAAAACATCCATCTCCGCTTCTGTCATATCAGCATCCAAAAACCGGATCAGTTGCGCATATTGTTCAGTTGTTATTTTCATTGGATCCTTACTTAGCTGTATTTAGTTGCATCATCAAATCCCGTAGCCTTTGCATACATCTATATATTCTATTGGTGGCTGATGGTACAGTAATAGCCAAAAGTGCCGCTATCTCATCATTTGATTTTGCTTCAACGTGGCGCCATAGCAGAATCTGACGATCTGCAGGATCAAGTTTTTTCATTGCCGTCATTAAGTGCTCACGTACGACCGGCTCCGTTATTTCATTTTCTATATAAAAGTCCGGCTGTAGTTGTAGTTGATACATTCTTTCTTTTACAGCCAGCCGCTTTTCCCTGGTAAGATTACCGAGTAACATATTTCTACTGAACTGAAACAGGACTGTTTTGACACTTGCAGTACTACTGTATAGTTTTCCGGCAACAGCCATTTCCTTTAATTTCAATATGGCATCCGTAAATGAACTGTCTGATAAAAATTCAATCGTCTCTTCGGGGTATCTGCTATAGGTGATTTTTGCCCATTTAATAAATAATACTTTGTAGCAAGTGTACATGCAGGAAATAATTCTGTCAGACAATCCATCTATCGCATTTTTAAATGCAGTAGAAACGTTATTCATCGTTAAGAGCTGCTGACAGTCTTTCATTGTGGTATTTCAGTTGTTTTGCGTGTTGATTATCAAATATAAGATATCGCTATTAAATTATATACCAAATGCTAGTGCTATAGTTACGGATTATTAAGGTTTTACACTTTTTCTTTGGAAAAGAAAGTGAAAGAAACTCCAAAACAGCAGATTGAATTAGGAGATGGATGGCGGAAATAAAAGGCTTGTTGGACAGCTGGTACAACAAACGCCTTTCGGCAGAAAAGAAAATAGCCATTGTACGGAACAAAATCGATGAGGTAGAAGCGAAGATTGCCCAGCTAAACGATGTTAAAAAGCTTCTACACAATACCATTAAAGATATCGAAAAAGGAAACTGCAGAACTTACCCGATCAATTCCCGATTGATCTTTTATGTTGGCGCCAACCTACAATTAGGGAAGTTAGCAGCACGATGCTGTATGCCCACATCAACCAGGATCCGAATGTTGCGGCTCTGATGGCTGGCATATTGGGGAATACGGTTTCGAAAAACTGAATTATATAAGTATCAATAATTATTCCCGGTAAAACCATCAATGCGCCACCTACGACATTTTCCCAACCGGAGAGTTTAAACTTCTTAAACGTTCCCAGTGAAATCAACGCCAGAGCGGGTACTACCGCAAGATACAAAATGATGAGTATAGCTTTTGACTCTGCGATAAAAAAATATTGTCCTGCTATGCGAAAAGCCAGAGTTGCTAATAACCAGATTAAAAATCCAATTCCCATTACGGGTAAAATAAAGGGCTTATTCATCACAAAAAAAATATGCACAAAGGTATTTATATTTTACTGTTGGCTTCCTTGATTGTTGTCATTAAATTGGATTGCAGATGAATAGGGCAGGGTATCGCATGCTCCAATTTTTAACGCTTGCAATTTATCTTTGAAGGAATTGTTCCAAGTAAAAACAAAATCACCTTTTATCATAAAAATAGCATACAGCGATAATGGCACTACAACTATTGTAGGCGGTTTCAACTCGTCGCTGACCAGGGATATTACCGGCTTTCAGAATAAATAATCAAATCCACGATTTAACTACATCTTTCCCTGATTGAGCTACGCCGGAAGGTTATAATTAAACCAGTTTTGCAACATCATTTTAACGATAAATCTACAATAATGGACGCAAAAAAAGTATGGTTGGTCACCGGAGCCTCAAAAGGTTTGGGACTTTCTCTGGTTAAAAAATTACTTCAAAACGGGTATGCTGTTGCCGCAACAACACGTAATGCACAGGTATTGATCCAGGAAATTGGATCGGTTTCAGAAACGTTTTTACCGCTGCAGGTAAGCCTGACCGATAACGATGATGTAAAAGGTGCTATAGAAAAGAGTATGGCACATTTTGGAAAAATTGATGTAGTGGTGAACAATGCCGGCTATGGACAAACCGGCACACTGGAGGAACTCACAGACGATGAGGCAAGACAAAATTTTGATGTAAATGTTTTCGGGACATTAAATGTGATCAGGAATGTAATGCCATTTTTAAGAAAGCAGCAATCCGGTACTATTTTCAATATTGCATCGGTGGGTGGATTTCTGGGAAACTTTGCCGGATGGGGCGTTTACTGTTCTACCAAATTTGCAGTGGCCGGACTCACAGAAGCCCTGGCTGTAGAAGCAAAGGAATTTGGCATTAACGCGTCGGTTGTGTATCCGGGTTATTTCCGCACGGATTTTTTGGCAACGGAATCACTCCGTACACCACAGCAACCTATCCTGGATTATGCAGCTGCAAGAGCATCGGAGCGGCTACACATTGAAAGCATTAATAACAATCAGCCCAATGATCCGGAAAAAGCAGCAGATGTTTTGATTGCGGTAAGCGAAACAAAAAATCCGCCCGTACACTTGTTGTTGGGGAAGGATGCTTACGATATGTTACAAAACAAAGTCAATATTATCACCAAAGATGCAGAACAATGGAAAGACTATACTTTATCCACTTCCTTTTAATTACTGTTTTATTTTTGCAAACAGGATGTGCCAATAAAAATCATAACATGCCACAATATCAAAGCATAGCAGAAAGTAAAGAATATATCGGAATGTGGGTAACAGAAGACGGCTACATCCGGCACGAACTCTTACCCAACAACCGATATGATGAAGCACGGGGCAATAGAAAAAGTGCCTATCAGGGAAGCTATAAAGTGACCGGTAACCATATCGACTACAAAGATGATACAGGATTTACCGCCGATGGAACATTCAAAAACGGCATTTTGTATCATGCCGGCATGATTTTGTACAAAGAAAAAAATTAAATTAGCCATCATGGAAAAAACATTCAGCCTTAAATCAATAGTTGATTTTCACGTTTTGTGCAATCTCCCAAAACCAGAACATCCGCTGATTAGTTTGATAGATTACAGCAAAGTGGTATATCCTTTTGAGGATGGCAATGTGCAATGGATTCAGGATTTTTATACCATTGGTTTAAAGCGGAATGTAAATGCAAAATTTAATTATGGGCAACAACAATATGATTTCGACGCCGGAATTTTAAGTTTTATTGCACCTTCACAGTTTTTAAATTTTCAAATCAACCTGGAAGTTGAGGCAGAACCGACAGGTTGGTTGTTGCTCATTCATCCCGATTTTATGTGGAATACTCCCTTGTCAAAAAAAATAAAATCTTACGATTTTTTCCAGTATGCCATTCACGAAGCCCTTTTTCTTTCCGACAAAGAAGAAACGACTATTGTGGATATACTGCATAATATAGCAAAGGAATACCAATCCAACATCGACAAATTCAGCCAGGAGCTCATCATTGCCCAATTGGAGATGTTGCTGATTTATGCTGAACGTTATTACGAACGGCAGTTTCTGACCCGAAAAAAAACGAACCACGAAATATTGGAACGTTTTGAAAAAGTGCTTTCCGATTATTTCGACAGCGGTAGCTTGTTGGAAAATGGTATCCCTACCGTAACATCGGTAGCTGCGCAACTCAATATTTCGCCCAACTATTTGGGAACGCTTTTACGGATGCACACGCAACAAAACACCCAACAACATATACAAAACAAAATTATCAATGCCGCTAAGGAACGTTTGAGTGGCACGGCTCTCACTGTGAGCGAGATCGCTTATGAATTGGGCTTCGAA
The DNA here is from genome assembly GCA_964604365.1 of uncultured Terrimonas sp. Classification (GTDB taxonomy): domain Bacteria; phylum Bacteroidota; class Bacteroidia; order Chitinophagales; family Chitinophagaceae; genus Agriterribacter. The sequence continues at coordinate 48,381 of CAZRYS010000014.1, forward strand.
CATCCACAATCGTTCAGCAAACTATTTAAACAGAAAACCGATCAAACACCTTTGGAATTCAGGCAATCATTTAATTAAAAGAGTAGCGGTCTGCTGGCTCCGCTCTTGTCACTCTGAGGCACGCAGGGTCTACTCAACCACACACGCTTTGTCACCCTGAGGCACGAAGGGTCTACTCTTGGATGGAGTGTGGTTCATTGCAGCGGATATAGATTCTTCCTGCGTCAAAATGACAAAGTCAAAAAAGAATGACGAAGTCAAAAGAGAATGACGAATCTAATCATATCACCCCTTCGGGGTTTTGTTGGTTCTTTATGGATTGGTTATAGTCATGTCATCTCTTCGGGATTATACGGGAATGGCACTCCATTTGATCATCAATCAAAATCCCGAAGGGACTGTTTTGTCTCAAAACTGATTGGGTCTTTTCTTTTGTCCAGCGTGTTCAGCAATTTCGTCTATGCGTTTCTGGCGTGTTTCGGGGCGCCGGGCAAGAGCGATCCATGATAACAGTATCTTTTTAATAGATTTGCTTAAACTTAGGAAATAGTCTTTCGAACCTTTGTGTTTTCTAAATGCTTTTTCCAGATCCTTCGGGATGATAAGTTCCTCCACTTCGTCTAAAATTGTCCAGGAGCCATTTTGTTTGGCGATTTCTATACAGCTCAAGCCTGCCTCTGTCATCAATCCGCTTTCGATGAGTTGCTGCACTTTTTGTTTGTTAATTTTTGACCAGGTGCTTTTGGGCTTTCGCTTGCAGAAAAACTGGTGTGATGTTTCATCATCAATTTTTATTTTCTTGCTGTCTATCCAACCATAACACAGTGCCACATCAACGGCTTCGCTCCAGCTGATAGTCGGCCTTTTGGACACCTTGGTATAAGATACAAGCCAAACAGCTTGCTTCGACATATGATTTTTTGCTAGCCATTGTCGCCAGGCGGTTTGACTTTTAGGGTAATATTTTTCTGTTTCTTTCATTGCTATTTTACTACAGTCGCTTCTAATTCTATGATTAAAAGTAGCAAAAGTCCTTTTACCTCAAGCAAAGTAGTCGCCTGTTTTATACCATATTTTTGAAGAAACGGTACATAAATGTCCATATAAGCATGGTAGCAGTTAAAAGTCTTTTATTTTTCAATTGGGTCAGGATTGCCGTTAATCTTGAAAGCGGTTTGGTATCGTTTTCGTTCATTTATCAAATTTACGGATTGATAACGCTGCGATTGTCTATCACAGAGAGATTTATCCAAAATGATCTCCTCCCTTTTACCAAATGGAAATAATGCAATGAATTTATGTGCTCGGAGTCTACCCATTGCCCAACCTACGCAAAGCCAGGTAGGTCATTAAACCAATACTGGTCTCCAACGCATTTTCATCAATATTAAAAGTGGCAGTATGCAGCATGGACGTAATATTCTTCTCTTCGTTGCGAACGCCCAACATATAAAAGCAACCATCCGTAATTTGTGAATAATAGGAAAAATCTTCCGATGCCATCCATTGATCAAGGTCCAACACCTGTTCTTTTCCCAGGTACTCTGCTGCATAATCCGATAACTCTGCCGTTAAGGCCTCATTATTGAATAAAAAAGGATATCCCTTATTGATAATAAACTCACAGGTAGCACCCATACCGGCTGCAGTAGATTCCGCAATTTTTTTCATTTCCAGATGGGCTTTATCTCTCCATGTTTCATCGAAAGTCCGGAAAGTACCTTCGATATGTACCTGATCAGGAATAATATTGATAGCACCATTGGCTATAAATTTCCCAAAAGAAATGACGGTGGGCATAAAGGGGTTGGCTTTTCTGCTTACAATTTGTTGCAACGCCACCATTATATAAGAAGCAATCAATACCGGATCTATATTGTTCTGTGGCTGCGCTCCGTGCCCACCCTTACCGGTTACCGTAAGTTTTAGTTCATCCATGGAAGCCATAAACTTTCCCTTTCGAAAGCCTACTTTTCCAACAGGAATATTTGGCATTACATGTTGTCCAATTACGGCTGCCGGTACCGGATCTTTCAAAACGCCATCCCTTATCATAAGCGTAGCGCCACCCGGCAAACATTCTTCTCCGGGCTGGAAAATAAACTTGACGGTGCCCCCGAATCTTGCTTTTACGGATTGTAAAATCGCCGCAACACCCAACAAAGAAGAAGTGTGTACATCGTGACCACAAGCATGCATCACCCCTTCATTCTGAGAAATGTAGTCTACTGAATTTTTTTCGATAATAGGCAGGGCGTCCATATCCGCCCGTAACGCCAATATTTTATCGGAGGGTAGATCTCCTTTAATGACGGCTACTACTCCGGTTTCTGCCATCACCTGCCACTCTATATCATTACTGCTCAAAATAGATTTCACATAATCCGCAGTCTTGTATTCCTTAAATGACAACTCTGGATGTGCATGTAAATGACGGCGCCAGCCGATTACCTCCGGCAAAAACTGCCGGGCATATTCCTGTATTTCTTTTTTCAGCATATTGCAATTTAGTGTAACTGCGTGTCAGTTTTTAGAAATGCTTTTACAAAATCATCATCTATTAAATGTGGGTACTGACTACATACCCGCGTTATTTCTTCCGCCTGCCCTGGTGACAATACATCATTGGGATTGAGACACCAGATACCATCCAATAAACCCTGCCGGCGCAATACTTCGTGTATACCTGCTATACAACCTTTGAAATTAAATTTCACGTCAAAAATAGCTGCATTCATATCGGTTACTGCAATTCCTTCTCTCAACGTTTCACTTAAGTTGCCAGTTTTCAGAAGGGTGTTTTTTATTTTCTCCAATAGATCTACAGAAGCCTTTGTCCACGCTGCCCAATGACCCAGTAACCCGCCCACAAATCTTTTCTCTACCTCCTGACCATTTACATCAAACCTATAAGGTGTTATCAGATCTGCTACAATATTATCATCATTGCCAGTGTATAAGGCGATATCATTATGTCTTGCCGAAGCTGCGACAGCCCTTACTACATCCAATGTTTGGTAGCGGTTGAATGCAGCTACTTTAATAGCTTGTACATTAGGTATATCTGCGAAATCACGCCAGAATTCATAACTCAGTATTCTGCCACCCACTGCCGGTTGCAGGTAAAACCCAAAAACAGGGATAAGTTCTGCAATTTTTTCCACCCTTTTGATGAGCTCGGCTTCTGTAAGTTTTGGCAACCCACCCATACTCACCAAACCAAGATGATAACCATATTTCACAGCCAGTTCCGCTTCTTTTAAAGCCGATTCTGTTTTCCCTACTATACCAGCTACTTTTATAAACGGACGAGACAATGCTGCTTTTTCTACTTCTTCAGCCGCTAGTTTTAAAACGGGTTCTAAAAGATTGTATTCGGATTGTCTTATTTCAAATTGTGTGGTGTGAACACCTACAGCTACTCCACCAGCTCCGCTGGCTATATAGTAACGGGTAAGCCTACGCTGCCGGGCCTCGTCTAACCTCAACTCTTTTGTTAATGCCAATGGATGTGCAGGAATAATCATTCCTTCATGCAATAACTTTTTTATACTGGTATCTAGTACACTCATGACACGTGATTTTAAAATTGTCCTTCTCTTTCCTGGAAATGGGTTGGTTTGTTAATCGTTTTTCCGCCTTGTTGTAACCAGGCAGCCAACAATCCAATCATTTGTTTTAGTGTTGTACGGGGGTAACCAAACAAGCGGAAAGATTCTGAAGCATTGCTGAGCAGCGCGGTTGGTTGTTCTTCATTTATGAAAATAGCTTCTTTGAAAAAATGTTTTCCAAACTCACTCGCTATCCATCTAACCGGGGCTGTTTCAGGACCTGTAATATTGACAATTTTCGCCGGAACTTCGCAATGCAACAGTGCCCGCAGCGCCATTTCATTAGCATCACCCTGCCAAATCACATTCACATGTCCCATCCGTAAGTCTATCGGCTTACCCGACAGAACAGATTTAGCGATCTCAAGTAATACACCATAACTCACATCATTTGCATAATTTAACCGATAAATAAATAAAGGCGTACCGAATCTGGAAGCGCTGTATTGAAACAAACGTTCTCTTCCCAAACAGGATTGCGCATACTCTCCTACTGGTCCGGTTGCATCTTCTTCGCTCAATCCACCACCGGCTACAGGAGAAAGCGGATACACATTCCCGGTAGAAAATACTACGATCTTGGAATCCTTATACTTTGCCGCAACTCTTCCAGGCAAGTAAGTGTTCATCGCCCAGGTAAACCACTCTTTACCGGTAGTACCAAATTTTTGTCCCGCCATAAACAATACATTCTCTACCAATGGCAAACTTTCCAATTGCGCATCATCCAACAGATCCACGGCAAACGTTTCAATGCCAGCAGCATTTAATGATTGTTGCAAACCCTCTTCCGAAAATCGGGAAGCAGCAATTACTTTTTTTGAAACACCTGCTTTATCAATCGCTTTTTTTGCCAGCAAAGTCAATGCAGGTCCCATTTTTCCACCAGCACCTAATACCAGTATATCACCTTTAATTTTAACGACGTCTTTCACCAATGCATCTGAAGGGTCCAGCAAATCCTGGTATAATTGTTCAATATCTTTCATTTGAAGTATTTTTATTTTTAGTTAGAAATAGTCATAACCCTCTTGCTTCCTATTTTAATATGAGTTCTTTAAAATTAATCAAAGCCAGTATAATAACCACTGCGAGACCAATAGCACCAGATACTTTCATAAATAATGAGTTCTTTTGTACACCCATAATTTGGGGATCATTGGCAATAGAATACATGGCAATACCTATAAATGGTACAATAAAAATGGTGATGCTTTGAGCAAACACAATTAACTGAAGCGGTAATTTACCAAAAACAATCGCAATTACAGCACCTGTAACCATCACCAATGCAATCAGCTTCTTTACTGCAGGCATATTCAGATTACTCCCTTTACCCAGGCTATCCGAAAATAAAGTTCCGCCCAAAGTGGCATTGCCTATGAGTGCTGAAAAAGCAGCACCAAACAGACCAATCAAGAACAATCCTGCAGCATATTCTCCGAACATCGGCTCCAATGCTTTAGACATATCAGTGGCGGTATTTACTTGTATGCCTCGAGAATGTAACACAACGCCTGCGCAAATCATTACCATAGCACTCATTACACCCAACAACATAATGCCGGTAAAACTATCATTACCTGTTTGCATAATACCAGGACTGAGCCTTCTTCTCTCTTGCACCAGATAAGCCTGGTAGCAAGCGCCTACTATAGATACGGAAGAAGCAAAAAAAGCAATTACCAAACCTGCAGACCCCTCCGGAAAAGAAGGTATAAATGTTCCTCTTAGTACAGGTTCTATCGGTGGCTGTACCATAATAAGTGTGGTGACAAAGGCAAACAACTTAACAACGATTAGGAAGATCATTATTTTTTCAAGCACACTATAGAACTTTCGGAAAAAAAGCAGACTGATACCAATTAGATTTAAGATCACAATCCATAATACCACAGATGTATTAGTAAGTTCGGCTACGGCAATGCCTACACCAGCAGAATTGCCCGCCTGGAAGGACGTACAAACAAGGAACACACCCACACCCACTGCTATAGCTGCATTCTTCCCCCATTTTTGACGAATAACCGATAGTAATGATTGATCAGTGGCTATGCCAATACGGGCCGCCATTGAAGTAAAAATGAACATAAAGAAAATCGCCAGTATCACAATCCATAAAAGAGAGACGCCATATAGTGAACCCAACTTGGAAGTAATTGTCATTTTACTGGGACCAAAAACCAAAGCCGCTGTAATTAGTCCTGGTCCTAATGATTGTAGCCATGCTTTTAAACTTCTACCGCCGATTTTTGCATCCTTTGTTTTTGTACTCATGTAACAGTATTAAAGCTTCTTTTGTTTTGGTAAATACCCTCTGACTTCACCCTTTGCCGAACAAAGAGGAAGAAAACAGCACTCTTTGCATTGTCTTTCATAGTCTAAAACAACAATGGGTTGTACTCCGGTTTCATGATGTACTGCATAGGCGTGCCTGGTGCCATACTACCTAATGAATGGCTATCGAACATCCATTGGACTACCATTTGAAACTAAAATATCATTCGTGGTATTTTCAACACTTCCGTGTACGTACACGAATTTAAAGCAAAAATAGACGTGTCTCAATTTTTACGGGTTGACTTTTTTAAAATAAAAAAGTGAAAAATAATGATGAGATTCTATGGTTCAGGGCTCTACCTCTAAAGCAAACGTATGCGTTGGTCACTACATAAAATACTGGGTTTAATATTATGCAGTATACTCCATAGCAATTGCAACTCCAGGCATTCCTTTTCAATTAACGATACTGAAGAGGGTATCGGGATAATAGAAAACGGGAAGAAAGTATTGTTCTATCAGTTAAAACCAAAGGACGCATCAGGTAAGTATGAACGAGCAGGATATGTGCATCCTTTATACGATCTGAATGAAAATATATTAACAGAGGATGGACCTGAAGATCACCCCTATCATCGTGGCGTATTTTGGTCCTGGACTCAAATAAAAGTGGAAGACTCGCTGGTAGCCAACGGATGGATATCGGAAAACATCGCCTATGTTCCCGAACAATATCATATTTCCCCAAAAAAGGACCGTGCTGTTATACAAACCACGTTTATCTGGAAACAATTAAATGGTCCAGACACCTTGCAAAATCTTATAAAAGAAACAACCGTCCTCACTATACATAGTACCAGGGGAAACTATCGATTGCTGGATTTTGATATCACACTTCAGCCATTGACTGCCGGAATTTCTATCGGTGGAGCACCCAACGAGAAAGAATATGGTGGTTTTTGTATACGGCTGAAGTTGCCTAACGATATCCGCTTTTATTCAGTGGATACAGCACTGCAGGCAACAGAAACGCCTGTCTCGGCCGGACCCTGGATGAATTTTAGCGGGGAATTCAATCCGAGAGGTTCCCAGCCCGGAGTAGCATTGTTTACGCCAACTCCTTACCCCGGTCCACAACAGTCATGGATACTGCGTTCTAAAAACAGTATGCAGAATATCGTTTTTCCTGGTAGAAAGACACAAGTACTGCCAAAGGAAGGGTGGCGGCTTCGGTATAGAATAGTAGTCTATGAACAGCCCATGCCTGCAGATGATCTGAATGTTTTGTACGAAGAATATATTACGGATGCCGACAGCAATAAAACTCAAAAGAGATAGATCTTCCCAGACCTGTTTTTAATTCAATTAATAAAATAATCCTGTTAGCCTGCTAGTTTTTTTTGAGTGTAAGAAGTATATTCCAGTTTTTTGTTGATTGCTTCATGTGGGCAGCGATGATCCTAAATTCGTCCATTTAAATAAAAAATATCTTAGATAAGCGTATCCAGCGGTTGCTCCAGCACGTCTTCATGTGCCGTAAAGTATAAGATTGCGCTTTCCTCTCCAAAATCATCTTAAACTCGACAGCTCAGGTTCCCAAAGTCACTTCAATAGCCCCAGCGATTATTTGTATATTTGTTTTTTAATAGTGTCTATTGCTGCAACATGTCTACAATATTATCGAATACACCAGGCGAAATGTGTTTCTGACGGGAAAAGCCGGTACAGGAAAAACCACTTTTCTAAACGATTTCACCAAACGAACCACAAAAAAGTATATAGTGGTAGCTCCCACTGGTATTGCTGCTATTAATGCCGGTGGCGTTACCATCCATTCTATGTTTGGATTACCACTCACAACTTTTTTACCGACGTATGAAATCGTGGACCTGAACGAGTCGATCAATATTCCACATCTGCTTCCGCATTTTAAGTACCGAAAGGACAAATTGAAATTACTGCAGAACCTGGAAGTATTAATCATAGATGAAGTGTCGATGTTGCGGGCTGATTTATTGGATATGATTGACCTGGCCCTAAAATCTGCCCGTCGCTCTTCTTTACCCTTTGGTGGCGTACAATTACTGATGGTTGGCGATTTGTATCAGTTGCCACCGGTAGTAAAACCGATGGCTGAACGAATGCTGAATGAACACTATACATCTCCTTACTTTTTCGAATCAAAGGGGTTAAACAGTACTGACTTTGTAACGGTAGAGCTCAAAACGGTTTACAGACAGACTGATGCCACATTTGTGTCCCTACTGAATGCTATCCGAAACGGTGATAAAAACAGTATTGATTTTGAAATGCTTAATGACCGGCATCAACCCAATTTCGAACCGCAGGATGCTTATATCTATTTGGTAACACATAATCATCTCGCAGACACCATCAACAACCGCAAATTACAGGCATTGAACGGAGAGGGCATGTTGTTTAAAGCAATCGTATCAGGTGACTTTAAGGAGAATTTATACCCTAACGATCCTGAACTCTTTTTAAAACCTGATGCACAGGTAATGTTTATACGCAACGACACCGCTGAAGACAAACGATACTATAATGGGATGCTGGCAAAAGTAGTACGATTGGCAGAAGAATCAATTACCGTACAAATATCAGAATCACAAAAGGAGTTAACGGTAGAAAAAGAGGTTTGGGAAAATAAAAAGTATTTCCTGGACGACAACCGGGAGATCAAAATGGAAATAGCCGGTAGTTACGAACAGTTTCCATTTCGGTTAGCCTGGGCTGTTACCATACACAAAAGTCAGGGACTCACTTTTGACCGTGTGATAATAGATGCCGGACAATCTTTTACAACGGGTCAGGTCTACGTCGCATTAAGCCGATGCCGCACACTGGAAGGCATTGTATTGAAGTCGAAAATATGGTCTGGCAATATTCTAAGAGACAACCGAATAGGTGATTTTCATAGAAAAACGGATGCGGCAGATCTTCTTGAACAAATTTTTCAAGAAGAAAAGAATGACTTTGCCATTAACAAACTCTTGCAACAAATCAATATTGCCGGGTTGGCTTCGGAATTGGAATCGTGGATGAACGAAGGAAAGAAAAGTACAGTAATGACAGATACGGAGTTCGCAAAGAGGGCTGAACCAATGAGTATTTTATTAACCAGTTTGGAAGACACCTATATAAAGTTTGAGCACTTTATGCGAAAAACACAAGACTGGGACTTGATAATAAGTAAAAGTACAGGAGCCATACGATATTTTTTTGAAAAAGTGTATAACGGCTTATACCTACCGATATGTACCTTCCTTGAAAATACGAAAGCAGTAAAGGGCTTAAAAAGTTATAACGCCGCCACTCAAATGCTACTCACTGAAATAAAAGAATACCTTGAAAGCTTGCAGACTGCCACCTTGCTTGGTACGATATTGTGCAGTGAACAAAAGGAAATTCTGTTGCCGGCAAGAGCTTCTAAAAAAGCCTCTCATTTCGAAAGTATGGAAATGTTAGAACAAGGAAAAACACCGGAAGAAATTGCTCAACTCAGGCGACTTACGCTGGGAACGGTTTTTGGACATTTTGCGAAAGTGGCGGCTCTTGGTAAATTGGATATCAAACAGTTGTTTTCCGAAGATCAAATCAAACAGTTTCGTGACGGACTAGCTACTACCCAATGGAGTTCATTAAACGAAGTAAAAGCTGTGTTACCGGCATTTGAGTTTCACGAACTCCGTGTGCTAATTAATTATTACGGACCCCTAAACAAAATCAAAACCTGATATTCTTTCTGACCATTTGAGCGGTAGGGGAAGTTCACAATTGGAAAACTCTATGTGAATGACCCTTCTCCTTTGTTGGCTAGTTGACCTTGCAGAGCTATGCATCAGCAAAGGTTTCATAATCATTATTCCACCCCGGCATACATTGCAATTAGTTATACAGGTTTGTTTAGTTGTATTATCGGGACGCAGTATCCCTTTATTGTGTGATTGTTCAATCACCTTTAGTGCACCATTGTTTTCGTCAGTATCATCAAGGTGAATTCTGATGGTAAAATTACGCTGCAGTATGTGTAAAGGTGGTTGCACTGCATATTGATTCTGCTTGACAGTCCAGGGACCGTAACCTTCCAATGTTAGCTTCTGGTTGACAGAAATCGTCAAATCCTGGTGCCAGGCTACGTACCAATTAGAGGCTTCGGGTTTATCGAAATAAATACTTTTTACTACGAAATAATCTTTACCGAACAGATGACTAACCATATGCCGAAGTTTCGCATTAAAAATTACCGGAACAATATCGGGCACTTCTTTCAGAAACTGCCTGATTGCAAAAATATCCGCTGATTTTCTAAATGTTTCCCGTGTGGAATCGGCATTACCGACTATGTTTTTCATGAACGCTATTTCCCCGGCTGAAAAAACATCCTCAATGACAACAAAACCCTTTTCAGAAATTTCGGCATTATAGTCTGCAACATTATTCATGAAAATATTGTTTTAAATCGCCGTTAAAAGTGCTGAAATTGTTGTTGCTGATCACACACCAAAAAACAACCGTACAATTATTTGACAGCTAAATGAATTTCCCGTTTTTTCAAAGCATTACAGCACACCCAGTTTTGCAAAAGCATAATACAGGCAGGTAACGTGCATAGCCTGCATGATACTATTTTCAGCCAGCATTTGCTTTACCTCATCAATGGAAAACAAATACACTTCAATTTCTTCGTTTGGATCAAGGTGCTGCTCTGCTACTTTTTTCCCTCCTTTTGCGAGGTACATATGCAGGAGATTATTGTTGGTAGAAGGATTGGCGGACACTTTTCCCAGGTATTCATAACTCGAAAAACTATAACCTGTTTCTTCCTGCAACTCACGGGCTATACCTTCCTGCCAGGAATTATCTGTATCATCAATACAACCACCCGGTATTTCAAAGAGTGTTTCGCCTAATGCATGCCGGTACTGCCGAACCATGATTATTTTATTGTCCTCTGTAAGTGCCACCGCCGCAGCCCAGGTTGGAAATTCATATACATAATAAGGATCTACAATTGTATTTTCCGGAGTTACACATTTATCCTTACGGATAGTGAACCATTGTGCTTTATACAAATATTCGGAAGAAAGCGTTTTCCAACGTAAGTCTTTCATAACATGTCATTTTTGGGCAAAACAATGGATTACCAGCTTTTTCTTTCCCGTAGAGCTGTAATATGGGCTGTATGGTGTTTACCATGCCAGGCATAACTTCCAAGCAAAAACCACAAAGTTACAGATTTGCCATATCCCGGATGAAAAACCGATTTTTGCAAATCATCATTACTTAGAGACTGCAGCAGGCTATGCCAGCGGGCATGCAGGGCATACAACAAGGTTATGGAAATATTTACCGGCAGGCTTTTTACATCATATAACTCCGACCAACTTTTTTCATCGTAGGGTTTGATCGTAGGGCAATGTTCTGTAAGCCCCAGCTTAAACCGGCAGTAAGCATTTATATGACTATCGGCCACATGATGCACCACCTGATGCACTGTCCAACCACCCTCCCTGTAAGGTGTATTCAACTGTTCCGCATCAAGATTGGTAACAGCATTTTCTATCAAGCCCGGCAGATATTGCATGTCTGTTAGCCATTCTTCTTTTAGTGCTGCTGAAAAAGGCTGTGGAACATACTCCCCTATCGGGTACTGTAACTTGTAATCAACTGTCATTAGATCAACGGTAAATGATAGGCTTATTCTATACCCAACAGTTCTACATCAAAAACCAAAGCAGCACCACCTGGTATATTGGCACCGGCTCCTTGTTCTCCATAACCCAGGTTATAAGGTATATATAACTTGTACCTGGACCCAACGGGCATCAGTTGCACGCCTTCAGTCCAGCCTTTAATTACCTGGTTAAGACCAAATGTAATGGGCTCACCGCGATCGCGTGAACTATCAAACTTTTTTCCGTCAATCAGGAATCCTTCATAATGCACTTTTACACGACTGGTGTCAGCCGGACGAGGTCCGGTACCCATAGAAATCACCTCGTATTGTAATCCGCTGTCGGTTTCTTTTACTCCTTCCCTTTTCTTGTTTTCTGCCAGAAATTTTTCTCCGGCATCGATAGTAACCTGCGATTTTTTCCGCAGGAATGCTTGTAGTTGATCTCTTATTGTCATATCTGCCTGTTGTTGATCCAATAATGTAAGTTTCCCTTTTAATACATCATCAAAGCCCTTGTTCATCAAGTCATAGTTGACTTCTGTAACACCTTGTGACTTAAAGAAAGTAGCATCCATCATACCTAAGGCATAGCTGAAGCTATCCAGGGCCGTATTTAAAACCGGAGGGCGTGCTTCTCCCGGCTTAACCGCCGAAGCCTGTGCAGGTTTGGCAGCAGCCGCCTTTGTTGCCGGCTTTTTGGCTGGCGTTCCGGTTTGAGCAAATGTGTGCAGCGAAGCCGACACTAAAAGGGAAAATATCAGAACTTTCTTCATGTTGTTGTATTTAATTGTCTTATTCGGGCCGCAAGGTACGACCTGTGAGGTGAATAAATACATCTTCGAGATTGGCTTTTTTAACCTCTTTAGGTCTTTCAAAACCCGTTGCCACCAAGTCATCTATCAATTTATCGGGGGATTGGAGCGCAATAATTTTCCCTTCATCAATAATAGCCACCCTGTCACACAGCATTTCTGCTTCATCCAGATAATGAGTGGTAATAATGATAGTAGTTCCCTGCGCTCTGATATCCTTTATTAAGTCCCACAGATTCCGTCTGGCTTGCGGATCTAGTCCGGTGGTAGGCTCATCCAAAAAAATAATCCTTGGCTTATTAATGAGCGTGGTAGCGATAGAAAACCGTTGTTTTTGACCACCACTTAGTGCTTTAAATTTACTACGGGCCTTATCTTCCAGATTAACCATTTGCAACAACTCCATCGGGTCTACAGCCTGGTTGTATAAACCACTGAACAAGTGGATCAATTCTGTAAGGTTCAAACCGGGATAGAAACCTGAAGTCTGTAATTGAACACCGATAATCTGTTTGATTTTATCTGGTTGCCGATCAATATCATAACCATCAACAGTAATTTCCCCACTGGTTTTCTTTCGGAGCGTTTCTATTATTTCCAGCGTGGTAGACTTACCCGCCCCATTCGGTCCCAACAGCCCAAAAATCTCTCCTTCAAGTACGTCAAAACTAATGCCTTTTACCGCCTCAAAACTGCCATAGTGTTTAGTCAGTTCTTTTACAGAAATCACAACATTTTGCTTCATCGGAGCAGCAAGTTAAGTCAGTTGATTTTTATGGCAAATTTTTTAAATGCTTCTTATCAAATGATTATGATTGAACAGCATATTATATTTGCATATTTACCGTAAAACAGATATTCACTAATGCAGGTTTTCAAACTGGGGGGTGCAAGTATTAATAGTGTAGAGCGTATTCAGCAAGCGGCGGGTCTTTTAGAAAAGTACAAAGAGCAAAAATTATTGGTCGTGATTTCGGCAATGGGAAAAACAACCAATGCATTGGAAAAAGTGGCGGAGGCTTTTTATGCAGAAAAACAGGCGGAAGCATTAGCACTCTTTGAGCAGGTAAAACAACACCATCTCACTATAGCCAAATATTTACTGATCACCCGTTTCAATGATGCCCTGGAACAAATGTCTCAGCTATTTACGGAAGTGGAATGGGCCTTGTATGATAAGCCTGTAAGAGATTTTGATTATTATTACGATCAGATTGTATGTTGTGGTGAACTATTATCCACCACCATCGTGAGTGCATTTTTGAATGAGAAAGGCATTGCCAATACCTGGGTAGACGTGCGTGATATTTTGCGAACTAATAATAACTTTAGAGTAGCTGGAGTGGATGAAACTGTAACAAAACAAAATATTGAAAATGTGCTGCTGCCTTGTTTTGAAGATAACAATATTGTGGTAACACAAGGTTTTATTGGGGCTACGGATGAAAATGAAACCACTACATTGGGTCGCGAGGGCAGCGATTTTACTGCCGCCATTATGGCTTCCTTACTAAAAGCAGAAAATGTAACCATTTGGAAAGATGTAGCAGGTGTGATGAGCGCAGACCCTAAATTGTTTCCAGACGCAAAGCTTATAGAAAAGCTGAGCTATGAGGAAGTGATTGAAATGGCATATTATGGTGCCCAGGTAATTCACCCAAAAACAATTAAGCCACTAAGAAACAACAATATTCCATTATTTGTAAAATGCTTTTTTGACCCCACACTTCCTGGAACGACTATTCACCATATAAGCGACAAGCTATTGCCGCCCATCATAGTGGTCAAAAGCGAACAGGCTTTACTTCATCTGCAGACACCTGATTTCTCCTTTGTAGGGGAAAAGGAAATGACTGGCTTGTATCAATTATTAAAAGAAAACAAAGAAAGAGCCAACCTCATCCAAACGGGAGCCGTATGTATCATGGTAAGTGTGGATGATAGCGGCGACCGGACAGATACATTGGCGCAATCCGCCTCGGCTATTTTTGATGTGCAGGTAGAAAAAGCATTAACCCTACTAACGATTCGACATTGCACAAAAGAAATCTTTGAGCGACTGACCCTAAACAGATCGATTGTTTTACGACAGGAGTCTGCCAATATTATTCAGGTGCTGTTAAGCGGAATGTGGTAAAACCCGTACAAATATGATTATCCTACATACCTATAACATTGGTCAACACCATGGTCATAGATTTTTGGGGCGCATTTAACCATATGTTAAATATAAATTATTTATAAATTCAATAAAAATACGGCTTACCTTCGCACTAAAATTGTTGGTAATTCGTTTAAAAGACTTGTTTACCTAATTTACGTTTTTAAATATTAGAACTTTTATTTATGAAGAGAACATTATCTGTGATATGTCTAGCCGCCTTTACTTTTATGGCCTGTAAAAAAGACCAAAAGCCTGAGCCAACACCACCAGATCCGCAACCTGTAAATGTGATAGGCTATTGGGAAGGGAAATACGTGGATGTCGCTAAAGGCAATAAGCAGGGATATTTTGGTTTCTTGCTTCGTACCGATAGCACTGCTCTAATTTATGTAGAAGAACCTGGTATTACTGTTGCAGATACTGCAAGCGTGTCTTCCAAAACTGAAGCTAAAGGTAAATTTAAGCATGTCGCCGATTCTAAAACATTGACGTTTACTTATTCCACAAAGGATTACCCAAATATAGATCTTTCTACTTCGGGTGTAGTGAGCGCAGATGTTAAAGGCGTTACTGGCACATGGGGTGAGTCTCCAAGTGCTAATGACAGAGGAACCTACACTGTGACAAAAAAATAATACAATTTGATTATAATATTTTGAAGGCTGGAAAATTCCAGCCTTTTTTCTTACTTACTGCCAACGAGGGTAAGTCGTCGTGCTGCAAAGTGGAATAAAATTAGCGATCGGAGAACGATTTATTGCCATTCTTCAAACCGACAAAAGTACCTTACTGACGTATGTGTTATTTGGAATGATTGCCGTTATGCCCCAAAAAATAAATAACAGTTACTCCCCCGCCATTTCGAGCACTATATTCCATTCCTCCTCTGTAACAGGCTGAACGGAAAGCCGCCCGAGTCTTATGAGCGCCATATCGGAAAGGCGCTTATCTGCCTTAACCTGTTGGAGTGTTACTGATTTTTTTAGCTTACGTACGGGCTTCAGATCTACAACAACCCAGGTATCCCCCTCCGCCGTGGGATCGGGATAGTGTTCTTTGGCTACTTTAGCAATTCCCACAATTTCGAGACCTTCATTGCTATGATAGAAAAAAAGCTCGTCTCCTTTTTTCATAGCTTTCAGGTTGTTACGGGCGGCATAGTTGCGGACACCATCCCAAAAAGTCTGTTTATCCTTTACAAACTGGTCCCAACTATATTTAAAGGGTTCTGATTTGACAAGCCAATGAGCCATATCGACGAATTTGAGATCTACAATTTATTAGCCCACAACGAGCCATTTAACGCAATCATTTTTAACGCTGTGATTGCCGCTTCTTTTCCTTTATGTCCGTGTTTTCCTCCAATTCTTTCCTGCGCCTGCAAGTCCGTATCTACCGTTAACACGCCAAAAATAACCGGAACCGCCAGCTCAACATTCAGTCTGGTAATGCCGTCTGTAATCCCCTGGCATACGTAATCAAAGTGTGGTGTGTCTCCCCGGATTACGCAGGCAAGCGCAATATAAGCATCCGGTGCGGTAGTGTTGTCGGAATGTGTACGCCAATGAGCGGCAATGCCGAAGGGCACTTCGAATGCGCCCGGCACTGTTACAATTTGATACTCCACCTCAAATTGCTTTAGCACTTCTTCTACTCCTTCCTGCAACTTATCAATCACCGGAGCATTCCATTCTGTTTTTACTATAACAATGCGGGCACCTTTTTTAAGAGTGCCCGCATTAAAATCATATAAATTACTGTTACTAATATCCGCCATATCTGCTTGTTATTGAGCGCCTGATTTCCCCAAATATTTATCAGCCAGAAAGCCACGTTCCGTATTAGGGTACTTATCCTTCAACTGGGTAAATAATTCAATAGCTTCTTTGTTTTTACCCATAACATCGTATAAACTCGCTGCCCTGAAAAGATATTCGGAAGACAATGCCGTATTTTTCTCAAAACTGGTGCTTGCTTTTTTGTAGTTCGCTACAGCCTCATCATTTTTCTGCAACTCTGAGTAAGCATCTCCCAGCAAACCATAAACCATAGCTTGCGTTTGTTGAGAACCGTTAGTATTAAAATCGTTGAGATACTTAATAGCATTATTAAAATCACCCAAACTAAGGTATGCCTGACCAGCATATAATTTTGCAAGATTTCCAGACGGTGTTCCTCCGAATTTGCTGATCACTTTTAAGAATCCGGCATTTTTACCGTCACCATTCAAAGCCAATTGCATAGAATCGGCCGCAAAGTATTGCTGTGCCTGGGCTATGGCTTCTACCGCCTTCTCATTTTCGGGTCCTTTTACCAGATATTTATATCCAAAATATCCTCCTACAATTAGAACAATCGCTCCTAATACAAAAAGGATAGATTTATTATTTTTTTCTAGAAAGCTTTGGGTTCTTACTGAGGCATCCTGATTACCTGTGCTCATTTGATTTGGTTAAGTTCTTGTTTATTGTACTAAAACTGATGCGTTTAATATGTTATAAAAGGATAATCCTGTTGTATATAAACGTCTTTCAGCAATTCATCATCATCAGGCCAAGGACTTTCTTCAGCAAATTGTACTGCTTCCTCAACTTGTTTTTTCACTTTTTCATTAATGGCTTCAATATCTGCTTCGCTAACCTTAAAGTCTTTTAACAACTTCTCCCGCGTGTAGTCAATCGGGTCCTTTTGTTTGTATTCTTCCACCTCGTTTTTGGTACGGTACTTCTGCGGATCACTCATAGAGTGTCCTTTATAGCGGTAAGTCTTAATCTCCAGCAAAGTGGGTCCTTCTCCCGCACGTGCTCTTTTTACCGCTCTGTCGACGGCTTCGTGCACCGCTTCCGGGCTCATGCCATCCACCACATCACCAGGCATTTCGTATGCGTCCGCTAATTTATAAATATCAATCACATTGGAAGTACGCTCCACAGAGGTACCCATTGCATAATGATTGTTCTCACAAATAAACACTACAGGCAACTTCCAGGTCATAGCCAAGTTAAACGTTTCGTGCAACATACCCTGGCGAGCAGCACCATCTCCAAAGAAAGTCAATGATACATTCTCTGTTCCTTTATACTTTTCAGCAAAGGCCAAACCAGCACCGGTACCTATTTGAGCACCTACGATACCATGTCCGCCAAAAAAACGCTCTTTATTGCCAAAAAAGTGCATGCTTCCTCCTTTGCCTTTGGAGCAGCCGGTAGCTTTACCAAACAACTCTGCCATTCCGGCTTTCGGAGTAATTCCTTTTGCAATACCTAATGCATGACAGCGATATGCTGTAATGAATGTATCGTCTGGAATTGTTGCCGTCATACAGCCAGCTGCAACTGCTTCCTGACCAATATATAAGTGACAAAACCCTCTTATCTTCTGCATACCGTATAACTGACCAGCTTTCTCCTCAAAACGACGCAGCAGTAGCATCAATTCATACCAATAGAGATATGTCTCTTTAGGAAATTTAGCTTTATCCTTTGTCTTAGCACTCACTGTATAAATTTTGAGGGGCAAATATATGAAAAAGATGGATTCCTATTGCTTAAAATCTTTTCCATAAATGGCTTACAATCAGGTATGAAAAAAGGGTATTTCATTTGTGAAATACCCTTTTTTCATATATTTTGTTCCCAACGGTTATTTTGGCTTAATCCAATCCTCGGGATTTAAGTATTTAGGGTTGCTACCCACCACCATCGTTACAATGAAGTATATCTTACCTATGCCGTCTTCATCGGCGTCTTCTGCAGCTTTCCCAATCACCTGTCCGAGTTTTATCTCATCGCCTTTGCCAACTGAAATATTGGAAAGGTTGTGATAGGTGGTCAGGTATTTTCCATGCCGCAGGGTCACCGCAGATGTATTTCCGATATTGTGTACTGACGATACGGTGCCTTCAAAAACCGATTTCACTGGCGCACTCAGATCTGTTCTGATATAAACACCAAAATTATCCTCGTACAGGTTGGTACCTTCAATTTTCACCCGACCGAATTTACCCGTAATTTCACCTTTACCCACCGGCCAGGGAAGCTTGCGACGGTTGTTTTCGAAGCCAACGGACACAGCGGCAACTTCGGGCGTCATTTCCAGCACACTGGCAGTACGAGTCGTTTTTGTAGCAGCAGGAGCAGTGTTGCTTGCAGTTGGTTTGCTGGCCGCCGGCTTATTCGCTGCTGCTTTTGCTGCAGCCTCCCTTCGTGCTTTTTCTGCCTTCTCAGCCTCCATAATTTCCCGCTTTATAATCGCAGCAATAGAATTTTTAATATTTCTTTCTACCTTACTTTTGGTAACCAACTGTTTCCCCAATTCATTTTCTTTTTCTTTCAGCTTACCAACCACTGCATTCTTTTCTTTCTTCTCTTCCTCCAGTTTCTCCATTTGTTTACCCTGTTCGTCCAGGGTTTTCGTCTTCAGCAGTTTGTTATTAGCCAAATCCTTATTCTTATCGGTTAATAACACCTGCGTCTTCCGGATATTCTCTAACTGTTTACCCCTGTATTCGCGATAAGACTTCAGGTAGGCTATTCTTTTAACTGCATCATTGAAATTGGCGGACGAAAAGATAAAATTCAGCATGTCGTAACTGCTGCGGTTTTTATAGGCGTGTTCAATCGTCTTTGCATACTGTATTTTAAAAGTATCCAACTGGCGACTCAATCGCTCTATCTCGTTGTTGTTGTTGTTGATATCATTGTCAATAAGAGATACCTGCTTGTTGATTGTAGCAATAATGGCATCTCTTTTTTTGATCAGGCTTTGTACACGCCTAAGTTGAGTAAGGCTTTGACTGTGGTCTTTTTTTACCGAAGCCTGAGAGCGCCTCAGCTCTTCAATTTCTGCCTGAATTTCTTTTCTTTGTTTTTCAAGTTCGTCTTTGGTTTGAGCCTGAACATTCACCGTCAAAACAAAGAGACTAACGGCCAGAAATAAAAAGATTTTGCGCATCGAAAAAAAAGTTTACAAGGATTCGTATACCCGAAAATAACGAAACCGGGCTAATAGGATTGCACTCAGAGGTGTTAAAATTATTTTTTTGTATAATTCTTAGGAATATTAAAGGGAAAACTAAGGATTTTGTCAAATTCTGCTTGCTTATAATCCAGGGTAATATTAATTCTGTTTTTCTCCGTTATTACAATTGTTCTTTTATTGGAAAACAAACGATCCTGCGTTGATACAAAATCTTCAAAGCTGAAGTCTGCTGTTCTGTTGCGAACAATGTCTACGTCATCCAACTTGCTGTGGGTGACGGCAAAATCCTCTTTCCGTATTGTCAACAGGTGTTTAAAAAATTCACCCAAGGTAGAAATAGAAATGGTGCTCTCACTTTCCTTGTACAGCAGCACGTTGGTGGTATCAATAAACAATGGATTACCAATTAATATATCCTGCAGCGTGTAGAAATCCGCCGGTAATTGTGTTATTTCCCGAATGTAATCGGTTGAATGAAACTGGTAGTAGTTATCCAATCGATTGATAATTTTTACACTATCGGTCGTGATCAACACCCGAAACGCCTCTATACCCAGTAAGGCACTTATCGATACCCATATAACACTGTCTTTCTGCATTCTGACAAAAGCATTGAAATCATATTTCTTTTGTCGACTGTCCTTGTAATCAACCTTTATTTTTCCGGAAAAAGTATTGAAACGGATTGCATTGGCTTCTATTTTCTGAAAGGCCTGGCGGACCAAATTTAATGAATCTGATTCCATGGGATTTACCAGAAGTGTAATAACGGAATCCTTATTCGTTACCGACGACTGCAGCTTTTTAGAACCACGGCAACTAAACAAAAAAGAGATTATGATAAAAGCAGACAATAACCTAAACAGCATGTGATTAATTTTTTCCAGTATGTCCAAATCCACCCTCATTGCGTGCTGATACCGCAATCGTATCAACTTCCTCCCAACTGGCTTTTTCTACTTTTTGTACCACCAATTGCGCTATTCTTTCCCCCGGTTGAATGGTCTGTTTTTCCCCCGATAAATTGATCAGAATTACTTTCACTTCCCCCCTGTAATCTGCATCAATAGTACCGGGTGTATTCAGGCAGGTAATTCCCTGCTTTACAGCGAGACCACTGCGAGGTCGCACCTGCACTTCATAACCAGCCGGAATTTCCATAAATAACCCTGTAGGAACCAGAGCACGCTGCAAAGACTCCAGCGACAACGGCTCTGCTATATTAGCCCTTACGTCCATACCAGATGCACCATCCGTGGCATACTGAGGCAGGGGGAAGGCCGATTTGTTGATTACCTTGATGCTTATATCAAACATTCTGCAAAAGTAAGCTTTTTACCCTCATATCTTCTTCAACAATACTGTTGCATAGGCCACCAGACCTTCTTCTCTTCCGGCGAACCCCATCGTTTCGGTAGTAGTCGCTTTTATTGAGACATCCGTTATAGTTAGTTGCAAAATATCGGCAATCGTGTGACGCATAACCTGTACATAGGGTTTTATTTTCGGCTCCTCCAGGCAAAGCGTTGAATCAATATTAACAATACTATATCCCGATTGAGTAATCAGATCGAAAGAACGTTTCAAAAGCACTTTGCTATCGATATCTTTAAATTCTTCGGAGGTATTAGGAAAATGAAAGCCGATATCACCCAGTGCTAAAGCACCCAGCATAGCATCACAAATAGCGTGCAACAGCACGTCGGCATCACTATGTCCCAAAGAACCTTTGTAGTGAGGGATTTCTACTCCGCCAATCCATAGTTTTCTTCCTTCTACCAATTGATGAAAATCTATACCCGAGCCAATTCTATACGACATGTTTTTTGCCGCAATATAAAACAAAACCCAACAGCAAGCTGTTGGGTTATTATAATCGAGTAACTTTTGACCTTAGTAAGGTGCCTATTCACTGTCGGCGCCCAAATTGAACAACAGGCTAAAACGAAGCGTGTTGGACAATGGGTTCCTGTTTACACCGCTACCGGAAGGCATCAGGTAAGATAAATTGATACCAAAAACGTTGTAGTTAATACCAACCCCCATTGTAAAGAAACTTCTTTTACCCATAGACCGCGAATCTCCATAATATCCTGCTCTTAAAGAAAACTGATCGTTGTACGTGTATTCTACACCGGCAGAATATGCCAAAGCGTCGTTGCCAAATGCCTTCAACCAACCGTTTACCACGCCTCCGCTATTGTATTCAACAAAGGCAAGAGAGTCTTTAGAATCGTCACCACTTCTGCTTGGCGGAGCAGGTACCAAAAGTTTATTGAACTCGGCCATCAAAGAAACCTTGTGTATCTCGTTGGTTACCCATGTATGCCCTACTCCCAATCCCAAATTAGCCGGAATATAGTTTCGTTGACTGGCATCCGCCGTATAGCCGATTTTAGTACCTAAATTACTGAAAGCCGCACCTATCTGCCATCCCTGCCCTTCCTCGTTGGCTGTATTGTAGTACACCCCTAAGTCACCAGACACGGCTGTACCGGGTTTGTAGGCTCCACCACTGGTAGAAGCTCCACCTGCCAGGTTAGAGTGGATATACCGCAAAGCCACTCCCAGTGACAACTTATCAGACAATTTCCGGGAATATCCCAGATCCATCCCCATTTCCCGAGGACGAAATGTATTAAGGTCGTTACCCAAAGCATCTGTAAACTGGATATTTCCCAGGCTGAAATACCGCAAGGATGCGGATATAGCCTGCAATTCGTCTAATTTATAGTAGCCCGACATTGAGGCCAGGTATACATCATTTAAGCCGAGATCTTTTAACCAGGGAGTATAATTAAGCCCAATGCCATAAGGCGCTTTGGCAAAAGGATACTTTGCAACGTTATAGTATTGCGAACTTACATCAGCAGAGGTAGCCAAACCCATATCTCCCATACCACCTGCTCTGGCGTCTGGCGAAATGCGTAAAAAAGGAACGGCTGTTGTAACAACATTGATTCTATCTGCTTGCGCACAAACTTCTGCGGTTAGCCCCATTACCAGTAAAGCGGAAAAACAATATCTCTTAAATGAGTGTTTCATCAGAAATGTGATTTGATTGACAATGAATAATTGAAGTAGAAATAAAGTTCAATATTCCGTTTATATTTAATATGAGTGAATGGGACTGCAAAATAACACAGTCGTTTCATTTTTAAGGAATTATTTTCTATAAATATCCACAAATTGTCGCCTGTCGCTGTTTCACAACAATTCCGTTAAAACATTATTTCTAAACGGGTTAAAAAAAAAAATATTGTTGCAGGTGAAATTATAGGTGATTTTGAAAGTTTAGCATTTAGTAAACATAAAAACGGCGGGTGTATTACACTTGTTTTATTAAAGTAATTTATATTGCAGGGTCTATTAACAAATGTCAATACTCATGATTTGGTTTTAAGAAAGCTAAAAAAATGCAATATTGACGATTGATACCCGTTATCTTTTAAGCACAAATCCAGCAAAAATGCAAAGACTACTTAATCTGAAAACTATCCTGTTGTTATCCGCAGCACCATTGTTGTTCGGTTCATGTAAAAATGGACTGTTCGGTAAAAACAAGAAAGAAAAATCGCAAATTACCGGATGGAACTACAATGATAAAAACATGGGTGGTTTCAACGTATCCAAAGAAAAAGAACAAGGCACCGGTCCTGGATTGGTGTTTGTTCAGGGTGGAACCTTCACTATGGGCGCCACGGAAGAAGACGTAATGGCTGATTGGAACAATATTCCACGCCGTGTTACAGTGTCATCCTTTTATATCGACAAAACTGAGGTAGCCAATGTTCACTACCGCGAGTATCTTCACTGGCTGGAAGCAGCTTTTGATGATCCGCAATATGCCAATGTGATAGAAGCCGCCAAACCCGATACTTTGGTTTGGAGAGAGGAACTCGCTTACAACGAGCCGCTTGTTGACTATTACCTTCGTCACCCTTCTTACAACTACTACCCTGTAGTGGGTGTAAGCTGGAAACAAGCACAAGATTTCTGCCTTTGGAGAAGCGACAGGGTGAATGAGCGAGTATTGGTAGAAAGGGGATATATCAACCCTAACCAATTGAAATCTATCCAGGGTCAGGGACAGGAAAACTTCAATACACAGTCATACCTGAAAGGTTTATATGAACCACAGCCCGGCAAACCGAAGAAGAATCCTCTGATGGACGCCAATGGTCGTCCCAGAACAAAAGTAACTTTTGAAGATGGCTTAATGTTGCCTAACTACAGGCTGCCAACAGAAGCCGAGTGGGAATATGCAGCTTATGGCTATATCAATCAAAACCCGAAGCCAAAGAAGAAATCGAATGGCGCCGGAGAAGAGTTGATCCGTGAAAAACAGGTTTACTCATGGAGTCAAAATGTAAACGGTCTTCGCGACGCACGGCATGGTAGCTGGCAAGGTAAATTCCTCGCTAACTTTAAAAGAGGAAGTGGAGATATGATGGGTGTTGCAGGCGGTTTAAATGATAATGCTTCTATACCTGGTCCGGTAGATGCTTTCTATCCTAACGGCTTTGGTGTATACAATATGTCAGGCAATGTTAACGAGTGGGTAGCTGATGTGTACCGTCCATTATCGAATCTGGATAATGAAGACTTCAACCCTTACCGTGGTAACAAGTTTGAAAAATATAAGAAAAACGAAAACAACGAATACGAGCGTGATAGCCTGGGTAGAGTGGTGAAGGTATTTGTAACAGATGAAGAAGTGAAAAATCGCCACAACTACCAAAGAGGGAATGTGATCAACCACCTTGACGGTGACTCTATCTCTAATGTTACTTATGGGTATGGTAAAACGACCCTTATCAGTGATCATGCAAGGGTTATCAAAGGTGGAAGCTGGAACGATTTTCCTTACTGGTTAAGTCCCGGAACCCGTCGTTTTCTTGATGAAAACCAGGGCAGCAGCACTGTAGGTTTCCGTTGTGCTATGGACCGCGTAGGTAGCCAGGAAGGCAATGGCTTTAAGCCAGGAAATAACTGGAGCAAACGCAGACAGAATTCCAGAAAATAAGTATAGAATCTTTTGATTATAAATGAAAGAGGCGGTTTTTTAACCGCCTCTTTCATTTATAATCTATTGTCCAGTGGATCACCTAAAAGCGTTTCAAATTCATTCCATATATTTCTCACTATATCTGCTGCCGGCAGAATGTCTTGAATATTAGCTGCCACCTGTCCAATCTCCAGTTCTCCTTCCTCCAGGTTTCCTTCAAACATCCCTTTTTTAGCCCTGCTTCTGCCCAACAATTCAATTAATTGTTCTGCGGTTGCGCCGTTCAATTCTGCTGTCTTTACCATTTCGTAAAACAGGTTCTTCAACAACCGGACAGGCACGACTTTCTTCAAAGCCAGCATCGTGTCCCCCTCTCCCGCTTCTATAATCTTCTGCTTAAAGGCAGGATGAGAAGAGGCTTCCAGGCTTGCCACAAAACGGCTGCCAACCTGTACGCCTTCTGCGCCCAAAACCATTGATGCCATCATTTGACGCCCGGTAGCAATGCCACCTGCAGCGATTACGGGTATTGGCACAGCCGCTGTTACGGCGGGTATAAGCACCATTGTTGTTGTTTCTTCCCGCCCGTTATGTCCACCCGCTTCAAACCCTTCCGCCACCACAGCATCACAGCCAGCCGCTGCCGCTTTCTGCGCAAAACGGCTACTGCTCACCACATGTATTACTTTAATACCTGCGTACTTTAGAGTTGTCGTCCAGGTGGTGGGATTACCGGCCGAAGTAAATACCACCGGCACTTTTTCTTCTATAACAATGCGGATATGCTCGTTTATCTGCGGGTACAATAATGGAATGTTTACGCCAAATGGATTTCCCCCAACAGCCTGCTGACACTGCCGGATATGATCCCGCAATACATCCGGATACATACTGCCTGCGCCTATTACCCCCAGTCCACCGGCATTACTCACGGCCGCTGCCAACCGCCAGCCACTCGCCCAAATCATTCCGGCCTGGATAATAGGATACCGAATGTTTAAGAGCTGCGTGACACGATTAGAAAAGCTCATTGACGATAGTTTGTTTATCCCAGATCGATCTGGGTGTTGTCTCCAATATTCAGAGAGCGGGTTTCTCCTTTAATTTCTGTATCGCTGCCAATAAGCGAATGGTGCAACACAACATCGTACAAAGTGGCAAAATCTCCGATGATAGAATTTCTAACAATGGAATATGTAATATTAGCCTGCTCTCCTATGGCTACATTAGGACCGATAATAGAATTGGTAATATGACAACCCTTACCAATACTCACCGGCGGAACAATTATTACATTGTCAAAATTATGCTCCTGCGATATTTTACTACCCTGCTTCTTCATGAGGGTGGCGTTTGTTTCAAGAAGTGTATCACTTCTCCCCACATCAAACCAGCTTTGGACTTTAAAAGATCTGAAAACAACACCGTTTTGTATCATACACTCAAGTGCGTCGGTGAGACTGTATTCCTTTTCCGGTTTGGATTCACTCATTATTTTTTCGAGGCATGAAAACAGAAATTCGGTATCGTTGATCTTATAAACGCCCACCAATGCCAGGTTCGATTTCAGTATTTGAGGCTTTTCTATTACCTTGGAAATAACGCCTTCTTCATTTATTTCTGCCACACCGAAATTCCGTGGGTCGTCTACCTTTTTTACACCCAATGCCGAATGCTCACTCTCCAATAATTCTTTTACATTATACTCACATATAGTATCTCCCAAAACAATTAATACATCATCGTCCCCCACAACAGACTGGGTAAGATATATAGCATGCCCTAAGCCCAGCCTTTGATTTTGCTGCACAAAATGGCATTGCAGATGACCATAGTGTTTTTTAACATAATCCTGAATCTTATCTCCCAGGTATCCGACCACAAAAACATATTCCTGTACTCCTGCTTCCACCAGTTGATCGATAATGATACTCAACACTGTTTTACCTGCCAGGGGAATTAACGCTTTTGGTTGTGTATATGTATGGGGGCGCAACTTTGTGCCGGCACCCGCTACCGGTATAATTACTTTCATGTAGATACTAAGAATGCCGAATTTAACAATTAATCTGATAGCTTTATTAGCCGTCAAAAAACAAAGGTATCGCTAGAATATCCAAAAGAAGTCCCGCCTGATGGGTATTTTTACATTTTATTTTTCTTTATCCTACCAGAAGCTATTCAGTTTTAATTACCGGAATAGTATTATATTGATTAATCTATTAAATATTCAATCATATGTCTTTCGATTCTGCTATGCAAAATTCCTGTTCCCGCCGTACATTTTTAGGTAAGAGCCTGATGGCTTCCGGTGCTATCTTGCTGGGAAGTTCCGCATTTGGTAAGGTACAATGGGCGCAAAAGCCAAACTCAAAAATTGCCGGTGTTCAGATAGGCACCATTACCTATTCCTACAGAAGTATGCCGCATACTATAGAACAATTATTACAACATATTGTTGACAGCGGCATTAGCGCAGTGGAACTGATGGGCGACTCTGTAGAAATATATGCGGGTAAACCAGCTGACAAAAATGAAGTGGCTGCGTGGCGGGCAACAGTTGGTATGAAGAAATTTAAGGAGATCAAAAAAATGTTTCAGAAAGCAGGTGTCAGCATTTATGCCTTCAAACCAGATGCATTAGGTTCGCAGAATACCGATGCCGAAATCGAATATGCTATGCGGGTGGCCAAAGTGTTGGGGGCTAATTCTGTTACTGTTGAAATTCCTAAAGATCCGGCACATTCTCAACGATTGGGAGACCTGGCAGCTAAAAATAAGATGTACGTAGGCTATCACAATCATACACAGGGTAACGATCAGGCATGGTTGACAGCATTAAGTCAATCTCCCTATAACTCTATCAACCTGGATTGCGGACATTATATTGCTGCAGGCGGCAATAATACCAAAGAATCGTTACTGGCTTTCATCGTGGCAAATCACAAGAGAATTACGTCCTTTCATATGAAAGACAGGCAAACAAAAGATAACGGTGCCGCCAACCTGCCCTGGGGAGAGGGTAATACGCCAATTAAAGAAATCCTGAATTTACTGAAAACAAATAAATACAATATCCCTGCTTCCATAGAATTGGAATATAAAATACCAGAGGGATCTAATGCGGTGAAAGAAGTAAACAGATGTTTTGAATACGCAAAAAATGCTTTGCAGGGATAAGCCTTTAAATATTCTAGTGAAAAAGCCACATTGTTGTGGCTTTTTGTTTTAATTGTATGCCTGTAAATTATCTTCCTGAACCTCTCCATTGCCCCGTAGTAAAGCTGGTATAACCGTTGTGAAAATCGCAAACCACAACAAGATTCCTGTTGTTAAATGCTGCTGCAAAGGGTATCTTTACAACTCAATTATTGCCCCGCATATGCTACATCCTTTGTTTATCAACCACCTTGAGCAACGGTTTACCTCTTTTTTTAACAGCGATACGCAAATCCAGCATCATAAAACTGTTCATGGTGGTGATATCAGTCAGGCGTTTATGCTGGATACTACCAAGGGACGCTTTCTTATAAAAGTAAACGCCGCCATATTTGGACTGGACATGTTTGAAAAGGAAGCACGAGGACTGATTCACCTGGCAGATACCGGTGCACTGAAAGTTCCCAGACCCCTGTTTGACGGAAAATTTCATCAACAGATTTTTCTGATCATGGAATACGTGGACCATGGCAACCCTGCAGAGGATTTTTGGGAGAACTTTGGGGAGGGAATGGCGCGACTTCACTACAATACTGCTGATCGGTTTGGGATGGAGCACGATAACTTCCTGGGAAAGTTAACACAGAAAAATACCTGGAATGATTCATGGAGTGATTTTTATTCTACCGAAAGAATACTAAGATTGGTTCATAAGGCACAACAAAAGGGACTGTTGGAAACGGCGCATATAACGCAAGCCGAAAAATTATCTGACCAGTTAATTACATTGTTCCCTTCGGAAAAACCGGCTTTATTGCATGGCGATCTCTGGAAAGGCAATTTCATTGCCGGAGCCAACGGGTATGTTGCCATTTATGATCCTGCTGTTTATTATGGCAGCCGCGAAATGGATATTGCCATGGCAAAATTATTTGGCGGGTTTGATGATCGTTTTTACGCTTCTTATCACTATCATTTTCCCCTGCGAGCTGGCTGGGAAGAGAGACTTCCCATTTGTCAACTCTATCCTTTACTGGTACATTTGTTGCTTTTTGGAGGACATTACCGGCAATTGGTTACAGAGATACTGGAGAATGACAGATACAGATGATGAGCTGCAGGTATCAATGCCCGAAGCGAATAATTTTCTACTTGTCTACACTGTATCAAACCATACTTTTTGCGTATTGTTCCAATCACCATTGTAATTGATTGTCAACTCCTCCCCTGCTTCTATTTCACGCACAGCTTTAATGAACATAGTATTATCATCGTAATCCATAAAGTACTCGCAATTGGCTGTATAGGAATGATTATATACGGGAATATATCCAAGTGCCATACAGCACCCATCCTCCTTCCATTTAAAAATATAATCATGTAAGCGGGTTTTGTCCAGCAATATCCGTTCGTCGGCTGTCATCACTACTACCGGCGCTGTTTCTATAACAGTATCCATAGCAATTTTTTTGGCTGTAAACACGCCCCTTCCTTTATCTTTGACTTCATCAACATAAATGTTTGGTACCAGCATACGTTTTATATTAATTATTTTATTGCTGCTTACGATTATTGCCCAAAGCTATTTTTAAATTTGCAAGTCTAAAAGAAGAATATGCCTTTGAACGAGGAAGAAATTTCATTGCAAGAACAGTTTGAGGAAGCTATGTCTTCTAACGACAAACTCGTAATGCGTGATTTTTTGAATAATCAGAATATTAGTGACGTTGCCCAGTTGGTAAGTGACAATGAAGAGTACGAAACTCAGATTATATCTATTTTGTCGCCTCATCGTGCTGTCAGCACTTTTAAAATACTGGATGTTCCGGAACAGAGACGTATTATACAGTCACTACCCCCTATCAAAACGGCGGAGTTGCTAAATGAACTACCTGCGGATGACCGGACAGCATTTCTTGAAGAGCTTCCCCCAGGCGTGGTGAGGGAGTTGATAAAAATGCTGGACCCTGAAGAACGAAAAGTAACACTGGCCTTATTAGGATATCCTGAAGGATCTGTTGGGCGGTTGATGATACCAGACTATATAGCTGTGCGGGAAGATTGGACCATGGGCGAAGTGCTGGATGAAGTAAGAAAGGAAGGAAGATATATGGAGACCATTGATGTAGTATATGTCATCAGTGCGCAGGGAGAGTTCATTGATGATCTCAAGATCAAAGATGTTATTCTCTCCTCTCCCGATAAATTGGTTTCAGAAAACATAGACAGACGTTATATTTCGCTGAATGCAAACGATACACAGGAAGAAGCGAATAACATCTTTAAAATGAATAACCGGGTGGCATTGCCCGTGGTGGATGATAACAATCTTATGCTCGGTATCGTGACCATTGATGATGTATTGTGGGTGGCGAACGAAGAGTTTACTGAAAATATGCAGCGTATTGGCGGTACCGAAGCATTAGATGAGCCTTACCTAGAGATGCCCCTGTTGAAACTTTTCCGGAAAAGAGTTGGTTGGCTCATTATTTTATTCCTGGGTGAAATGCTAACGGCAACGGCTATGGGTTATTTCGAGGATGAATTAGCCAAAGCATTGATCCTGGCGTTATTTGTACCGTTGATCATTTCCAGCGGTGGCAACAGTGGATCTCAGGCTTCTACTTTAATCATACAGGCAATGGCAATGGGTGAGGTATATGTAGAAGACTGGTGGCGGGTACTAAAAAGAGAAATTTTATCCGGACTCATGCTGGGCACCGTTTTAGGTATTATTGGTTTTGTGAGAATAGAAGTATGGTCACAGTTTTTTCCCGAAGTATATGGAGAACACTCTTTTTTTATAGCATTAACGGTAGGATTTTCCTTAATTGGAGTGGTATTATGGGGAACGCTGAGCGGTTCTATGTTACCACTATTGCTGAAGAAACTGGGGGCAGATCCTGCAACATCCTCGGCTCCGTTTGTAGCTACCCTTGTTGATGTTACGGGACTTATCATCTATTTCTCACTGGCATATGTATTCCTGAGTGGAATCCTGTTGTAAGAAAATATCAGTTATGACGGATGAAAATAATTGGTGCTAGTTACTTTCCAAAATACTTGTTGATTGCTTCTGTTTTGTTATTCACGTGCAGTTTTCCATAAATATTAAAACAATGCCGACGAACGGTTTCGCTGCTTAGGTTTAACTGCTGCGCAATCTCTTTATACAATAACCCCCTGGAGAGTAACAGAAGTACTTCGTTTTCCCTGGGAGTAACCTGTGCCTGCATCGAAGTCTTTTTCTTAAATGATTGAACGACCTTTCGAGCCACCTGGTTGCTCATGGGGCTGCCACCGTTTTTTAAGTCATTAACAGCCTCTATGATTTCTGATGTGGTAGCACTTTTAAGAATATATCCATGCGCTCCGGCTTCAAGTGCCATAAATACCTTTTCGTCTTCCTCATAGGCAGTACACATCATACAAAGTAAATGTGGATTCTTTTCCGTAAGCCATCTGACCAATGAAATACCATTTACTCCCGGCAATTGTATATCCACTATAGCAATGTCAACAAAACTAAAAGCGTTATCTTCCATGCACTCTTCTGCGTTACTGTATGCTGCTTCACATACGAAACCCTGGCTGCGTTCAAATAACTGTTGAAGGCCGCGCAGATAATCCGGAGTATCTTCTACAATCAATATCTTGATCATTCTGACAAAATTAGTGGCTATCGACAATCATTTATATAACACTTTCGTGTGATAACCCTGATATTGGGACATTGAGTGTCATCTTAACTCCAATAACATTTTCTATGATAACCCTGCCCCGTATGCCTTCAGCATGTTTTTGCATGTTTTTCAAACCATTACCGGCAGCCTTTACAATCCCCTCTTCGGGGATCCCTTTTCCATTGTCCTGAATAGAAATAGTCAATTCTTCAGCAATCGCTACAACAAACAATACCTCGGTAGCTTCTGAATGTTTAATAATATTATGAACGGCCTCTTTTGCCAATAGTTGTATATGGCGTCTGTTGCCGCCGGTCACTTTTATTTCAGGAATAAAATCAGGTACGTCGTACTTATACTCAATAGCTGCACTATCGAGCAGAGTGGCCGATTGCAAGCGTATGTAACTTATGAGCTGGTCCAGTGTGTCGTTCTCATGATTTAATGCCCATACTATTTCTCTCATTTTTTTGATAAGTTCATGAGAGTGGCTGGATATTTTTTCCAGGTTGGAGCCTTTACTCAAATTGCCATTGGTACCTTCATGTAAAGACTGACTCAATATTCTGATAGTAGATAGCCCGCTTCCAAGATCGTCATGTAATTCTGTAGAAATTCTTGCTCTCTCCAAAGCCACCGCATTTTTTAATTCCAGCTCCTTTTTTTGCAGGTACAGCTTCCTTTTTAGATAACTACGAACCAACAGGTACCCGATGCCAATCGCTACTACCCCAGCCAGGAAAATAAACCACCAGGTTTTATACCAAATCGTCTTAATGGAGAAGTTAATAATTTGTTCCTCAGAAAATGTGTCGTTTAAATATCCCAACTTTGTTCTAAAAGTATAGTCACCACCGGTTAGTTGCCGATAACGGAACGTATTTTGCAGTTCTCCGTTTTGCCATTCGGCATCGTAGTTCTCAAGCTTATACCATATTTTAAACTCCCTTGTTTTTTCGTAATCTATGACGTCAAACTCAAATGAAAAAGAATTTTCTTCCGGTTGAAAAGAAAGAGGCTCTCCTTCTTTAGATACAATGGGTTTGTCATTTACGACCATGTTTCTCAATACAAGTAGAGCAGATGACGGTTGCGGAAGCAATGCTTTAAACCATAACAACTCATTATATCTATCACTGATGGCAATATAGTCATTCGAGGTTTTTACAAGATAAATTTCGTTGATATGGAACCGTACATTGCCTAAGCCGTTGAACGCACTATACCTCAAAAAATAATTGTCTTTAAAATCAAAACAGAAAAGCCCCGCATTGGACGTTATCCAAAAATTCTTGTTGCTATCCCTGATAAAACGATACACCCTGTTATCGGTAAGCCCCTGCTCCACACCATATACCGAATAATCATTTTCCGGTTCAGCAGTATTCAACCGGATCAATCCGTTTAAAAAAACCAGCACCCATAGATTGCCCTCTTCATCTAATAAAATATCATTTACGTGATTGGAGGGAAGACATTTGTTTGTGCCTGCACTTAACCTTCGATTGTTGCCGGAAGAATTGACATCAACAAAAAAAATGCCGTTATTGCGCGTACCTATCCAATACTTACCGGAGGATTCTTTTATAAGATTCGAATAATTGTGTTCGAAAGGATTTGTAAAATACGTTTTCAAAAAATAGTCTAGTTTCCCTGTTGTAGGGTCACAGGTCAGCAACACTGCCCCTATTGAACTGAAAGCCCATAATACATATTGTTTTCGCCCGTACAGGGTATCGGGAATACATTTCATTACCATAAAATGCCCAAACATACCAGGTTCCATGCCCTGTTTACCCAATGCAAGTGCTTTGACATCGAAACTCGCTTTATTGATAAAAAAGACAGAATCCTTAATAAAAACAACATAATTATCTCCATCTTCTATCACACAATTGGGGACGGTGTTTCTCTTAAGCATTCCCGAAATATCTCTCGATGTTACGACATTACTATTGGGGTCTAACTGGGTGATTCTGTTTCCCTTTACAAACAACAATTTATCATTTTGGGTAAGCATATGTCCGGAATACATATCACTTTCAAAAAAGGAATAGCTATTAAAACGAAGCTCCGCCGTCTGAAAAAGACTAATCCCGTTTTGATGAGCAATCCATAATTTTCCCTTCGCATCTTTATAAAAACGACTGACAAACCCTTTGGGAATGCCTTTATCAAAAACACTCAGCTGCCACGAATGGTAAACTTTTCCATTTGCCACTCTAAAAAACAGCACACCATCGCTTTCTGTTGCAATCCACCATTCATCTTCATTCAGCCGGAATATGTCGTTACCATCTATCTTAGAGAAATCAATTTGGTCACTTCGTATGTCAATCAATTTCCCGGTAGAAGGTTGCAACAAATAAGTGCCCCGGTCTGTTGCCAATATCAATGTATCCTCGTTCCATGAAGTTGCCCGCCGTATAGTAGGAGATATCTGTTTTCCGCTATAATTAAACTTTAAAAATGAAATATTGCCGGTCGACACCTTCAATACCGACATTCCGTTGATCGTGCCAATAAGAAGCGAATCCTGACCATGCAGAACGAGTGAACGAATGTAGTTGTTGTACAGAGACCATGGGTTCTTAACGGGCACATGCTGAAACTTTTTAGAAGTAGTATCAAATTTATATAGACCTAGTCCTAACGATCCAACCCATAGGTCTCCATTGGCGTCAAAACACAACTTTGCTAGCCTCGGTACCTCCGGTTGTTCACCATAAATCAACGAATCGATATCAGGTTGGAAGTATTGAACCCGAATATTTTTGCCAACACTGATGAGTCCCAATCCATATTCTGCACTGGCAAACCAAATTCGGTTAAAACGATCCGTAACGAGATCAGTAACATTGCCCTCACCCGTTATTTTATCCCTGCCATCATAAACAAGCGGTTTAAATGTTGTGCCATTAAATGAATAAATACCGTTGTTTGTTCCCGCATAAATATACCCGTTGCTGTCACTAGAGATGGCATTGCAGAAATCAGAGGATAGCCCGTTTCGTATTCCCCAGGTCTGAAAATTATAAGGAAAATCCTGTGAAAAAACTGAAGTCGGTAAAACAACCGTAAAACATAGAACTAAAAAATAAACGAAATGCATCCTGCAGTACCTGAGGAAGAAAAAGGGGCGTTTACGTCCGAATAGCATTACATGTTTTCCAGATTCCACCATAAGTCCTATAACTCCCCTCAATATACTAAATCCAAATATTTTTTTGGACTCATCTAAGACAGAGATGGGAAAGTCGGGTACTTTGCTCATGGATACATTTACCCGATTAAAAGCCATCAAAAAATGAACAGGCAAAAAAAAATCCGCTCTGTTGTCAGAGCGGATTTAATCTTATCATCGAAAAACTTATTCGGCTTTATCACCCGACTCACCTTCTTCCAGCTTTTTCTTGAATTCAGCCAGAACACCAAGATCGCCTAAAGTAGTTTTTTCAACCTTAGATTGTATTTCTTTCACGGCTTTCTTGGTTTTAGCAGCTTCTGCTTTTCTTTCTTTGTTCACAGCTTCTTTCTCGTCTGCTTTGGCTTGCTCCCAAATACGGGCGTGACTTAATACTATGCGTTTCTCGTTCCTATCGAACTCAATTACTACAAACTGGTTAGTTTCGTCTGCCACTACACTGCCACCATCTTCTTTCGCCAGGTGACGGTTAGGTACAAATCCTTCCAATCCGTAAGGTAACAATACAATAGCTCCTTTGTCATCTTTTTTGATCACAGTAGCTTCGTGTACGGTGCCAATACCGAAAGTCTCTTGCAGAGAATTCCAGGGATCTTCTTCCAATTGTTTGTGTCCTAATTGCAGTTTGCGGTTTTCTTTGTCAATTCCCAGAATCATTACATCTATATCGCTGCCTACTTTAGTATACTCACTTGGATGATTGAAACGTTTTAACCAGCTCAGATCGCTGATATGAATCATACCGCCAATACCTGGTTCCAGTTCGATAAACACACCATAAGGAGTGATGTTTTTCACCAGTCCTTTGTGACGGCTGTCCACTGGGAATTTGTTTTCAATTTCATTCCAGGGATCAGGAGAGAGTTGTTTAATAGACAAACTCATCTTGCGAGAGTCTTTGTCCAGCGTTACAATCTTAGCCTCATGCTCATCACCTAATTTGAAGAATTCTTTAGCATTGATAGGTGTATTAGCCCAGGTAATTTCACTTACGTGTACCAATCCTTCTACGCCTGGCAATATTTCCAGGAATGCGCCATAATCTTCAATATTAACGACTTTACCTTTTACCACTTTTGTTTCATCAATGGTTTCAGGCAATGTATCCCAAGGATGTGGCGTCAATTGTTTCAGACCTAAGCTGATTCTTTTTTTATCATCATCAAAGTCTAATACAACCACATTCAGTTTCTGCTCCATCTTAAGCACTTCGCTTGGATGGTTGATACGTCCCCAACTGATATCGGTGATGTATAATAAACCATCCAGTCCACCCAGATCCAAGAAAGCTCCAAAGTCTGTAATGTTCTTGATGGTACCTTCCAATACCTGCCCTTTTTCCAGCTTGCTGATAATTTCGGCACGTTGTGCTTCGATATCGCTTTCAATAAGTGCTTTATGAGATACCACAGCATTCTTAATGGCTTCGTTGATCTTCACCACCTTGAATTCCATTGTTTTTCCAACAAACTGATCGTAGTCTGTTACCGGCTTCACATCAATTTGAGACCCTGGAAGGAAGGTTTCCATTCCAAATACATCTACAATCAAGCCACCTTTGGTTTTACTGGTAACAGTACCGGTAACCACTTCACCTGTTTTGTGTATTTCAACAATGCGTTCCCAAGCCCGTGTGATACGTGCTTGTCTACGGCTGAGGTGCAGGTGACCTTCCCTGTCTTCTTTTTCTACCACCATTACTTCTACCACATCCCCAACTTTCAGTCCGGGGATATCACGAAATTCGTTGGCGGATACCAATCCATCACTTTTAAAACCAATATTAATAACAACATCAG
Source organism: uncultured Terrimonas sp. (assembly GCA_964604365.1). Taxonomy (GTDB): domain Bacteria; phylum Bacteroidota; class Bacteroidia; order Chitinophagales; family Chitinophagaceae; genus Agriterribacter. The sequence goes on from CAZRYS010000014.1 coordinate 84,783, forward strand.
TTTTAGTTAAACCTACTACAATCCCTTCTACCATTTCATTATCGGAAATGGTTTTGAATGTACCCTCATACACCTGGCTGTACTTCTCTTTTTCTGCTTCGCTGTAGCTGGATACATTTCTCTTGTCGATGCTCCAATCGAAGTCATCATGAGCAGTTTCCGGTTCAGCCGGAACCTGTTGCACGGGTACATTTGTTGCCGCTGTAGCTGCTGTAGAAGCAGTCTCCTGTGCATCAGCGTTTGAGTTAACAATTTGATTTTCTGACATAATATACACCCAATGGTTTTAAATTGGGAGTGCAAAGGTAATACTTTTTAGCAGAAAATCCGGAGGAAAAATGTGGATTGTTTAGCCTTTACTCTGCCTGTGGAATACTCATTTTAAATGCTATAAACAACAGACATACAATATATTAACAAGCTTACTTCTCATTGTCAACGATTTTAATTTATAACTTTTCCAGCGCCTCTTCATCAAATTCAAGCAAACTGGTAAGTTGGAGGTCCGCAGCATTCCACCGGAGCTGTCCCTGAAAAGCAGGGGCCGGCACCACAACACACTTCATAAGCGCTGCTTTCACAGCGATCATTCCATTGAACGAATCTTCAAAACAGACACAACTGGCTGGTTGTTTGCCCAAGGCATTCGCACAATTTAAATAAACCGCTGGATGCGGCTTGCCATAAGGCAAGCCCTCCGCAGAGGTAAGCGTTGAAAAATAAGGGCCGATATTTAGTTTATCAACTACCACATGCACAAGACTCATAGGAGAAGATGTAGCAACAGCCAATGTAAACCCCTTGGATTGTAATAACTGCAGCGTTTTATATACACCGGGCATGGCCGTGCCATTTTTTTTTATTTTGTGGGTCGCCCGGTTTATGATATCAACCGTAGCAGCCTCAGCATAAGTAAGAGAAATATTAAAATGATTGAACCAGTGGTTGATCCACTCCTCTGTTCTTAATCCGGTAGAACTATGATATTGTTCAACAGTAAGTTCTACACCGTGCTCTTTCAATACCTCACATCCGGCTTGTTCCCATAGAGGTTCGGAATCTATCAATAGCCCATCCATATCAAAAATAAAAGTATCCCGTTTCATTATTGCATTTATTGCGACAAAGATAGTCTGCGGACATTTGATTTGGAGCGGTAAAGAGAAGGCATAAAAAAAGCAACAGAAAATGAATAATTTTTTCGGGGTTATAAAGGACGTCGGCCCGGCTTCATTTTCTGTTGCAAGTAATGTTTTTTGGACGGAATAACATTACAATTGATTTTCTCAGGATTTGGATTTTAAGGTTGTTTCAAAGGACGATTTACTGGTTTTCTTTAAGCTATTGGATTCGTCGTTTTCATAGTACCATTGGATTCATGGGTCTCATAGTATTACTGGATTCGGTTTTCAAAGGATCTGGCTGTTTTTTTAGGATTTTTGGATTTGCTTTTTGGATTTAAGAAACGGTTTTCATCGGACGGCTTCTCATAGTTTTTGACATCTGATCTGACACAAAGAAACTAATGATTTTAATAAAAAAAAACAGCTAAGATCCTTGTTGGAATTGAGGTCTACGTTTCCGCTATCGGAAAACTACGTATCCCTATTTTTGCGGCATATGAAAAAATAAATTATACAACAGCAGTAGTATTTACCTGAACTAGGAGTTTTCAATTAATAAAAGCAGGTTAGTTGAGATATGTTATCGGACAATGTATCGTAAAAGCACTATAGTTCCGCATTTCCAGATGATGGGGTTTTTCTTTTCGGCCTCATTTTAATTGAATAAAGTCAACAAGAAAGAGGTTTCTTCAAGACCGTAATTTTACTGTTTTTAGCTTAAAAACCGCCTTTTTCAAATAAAAACCCATAAAAACAATATAGACCGACCTAAAGAAACGACCAGCCTTCAACGTGTTTTTGTTAAGATATATCAACGATGTAATCCGTATCTAACTGTTATGACTAAAAATCGTCCCGCAACAGCGGCATGCTCATGCAATGAAAGCCACCTCTTGCTCGGGATAACTCTGCAGAAGGCATCAGTATAAGTGTATCGGTCATTGTATCGGGAGATACAGTGCCATTTTCCAATTGGAGGATAATATCTTTTACATTGGCAACCGCAAATCCTTTGTTTTTAAACGCTTCAACTGTCTTATCATTTCTATCATATCCTAATACTACACCCTCCTGCAGCGCCAGCAGGTTGCAGGAATCTGTCCACTGCTCACGGGCATCGTATGGGAAGCGGTTATTGCCGGAGTATATAAACCTTGTCTTCTCAGATGCATGCAAATCATTGACGCTGATATCCTGCAACAAGTCTTCCAGGTTATCCATGTATACAGGGCTATCAATATTTTTTTTGTGGAACTGGATTACCTGCAGGTTATCTTCTTTTTTTTTGCCGTTCAAAATCCGTTGTACTGTATCTGCGTTTTCACGCCGGATAGCACGCCTGGAAAATGCGCCCAGCAAAACCCAGACATTTCGCTTTACCTGTGTAAATACAGTATCAATGTGCATAAAATCCCGCTTCTTGGGAATTTTAACCACACTCACCTTTTCCATCAGCGACCTGTCAAACATCAAATTCACCACCTGGTGTGCTGCCTCTGTACTGGTTCTTTCGCTAATGCCGATCAACAGATGATCATTACTCACCACCATCACGTCGCCACCTTCCAAAGTTACTTTTTGCTCATCCCCATCTTTGGGCATCAAAAAATGTTGATGCGTATCAGCTAACTCTATAATATTGTGCTGTACTCCCTCAAAAACCTTGTGGTTGAAGAATATGTATTGGGTTAACAGGGCTTCCCGAAGACGGGCTTTTCTAGCCGGTTTGTTCAGCAATATGTGGTTTTTGATAACGATACCGATATCTCTCGTAAAAATCAGGTTGGGAATGGGCGGGAATAACATCGTTTTATCAGGCAGCGTACCTGTGATGAATACCTTTGCCAGTGTTTGCGCGTCCAATGCGATTAGTTTTCTCTGGAGATAATAAGAGCAGTTTTCCACAGCGCATACAGAGGCTGTCAATTTTTCTTTAATGGCGTTGTCTCCGAGTATTTCAGCCAGTAACATTTGTATTTCTACCACCTGCTGCGAAGCAAAAAAATCTTCGTTTTCGGGTTTATAAAAACGTCGATTGTTTTCGGGATGGTCGATGTTCGCCAGCTTCCCTTTTATTTTTGAAGGATCCAGAAAATACAGCAATAGTTTCGTGTAATAATCGTACTCATTCCTGCGAATGGTATCCAGGTGTACAATATCCTCAAACAACCAATCCTGTGCCTTTGAGGGAACCACTTTGCCCAAACCACTATCTGGTGTATGAACAAGAAGGCGTCTTAATTTTCCGATTTCAGAATTTACCTGTATTTGCTGCATTGTATTTAAGATAATACTAAAATTACTTCAAAACAAGTACGATCGTACCTAAAACAGGTTTAGTATTTCGTTAAATCCCGCATTGGAGTATTGTTTATACCTAAGCAAAACAATATCGGGAGGTGATTTTTCGTAGTGCACTTATGTCATGGAATGAATTCCCAACTTATTGCCTTCACTATCTATAAACATCGCAAAGCAACCCATCTCCGGATTTATTTCAGTTTTGGGAACTACCATTAGTTCCATTATTGGCGGATACTTTATCAGCGATAATTGGTGAATTCCCGCCTCCGTTCGATAACTTAGGGAAGATTTCAAAATCAGCTATACAATGCGGATTTTTACAATTATTACGCTCTCGTTTTTTATCAACCTGATTTCTATCCTTCTACTATTTTCTGAATCCAGCAAGGGAAACGCCTTTACCGCTTCAGGTTTTTTTAGCAATTTCTCTACAAAATTTGCTTATGCTTTGCCCGTTACAATAATTCCGATACTTATATACATCACCATAGGATTTAGAATAACAAAAGATCTGACAGTACGAAAGCATATTCTTTGGGGGATCGCTTTAATACCGATCTTAATGATATTTGATGTTTTATTTTTAACCGGAGCGTTCACAAGTATAACCGATATAGAGGCTACAATTGTAATAAAGAACAGAATAAAAACCGGTGTTGCATATGTAGTTTGTATGTTGATAATGGAGCAACAAACCAATTGGTCTGGTTAAAAATGATGCTGCAATTATAACACTTTCAAGTGGTCAATTAACAATAACCCAACGATTCACGGTATTATACTTTCCCTCCATTACTAATTTATATGTACCCTTGGCCGGCGTAAAGTCAAACTCCGTTTTCCCTTTAGCTACTTCAATAGTTCCAAGTAAGGTTAAAGCATCCGTCTTTCCGGTAGTATTGTATTCATTTGTCTTTGCGAGATATACTTTTACTTCACCTTCCCGGTCGTAGGGATCCCAGCCCACCTTCAACTTGTTTCCCACAACAAAAGCATATGGATTTGCCAGGGAGACTTTTCCTATAAGCGGCACACCATCTATTTCCCGCGCCACTTCTTGCTGAACAGGCAAGCCCATAAAACGCATAATAGAAGGCGTTATATCTACCACTGCTGGTACATCCGAATGAAAATACCGGTTCAAGTCCCGCCCGTTGGTGAGAATCCAGGTTGTTTTTTCCCTTGCACTCTGTCCACCGTGATGTTTACCTTCTATACCATCCCTACCATGATCTGTTGTGGCAAAAATTAACCACTCTTCATTATAGCGTTTCTCCCTTTCCAGTATCGCATCATATATACGTCCAATTTGTTTATCGGCGATCTCAATAGCTCTATCAAATTCGGCACTATTACCATATCGATGAGAAACATCATCTGTGTATTGCAAATAAACCCATGTAAGGTCTGGTCCATTTTTTTTAATAGAAGCCACAGCACCATCCGTTATTGCTTCATCAATCTTATTAATATAGAGACTTTCTTTATCATGCGGGTATTTCAGCGTATCCAACTCCAAGCCGTCCATTTTGAAATCCATTTGTATCTTTCTTGTTTCGGCTTTCCCCTCCCCTATCAGTTTTGTCCTATTATCTTCCCAGGTAGAATATACCGCCAGCTTCTTTTGAGGAGCTGCATCTCTAACCATTCTGAATATTGTAGGATAATTGTAGTTAGGCGCTTTGATGCCATTATCCCAAACATTGTGTTTGTTTACCCAGGTAGCGGTCAGCAGACTGTTATAACCCACTGCAGAGATAGTAGGTGTTTCAGAATATCCGTTTCTTTCTCCGCCCACATAAGCTCTGGTATAACCTCCAGCCGCCGCAATCCGCTTGATATTAGGTGTGGTGGCATTCCGTTCTATCAAATCGGGCGGTATTCCATCTACAATGATAAACACAGCCTTTCTTACTTTCTGCTGTGCGCTTACACTCACCGATAACACCAATACCAATACAAGTAAATTAAACCACTTCATATCTTATCGTTCTATTCTTTATTGTAAAAAACTCCGGACTCGTATGCCCGGAGTTTGTGTAAATTAAATAATTAATCCCAACCAAATATTTGTTTCAAATTAGGGTTTAATGATGTCTGTATTTGTGGTATGGGACGATAGTAATATTTAGGTGTTACAAAACTGCCGGTATTTTCTAAGATTTGAATATATCCGGATGTTGGTCCTGTCAAATAAACTGATGCATCTGTCTGCCCAAAACTTCCTACTCTGGAATATATAAGTTCTCTACCCAAACTATTGGTTTCTTTAACAGCAGGTATTTGTTCGGAGTACGGAATCAATTTGATGTCAGCAATCCCATCGCCCGTCAAATCGTGATTTCCCAAAGAGTTGAAATAAATTCCTACAGGTGCAGTTTCAAATATCTTGCCGGCTTCCCAACGCATCAAGTCATCGTGACGATACCCTTCTAATGCTAACTCTACTCTTCTCTCTCTACGAATTTCATAAATTTCGCCCCGAAAAGCGCCTGTCACATTGGGGAATTTAGCTGCCTCCACCGGGTCGATTGCCGGGCTCATAGAAAGATGAGGCATACCTACTCTGGTACGTAAAACATTTACCGTAATATCAAGATCGCTTTGTGTTAGCAGACCCAATTCTGCCCTGGCTTCTGCATAAATTAGCAGCACTTCAGCGTACCTGTAGATAGGAACATCTACATCGTTTCTTACGTCCTGACTAGTAGAATTGTAAAAGCCTTTAATTTGATGATACCCAGAAAAGTTCTTTTGCAACTGTTGCACATATATCCCGCCACCCTGTGCGTAAGTAGACGTTCTAACCAACTCCCACCCAGGGTAAGCGTAGGTTTGTTTCAAACGAGGGTCCCGGTCTGTAAACTCTCCCACAAATTCCTTTTGCTGGTAATTAACCTGGCTACTATAGTAAGAGCCATCGTTCATCAGGTAAGATTGTACTAAATTTTTAGAAGGGGAAATTTCATAATTTCCGAATACCCCGTCTCCATTATCACCATTAAGTAGGTTTGCCTGGTATTGCCTCACCAAAAGCATCTCTCTGTTACTTGCCAGATTTGCGCTAAAAAACAAGCTTGCATAATCCTCACCGGGCTTTCCTGTATTGTGAATCAAGTATCCGCCATTGTCAATTATATCCTTAGATACTTCGGCAGCCTTTTGTAACAATGTATTTACAGAGCTTTCCAAGCCTAATTCAGGATGGTATTTTCTGTAGGTGCCTTCATACAAAAGAAATCTGGCATAATCAGCCTTTACCACCCAACGATTTACGCCTCCAGCCTGAGCGGATATATTAACATTATTTGCAGCAAATTCGTAGTCTTCCATTATTTTATTTACTACCATTTCCCGGGAGTCTCTTGGTGCCATCAATATGTCCTCATCGTTATTTCCCACAACTTTATCAATCCAGGGAACATCTGAATACCGCTTCACTTTTACAACATAAAATCTCGCTCTGAAAAACCTACCTAAACCCTCAAAATGATTTTTCTTTTCCTCTGCTATATTTGCGCTACCAAAGTTTTCCAAAAATAGATTTGCCCGCCTCAGACCACCCCAGTCCCAACCGGATGCAACTGTAACAGAACTAGGATTGCTTGTCATAATCGTCTTCAACTCAACATTACCTGTAGTCCAGGCATTATCCGTTAATGTTGATCCATCGGCAGTATAGATACCAGTTGATGGAAAATCATACATTCCGGTTGTGTACAGTACCAGATCTTCTTCGGAATTAAAAAAATTGGCGATACCGATTTGCGTTTCAGGGAACCTATCCATGAACTTGTCGTTACAAGAACTAAGCAAGAAAAAGCTTAACGTTATTGCGCCTGTCAGGCGACTATATATTTTTATTGACATATTCTTTATTTTAAAAAACAACATTAATACCTGCTGAATAGCTACGTTGGAAAGGGTAAGTCATTCCGTTCCCTGTTCTACCGACTGCACGGTTCGGATCGTAATTGATATTTTGATTAGTAGCTTCCGGGTCAAAGAAGCCACGCAATGCAGACCATTCAGTTATGTTTTCTCCTGCAACATAAACTCTTAGTCTGCTTATACCAATCTTACGGGTTAGGTTACCAGGAAGCGTATACCCAAGCGTCACGTTTTTTAGCCTCAAATACGCAGCATTCAACATGTAGCCCGTTTGAGGTATTGCCAATCCCATCGCCTGGTCGATCCTGGTTCCCAGGTTAGCATCTGCCAGCCAGTTTTGAAGGATTGGAAATTTAGCATCTGTATTGGCATGCGCCAAACCAGCATCGATATAAGCCTGCGAATGACGAGCCATCAAAGTAGCATTGTCGTCCTCAGGTCTATAAAAATCGAGTAAATGTTGATAGATATTTCCATAAGGTTGCTGGTAGAACCCGAAGTACAGGTAATCTAACGGATAGTAGTCACGTTTAGCAACACCTTGCATAAACACTCTAAGGTCTATCCCTTTCCAGCTTCCACTTAAATCGAGACCATACATATAACGAGGCTCTGTATTGCCTATAATTCTGATGTCTTTTGTTGCTCCTAAATTATATCCTTTTTCAATTATTCCATTACCATCAAGATCGGCATATTTAGGCCAACCAGGCACCACATCCAAAGCACCCCAGGGAACAATTAATGTCTGATCTAATTTGGCTACCTCATCTTCACTTCTAAAAAAGCCGTCGTTTTGCAATCCCCATAACTCTCCTAATTGCATTCCTTCATAGTATTGAATGATACTATTGGTTGGATTAGCAAAACGGGTAATATGGCTTCGGGAGTCAGATAATACAAAGCGGGCATTAAAACTCAGAGGACTTCCACCCAACGTAAACCTATCCTGATAACCAACCGTCAACTCCCAACCTTTGGTACGCAAATCAGCAGCATTTTCATCTGGTTCAGCGGCACCTAAAACACCTGGTAATTGTCTCCCGCGTGTTAACATATCTAATGTATTGCGGGTATAGTAATCAAATACTACGGTAAACTTATCTTTCAGAAAACCGAGGTCAACACCGAAATTGACAGTATTCACTTTCTCCCAGGTATAATTTTGCGAAACCAATCTTGGAGGGTGAATGATCAGAGGTCTTCCTGCACCAATCATGTAATTAGATTGCTCTGTTGACATATAGGGTATATATCCGAAATATTCATCCTTTAACGCCTGATTGCCCAAAGAACCATAAGACCCTCTCAATTTGAAATTGTTGACTATATCGTTGATACCACTCATAAAATTCTCCTGATCAACACGCCATGCAACAGATGCGGAAGGAAAGATCCCGAACCTTTTGTCTTTAGGAAAACGGGAAGAGCCATCGTATCGTCCATTAAACTCAACAATGTAACGGTTATTGTAAATATAGTTCAACCGGCCAAATACTCCTCTGATGGCATAGCTGTGTATATTTTCACTAGCATTTAAGAGTCCTGTGGCCAAATTTATTGTTGGATAAGAGGAGGATATCAGCATTTGCCTGCTAACTGCAAATTTCTCCATTCGTAATTCTTCCTGGTTGAAACCAGCCAGTGCCGTAAAAGAATGTTTTCCGATCTCTTTTTGTAATGTTCCATATACATTCAACACCCTGAACTTCGAAAATTCAGCACCGTGTAATGCACTGGCATTGCCTTCCTCTCTAACATCGCCGGGACCAAAACCAATATTATACCGTTTCGTACTCTGATTGATGTTATTTGACGTATTTCTAAAAGTATAATCAGCGTTAATGGTCAGCAAACGATTCCAAAAAGAAGCTTCTGCGGTAAAGGTTGATTGAATCATTCCTTGCTTTTCATTGTATGTTCCACCATCAACAATTTGTGCAGCAGTACGCCCTACAGTGGTATTGGCCCAGGTGCCGTCAGGGTTCTTATCATAAGCAATAGGAAAATGATTATAAATACCCCAGGGATCAAAATGGGTAGGAACCTCTCTGATAGAATTAGTGTAAAACGTGTTGTTGGCAATCTTAAGCCAATCAGTTAATGCATAGTCAACTTTTGCACGCAAACCATATCTGTCAAAATAGTCGTCAGCCAATGCTAAAGGACTATTTTGACGATTATAATTTCCAGAAAGATAATATCTAACTTTATTGTTTTCGCTTGCGCCATTAATTGAGATATCATGATTTTGATTGAAATTGTATTTGTTCATAAAATACCTGCTCCAATCCTGATCACCCATATACTCCCACGACCCTGGTCTGGAAATATTCTCTCTAACTCCAGGAATTGATGGGTTGTCTGATCTTTCCTTAGCAAAAGTAAAATGCTGATTATCATAATTAGTATTTTTCCAAGGAGTGTTATCTGTAGACAACTGAAGCAGACTCGAAAAAATATAAGGGTCTGTCACCATCTTAGGCATTACGGTCGGATGGTTCATGCTGAAGTTGTTCGAATAACTAAGCTGCGCTCCAGATCCTCCACCAGACTTTGTTGTGATCAAAATAACACCAAATGCTGCTCTCGCACCATATATGGCGGCTGCTGAAGCATCTTTTACCACTGAAAAAGAAGCAATATCCTGCGCCGCTAATAAGTTCAGCTCTTGCGCTGATGTTTGTACACCATCCACTAAAATTAATGGTCCACCACCGTTAATAGAAGTGATACCCCTGATATTAATATCCGGAGCTTCACCCGGACGTCCAGAACCAAAACGAATATTAAGGTTGGGAACCATCCCTTGCAAGCCCTGAGACACATTCGCTATCGGCCTGTTTTGTAAATCTTTCGCTTTCACCTGATCTACTGCGCCGGATAAATTCACTTTCTTTTGTGTGCCATAACCCACTACAACTACATCCTCCAATGTAGCGTTGTCTAAATCGAGGGCTACATCAATGGATGCCTGATCCCCCACCACAATTTCCTGTGGTGCATAACCAATCATCGAAATTTGGATAACACTTTTTGATGATCCTACCCTAATCTGAAACTTACCATCGTCATCAGTAAGTGTTCCATTGTTGGTATTTTTTTCACGAACAGATGCCGAAGACACCGGCAATCCATTCATGTCGAGCACCGTACCGCTAATCGTCTTTTCCTGGGCCTGAGCCAGCAAAAATCCAGAGAGCAGTAGAAAAAGAAGCAGCTTAGCTTTTTTCATAAACAGAAAATGTTTGGATAGTGATAAATATTTAGAACCAATTGTAGAAATAGAGCTCAGTCTTGAAACACAATGCCTCAACAAATATGAATATTATTTAGAATTCCACAAAAATAAATTGAACATTCATTCAATTTATTTACTATTACTTCACAATAACTTTACGACAACATAACACAGTATTTTTTGAAGACACCGGATTGTTACCAATAATCCATTGGTTTTGTAAACAAGAGCACATTATATTTGCGAAAATTGAAAACACCACACATTTCATACATCATTAACTATGGGTAGAAAAAGTTTAAAAGACTCAAGGCAGAAAGAAATCATTGAAGCATTTTACAGATTGGCAAAAAAAGAAGGGCTTGAAAATGCATCGATAGCCAAAACCGCCGCACTGATCAATATTAATCCCAGCCTGGTAATTCATTACTTTCAAACAAAAGAACACCTTGTATATGCTCTTACAGAATACATTCTCGATAAATACCTATTAATCTTTAAAGTACCGGCCCGATTGAGTGGAAATGCAAAAAAAAGCCTATTAGCAGTAATTGATAACATATTCTCCAATAAATGGAATACGTTGTTTGATGATAGCGTTTCATATAGTTGCTACTCTCTCACCTTTCGGGATAAAACTATTAAAGAAAGATACAAACGACTGCTGGACACATTGAGGCTGAATCTTAAAGAACTGATTCTTGCCTGCAAGGCTGAAGGAACTTTATCGGTAAAAGATCCGGCACTGGTTGCCGATATTATTTTCGTGCTGGTGGATGGTGCCTACTATTATTTAAGTCTTGTAGCAAACAAAAAAGAATACAATACGAAACTGCAGCAATACAAAAAGCAAGCACTCGCTCAACTCAACCTCGTTTCTTCTGCAAAATGAAAACAATAGAACCCAACGCCACGATTGCCCAAGCGATATTAACGACTACGTTTGGAAAATCACTCAGCAAAAAAGCATGATAAGTTAATCCTACTGCCCCGATAACATTAAGCAAATGATATGCTTTTTGATCAGACCGTAACTTTCCTATGCTTAGCAAGATATAGGCAAGCAAATAAGCAATAGAGCCCACCCACCCTAAAATAGAAGATAACAGATGAGCGCTGGACAATAGAATATTAATCATGTCAAAAAATAAGCTCAAACATAATTAATTATTGATTGCCAAACTATACTGCTGATGAATCGATATCCGTAATCAAGAAAACTTCTTCGGCAAGCCATTCAATCTAAATAAGCAGAAGGGATTTCTCTCAGCCTCGCAACGGAAAGCTTCATTTATACACTCCAACTTATCAAAGAGCGTTTATTCACTAACTGAGATAAGGTTTTGATTGCACGCTCCACGAACCATCAGCACACGCCACACACCGCACATTACCAATACAATGTTAGCAATATGCAAAACGGGCTTATTACCAGATATTATCCAAAATAAAGCTTCTGCTACTGAAAATTATCAATCCGGCAGGCAAGTGCATAGGTGGCCACCACTTGAAAAGCGTAAAAAAATATCGATGGTTGAGAATGAGTATCTTTTTTTCGGGTACAGCGTTGTTACAATTTGAATTAGAAAGTTGATTTTACAGCTTTCGTTCTTAATAGAATTGCTGATTTTTTAAAAACTATAATACAAAAACAATTACATGAAAAGAATGTTATCGGGTTGGCTTTTGACAATAAACCTCTTGTATAGGAGGGTAACTGGACACCATCAAAAACAAGCAATGAAAGCCGGTTTAGAATATCTTGTTACAATATCCGTTATCCTTTGCAATCAGATGAAGATAGTGGAAATTGGTTGGAGCAAAAGAAAGCAGCGCCTACAAGGTATTGTCTGATCAATATGATGGAAACAGATCCCCTGACCACCTGCCAGTTACATGCCTGGTGAAGTTTTAAGATACTAATGTTATCAAACAAATACAGCCTTCATCAGGCTGTATTTGTTTGATCCTCATCGAAGTCCTATCAGAAAAATAAGAGGATTCGATAGTCGAAAGCAGTTACTCATAGATACACCGGTTAAGAACACTCTAAGAATGCGACCTGATTATTTCAGTCATTTCAACGTATATAATAATGAAAATGACAGAACCCGATTTTTTGCAGAATTTTCGTGCTGTCCAAGGTGTTTATCTCTATTGATAAATCCAATTCCGTAACCAGCTTCCACCGACATTTTATCGGTAATTTTATAGCCGGCCAGAAAATTCAATCCAATATCTATCCTGTTTGCATTTTCCATAGATAACTTCCCCTTTAAATCATTAGACTCCTCCCAATCTGTTTCACTTTCAAACTTCTCTCTCCATCTACCAGCAAGCGTAAACGAAATATTGGGACCACCGCCTACATAAAACTTGTTAATTCTGTAAATAGCCGCCATAGGCAAATCGATATCTACCGTACGAACGACATAAGTCCATTTCCCAAAACCCGGATCCCTTTCGGTTAATTTATCCCCACGTCCGGCAAGTCCTAGTCCCGCCCGGAAAGACAAATTCTCAGAAAATTCATATTCACCAAATGCGCCTATGTGCCCGGTAAACAAGAGTTTATTTTTCATTTGAGTATCGTAACTATACTTCCAACTTGCCAGGTTTATTCCTGCCTTCAACCCGTAGTGAAATTTGTCCGATTGAGCAAACAGCGCGTTTAAACTAAATAGTAAGGATACAATTGATAATAATGTCAATCTTTTCATGGTCTATGTTTATGACATTATCGTACAAAAGCAAAAAAGTAAACAGACGTTAAACCTGTTTTCCAAAAAACAATATGTAACTAACAGCATTGAAGGCAGGGCAATATCAGCAATTATCTCCCAAGCCGGGATCTTATCCTCAGGCGGGACGATGCCCCCCATTGAACATAAAATCCTCACACCGGCCTATGACGGCGAAAAGAAGAATACAGTTTTTGTAAAATTATCAGAAATTCCAATTAGTCAACATACCCACCCCAGCAGTAAACACAATGATAATTGCCACTACAATAAAAATCAAACTGGGAATCAATCCGATAATTGCACAAACCCGCCCTGCTTTCAGATTGCTATAGGAGGATTCTGTATACATAGCCGGATTAATTTTGTAGAGCTGACTGTCCTTATTATACAATACCAACGCAATAATGCTTAGCACTAATCCCGGGATACCGTAACAAACACAACCTACGATAGACAGAATGCCTAACACTAATACAGCAGTGGCATTAGGCAAGGCCCTTGGTTGCTCATTGCCGAAAACAGAAGTTTGATTTTCCAATTTATATAAATATTTGTGAGGTGAATATTTTATAAAAATAATGTACCAGCATGATTGTAACAACCATAATTTGAAGAAACATGATTATCCGGGCTCCGGCTGAAAACCGAAAAATAAGGTGTGCAACCGTAAAAACACATAAGCTGAGTAGCGGAATCAATGCCGGATATAAGATCAGGGAGCCCGTAAAATCTCCCTTCAGCAGGGCTATGGCACTCCTTTGCATACCACACCCCATACACTGTATATGAAACCACCGTACAGATGGACAAGTCAACATGTGATCCTCCAGCCAGCGTATGAGGTCAGAAAACAGGAGTAGATTCATTTAACCACAAAATACAAAATAGGTTGCATTTTGGTTAGCCTAAAGCTATATCCAGCACCTGCTGCATAGTTTTTACGTAATGAAATTTAATGCCCCGGATAAAATCAGAGTTGATCTCCTGCACATCTTTTTCATTTTGCCAGCACAATACTACTTCCCGCATACCCGCTCTCTTTGCCGCCAATATTTTTTCTTTAATCCCGCCTACCGGCAGCACCTGCCCCCGAAGTGTAATCTCGCCGGTCATTGCCAGAAAAGGTTTCACCTTTTTACCGATGAGTGCAGACGCAATTGCTGTCATCATGGTAATGCCGGCACTGGGTCCGTCTTTAGGTACAGCCCCTTCAGGCACATGCACGTGGATATTTTTCTTTTGGAATACGTCAGGATTGATATCATACTTTTTGGCGTTCGCCTGCAGATAAGTTAACGCAGTACTGGCACTTTCTTTCATCACATTCCCGAGGTTCCCCGTCAAGCGCAACTCGCCCTTACCGTCACTAACAGAAGTTTCGATAAACAGGATATCACCGCCAACATAGGTCCAGGCAAGTCCAACCGCTACCCCCGGCATATTGGCTATTTTGTACAACTCATTGCTATACCTGGGTTTTCCCAATATTTTTTCGATATCCTTAAGCGTTAAGGATGTTTTCACTTTATTCTTTAGCGCATATTCTTTGGCCAGGGCCCGCATAATAGAAGCCAGTTGCCTGTCCAACTCACGCACACCACTTTCACGGGTATAGTCTTCAATTACCTTTTGCAGAAGTTTATCATTGATCTTAAAGTTCAGGGCCTTTAAACCATGCATTTCCTTTTGTTTCGGAATCAGGTGTTTTTTGGCTATTTGTACTTTTTCCTCCACTGCATATCCGTTCAGATCAATTATTTCAAGTCGATCTCTTAATGCAGGCTGGATATTCAGTATGTCATTTGCGGTTGCAATAAACAACACCTTGCTGAGGTCGTATTCCAGTTCAAGATAATTGTCGTAAAAAGTATGATTTTGTTCCGGATCCAACACCTCCAGCAAGGCACTGGAAGGGTCGCCTCTGAAATCGTTGCCTACTTTATCTATTTCATCCAAAATGATAACCGGGTTGGAAGATTTTACCTTTCTGATCGATTGCAAAATACGACCAGGCATCGCACCAATATAAGTCTTGCGGTGCCCGCGGATTTCGCTTTCATCGTGCACTCCACCCAAACTAAGCCTTACGTATTTACGCCCCAGTGCAGACGCAATACTTCTTCCCAGTGAAGTTTTACCAATACCCGGAGGACCAACAAAACAAAGGATAGGACTTTTCATGTCTCCCTTCAGCTTCAGCACAGCCAGGTATTCTAAAAGGCGCTCCTTTATTTTGTTCATGCCGTAATGATCCTTGTCCAATATCTTTTTAGCCTTTGGCAGGTCGTAGGAGTCGTCAGTGCCTTCTTTCCAGGGAAGTTCCAGCATCAGATCCAGGTGATTGAACACCACTGAATAATCCGGTGTAGACGGATGCATTCTTTCCAGCTTTTCTATGCCTTTTAAAAACATTTCCTTTGCCGGTTCCGGCCACTTTTTGTCCTCAGACTTTTTCAGCATCTCTCTTATCTGGCGTTCGTTATTATCGCCACCCAGTTCTTCTTTGATGCTTTTAAGCTGTTGTTGCAAAAAGTACTCCTTCTGCTGCTTATCAAGTTCAGTTTTAGTTTTGTTGGTCAACTGATTTTTGAGCTCCGCAAACTGCAATTCCCTGTTCAGGATATGCATCAGTTTTTCAGCCCGTTGCTTGATATCGTTAATTTCCAGCAGCTCTTGCTTCTCTTTTAATTCGCTGCTGATATTACTGCTTACAAAATGAATAAGGAAAGACGGATTCTCTATGTTTTTCAGAATAACCGAAGCCTCCGAAGGCATATTAGGAGACAGCACGATTATTTGTCCGGCCAGGTCCTTAATAGAACTCGCCGTAGCCGCAAAATGCTGATCTTTTTCCATATCCACTTTATCTTCTTCCAACACGGTAATATTGGCTTTGAAGTAGGGATCCTGGCTGGTAATTTTATTTACCAGGAATCGCTTACGCCCCTGGATAATGATAGTAGTGCCGCCATCCGGCATCTTTATCAACTTTACTATTTTAGCAACCGTACCAATTTTTTCAATATCAGAAGCCTGCGGCTCTTCTACCTCCCCATCTTTCTGGGCTACCACACCAATTAATTTATCCAGCTTATAGGCGTCGTTCACTGCTTTAATTGAGCGATCTCTGCCAACTGTAATGGGAAGTACTACTCCCGGAAACAATACTGTATTTCTTAAAGGTAAAAGGGGCAGTTCGTCTGGAATCGTTATTTCTTCCTTGCCCTCCATATCGTCTTCGTTCAATGGTATAATAGGCATAAACTCCATCTCGTCTTCGGGTCGCAGATCTATAAATCTTTTTTTCATCCGTTTTTTTTTGGTCCTGTGGCTATTTTTCTTTTGCGCCAATATGACATCTCGATTGATCGAAAGCGCAAATTAAAACTTGAAGCTATTAATGTCAACTATAATGCCATTAAAATATAATATCCGGGCGAAACCACCCGGATATTATCAAAAAACACCTATTTATCAGGCACTACAGCGCAAAACCCACTCCTAACTGAAAGGTTTCGCTTCGCCACCTGTCTTGCCTGTCTATGTCATTCAGTTCTGACAAACCTATAGCGTATCTGCCATAAACGCGTAAACGGAAGATGTTGAGTTGTGCACCTCCTACCATAGAAAAATCACCTTTCCTGAATGCATCACCACCATTTTCTAATAAAGTACGTTGTCTACTCATCAAAACACTAAACTGTGGACCTGCCTGAAAAGTAAGGAACGAAACAGGCCGAAAAGACAAAAATAAAGGGACACTCAGATAATTGAGGCTTACATTCTTCAGGTCGCTGCTACTTACTTTGTACATATCCGAAAACACAGTTGACGTACGTAAATTACTCTGATTAAATACCACCTCCGGCTGAATTCCCCATTTTTTAGAAAACATAATTTCCGGAGCAACACCAAGATGATAGCCCAGTCCATATTCGTCTTTAAAAGACTTACCGTCCAGCTTGCTCATATTGGAACCTGCATGAATGGCGAATCGAAAACTTTGAGAAAATGTAGATGAGGGTAGAAAAAAAATCCCGCAAACAAATGCGCAAGCTAACAAGATACGTTTCATGTGTGTAGGTTTAATTGTATTAAAACAACCTAATAACGTGCCAGTAACCCAATAGTTTCAGAGTAATATGTTAAGCAAAACTAATAAAAATGTTATTTTGAAAGCGCCATTCGGTATGGAAAGCCTCGCAAAAAAGCCGTACGATTAATTCACAACCAATCATATTCAATCGCAATCAAGACTCCAGTTCAAATACGGTTATCTCGGGTAAAATACCAACGCGACCGGGGTAGCCGATAAAACCATAGCCCCTGTTAACATACAATTTTTGATTAGCCTCTTCGTATAAACCAGCCCACTGTTTGTACACGTATTGAACAGGACTCCATTTGAATCCCGGTACTTCCACTCCAAACTGCATTCCATGGGTATGGCCGCTCAAGGTCAGGTCAATATCCGAGTATTCCGTACGAATCTGCGCATCCCAGTGGCTTGGATCGTGCGACATCAGTATTTTGAAAGGATAATTCTCTGTACCCGCATAAGCCTGGTCCAGTTTTCCATATTTCGGAAACCTGGCCTTTGCCCCCCAGTTTTCTACACCTATCAAAGCAATTTTTTCTCCCTCCCTCTCAAATACCACATGTTCATTCATCAACAGGTTCCAACCCATTTCCCTCTGTATATTTTTTAAACGTTCCAGGTTACTTATTTTGTCGCCTGGAGAAGCCCATTGCTTATAGTCGCCATAGTCGTGATTACCCAGCACACTGTATACCCCCAGCGGTGCTTTCAAATTAGCAAAAGCATCTTTGTATGGTATCAGTTCATCAGTTTGGTTATTCACTATATCGCCCGTAAAAAGTATCAGATCAGCCTTTTGATCCATTATCGTATTAATGCCATGCATTACCGCTTTTCTGTTGTTGAAACTACCCGAATGAACGTCAGAAATCTGTACAACTTTCAGTCCTGCAAATGCCTTCGGCAAATTCGGAAATTTGAGCTTTATATTTTTGACCTGGTAATTGTACTTATTGGAGAAACCCCAAAGGAAAGTAGACATTAGTCCCCCACCAACCGCTATGCCCAACCAACTCAAAAATACAGAACGCGAAATACCACCCTCTGCGGCTCCGCCCTGAGTTTTAGAAAAATAAGCAGATATCCACAAAACGAGCCGTCGCAGATCATCCGCCAACAAAAACAACACGACTACTGCTTTGGAAAGAAATGCACCGATAAAAATAACAGTGGTATAGTTTCGTAAGGACTTTGGCCAGGAATCGAAATCGATAAAAGGAAAAGCCGCCAGAAACAGCATCGCGGCTATACTAACGGTCCAATAACCACCAAATACTGCCAGCCTTATTTTTGGGGGGAATGAGTGGAATGCCACTTTTATGGCCTGAAAAACATACAGATCAATCAACAATATTATGATGATCAGTATCCAGGAATCAGTAAATCGCCTCATGATATAAACTTAGGTTAGTTTTTTGTAATAAAAATCTTAAAAATGGATGAAACCATCCAATTGATCATTAATAACATTAATAGTAGACTCGTCTTCTATATTATGGTCTACGGTCAATAATTTATTAACTACAGAAATCGGCAATTTATTATAAAAAACGTGCATTTTAAGGTAGTGAAGCACCCCGGTAAGATGATCCATACCGCGCAGGTTACCGGCTCTTCCCGTTGATACTCCGGTCAGCATAGCCTTTTTACCCCACCATACTTTTTTTATATCTGTGTTATCTAACAAAGACTTTAAAACACCAGGAAAACTGCCATTATATTCAGGTACAATAAAAATAAATTTTTGTGTTGCTTCCAGTACTTCTTTCTCCAGGTTTTCAATGCTGGTATTTCTGGTAGCTACATCCAACCCTTCCAGCGATACAAAGTTTGCATCAATACCTTTGTTTTTTAAAAGCTGCCGGTATAATTTTGCTACCCTGATTGTATTACTGCCTGGCCGATTGGTTCCTGAAATTATAGTATATGCATCTGACATCTCTCAATAACAAAGTGAATTGTTAAACAGTTAATATTTGAAACTGTACATTTGTTTTTTAAATAATATACAAATATAAAGTGCTTCCTCCAAGCAACAGATAAATTAACACTAATTGTATTACTTATGAAGTTTACATATTACGGACATTCCTGCTTTGCAGTAGAAATTAAGAACAAAAAAATTCTCTTCGACCCTTTTATTACCTATAATGAATTGGCAAAAAAAATAGATGTAGGCACCATAGAAGCAGATTATATTTTTCTTTCACATGGCCACGAGGATCATGTAGCAGATTGCGTAGGTATCGCTTCCCGCACCGGCGCAAAGGTAGTATGTGCTTTCGAAATTCATACCTGGCTTAATAACCAGGGGATAACCAATACGCACCCCATGAATACAGGGGGAAAATGGAGTTTTGATTTTGGAATAGTAAAATGTGTTACAGCCCATCATTCCAGTAGTTTGCCTGACGGAAATTATGGGGGCAACCCAATGGGCTTTGTAATTACCAGCGAAGCAGGCAATTTCTATTATGCCGGCGATACCGCTCTTACCCTGGATATGCAACTAATCCCAAAATACGCCCGGCTCGATTTTGCCGTATTGCCCATCGGGGACAACTTCACGATGGATGCGGCTGATGCTACCGAAGCCGCTAAATTTGTAGATTGTCAGAAAATTGTCGGGGTCCATTATGATACTTTCGGGTATATAAAAATCAACCACCAGCAGGCGCAGGAGCTCTTTGCGCAAAAAGGGCTATCACTCGTACTTCTGGCTCCCGGGGAAACAACGAACTTGTAATTTGCTACGTAAAATGTTGGATATTAGCACTTCAGGGATAGGGCAGATTTTATATAACAATCCCGCAACCTGCCAAAAACATCGTAAAATATAGCGGCGAATCTGAAGAATAATAGGTTACATTTGTAGCTTTGTATGCAAGACCTTGCTCCAACACTGGAGTTAAAATTATAATATATTTATACTACATGGCAAGAACAATTGGAATAGCCAATCAAAAGGGAGGAGTTGGGAAAACCACTACAGCAATTAATCTGGCTGCCAGCTTAGCCGTACTTGAGAAAAGAACATTGCTGGTAGATGCCGATCCGCAGGCAAATAGCACAACCGGTGTTGGCTTTGATCTGCATAATATTCAAAAGAGCTTGTATGACTGCATGGTGAATGAAACACCTGCCCGTGACTGCATTTTAAAATCAGAAATTCCGTTCCTGGATGTTATTCCGTCCCATATCGACCTTGTAGGTGCTGAAATAGAAATGATCAATTATCCCAACCGGGAAAATGTATTGAAACATATCCTTGAACCGATAGGCACCGAATACGATTTTATTATTATTGATTGTTCCCCGTCTTTGGGCTTAATTACAGTAAATGCGCTCACAGCATCGGATAGTGTAGTGGTGCCGGTGCAAACAGAGTTTTTTGCACTGGAAGGTCTGGGCAAACTATTAAATACGATCAAAATAGTGCAAAGTCGTCTGAACCCTCAGTTAGTAATTGAAGGTATCCTGATGACAATGTATGACGGAAGACTTCGGCTGTGTAATCAGGTAGTGAATGAAGTTCGGCTACATTTTGAAGAAATAGTTTTTGATACCATCATCCATCGGAATACAAGATTAAGTGAGGCACCGAGTGTTGGCAAACCAGCCATCCTGTATGATGCAGAGAGTAAGGGATCAATAAACTACCTGAATCTGGCAAAGGAGATCCTGCAAAGGAACAATATGACGAATATATCCCATGAAGAAAGAATTTTAACCTTAAACGATGAGTAATCCTTCCAATAAGAATACCGCAAAAAAAGACGCTCTTGGAAAAGGCATTAGATCGCTGCTGAAGAGTATTGATGCCGACCTGAAAACAACGACTGGTGATCAATTAAAATCGGGCGTGGTAGAAAAAGCGACTACTACGGTTCGGGTACCGGTAGACCAAATATTCCCTAACCCCAAACAACCTCGTTACGACTTTGATGAGCAGGCACTGAATGAACTTGCTGCTTCTATCAAACTACATGATATTATTCAACCGCTCACCGTTGTTAAAACGGGGGATCGTCATGTGTTGATTGCAGGGGAACGCCGTTGGCGTGCTGCCAAGATCGCCGGCTTAGTGGACGTACCGGTTTACATTCGTGAAGCGGATGACCAACAATTGCTGGAACTGGCATTATTGGAGAATCTGCAGCGGGAAAACCTCAACTCTATTGAAGTAGCACTCAGTTACAAAAGAATGATGGAGGAACTGAGTTATACCCAGGAGCAGGTGGCAGAAAGAATGGGCAAAGAAAGAAGTACCGTCACCAACTATATCAGACTACTGAAACTGCCGCCTGATATCCAGGTAGCTGTTCGCACCAACACCATCAGTATGGGACATGCCCGCGCTATCGTTAACGTAGACACTGTTGATAAGCAGTTGTTTATTTTTAACGAAATCAAAAACAAAGGACTTTCTGTTCGCCAAACCGAAGAGTTGGTAAGAAAGCTGTACAAAGAGGCTCCTGTTAAAAAATCGGTAAAAGCAACGCTGGCACCGTCTTTCAAAAAAATTGAAGATAATTTAGCATCTCATTATGCTACCCGCGTTAAAATGCAGCATAATAAGAAAGGGCACGGTTCTATTTCGATAGAATATTTCTCTATCCAGGAACTGAATGCTATCCTTGACAAAATGAATGTGTCTGCGGACTAACCAGTATGTTTTTACGGATTATTCTTATTTCGTTCCTGGTGTTGTTGTTTACAAAAACACATGCACAAACCGATACCACAATAGTGGTGACAGACAGCTTAATAAAGGAAGGTCCTGTGCAGGCAAAAAAAGTGGTAGTGGAAATTACTACCGACACAACTAAAAAGAAATGGAGCCCGGCTAAAACAGCCGCTATTTACTCTGCTGTTCTGCCAGGTGCCGGACAAGCCTATAATCGAAAATATTGGAAAATGCCGCTGGTATGGGGTGCGCTGGCAATACCCGGTTATTTTTTTGTAGACAATCTCACCGAATTTAGAAGGGCAAGATACGCCTATAACTATCTATTTGACAGGATAAACCCACCTGTAAACCTTGCTGATACCTTTGGCGTATATAGCGGCATTCATCCTAACTTTCGCTGGGCAGTTGACAATGAAAATCTGCCAAGAATACAAAACTATCGGGACGAAGTAAGAAAAAACGTAGATTATTCCGCACTGTTTTTTATCCTCTTGTGGGGGTTAAATGTAGTAGACGCCGCAGTGGATGGGCATTTGAAAGATTTCAATGTATCGGACGACCTCAGCATCCAGATCAAACCCGGCAGAATGCCTATAGGGAATACAACCGGCATCGGTATCGTATTCAACATAGGGAAAAATCATGTCAACCGAAACTAACGCGGTTAGAATTCTGTACATTTGCGATTCTTTAAAACTTAGTTTCATAATGAACATTGCTTTGATCGGTTACGGAAAAATGGGAAAAGCTATTGAAGAGATAGCAATTGGCAGGGGACATAAAATAGTACTGAAAGTTTCGATTGACAATACAGAAGATAATACGATCGACAATATCCGCAAGGCAGATGTAGCAATAGAGTTTACCGGACCGGACAGTGCATTTGAGAATATCAACAGGTGTTTCGAAGCTGGAGTTCCGGTCGTTAGTGGTTCTACCGGCTGGGTGGACCGATATGAAGAAGCTGTTTGGAATTGTAAGGAGCAAAATGCTGCCTTATTATATGCCAGTAATTTCAGCATTGGGGTCAACATTTTTTTCGAGATCAATAAACGCCTGGCACAATTGATGGCTACGCAGAAGGAATATGAGGTATCGATGGAAGAGACGCACCATACCCAAAAACTGGATGCGCCCAGCGGTACGGCTATTACGCTGGCTGAACAAATTTTAGCAGTTAACCCTTTCAAAAATGAGTGGGTGAACAAACCCTCCGAAAAGAAAAACGACCTTGTTATTATCAGCAAAAGAGAGGATCCTGCGCCGGGCACGCATGCCATCAAATATCATTCGGCAGTAGACGATATTGAAATTATTCATACTGCACACAGCCGTACCGGCTTTGCCCTTGGCGCGGTGCTGGCAGCCGAATTCCTGGCAGGGAAAAAAGGAATATATAAAATGGCGGATGTATTAAGCTTGTAAATATGGATGGGAAAACAAGAGCAGACATCAAACCAGGTATGCTGGTAAATATTATTTTGAAGAAAGATCAGCGAACCGGTACGCTCACACAAGGAATTGTAAAAGATTTACTCACCTCCGCTCCATTCCATCACCGGGGCATAAAAGTCAGGCTGGATGACGGGCAGATAGGCAGAGTAGCGGAAATACTTCCGGAAGAATAACGTTTAATCCAGTGCATTAATCAACACATAATACCTGTAGGCTATAATTCCCCGCTCGAATTTTGTGAGTTTTGATGGATCTTTTTTGCTGAGTGTAGGCAAAAAGGTCTTGTTAACACTATTGAGCATTTTAAAAAACTTCTTTTTCATAAAACGGCAATTGGTTCGCTGCAAAAATAAATCTATGCGCTCTTTGTAACTTACTTTGTGAAGATTTTTTTCGGATATGGGACTTTTTTCGCAAAACCGATAAACACGCATTTAATGCCATTTAGTTAAGCGTAAATTGCTTCATGCTGAATAATAATCCCGAAATGACTAACGAAATATCAGTCTTATGGAGTTTGGTAGTCCTTTTTCTTCAGGGATGTGTAGTTGAGAATACAGTAGTCCAAAAGCTACATCATGGCGTTCCGGGGAATTGGGTGTAATAATTCCCCGGCGGCTTTTGGATACTTTTTCCGCAAAAAGTATCAAGAAAATTGGTTGAAAGTTTTGGTATAGATCCGGTCTACAGTTTAAATAAAAACCTTAACTAAAGGGCATTGAACGCGCTTTATGCTTTAAGATTTTTCTTTGACTTACTTTTCACTCATCGATGTAGATGTAACTACTATTGCTGAGCATAGGAGTAGTAATGTAGTTGATCGAAGCGATCGCCAAACGGCCGTACATCGTCTACGCCTGAGGCGAGACAGATTATGGCGTGTGCTTTTGGGTTCGTTTTGCGCAAGTAAAAGGAACAGGGAAATAGGCAAAAAACACAAATTTCAAAGTAGTTTTCAGGCTGTGAAAGACCTTTGTTTTCCAAGAACCTAAAAGATTACGCTATAAAATGCTCCTAATAATTATTGAACATAGGCTTTTGGCAAATAATAGAAACGCTATCACATAGTTTGGGATAAACAGTACCAGGAACTCAAAGGTCTTTGCTATGAAATGCGCGGACATCTTTAAGGCTTCACGTTACAGCCTTTGCGATTTTTTTGATAATACGAAAACTTTTAAGCAGGTAACAATTACTGTTCTCTCCCTTTTTACACGCGTAGACCGATCAACCATTTGCCCATTCTCCTATTTTCCATTATATTGCCGAATTAAAACCCAAAGGAATGCTTTCCAAAAAGACGCAATACGCTTTTAAGGCACTGATGTATATGGTACAAGTGGAAAAAGACGGTCCTATTCTGATTGCTGAAATATCCCGAAAGAAAAAAATACCCTTAAAATTTCTTGAAAATATACTGCTGGAGCTCAAAAACGAAGGCATTTTAGATAGTAAAAAAGGAAAAGGCGGTGGCTATTTTTTTAAAGAAAATCCGGCCAAAGTACCACTCGCCAGGGTGATGCGCCTTTTGGATGGTCCCATTGCATTGTTGCCCTGCGTAAGTCTGAATTTTTACGAACGATGTAAAAACTGCGACGAAAAAAATTGTGGTTTGCGGGATACCATTATTTCAGTAAGAGATGCAACCTTGAAAATACTGGAAAAGAAGACTGTAGCCGATCTTGTGTAGTTCTAACAAAAGACTTTAAGTAAATTTTATTTGCATTTGCGCTGGATGAAATAAGAGAGATAAAAGAATAGTGTTTTGGCTACCGGTATATTATGCCCGCACAGGTAAGAAAAAACTCCCGCTGAAGTAACCGCGTATTTTCCGAAAAATATATCAAAACAAAATGGAGTACAGGTTTTGTGTAGTCAATGTACGGAAGAGGAATGTGCCGATAAATATTTTCTCCTTTATACAGGAATAGTTTTTTTTTCGTTATTTCGTTGTCAACCAGCGAAAAGCCAATGATAGAGATCAAATCTGTTGTTTCCAAATTAATGCTGACGTTGTCTTTCTGTCTCTTTTTGTCGCACAGTTTTTCACAACATTTCTTACCCCCGTCTGATGTATATCGCCCCGATCGGCTGCGCAAAGTAATTATCACCGAGGTAGCCATTAGTACGGCAGTAAGCGTAGGATTGTATTATCTCTGGTACAAAAAATTCCCCCGTAGCAGGTTTCACTTTTTTAATGATAGTAAAGAGTGGTTACAAATGGATAAAGTGGGGCATGCGGTGACAGCCTACAATGCTGGCGTATTGCAATATGATTTGATGCGATGGAGTGGTGTTAAAAAAAATGATGCCATTATTATTGGTTCAGCCACGGCACTAGGTAGCTTAACTATTATAGAACTGCTA
Organism: uncultured Terrimonas sp.; assembly: GCA_964604365.1. Taxonomy (GTDB): domain Bacteria; phylum Bacteroidota; class Bacteroidia; order Chitinophagales; family Chitinophagaceae; genus Agriterribacter. The sequence continues at coordinate 110,698 of CAZRYS010000014.1, forward strand.
GACGGCTTTTCGTCTCAATGGGGGTTTTCCAAAAGCGATATGCTGGCAAACCTGGTGGGTACAGCCATATTTGCTGCGCAACAAAAATGGTGGGATGAGCAACGAATATCGATGAAGTTTTCGGCACATCTTTCGCCCTATGCACAATACCATAAAGGAGAACTCGGCAACAACTTCGCCTCCCGGATACTAAAGGATTATAACGGACAAAGCTATTGGTTGTCTGTCAACCTGAAATCCTTTCTTCCAGCTTCTTCTTCTGTGCCTAATTGGGCTGCAGTTTCTTTTGGCTACGGTGCTGATGGCATGACGGGTGGGCACTCTAATCCGACCACACTCAAAGGTGTTCCGCTGCCGCATTTCGAACGTACCAGGCGATTTATGATAGCACCAGATGCCGATCTGTTCCGCATCAGGTCGATCGCGCCGGTTGACGCCGCTACTTACCTCACCCGACCTGTCAAATGGCCAGCTCCTACCATGGAGATAAACTCAAGAGGAAAATTTAAATTTTACGGATTGTATCACTGACAATCCTTGACAACACCGGAGCCGTCAATTTAAGATGCTTTTGCGGGGTGTCGAGTCCTGAAATGGGCTTAAAACATTCATTAACTAAATCAAAAAAAGAAGAAAGGGAAGACGTTCAACGCTCAGGAAAATAATGTTACGAAATCCTCCACCTTATCTTCTACTGAATACATAGCAGTCAATTTCCTGATCACCCCTTCCACCAGCGCATCCGGGCAGGAAGCACCACTGGTAATTAATATCGTAACAGGAGAAGTAGCCGGTAAATAGGCGTTTGTGATTACTTCCTCTTTTGTATGAAAATCGTAATGCAGAATTTCTTTTTCTGATAAAATTTTTTCTTCACTGCTGATAAAATACGTAAGCAACTTTTCCTCACAAAGTTCCACAAGATGAGAGGTATTGGAACTATTGTATCCACCAATCACCAGCGCCATGTCTGCCGGCACCTCCAGCAAGCCTCTCACTGCCATTTGGTTGTCGTTGGTGGCATAACAAAGCGTATCCCTGGTGTCTGCAAATCGTTCTGCTATGCTTTTTTCGTCCAGATGATAATACGCTGCCATCACCTGTTTCAGGTAATCAGCTATCGCCTGTGTATCGGTAGACAACATCGTCGTCTGGTTAACCACACCAATACGTTGCAGATCTTTGGTAATATCAAACCCTTTAGAATAACGCCCCGCAAACTCAGCATAAAACTGTTCTGCATCTTTTTCTCCGGTAATATATTTTGCCAATTCTATTGTTTCCTGCATATCATTCACAATCACCGTAGGTGCATTAGCGGCACTATGTGAAAAGGTAGCGCGGGTCTCCTCATGTTTCGGCTTTCCGTGTACCACTATGCTATAGCCTTTTTTGGCTATCTGGTCGGAGCGGTTCCACACTTTTTCCACAAATGGACAGGTGGTATTATATTGTTTAGTTTCCAATCCTATATTGTGCAGCTTGGCTTCTATTTCCAGCGTGGTGCCGAAAGCCGGCGTTATCACAATATCCTCCGCAGTCAAACTATCAAAAGGCAACACCTGTTTACCATACGTATCCTGCAGAAACCGGATGCCTCTTTGCTGTAAATCCTGGTTCACATTGGGATTGTGTATCATTTCACTCAACAGGTAGATCCGTTTTCCGGGGTTTTCTTCCACGGTTTTAAATGCAATCTCAATAGCATTCTCTACGCCGTAACAAAACCCAAAATGCCGTGCAAGATATATATGCAACGGACCAAAGTCCAGGAATGTAGGTGTGAAGTCTTTCTTCATTTTATCCTCCTGCTTGCGCCTCTGTTTGATAGCAGTAATCAGGGGGCTTCTGTATATGATGGGAACATTAAACTGCTTCATCCGGAAAATCCTCTTTTTTGAATGGCTTCTGCAAAACCTCAGTGACTAACAAAGGTACTGTCTTTACCCGGCATAATCATATTACAGATTTTAACATCTCGTCGGTATCGCGCTGGCTATCAGCAGCCATCAATCAAATAGTTCTCAATCCTTCCCCGGCGTTTATTCAAAACACAATATCTTCACGGGATGAAATCTGTGCCAACCTCAGAGAATCAAAATAAAGCATTGATTTTTAACCCTTATTTTGGGATAGGATTAGTTGCATTGATTATTAATGATGCTTTCCTAAAGTGGACATACAACAATACTTTCACTGGCAAATTATCCGACTTCGCAGGGTTGTTCATATCACCTATGTTTTTAGCATTTCTCTTCCCGCGGGTTAGAAAAGCCTCGTGCTTCCTTATCGGACTATTATTCTTATACTGGAAATCCTCCCTGTCTACTCCTTTGATAAATATGCTTAATAGCAATCTAATTATTGAATTTAATAGAGTAATTGATTATGGTGATTATGTGGCACTTTGTATTCTACCGTTCTCCCATTACCTGATTAACCGTTACGAAGACAATCAAACAAAACGACAGATATCGCCATTCCTATTAAATATGACCTTAGGGGTGGTGTTTACAACTTTTACTGCCACAACCGTCGTCCGGTATCAGGTGCCTGAAGGAAATGTGATGATTGACAAACGATATTCCATAAAGCTTCAAAAAGATACTATTTTGAACCGTATCAACCAAATGGGATATCAATGGCAGTATCATGATTTTGATACTTTAACTTCTGCTTCAAACTATTATGAAGTAAATGACTTTCTTATTAAGATAGGCAGTTCCGTAGATACGATAAATAATATCAAATTCCGGCTGTTTGAAACTGGAAGCAATAAGTCCGAAATTCATTTGATAAATGTAACGTTGAAAAACCCTGGAAATATTCAGTCCTGGCGTTATCTGAAATCTTTGAGTAGAAACTACCGACATTTAGTGAAAGAGCATTTGGTAAATGAAATAAAAAAATAACACATTCAACTTTATAAAAAATATGAATAAACAACTACGACGCGTCGACTGGAGATTACACACTACTATGTATGAAGTAAATGTGCGGCAATATTCAAAACAAGGAACTTTTAATGCATTTGCAACACATCTTCCGAGGTTGAAAGATATGGGCATCGAGACGTTGTGGTTTATGCCGATCACCCCTATTGCTAAAGAAAATATGAAGGGTACGCTTGGCAGTTATTATGCCTGCTCTGACTACACAGCAGTAAATCCGGAGTTTGGAACAATGGAAGACTTTAAAGCACTTGTCAACCAGGCGCACGAACTCGGATTCAAAATTATTCTGGACTGGGTAGCCAATCATACAGGCTGGGATCATGTATGGACAAAAACAAATCCGGCCTACTACAAACGCTACGAATCAGGTGCCATCAAAACAGCACAGGGGATGGATGATATTATTGAACTGGATTACACAAACCCCGAGATGGTGGCTGCTATGATTTCCGCCATGCGTTTCTGGATTTCGGAATGCGACATTGATGGATTCCGGTGTGACCTGTCGTCCTGGGTTCCGTTGGACTTCTGGATAAAAGCCCGACGTGACCTGGAAACAACTAAACCTCTATTTTGGTTGGGCGAAATGGATGCCATAGATGACAAAGCCTATATGCAGGTGTTTGACGTAGCCTACGCCTGGAAATGGATGCATGCAACAGAAACCTTCTACAAGAAAGACAGAAATGTGTATAAACTTGTCAACCTCTTGCTAAACTATACCACCAGCTATGCACCCGGCACCACTGCGTTGTACTTTACCAGCAATCATGATGAAAACAGTTGGAACGGCACAGAGTACGAGAAATACGGGGACATGGCGCTACTTTTAGCCGTATTGAGCTGTACCTGGCAGGGAATGCCACTGGTGTACAGCGGACAGGAATTACCCCTTCACAAAAAACTACAATTTTTTGACAAAGATGAGATTGAATGGAGCGGAGAAAATATGCTTCACAATTTTTATAAAAAATTGCTCACACTCCACGCTACGCATCCTGCTTTATCAATAGATGTGGGTGTAGAAATACTGAAGGTTCCGGATGAACATATACTGGTGTATCAACGTACTCATAACAACCAATCCGTATTGACTGTTTTGAACCTATCCCCTTACCCTGCTACGGTTTCCCTGGAAGCCATTTCCGGAAATTATAGCGACTTATTTTCAGAAGAGAAGATAAGTTTTACAGTGGATCATGGTGTTAGTTTGCCTGAATGGGGATATAGGGTATTTGTCCGATAAAATTCCCCAAACAGTCCAATTTGGATGTTAGGACAATACAGCCAGGACGTATGTATCCAGATTTAAAAGATTGCTAAGTATATAGCCTTCAATGTATTGCCATAATAGAGGTAAAGAATTTGTTTCTGTTTATATATGGTTCTGTACCTTTGCACCATGTATAAGCAGTGTTCAAGTCGTTGTTTTCTTTTTTGCAGCACACTGCAGCTTACCGGTGTTACACCCTTTGCTGGCAAGAGATTATTTGCTTTTTCAAATCCCAAAGACTTTAATAGCTAATCCCCGGCGACTTCTATAGTTCCGGGGGATATAAATGTAGCCTTTGCTAAATCGGCGAAGCAATCGTTTTTTATTTCAACCATCCAATGGTTGTTTTCGATAATGCTATTAAATAATTCAATATGAATAGGTTCATTTTATTAGATGAAGATCATCAGTTATTAACAAAAGCTTTAAATAACGATCCTCAATTTGCCACATTGGAGGAAAAGGAAAAAGAGAGTATTAAGGCTAAACTTTCAGGCGCAGAACTGGTGAATGCTTACCAATTCCCCAACAATGTTTCGCGTTTATATGATGTGATAACAATTAGAAATATCATATCCAGGCAGAATGTTCAATACGAGATTGTACCGCCCGCGGAAAAAGATGACTGGAATGGAAAAATTTCTGCAATCTCACCTTTGGGTATCTCTTTAATGGGCGTTGTAAAAGGCCAAAGTATAGTATGGCAATCAGGAAAAAAGAAAAACTACTACGCTGTGGTGGAGGTACGCAACGCAATGTATATATAATGCAAAATAGTCGAAAGCAGGCTAGTCCTGCTTTCTCTTTACAAATCTCTTTTTTTGTTGATCCAGAAACAGCAAGCCCAGGTAATGATCAACAGAAGAATTGTTAGTGGTATATGTTGATTGCTTTGTTCCAGCATTGCTTTCCATTCATTGTCATCTCTGATAAACCAACGGGGGTAAGGGACTAACCTGTCTGAGATCTCCAAAGGAAAGTATTCTCTAAAACCTAAATCATAACGTTTTGCCAGTTGTATCAACATAGGCTCTAAAGGAAAATAATAAAACAGAAAAACACCCAATGCTATAAAAGCTTTTCTGACCAATAAGGCAATTAAAAAGGCGATAGACAATTGAGAGAATTGTTGCAGAAAAAAAAGCCCGATATATTTTGTACCTTTCAAAGTGAAAACATTCTCCGGACCGGCATTGAGCACACCAATCATCAAAGCGGTGGCAGCATATAGTACCGTTATCATCAGAGATATTATTCCCACATTCAATAGTTTTCCAAGCATAAAATCGCTTCGGCTCCATCCATCTATGATATTCTGCCGATTTGTTTTGTAGCTATACTCATTGGTTATAAACATGATGACTATAATAGCCGGAAGAAACACAAATAAGGAAGACACAAAAGCCACGGTCTGCCAAACATCTGGAAAGGTAAAAGGGTTGGGCAACATTTTCAGAATCAAACCCAGGTTTTTGTCGTTCAATTGATCGCGGTATCCGTTGGCATAAATAGCATAATTCATTGCAGGATAAGACAAGCCAACTATAATCAGCATCCACCAAAATGCCGGATATTTCTTTATTTTAAGCCATTCCGTTTTCAGAAGGTTGAGCATGGGTTGATATTTAGTTGGTCAATTCAAAGAAACGGGTTTCCAGGCGTTTTTTCTTCAAAAGAAGATGATTGAGTACAATACCATTATCGAAACATAGTCGGTTGATTTCATCCAATCGGGCTGTTCCCTTTGTAATGAAGAGCGAAAGCGTATTGGTCTCAGAATTTATTTGCAGGCTACCTAAATGAGCTAATATATTTTTAAGTCTTTCCAGGTCTGCAGCCCTTAGTTCAACCACATCCTCATCTTGCAATATTTCATTCACTTCGCCTGTAGTCAGCAGTGTACCCGTTTTTAAAATAGCCACATGTGTACATACTTTTTCTACTTCGTCCAACAAGTGACTGGCTATAATAATGGTATGTCCCAACTGTCTCAAATCAGTAATAAGCGCCCGTATCTCTGCAATCCCGACCGGATCCAATCCATTGGTTGGCTCGTCCAACACCAATACTTTAGGGTCGCCTAACAGGGCACCTGCTATTGCCAGGCGTTGTTTCATACCCAGGCTATAGGTTTTAAACCTGCTGTTGCTCCGCTCAAATAGTTTTACTTTTTTCAACACCTTTTCTATGCCCCCGGCATCTCCTCTCCCACTGATACTTTGCGTTACTTTCAAATTGTCTATCCCGGACAGGTAATGATAAAAATTAGGCGTTTCCAATAACGACCCTATTTTTTTTCGTTGCTCCTTGGTTCCAGGCTGTCCAAACCAACGAAAATCTCCGTTGTTCGCTTTTAGAACATCCAGGATAATACTCAACAAAGTAGTTTTTCCGCTGCCGTTAGGTCCCAATACACCAAACACACTGCCTTCGGGCACTTCAAAGGAAACATTTTGAAGTGCCCGAACGGAGCCGTAATATTTCGTGATACCCGATAAAGAAAGAACCGGTTGCATAGGTCGTCTTTTAAGTCTGCCACAAGATTAAGTAAATTTCTTCCTTTGTACACCAAGTTTTATAAAAAGCCCGATTTATAACAGACTACCGGCATATCAAACTGAACAACGGCGAATATGATATGATCATTTAGGAGACAATACGGCACCTTCAAATGAAACACCCTCCCAACCCTGCAGCATAAACTGGCGGATATTCTGGTGATTGGAATCTCCCGGAGTGTCCAGTACATTCTGATAATGTTCGGCAAATAATCTAAGTGTAGCCTCTTTGCTCAATTGGTGCAAATAGGCAAAATACAGTACCCTGGCACTCCCCTGGTTTTCCAATGTGCCGTTAATTTGCGTTCCGTTGACAAATGCAGTGGGCGTATGAAGATACCGCTCGTCTATAAATGCTAAAACACCTGCAAAGTTTGTTTTACCGGCTATAAGGTCTGAAAGAATTGTCTGGATCATTCATTTAATCGATTAGCTGCAAATATACCGCATCGACATTAAGTTGCAGCAGGTACAAAGTGAAGTGTTATATTGAATGACGTAAAAAAGATCGGTTGTGTTGATATTGAAAAACCTGCTATACATTTACAGTGTGATCGTATCTGCAGGAGGTTCTGACGGACACCGAATATAGAGGAAGAAATTCGAAAAAGTCTTGACTGCTGACTATTGTTTATCACAGGTAATCATCATAATAAAATCGGGCATGCTGGTATAAACAAAGAGTGGACACATCCTACAAGACCAGTTAAAACGCCAGATTCTTTTATTTAAAAAAGGTGCAACATATGAAACATCTTAAGATCAACTTTCTGATGCGCATCGGCATACTGTGGCTTACGACCTGCTGTTCTTTTTCAGTATTTGCGCAAACCGAAGACTCCGTTACGACGGTTCATTCTGCCCTGCTTAATGACTCTATGTTTCAGATCATCGATGATATGCATGAACGGTCTGCAAAAATGGAAGCTATCAACAGAAGGGGTTTCAACCTGGAGTCGATTGACAGTAACCTACCCGGCATAGTAGAAACAGTAGAAACTGTTGATATGACACTACAACACGGGGCTCAGTTCTTGGACATGAAGGCCCTTCACACTTTTAAGCTATTGGTAGATCAGGCAAAATCTCAATTTGATATATGGAGAAAACAGTTGCTTAGCTATACACAACAAATCAGTGCAGCGCAGGAAGACATTCAAAGAATGAGGGATATACCCTTATTGGAAGCAGACAGTAGTAACCTGTTTTTCGTTGAATTATATAAGGCAGAGTTAGTCAGTCTGGATAGTACGTTTCAACAGTTAAAAGTAAGCAATGACAACTATAGTCAGGAAATTCAGAAGTTGCAGGTACTGGTATCAAGAAACTTTTATAAAACGAATGACCTACAACGCGATCTGGAAGAACGGATTAAGAACTATTCCATCCGTACTTTGGGGAAAGAATCCAACTATTTATGGGAAAAGCCGGTTGCCAATAGCCAGGAAGTAGACGCTATCAACTTCGGAAAAATCGCCCTGGCAATAGATCAGCATATTATCCTATCATATTTCCTGGACAATTTTGAACGGCACCTAATCATTGCATTGGTTTTGTTTGTATTGTATATCATATGGGTACGACGAAACTATAAAGCGATAGCCGGATTGGAAAACAGCAGTAGTATTTTGAAAGACCTTCATGCACCTGATACAGTATCCAATCTGCCTTTACTTTCTGGTTTCATACTTATTTTTAACGTCTGGTTGTTATTTGATTTGGATGCACCGGAAGCCTATGTAGCCTTTACACAATTTATTCTATTTATTGCAACCGCTGTTTTTGTTTTCAAGAATGGCACAAAAAATGAACGAAAAATCTGGCTGGGATTATTGCTGGTGTACCTACTGTTCCTGGTATTTGGAGCCAGCTACAATCCCAATCATACAACAAGGTTTCTATTTCTTGCTATCAATCTATATCTTATTTTTTCTTCGCTGCTCCTTTTAAAGCAAAACAAGCCTAATGTTAAAATTCAGAGAAGCGTTAGATGGTTGCTTTACGCAATAATGGCAATGAACGCGGGAGCATTCCTTTTAAATTGTGCCGGAAGGGTTACACTATCGAAAGCGCTTACCAATGCAGGATTAATAGGTTTTGTTCAGGTAATTGCGCTAAGCATTTTCAAGGACATTATGATAACGGCCATACAATTAAAAACGATTGTATATTCTTTAAAAGAAAAGCAACGTTCTTTTTTGAATATGCATGCAATGAGCAACCAGCTACTCAAATTACTGTCTGTACTTACACTGTTTTTGTTTTTTGCAGTATTTGCCGTCAACCTCAACTTTTTCTCCTCTTTCCAAAAAGGCGTTTCAGAATTCCTTTTTGGTCAAAGAACAATTGGATCAACAACTTTTACCATTGGAAATATTGCGTTGTTTTTTCTGGTGATTTATCTGTCCAATTTGGCACAACGGTATGTAGGTTATTTCTTTGGTGAAGGTTCCGGCGATTCAATACCTGAAGGGAAGAGGGGATCTAAATTGGTCATTTGGAAGCTGGTTATCATTGTAGTGGGGTTTATGCTGGCGATTATTGTTTCGGGACTACCGTTAGACAGGGTAACCATTGTATTGAGTGCCTTCGGCGTGGGCATAGGCTTAGGCTTACAAAATGTGGTCAATAATTTTGTTTCGGGTTTGATTCTAATATTTGAACGCCCCCTGCAAGTAGGCGACTATGTAGAAGTAGGAGGATTAAAAGGTTGGGTGAAAGACATAGGCATACGGGCCACCCGAATGGAGAGCAATGACGGTGCCGAAATTATTGTACCCAATGGATCGATACTCGCCGGCAATTTGACCAACTGGACACTGAGTAGTTCAAAAGTACGCGTTGAAATGCAAGTCAAAATTGCTCCGCTTAGTCAACTGGCGCTGGCTAAGGATATCATTCGGAAGGAAATTTTGAAATACAACCATACTGTAACATCAAGACCGCCGGAAATCCTGCAGACCGGGCTCTCCAACGCTGCAGCAGACCTTAAAATTTCATTTTGGATAGATCATATTAATAGACGTGAAATTGCCAAGAGTGCTGTCCTTAATGACCTATACGAACGGTTTGCAGAGAACGACATCAGCATGAGTTAATTCTTTTAAAAAAATGTCGGACTAATGGAGCTATTTACTTTGGACGCAATGCTATTGGCTAATTGGACGTGTTTAAAACGTTCGTTAACTTGTTTTCTTCCGCTTATCTATCCGTTTTGGGAACACCAACGGTGAAACCACTTTAACCAGCTTTAGCAGGGGTTAATCTCTATCAATACCGATAAAGTAGAAATCTGGACAAAAGACTGCAAAAGCCGTTCAGAGCACTGTTATTAAAAGTGCTAGTCTTTTTTGAAAACAAAACTTACATTATCTCCTCCACCCGATATCTCGGCCTGCAATTCCTGCTCATTTCTTTTATAGTAAATACGTTTGGGGAATTTATTTTTTTTATTCTCGCAGGCAAAAGATATGGCATCAGCCTCTACCAACCGAAAGTCAGTACTGTTTTTTTGATCGGGCACCTTTACCCGAAAATACCAACCTTTTCCATCATAAGGAGAAAGGGTGGTAAACTCCTGCCATAGGGTATCCTGTCCTTTCAAAGTATAACTATGTGCTGTATACGTAGAGTCATTTATCTTGTTCCAGTTTTCCCGGGTAGTCATTCCCGGCTCCTCATTCGTTCTGGTCCAGTTGCCTGTCAGCCAATCAAAGTTACTCACTGATATATCTACCGGCAGTTGCTCCTCCGAAGTTCCGCAGCCGATAAACAATGCCAATATCAGTGTTACTATTACTCCTTTAATCATGTTAGTTATTTTCAGGATGAAGATACAAATCACCGCATTGATAAACGCCAGATTATACTGTTTATTCCCATTGACCGTGTCATAATTTAAAAACTATTGTCAATCTTAGTTTTTTGACCAGTGACCGATAATATGATTTTTGCAACTCGTAGAAAATAATGCCTTCAAGACTATTATCGATGGAAGGTTTATACTCTTCAACCAAAACCAGGTCTTTTCTATCAATCGAACGTATAGCACAAATGTAGTAATTACATTCCAGCAGTACTATGTGGCTTTTGCAAAATCAACGGGCCGCAGCATATTTACTTATCCTCGTATCTTCTGATCTTCCCGTCTGGAAAAGGGTTTAAATAAAAATTGAAAAAAGATTTTGAAATTCAAAAAAGGATAGTACTTTTGTCCACCATTTTGATGGACTAATAAAAAATAGAATGATTACACTAATGCGCCCCGCATATTCTTGCTCAGCATGTTGTTGCTGTTGTTGATAGCCTATTTGATTTTTATACAACGTTATTTCAACATCACAACATTCCAAAACTCAGGTAATGAAAAGAGTATTCTTTCCAATAGTAATTTTTTTGCTCGCAATACAAGTTATACAAGCACAACAAAATATTGAAGGAACCATTAAAGACAGCGTAGGTACTGCTTTAAATGGAGCCACCATCATCGTAAAGGGATCCAACCAGTTTGCGGTGGCAGACGACAATGGAAGCTTTAGAATCAGTACTAAAAAATTACCCGTAACGCTGGGTATTAGTGCCGCCGGTTATCAATTTCAGGAAGTTACAGTTACCCAGATATCGGTATCCCCCTTATTGGTAACCTTATCTGCCGGAGACAATCTTACGGAAGTAGTGATTAGCTCCCGCCGACGCCTCGAAACTGCTCAAAATGTTCCTATTCCCATTTCAGTAGTTAGCGGTGGGCAGGTAGAAGAGTCCGGGGCTTTTAACGTTAACCGTGTAAAAGAACTGGTACCTACGGTACAGTTGTACTCATCTAACCCCCGCAATACAACACTGAATATTCGCGGGTTGGGATCTTCCTTTGGTTTGACCAATGATGGAATAGATCCGGGCGTTGGATTTTATGTAGACGGCGTGTACTTTGCCCGTCCGGCAGCCACTACACTTGATTTTATTGATATTGAGCAGATTGAAGTACTAAGAGGCCCGCAGGGAACACTGTTTGGTAAAAACACTACTGCCGGTGCGTTTAATATCACCACCCGTAAACCGAGTTTCAGACCTGCCGCCAACTTCGAAGTAAGTTATGGCAACTACGGTTATGTACAGGCTAAAACATCCATAACAGGTCCTATCACCAAAAAACTCGCCGGGCGTTTTTCTTTTTCAGGCACTCAACGTGATGGTACTTTGTACCATGTAGTCACCCAAAAGCACCTGAACAACCTTAACAATATCGGCGCTAAAGCCCAATTTCTGTATACACCCAACGATAATATCAAGATCACTTTATCCGGAGATGCAACACAACAGCGCCCCGATGGCTATGCGCAGGTTTTTGCCGGCGTTGTACAAACGCAAAGAGCAGGATATCGTCAATTTGAAAATATTATTGCCGACCTTCACTATCAGCTCCCCAGCAGAAATCCATTTGACAGGTTAGTAGATCACAATACCACCTGGCGCTCAGGCAACGACCTCGGAGGTGTTTCCCTGAATGCAGATTTCAAAATAGGTTCTGGCACACTTACATCCACTACAGCGTGGCGCTATTGGAACTGGGACCCCTCCAATGATCGGGATTTTACCGGATTATCTGTGTTGCAGCTTTCGCAGGCTCCATCTAAACACAAACAGTGGTCACAGGAAATTAGGTATGCCGGTAATATTTCATCCAATGTAAGTGGTGTAATAGGTGTATTTGCTTTGGGGCAGGATCTGAAAACCAACCCTGTTCACACAGAAGAGTCCGGAGCAGATCAGTGGCGTTTCTCGCAAAGCTCTACCAGTGAGCTTTGGAAAACATCTGGCTTATTTGATGGTTTTGGCATTAAAACAAACTCCAGGCTTCAAACATTTAGTGGAGCACTGTTTGCAAATGTTGACTGGGCTATCACCGATCGCCTGCATGTATTGCCAGGTATCCGTTTCAATTACGATCGCAAAGAAGTTGATTTCAATCGCCAAACATACGGGGGTTTGCAAACGACCGATCCGGATCTTATCGCTCTTAAAAGGGCCGTATACACCGATCAGACTTTTGCAGCAGACGTAAAAAATAATGACTGGTCCGGCCAATTGACTGTTTCCTACAAAGCCTCAGATAATATCAATGTATACGCAACTTCTTCCACGAATTTTAAACCGGTGGGTATCAACCTGGGCGGTCTGCCAACAGCCAATGGACAGGTGATGCTGGAGTTGGCGCAAATAAAACCGGAATATGTAACACATTTTGAAGCAGGCATCAAAACCAGCCCATGGAAAGGCTCTACTTTAAACCTGACTGTCTACAATACTGATGTCAAGAATTTTCAGGCACAGGTGCAGTCTGCAGAGCCTGGCATCAACAGGGGATATTTGGCCAATGCTGAAAAAGTCAGAGTACAAGGGGCAGAAATTGATGCCAGTATCAGGGCCGGTAAATATATTTCTTTCTACGCAGCTGCCGCCTATACTGATGGACGTTATATATCTTTTTCTAATGCGCCTTTACCATTGGAAGAAACTGGTTCACAGGTGTCTTTCAAAGATGTGTCTAAGGGAAGATTGCCCGGTATTTCCAAGTGGGCAGGTTCTCTCGGTGGCGAACTTACTTCTGGTGCTAAAAAGCTATGGGGACAAAATGGCAAACTATTTATAGCATTTGATACCTACTACCGTTCCGAATTTTCCTCCAGCCCTACCCCATCACGTTATCTGAATGTGGACGGATACACCTTGTTGAATGCGAGAGCCGGATTTAGGGCTTCTGAAGGAATATCCTTTTTTATATGGTCGCGCAACTTGCTGGACAAAAACTATTTTGAGCAACTGTTGCCAGCGGCAGGTAACGCGGGTCATTATGCAGCCGTATTGGGAGATCCGCGAACATTTGGAGTAACCCTCAAGTACTCCTGGAAACAATAATAGTCTTCATTTTATTTTTTGGCGAAACTCTCCATGGGAATCAACATGGAGAGTTTTTGTTATATAGTTATATTATAATATTGCAGGCATTTGTACTTATATTCGGTATTTTGATAAATTAGCAATACCTGTTATAATTTTGCGATGACAGCCGCAGGTGAGTAGGTCAAAAAGTGCAGATTTAAAATGATTAAAATGCGGTTAGCTTGGATGCATACTGTTAATAAATACAAAAAACAATGAGAAGAGTTGTTTTCTTTGTCTTCCTTATTGGCATCTTACCATGTACGGCGCAAGATTTGAGCTACTATCTGCCCGACAGTGTTCAGTATAATGCTGCCATCCCCAAACCCAAAGACATCATCTTTCATGAAGTGGGAGAGTACCATGTTACCCATGACCGCCTGGTAAATTATATGAAAGCCTTAGCTGCTGCTGCACCGGATAGGATAAAATTGGAAACTATAGGATTTACCTATGAAAAAAGACCGCAGATAATACTGACTATTACATCATCTAAAAACCATCAACGACTGGAGGAAATACGCCAGCAACACTTGCAACTGACCAATGTAGCCCAATCAGGGAGTTTGAATATTAAAGATATGCCCGCAGTAGTGTGGATGGGTTTTTCTATCCACGGCAATGAACAAAGCGGCAGTAATGCCTCTCTGATAACCGCATACTACCTGGCTGCCGCACAGGGTAAGAACATAGAAGATATACTGGATAAGACCGTCATTCTCTTCGACCCCAGTTTTAATCCTGATGGAATGCAACGATTTTCTACCTGGGTAAACCAACATAGGGGCAAAACACTGGTAAGCGATCCTAATAGCAGAGAGTACAATGAAGTATGGCCACGTGGTCGTTTCAATCATTATTGGTTTGATATGAATAGAGACTGGCTGCCGGCAGTACACCCGGAAAGTCAGAACAGATTGCGGACATACCGAAAATGGATGCCGAACGTATTGACAGATCACCACGAAATGGGACCCAACACTACCTTTTTCTTTCAACCGGGTGTTGCATCAAGGGTCAACCCGTTGACACCTGTGAAAAATCAGGAACTCACACAGAAGATTGCCGATTTTCATACAGCTTACCTGGATCGTATTGGCTCGTTTTATTTTACAAAAGAAAGTTATGATGATTACTATTATGGCAAAGGATCTACCTATCCTGATGCTAACGGTGGAGTAGGTATCTTATTTGAGCAGGCAAGTTCTCGCGGCCACGTGCAGGAAACATCCAGTGGATTGCTTACGTTTCCTTTTACCATTCGCAACCAGTTTGTTACCACTCTTTCTACGTTAGCAGGCGCTTATGCACATCGCGAAGAACTATTAAATTATCAGAGAACCTTCTTTCAGTCTGCAGCCGTGGAAGCGGCAGCTTCGTCTAACAAAGCCTGGATATTCGGAGATGAAAATGACCAGGGAAAAACAAATTTATTTGTAGAAATGTTGTTGAGACAAGATATTCAGGTATATAATTTAAATAATAACATCGCGGCAGCTGGCTATACTTTCAAAAAAGGGAGCAGTTACCTGGTGCCGTTACAACAAACGCAATACCGTTTGATAAGAACTATATTTGAAAAAACACTGCAATACAAGGATAGTGTGTTTTATGACATTACCAGCTGGACTATGCCGCTGGCTTATGGACTACCCCATGCAGCGCTTAGCGCGGGACAATTTCCGTCTTCAGCAGCAAGTGACAGAATAACCCTTATGCCGGAAACAAAAGGGGAACTGGCAGGAGGCAAATCAAGGTATGCTTACCTGCTGGAGTGGAGTGAGTTCAATGCCCCCAAGGTATTATATCAATTGCAAAAATCCGGGCTGCAAACGAAGCTGTCAATGGGCTCTACTACTGTTTTGGTGAACGATAAAAGGAAGAAATTCAACCCCGGCACGATACTCATCCCTGTCAGTCAACAAAAAATGACTGCTGACGAGTTGTATATTCTGATGAAAAATGTAGCAGAAAAAAATGGGGTACGAATTACGGCCGTCCAAACCGGTGCGGCCTTAGAAGGGGTTGATTTAGGTAGCGCTAAATATACTGCCATAGAGCAGCCCACAATAGCACTCATCACAGGAGAAGGTGTAAACCCCTTAAATGCCGGAGAAGTATGGCACCTGCTGGATGAACGCATGAATATTCCCGTTACTCACCTGGAACCCGGACTATTCAATAAGGTGGATTTAAGTCGGTATAATACTATCATACTCTCAGGCGGCACCTATAGCGATTTGGATAAGTCTAAAATGAAAGCCTGGGTACAAAATGGCGGGACTTTGATAGCACAGGAAACTGCTATCAATTGGGTCAATAGTAGTGAAATTGCAAAAATTGTTTTCAAAACTCAAAAAAAGATATCAGATTCCACTTTGCGATACGAAGATCGCCAGATGCTTAGCGGCGCGCAAAAAATGAGTGGTGCTATTTTTGCCGCTGATGTAGACTTGTCACATCCGTTATCTTACGGGTATACTTCACCGGTAGTTAGTATGTTTAAAGCCAATAGTGTTTTCCTGGAACTGCCGGAAACAGGGTTTCATGCTCCTTTTCGGTATGGTAAAAATCCATTGCAGAGCGGATGGATAAGTAAAGAAAATTACGATATTTTGAAAAACACTTCTTCTGTCCTGGTGAAAACAGTTGGAAAAGGAAAGGTAATTTGTATGGCAGACAACCCCAATTTAAGAGCATTCTGGCTGGGCGGAACAAAATTATTTATGAACAGTATTTTCTTTGGCAAAAGTATTTAGACAATGGAGAAAGGCTATCCTTCTTTTGATATCTGCAATTTGAATACCAACAAATTGTCCAATGACTTGTTTAATGTAGACCGGTTTCACGGCTACATCAAAAACAACCCGCATATCCGTAAGGTTCACAAACATTCTTTTTACCACCTGGCATACTTTACAGAAGGAACCGGAGAACATATCCTGGATTTTGAGACATATGCTATCAAAAAAGGGGTCATCTATTTTATGCGGCCCAACCAGGTGCACAACTGGACATTTGAAGGTAAAGTTGACGGCTATGTGATGAATTTTTCGAATACCTTTTTTGATCAGTTATCTATCGGCTCGTATATTATAGATCAGTTTTCTTTTTTTAACTTATTTGCGCCGGGTCAGGTGTTTGAGTTGGATAATGAAACACAAGAAAAAACAACGGCTTTATTTGAACAGATATTAACGGAGGCTGAGAATGACGGAAAGTATCTGGCATTGAGTATTGCGACCTATATGTTGCAATTGTTTGTTCTGATTGCCAGAAAGACGGGCAACGACCAGTTGTTTGCCAGCAAAAATAATAGCAACACGCTGCTCGTAAAGAAATTTATAGAATTGATAGAAGAACATTTCCGTGAAATGCGGCTACCCAAAGAATACGCTGCGATGTTGTATGTCACTTCCAACCATCTCAACTTCATCTGCCAGGAACACCTGGGTCGCTCCGCAGGAGAAATGATCAGGGAGAGAGTGGTACTGGAAGCTAAGCGGCTGCTGGTTAATTTTGATCTTTCTATATCATCCATCGCCAACGAGTTGAATTTTTTAGACAATTCGTACTTCGTAAAATTTTTTAAAAAATATACTTCTTATACTCCCGAGGCCTTTCGAAAGTTGTATTATTCAAAAGGAGAATAATCACTATTTACCAAAAGTGATTTTAGATGTAAACAGGTATTTTGTGCTTATTTCTTGCGACTAACGGTAAAATATACCACACTGATACAAATGGCAAGTGTGGCCAGATAATATAGCCCCGGCATAATGTCGGTTTTAGCAGTACCCATTGCCTGCCCGGCACTCACGTAAACCGGTATAATCCATGAAAAGTTGTACGCCTGTAGCAGTGTAATCACGCTTACAATTAACAGAATAAGGAAACTGTGTTTTACTGTAAAGCGGAATAAGTCAGACTCTTTCCCGGCTAATCCTACCGCCGCCGCGGCTACAGCAATGGATTGCGGTGAGATCATTTTTCCAACAACGCCACCCGAGCAGTTAGCCGATACTGTCACTACAGGATCCACCCCGATCGAACTGGCTGTAGCATGCTGCAGTCTTCCGAACAATGCATTAGAAGAGGTATCAGAACCGGTAATGAACACCCCTAACCAACCTAATATGGGAGAGAAAAAGGGAAATAGAATACCTGTTTTTGCAAATGTTTCAGCAATGGTCAGCGAAATGCCGGAGTTATTGACTACATAAGCAAAGCCTAATACAGAAGCGATAGTCACAATAGGTAATTTCAGTTGCCGGAGTGTATCGCCAAATATTTTTATTCCATCCTTTACTGTCAGCCCTACCAGCGGAAGAGATATAAAGGCGCCCATGAGCATGCCAGTACCCGAGGCTGAAAGAAAATTAAATTTAAATGTTTGGGGAAGTAGCCCGCTGTTATCGTGATATTGGATAAGGTTGTGCAACCATGGAATATTAAACTTTATTAACCCAAAAGTATCCAGTGTCGCTTTTACAGGCTGCAGTCCCCAGGTAAGAATAAAAAGCGTCATTATGATAAAAGGAGACCATGCTTTTAAAACTTGTGCATTGGTATAATGTTTATTTTCTGTTTCCCGCGCACCTACTTCGTTGGAGAATCGCCAGGTGGTAGCAGGTTTCCAAAAACGAAGAAGGATCATCAAGCTGATCATTGAAAAAATACCGGCAAATATATCGGGTAATGCTGGTCCCAGGTAATTTGAAGTAAACCATTGAAAAAAAGAAAATGATAACCCGGTTACCAATATCGCGGGCATTACTTCCAGCGATTTTTTGAAACCACAAATTAATACAACCAAATAGAAGGGCAAGACCAAAGAAAGTAATGGGAGTGTTCTGCCCACCATTTGAGAAATGGCCATCTCCGGTATATCCGATACCTGCGAAGCTACTGTGATGGGAATACCAACACTGCCAAATGCCACCGGTACGGTATTAGCCACCAGACAAATACCGGCAGCATATAGTGGATTGAACCCAAGCCCAATCAAAATGGCTGCTGTGATTGCTACTGGCGCACCAAAACCGGCAGTTCCCTCCAGGAAAGAGCCAAAACAAAAAGCAATCAGCAAAGCTTGTATTCTTCTGTCAGAAGAAATAGAAGCCATAAAATGTTTGATGACCTCAAATTGTCCGCTTTTTACAGAAATATTAAAAACAAAGATGGCTCCTATGATGATCCAGGTGATGGGAAACAACCCATATAATGCACCATGGGCGGTGGATAATAAAGCAAGACTAACCGGCATTTTATAAAAGAAAACAGCGATCAGCAAGGCTATACCGGTGGCGGCCAACGTTGCCTGGTAACCCTTCATTTTTTTTATAATCAGTGCCCAGAAAATAAATAAAATGGGTACAGCAGCCAGTATGGCAGACAAAGCAATGTTGTTAAATGGATCAATGACCTGCGTCCATTTCATTTGGGCTGTTTTTTAGTTCGAATGAAGGCTGTTTTAAAGGTATTAAAGGTATAGTATGCTGCCCTTGGAAAATAACGCTGAATTACCTGATAATGTAAAATTCTGTTGCAAGGGCTTTATGATCGAAACGGCCTCATTGCTGGTTGCGTGAGGACACGCAACGGGGCTTCGGGTATGCCCCGACGCATTTCGCTCTCAAAAAAACATGGTGGTCACCATCCATCATAATCGTCTTAAATCAACGACGACCTGGAAAACTGCTGCATATTAGAGCAGTGTTATCCTGTTTCTGCCGAGTTGCACCACTTTGTTCTCCTCCAGTTGCTTCAATAACCTTGACACAACTACTCTTGCGGTACCCAATTCGTTAGCCAGTTGTTCGTGTGTGATCTGGATAATTTTGGAATCAATAAGCTCAGATTTTTTACGTAGCAACGTCAGCAAACGTTCATCCACCTTTTTGAAAGCAATGGCATTGATAATATTCAGTAACTCTTCAAAGCGTTTATGGTATAACCGGAAAATATAATCCAACCACTCGGGATATTCCTTAATAAAAAGAGAAACTTTGTCTACCGGTAAAAATAATATTTCTGCATCTTCTTCCACTTCAGCTTTCACTTTACTGGTTTCATTGTGCAATCCACCCAGGAACGACATGATACAACTTTCCCCGGCTTTTATATAATACAGGAGAATTTCCCGACCATCCTCTTCTGTCCGCATTACTTTTATCATCCCCTTTATTACAATGGGTATGGCACGGATATAGGCATTCTCATTCAGAATGATATCACCAGACTCGTAAGTTTTGGACATGCTGTATTGATACAACTTTTCCACCAACTCAGGAGAAGTCTTGAATTCTGCAATCTGTTCTAAATTTTCCATCGTGTAAAGGTAGGCGTTTGTGTGAAGCTGCCTATCGAACAATTGATATTTGACTCCTTACTGCTCCGCTGCTATTTCTATCGTTCCTATTTATCGCAACATCTGTATATTGCCGTCCAATTTCAAAAGTTATGAAAATTAGAATGCTGGTTACTATATTGATTGCGGCTATTTCTCTTTCTACTTTTTCCCAAACCACTATCCCTTTGTATGACAAGGTACCGGGTATGCTGAAGGTTCCTTCCAAAGAAAGATATGACAGTGTACAGCAGGGTGCTTATAATGTTACCAACCCTACACTAACAATCTACTTGCCGAAAAAAGCCAAATCGACCGGTGCTGCCGTAATTGTTTGTCCCGGTGGCGGTTACGGTATGTTGGTGATGGGCAACGAGGGACACAAGATTGCCCAATATTTTGCTGATCAGGGTGTGGCAGCTTTTGTGCTGAAATATCGGCTGCCGGATGAAGAGCGGATGATTAATAAATCTATTGCACCACTACAGGATGCCCAAACCGCCATCAAAACAGTTCGGCAGCGAGCGCAGGAATGGAGCATAGATACGACTAAGATCGGCATTATGGGATTTTCTGCCGGTGGACACCTCGCATCCTCTGCATCAGTACATTTTAATGACGCCACCATTGCTGCAGCCGGTACCAGTCTCCGTCCTGATTTTACCATACTTGTATATCCTGTCATCAGTATGGGATCACTCGGGCATTCGGGATCGCGGGAAAACCTGATGGGTAAAAATCCGTCCCCACAATTGATAGAAAAATTCTCCAACGATCTTCAGGTTACGAAAGAAACACCCCCAGCGCTATTGATTCACTCCAGTAATGACAGGGGGGTGCCAGTATATAACTCCATCAATTACTATAGCGCCCTACAAAAAAATGGTGTGCTGGCAGAAATGCACATCTATCCTGTGGGCGATCACGGGTTCGTTTTAGCGTGGCCGTTAAACGAATGGATGCCCCTCTGCCTGAATTTCATGAAAAGCATTAAGGTGCTACGTTAAAAAAAATACTAAAAGCATTGTTATATCAATATTCTGGGGTGATCCTATCCAAGGAATCGTTTAAATATCTTTCCTGTACAATATTCATATGATGAATAGCATGCCCCAGTGCAATAAAACCGAGCGCCCGGGCAGATATTTTACCATTGGTTCCATTTCCTAGCAATTGTTGCTGCGTTGAAGAGGTATGTTCAAAAATCATTTTGAAGCAATTACGTATAGCCACAAACTCTTTTACCAAACTCGCCATCGTTCGGCTGCTCGTATCTACATTGGCTGCAAACAAATTTTCATCCATCGGATACAAAGGAGTGGTATGATCACCCCGCACACAAAAAACAGACCTATTAGCATAACCTCTATCCGAATCTGCCAGGTGCATCAAAACATCTTTTACTGTCCACTTATCCTTTGCATACCGATATTCATGTTTTAGAAATTCAATAGACAAAAAAAACGGCTGAACCCCTTCCGTATTCTCGTCCCATAATTCCAATAGGTTCTCTCCCGGCACCAACGCCACATACCTATGATAATGAACGGGATACTCGCTAAGCGCAGGTTTGCTCATAAACCCAAAATTAAAATGAAAAATTTACTCGTTTAATGGCTTCGGAAAATTACTCAAAACTAAAAAATTGAACAATACATATACAAACAGATCAAGCAATAGGCCTCGGCTATGAAAAACTACTTCAAAATCGTTTCCTTGATAATGATATAGATTCCCATGACCAATATAAACCAACCAAAAGCTGGCTTCAGCTTTTCGCCATTGATTTTGTGTGATAATGCAGCACCGATAAAAATACCAACGAGGGCAAAAAGGGTTACAACCAAAAGAAAGCTCCAGTTGATAGGTGTCTCTCCTCCTTCCCCCCAAAAACCTATCAGTGATTTTGCAGCTATCACTACCAGAGAAGTCCCGATCGCCTCTTTCATCGGCAATTTGCTCAGCACTACCAAAGCCGGAATAATCAAAAAACCGCCACCTGCTCCTACCAACCCGGTAAGGGTGCCTACTACAGCGCCTTCTGCCAATATTAGAGGATAGTTAAATTGCTGCGGCTGAAAATTCTCTTCAGTGGTTTTCTTTTCTTTAATAATCATGCTCCAGGAAGCCGCTATCATTAAAACAGCGAACAGCAACATCAACAGCATACTTCTCGTAACAACAAAATTTCCTGCCTGAAATATTTCTACAGGAATAGCCGGCACTACAAATGCCCTGGTAAGAAAAACAGCCACAATAGATGGAATACCAAATACGATAGCCGTTTTTATATTAACCAACCCCTTTCTGAAATAAGAAATTGAACCCACTATACTGGTTGTACCGACTATAAACAATGAGTACGCAGTAGCCAACACCGTATCTATGCTGAATAAATACACCAACACCGGCACAGTAAGTATACTTCCACCCCCCCCGATGAGACCGAGCGTAATGCCAATTAATATTGAGGCTAAATATCCCACTATGTCCATCTGCTATTAGTTTATGCTGCAAAAATGCATCGAAAGGAAACCCTGCACGGCTACTTTGGTTACATAAAACCAGAATGGCTACCCGGATTATTATATTAAACATATAGCAAACAAAATCTAAAAGCTACTTTGCCTGTCTAAAAACGCCGATTGTGTTTGTCTGATTAAGACGCTGAATTGTTCCGTATTTTAAGTATAAAAATTTAATAATAGTGTTGCTCACTAACTAACATATTTCCTTTACATCCCGCTAACACAAAGAGACCTAATAAAAAAGAGGGGGCATTACAAAAAAAATTATAAAAACTATGTTACTGCGGAAAGTCCAACTCAAACCTTCTTTCTTTTTTGGGGAACTACTTTCATTATTTAAGATTTTTGGCTGTCCTGAGTTTTAGGATGATGACTATGCACTTCACTAACTATTATCTCTTTAAGGGTAGTTTGATCAAAATATCTACACTAATCAAATGTTCATAGTCCAGTGGAGATTTATCTGAAAGTTTCAATAAACCTGTTCGATAGGAAGCCCCTACAAACAAAATTCGGCTAAACTGAAAAAAGGAATTTGCTGTTACGCCAATGCTATTATTCGCCTTTCTTATGACAATTGGATTGTCACGGTCTTCTCGGTTCGAATATCGCCAAATATTACTTCCATAGTTTAATCCATAACCCAGATTTAGTCTTCCGAATTTTACATTGTCGGTTGCTTCTACGTAAATACCATTTAGGCTTTCCCTAATACTACCATAAGATACAGGAGCGGGTACGGGAGCTACTGCGTCAGCTGCGACTGAAGCTTTGAGACTTATGTATTTGCTCGGTCTGTAAAAGTATTCACTACCTGCACCAATCCCTAAAAAACCGGTATGTATAATACGTTCACCACCGACCGGTTTAAAATTAAAGTTGTTGATAAAAGGGACTGCCAATACTATATTAAAATTGTTTTTGCTTCCGGGATAATTTTTTGATAAATACTTTACCCAATGCCTTCTTATTGGTGGCACAACAACTCTTACCGAGTCCCGTGAATTCAGATAAATAGACCGACCATAATTAAATCGCCTTTTATTGGTAAAATCGATAGCGTAGTTAATAGGAGCAATATAAAATCCAGCCAAATTCAGATACAAAAAATAAGGACTGGGAGAAGGTTTTACAATATAATGTATAGCCAGAGAATCATAGTATAACGTTACAGGCAGATCTTTGTTCGATCTGCGTATTTCCACATGCTGAGGAAGCTGATAGATACTATCATTAATTTTAGCGCTGGCATTTTCTACATTTGAAGCAACCAATACTGTATGCGTCTTTTTATTAAGTATAGTCGCACAAGAGGAAAGTAAAAACAAAAAAATGCCAACCAACAGTATCCTTAGATACTTGCATGTTTTATACGGCATAAGGCAGAGTTTTCACCAAATCCATTTTATACCCGAGATTAGTCTATTAAGAGCCTGTTATAAAATTATAGATTCAATAGATTGAAATATCAGATTTTCCAAAGATTATTTATCCTGTGAGGTTCTTGTAAAACAAAGAGCATTACAGCCTGAAAACTGCTTTAACCCCGATTTTGCAGTGAGTACTCTATTGTGAAGCCGAATAGTATGTGAGGACACATAACCCGGCAGATCGCCTTGGCACGTGCCCTCACGTGCCTAAGAGTCAGAACTGTCTGCCACATTAAATAATTTTCTCCGGTATCCAAAATACTAAACTGCCATTAAGTCTTACAGGTTAGCTCTGAGGTAGCTTAGTACTACCTAAATTTCGGTTGCACAATTAAATAATTGTTTAGTGTGAAGCTATTTTAAACAGATAGCTACTTTGTATTGATAACAATATTAATCAACTGTTGGTTTCGGATGATAGTAACTTCAATACGTCCTGTCCAATTAACAGACTGGTAGACGTCCAGCAATTGTCGGGCATCGTCGACATTTTTGCCCCCGGCAGTGCGGATAACATCTTTTGCCAGCAAACCGGATTTTGCCAACAAGCTATTGGGGGCAGCACTCAATACTACAACGCCTTTTTCATCTGGCAATCCATATGCTGACCGATCTCCCAAACCTTCTACAGATTTAATAATGCCCCCCAGAAAGGGTACCTGTGTGGATTTATCAGAAATTTCTGAACCAACGAGTAAAACGGGTATGACTGGTTCTAAGGCTATCTTCTTCAAAGAAAGCTTTTGTACGCCAAATGAATTCATACTAAAATTTCTAAATCCCGTTTTGAAAACGGGGCTGCCCGGTAACACGGTAAAATCACCTTTTAAGGCATCAGCAAACTCAATGTTACCAGATAGGCTATTCTGATCCGTTCCGTTAGAACGGGCGTCCAGGAGTGAGGCTGTATCTGGAAAAAAATTGTTATCAATATTACTTCCCCAGTCACTCACACGGATAGGCGCATATTTTTTCATCACAATATTTCGTTTAAACACATCGCCACTATTTTTGAACCATACATGCGGATGAAAAGTATTGTTCACCATGATATTGTTTTCCACCACTCTATAGAAACCTTCTCTTAATTTGATACCTCCGTTTAAACAAAGATTGTTATAGATATGATAGTTGGAAGAACCGTCGTCCAGATCTATATCCCAGCCATGATCGCATCGAAAACGATTGTTACGGATGATGGTTTGCTTTTGTGCATCCAACAAGA
Source organism: uncultured Terrimonas sp. (assembly GCA_964604365.1). Taxonomy (GTDB): domain Bacteria; phylum Bacteroidota; class Bacteroidia; order Chitinophagales; family Chitinophagaceae; genus Agriterribacter. Next base: position 135,954 of record CAZRYS010000014.1, read on the forward strand.
TTAATTCCGGGTGCGCAGCAACCAGACTATCCATATACTTTCCGTCGGGTGCCCAAAAGCGATCTCGTCCCCAGGAGTTAAAAGAACCATGGTCGCCAGTTTCCTGCACCGTATTAAACACGTCGTTGAATTCTAAAATATGCCCACCGAAACTGCCATCACCAATATTTATACCAGCACGGGAAGTATTGTAAATACTATTGTGGCTTACCCTTATACCCGAAGCTACCTGAATTTGAACGCCTGTCGCTTGCTTCTCCATTATCCCTACGTTGTGAAACAGGTTATTGTCCACCACGCAATCCTGGGGAAAGTTATTACTCGCAGGCCCTGGTGTTTTATCCAACTGCGCATAAGGCACAAAGTTATCATAGCCATGCACGCCTGATCTCACGGCCTTGGTATCACCTACAAAACATACTGCATTTGCCCCAATATTGTAAATGTGACAACCAGTAACGGTATCAAAACGATTGTAATTGCTAAAAAAGATGGCGTTGCCACCAATGCCTTCGAAGGTACAGTCTGAAATACTGCAATATTCCGTCCCATCAAACAGTATGGTACCCCCGCGGTAAATGGTCCAATCACTGCGCAACAGCGGTTCTTTTGTCTCCATAAAACTTCTTTCATTATGTACAAAATGTAAACCGCTGAATTGAATATTTCTTAAAGGATTCGTTTCACTCCCTTTTAACTCAAAACTATTTTTATGCTGCGACACTTCTACTATAGCCTTGTTGATATCTACATTCTTAGCCGGATAATAATACAACAATGCCTTTTCCCGATCGAGCCACCATTCTCCCGGTGCATCAAGTTCTTCAAATATATTTTCGACAAAGCGATAGTCCGAATGCATTGTATTGGGGCGGTTGTTTTGCCAACCACCTTCCAGTTCCAGATTACCGGATGCATCCATGCTTTTTATATTATAGTGAAACCCACCCCATTCGTGCGCATGAATAGCATGCACATATCCGCCTTCCGGATTTTTCCATTTTTTTATCCTTTCAGGAGCTATAGCGTCTGCTGCAGTACCGCCAAATATTCTTGCTGACGAATCATAATTAGGATATCGGGCCAATATTTGTGACTGTCCATTGATGTACAATCTTTCAAAACCTGTTTTGAAGGGTAATTTTGCCACATAAATACCTTTTTTCTTCCAGGGCTTCCATTGTAGGGTTAATCTTTTACCAGCACTAATAGTCACTTTTTCGCTATCGTATGCACGTATGTGCAAAGAAGCAGGAAGAAAGGTCTCAGCCTGCAACAGTATCGTTTGATTAAGATAATAGGTACCCGCCCGAAGCTCTATGACAACATCTTTGTCTTTTTGTTGTGAGGCCGCCTGAATAGCACGCTCTAACGTTTTAAAAGGAAGCTGTACTAACCCGGAACTACCATCATTGCCATCCTCTGATACGTATATGCGAACCTGTGCGAGCCCCGAAACAATTATCAGCGTTAAAGAAATAGTCAATAATAAACGCATGCAGTACTATTTAGTCGTCCCTCAAAAAGTCAATTTTTTATTTAGGGCATAAAAATTCCAA
>CAZRYS010000015.1:0-123532 GCA_964604365.1 uncultured Terrimonas sp.
GAAGCCCGTATCGGGAACAAAAGGTTGAGCCTGCACACCTTGTCCGATACTGACGATTTACCCGGAACGGTATCGGCTGATACCCGTTTTGAAAAGCTATCTACCGACCGAAGTGATTGCCGTTTGTCATTCGCCGCACCTGTGGGCTTGTTGTTAAACTGCAACCACATTTACAACCAATATTTGTTTTTGGATAACAGCGAAGCCAATCTACAAAAGTTTGAGAAGTCCGCAAGGAATATGCACTCACTGGCTCGTTACAGTCGTGCCAACCAAATCAACAAAGAGTGGATAGAAAAGTACCTAAACGAAGCCCACAGTTTTGGGCTATCTTCTGTTCGTGCTCACTTCAACATTATGGCGTGGTCGGATGATCCGGCAGAACTGAAACAGCTAAAAAATGATTGTGGTAGTGCTTTAGCATTGATGGAATGTAAACCCAGACACAACACTACCGATGTAGCAACATTGTACTGGGCAGGAATACCGGGTAATGCAGGTGATTTTCCCGCAGAGGAAAGTTTTTACACCTTTATCGAACCTGCATTATGCTTCTTCACGGAAGAAACCAATTACCACAATTCGCCTTCGCCATTCGGTATCAAAATGGCTGACCGCCTGACCGGAAAGCCTATCCATTTGGATATATCGGATTTGCCTATGAAGCGTGGCATAATCACAAACCGGAACAAGTTTATACTCGGTCCATCGGGAAGTGGTAAATCGTTCTTCACAAACCATATGGTTAGGCAGTATTACGAGCAAGGCGCTCACGTTTTGCTTGTGGACACCGGAAATTCTTATCAAGGTTTGTGCGAACTCATTAAAGGTAAAACCAAAGGCGAAGACGGTGTTTACTTTACTTATACAGAAGACAACCCAATTGCCTTTAATCCTTTCTATACCGATGATGGCGTATTCGATATTGAGAAGCGTGAAAGTATCAAGACTTTGATACTGACACTCTGGAAACGTGATGATGAACCACCAACCCGTTCAGAAGAAGTAGCATTATCGAATGCTGTATCAGGCTATATCGAGCGCATCAAACAGGAAGATATTTATCCATCATTCAATGGCTTCTATGAGTATGTAAAAGGCGATTACCGCAAGGTACTCGAAGAAAAACAGGTAAGGGAAAAAGACTTTGACATTGCCAATTTCCTTAACGTACTCGAACCCTACTACAAGGGCGGTGAGTATGATTATTTGCTCAATTCCGATAAGCAGTTAGACCTGCTTTCCAAACGCTTTATTGTCTTTGAAATTGATGCGATAAAAGACCATAAAATCCTCTTTCCCATAGTTACCATTATCATTATGGAAGTCTTCATTAACAAGATGCGTAGGCTCAAAGGTATTCGCAAACTCATCTTAATTGAAGAGGCTTGGAAAGCGATTGCCAAAGAAGGAATGGCAGAATACATCAAGTATCTCTTTAAGACCGTCCGCAAATTCTTCGGAGAAGCGATTGTCGTAACGCAAGAGGTCGATGATATTATCCAATCGCCTATCGTCAAAGAAAGTATCATCAATAACTCTGACTGTAAAATCCTTTTAGACCAACGAAAGTATATGAACAAGTTTGATGATATACAGGCGATGTTGGGGCTTACAGATAAGGAAAAAGGGCAGGTACTTTCTATCAATATGAACAACGATGCAAGCCGACTTTACAAAGAGGTTTGGATAGGCTTAGGTGGTACGCACTCGGCAGTCTATGCCACCGAAGTTAGTTTGGAGGAATACCTTGCTTACACCACCGAAGAAACCGAAAAAATGGAAGTGATGCAGCTTGCTGCTGAACTGGACGGCAATGTAGAACTCGCCATCAAGCATATCGCAATGCAAAGGCGGGACAAAGTAAATCAATAGTCAATTAACAATTTAAAAATTCAGAAACAATGAAAAAAGTATTGTATCTGGTGTGTACGGCACTAATGCTCGCCGTAGCACCGTCAGCTAAAGCCCAATTTGTAGTAACTGACCCTGCAAATCTGGCATCAGGAATTATCAACAGTGCGAACGAAATCATACAGACTTCTTCCACCGTGAGCAATGTAGTAAAGAACTTCAACGAAGTAAAGAAAGTGTACGATCAGGGTAAGGAATATTACGACAAGCTAAAAGCTATCAACAACCTTGTGAAAGATGCCCGTAAAGTACAGCAAACCGTATTGTTGGTAGGTGATGTGTCCGAAATATATGTTCAGAACTTTGGAAAAATGATGAACGATCCCAATTTCACACCACAGGAATTGGTTGCAATCGGCAATGGTTATTCGGCACTGCTCAATGAAAGTACCGAACTGCTGAAAGAATTGAAGCAAATTATAACCTCTTCAAGCCTTTCGCTAAACGACAAAGAGCGTATGGATATTATTGATCGTGTGTACAAAGAGGTAAAGGATTACCACAGCCTTGTACGCTACTACACTAATAAGAACATTTCTGTAAGCTACCTAAGAGCGAAAAAGAAAAACGACGCACAGAGAGTTCTTGAACTCTACGGAACTTCTAACCAAAAATACTGGTAAAAATGGAATGGGATAATCTTCACGAACTCCTTCGTTCACTTTACGACGATATGATGCCGCTTGCAGGTGATATGGCGGCTGTGGCTAAAGGATTGGCGGGATTGGGTGCGTTGTTCTATGTAGCATTAAAGGTTTGGCAGGCTTTAAGCCGAGCCGAGCCTATCGATGTGTTTCCGTTACTGCGTCCATTCGCTCTGGGTCTTTGTATAATGTTCTTTCCAACCATCGTGTTGGGAACCATTAATGCAGTATTAAGCCCGGTAGTTACAGGAACTCACGCCATACTCGAAGACCAGGTGCTTGACCTCAACCAACTCCAGCAACAGAAAGACCAATTGGAATACGAAGCAATGGTACGAAATCCCGAAACCGCCTATATGGCATCAGACGAAGAGTTTGATAAAAAGCTGGATGAATTGGGCTGGTCGCCATCGGACGTTGGTACAATGGCAGGAATGTATATGGACAGGCAAGCCTACAAGATAGAGAAAGCAATAAAGGATTGGTTTCGCAATTTATTGGAAATACTCTTTCAGGCGGCGGCTTTAGTTATTGATACCATACGAACATTTTTCCTGATAGTCCTTTCGATACTGGGGCCAATAGCTTTTGCTATTTCCGTTTGGGACGGATTTCAGTCCACGCTCACACAGTGGATCACGAGATATGTCAGCGTATATCTCTGGCTTCCTGTTTCCGATTTGTTCAGCTCGATGCTGGCAAGAATACAATCCCTCATACTGGAAAGGGATATAGCAATGCTTGCCGACCCGACCTACATACCCGATACGAGCAATACGGTGTACATCATCTTTATGATTATCGGTATCGTTGGCTACTTCACAATTCCAACAGTAACAGGTTGGGTAATCCAAGCCGGAGGTGCAGGAAACTTTACTCGTAATGTAAATCAAACAGCGATGAAGGCAGGAAACCTTGCGGGTGCTGGTGCAGGATCTACAGTAGGAAACATCGGCGGTAAACTGATTAATAAATAACAATAAATCATTCAAAAAAATGGAATTTAAAACGCTAAGAAATATCGAAAACAGCTTTAGGCAGATAAGACTATATGCCATTGTGTTTGCGGTTCTCTGTATTGGCGTGGTAGGATATGCCGTATGGCAGTCCTACCGCTTTGCAGAAGAACAACGCCAAAAAATCTATGTATTGGATAACGGCAAATCTTTGATGCTTGCCTTATCGCAAGATGCAAGTATCAACCGACCTGTGGAAGCAAGGGAACACGTCAGACGTTTTCACGAGCTGTTTTTTACACTTGCTCCCGACAAAAACGCTATAGAAAGCAATATGAGCAGGGCATTCAATCTTGCCGACAAAAGTGCCTTCGACTACTATAAAGACTTGTCAGAAAAAGGCTATTACAGTCGTATTATATCAGGAAACGTACAGCAACGCATCGAAGTAGATAGTGTGGTCTGCAATTTCGATACCCATCCTTATGCGGTACGAACCTATGCAAAACAATTCATCATTCGGTCAAGCAATGTAACCAGACGTAACTTAATTACTTCCTGCTACCTAGTCAACTCCGTTCGCTCTGACAACAACCCACAAGGCTTCAATATCGAAAAATTTGCAGTCGTGGAAAACAGGGATATAGAAGTCATCGAACGCTAAAAAACAATCTTATGGAAACATTATCAGATTTAAACACGTTCGCAAAAATCCTTACAGAAAAAGGATATAACGGCTATTTTCATACGCAGGGTGCGTATGCCGGAAAGCTGAAAGAAAGTATCAGCGATTACCTTGAAAGCTGCCAAAAAGGTGCAGATACTTTGCCTAAACAAGACTTGTTGTTGACAGGCTACCTACAATGGTCGGGAGAAGACAAGCCAAGTGTAGAATGCAGTATGTGGGTAAATTATCTGAACGGCAAATTCTCACTCAACAGAATGGAGGTGGCAAGAAAAGACCAATTTGGGCAATTGCTAAAAAAATCGGAACTGACAAACCTCTCTTTAATAGTCGTACCCAATGCAGTTGAGGTTATTGCTTTGGTTAATGATGAACAAAAGCAAAATGTGGGTAAAATCTCCAAGCGGTTCAAGCTCTAACATCATCATAAAAAATTAAGAGTATGAAAAAACTAAGAGCAAATATGGATAGGTATTTTGATAAGCTCGACGAACGTTGGCAGGCATTGCCAGTGCGCAAGCAGCACCAATATACCCTGTACTTTTTTGTGGGATATCTACTGCTTACCGCAGGTGTAATTTTCAAAGTCTGGTACGATACCTCAAAGTCTGGAAACGATATGATCATAGAGCATATCGAAAATCCTGTCCTCAAAAAAAATGGAAGTCCTGCAAGATTGCAGGATAGTGTATCAACAATTTTAAAAAATCAAATTTATGAAAGAAAATGAGAACAAAAAATCGGTTGTTCGGGTAACGGAGGGGAACTCGACAGCAACTGCTGATGTGTTGCAAGACGGCACACAGAATAATAAGGAGAAGCTCAAAAAGCCCTTAATTTTCGGCTTAATGGCGATTGTTTTCGTGGGTTGTATGTACCTCATATTTAAACCATCCGAAGACAAAAAGACAATTGAAAATGTAGGGCTGAACGATGCGGTACCAGAGGCTACTGGAACTGGAATGCCTGCAGACAAAGGCAAGGCGTATGAACAGGAAATGCTCGAACGCAAAGAGCAGGAAAAACGCAATGCATTGGCTACACTTTCAGACTACTGGAATACAGAAGACAAAGAAGAGCCAACCGACGAACCGTTTAATGAAGAAGAGGAAAACAACAGCTTTGGCGGTAGTGGGAGAAATTCGGCAAGAAGCAGTAACCCTGCTTTGAACAGCTATCGAAATAGCCAAAGCGCATTGAGTTCCTTTTATCAAGATGATAACGCTGAAACAATGGAACTGCGTAAGCAGGTGGACGAATTGAAAGAAAAATTATCAGAAAAGGATGTGCCACCTGTGGCCACAGTTGATGACCAATTGAAGCTAATGGAGAAATCCTATGAAATGGCAGCAAAGTATCTGCCAAAAAATGCGAATACCGAAAATTCAACACCTGCTAATGGTGCTGTTCCGGATGCTGTTAGTGCTATGGCTACTAACCAAAAAGAGCATTTTGTATCGTTCACATCAGCAAGAAAAAATACAGTATCAGCCCTTTACCGTGAACCATCGGACAGTGCTTTTTTAGCGGATTGGAGCGAAACAAAGAACCGTGGGTTTTATACCGCTGGTTCTTTGGAACAAATGGCACAACCCAAAAACAGTATCAAAGCCTGTGTACACGATGCCCAAACAGTAGTTGGCGAAACAGGTGTGCGTTTACGATTATTAGAGCCTGCAAAAACACCGAGCCGTACCATTCCAAAAGGAACGATTTTAACGGCTAATGCGAAATTTCAGGGAGGGCGTTTACAACTAAAAGTTACCTCGATAGAACTGGAGGGCAATATCATCCCGGTAGATATAACCATTTACGATTTGGACGGACAGCAAGGCTTGTACGTTCCGTATTCGCCCGAAATGAATGCCCTTACCGAAATGGCAGGCAATATGAGCCAGACAGGCGGAACAAGCGTAATGCTCACGCAAAATGCTGGACAGCAGGTTGCCGCAGACCTTAGTCGTGGTGTGGTACAGGGAATTTCGGGCTATTTTGCTAAAAAGGTAAGAACCCCAAAAGTTACGCTGAAAGCAGGACATCAGGTCTTCCTTGTATCTAAACAATAATGTTGAATTCAAACAAATAAAACAATGAAAAATATTTTAAAAACCTTTTGGACAATTGCCCTCATACTCGGCTTTGCCGTACAATCTTTTGCACAAGACAGCATCAGAACTCCGCTTGCATTAGGCAAGATAGAACCGTATAAAATGGAAGTTACCTACGATAAAACTTCGCACTTGATTTTTCCGACCGCTATCCGTTATGTGGATTTGGGAAGCGAATATCTGATTGCAGGAAAAGCAGAAGATGCGGAAAATGTTTTGCGTGTAAAAGCATCTGTAAGGGATTTCGAACCTGAAACCAATTTTTCGGTCATTACCAATGATGGACGTTTTTACAGTTTCAATGTATATTACAGTTCCTATCCCGAGGCATTGAGTTATGACCTGCTCACAATGCAAAAGGCAGTAGACAAAGCTAACGGTAACGATGTGCTTTTTGAAGAATTGGGCAATAATTCGCCTTCACTGGCAGGATTGCTTTTGGAAACGATTTACAAAAATGATAAGCGTATTGTAAAGCACATTGGGGCAAAAAGCTTCGGCATACAGTTTATTTTGAAAGGTATTTATATCCACAACGGCAAATACTATTTCCATACGGAATTGAGAAATAAAACCAATGTGCCTTTCCAGATTGATTTTATCAATTTCAAAGTAGTAGATAAAAAGGTAGCCAAACGTACTGTAGTACAAGAACGCCCTATGATACCACTTAGAACATACAAACCTTTGGACGAGATTGGCGGAAAACTAACCGAACAAAACGTATTCCTGCTAGACCAATTTACCATTGCCGATGACAAGGTACTGTTGATTGAGATTTTCGAGAAGAACGGTGGCAGACATCAAACTTTGCAGGTCGAAAATTCAGACTTAATCAAAGCTCGTTTGATAAACGATATGCACCTAAAATTTTAATAACATTTTAATGCAATAATATGAAAAAGTATATCTATACCGTGATGTTCATTTTGATGGCCATCACGGTTACACAGGCACAAAGAATGCTCCCAAAACAGAAAGGACTGGAAGTAAGTACAGGTGTAGTATCCAACGATAAAATTGGTAATGATTATTACCTCAATATTGGAATGACCGTGAACGGTAAACATGGTAACTACCAGCTTTGGGCGTTGGAATACACGCACCAATACCACGACTACAAAGACCTCCGCATACCGCAGGAAACCTATACAGCCGAAGGTGGTTACAGTTTCTTTCTCTTGGGCGATGCCCGTAAAAACATTACGCTGAACTTCGGGATAACAGGTGTGGTCGGTTATGAAAGTATCAATCGTGGCGAAGCGATGTTGTATGACGGAGCAAAGATTTTGAGTGAAGACAATTTCATTTACGGAGCTGGTGGACGGCTAACTTTGGAAACGTACCTATCAGACCGATTTGTGTTGGTGCTACAAGGACGCACAAAAGTCTTTTGGGGTACAGATTTGGAACAGTTCCGACCATCAGCAGGTATGGGGTTAAGGTTTAATTTTTAAAACGTAAAAACGATGATAGCAATATTCAATAAATTCAGAATAGGATTAAGCTCAATATATGTATTGCTGGCAATCCTCACAGCTTCGGTAATTTTAGTATCTTGTAGCAAAGATGATGAACTCGAAATACAGAACGATTTTCCTTTCGAGGTAAACGTGATGCCTGTTCCCAAAGATATAGTCAATGGGCAGACGGTAGAAATACGCATTGCCATACAGCGAACAGGCAATTATAGCAACACACAGTATTTTCTTCGCTATTTCCAATTTGACGGACAAGGCACATTGCGGTATTACGATGAGCAACCATATTTACCAAACGATTTGTACCCGTTACCGACAGATCAGTTTCGCTTATACTACACTTCAACATCTGCCGTGTCACAATCTTTTGAGGTTTGGATTTCCGACAGCTTTGGCAACGAAAGAAAGATAAGTTTTCAGTTTAACAGTAGTGATTAAGGAGTTAAAACCTGCCAATCGGGCAGGTTTTTTTTATACCTTTACGCTTATGAAAGTGGAGATAAGAAAAGAAGTAAAGGAAGATTTCGGAACTGTTTTTGAGCTGATAAAAAATGCTTTTGAGAAAGAGGAATATAGCGACCACAAAGAGCAATATTTAGTCGAAAGTTTAAGAAGTTCCGATGCGTTCGTTCCTGAATTGTCGCTCATTGCAGAAGTGAACAATCAGATTGTCGGTTATATATTGCTTACCAAAATCAATATCATAGATGCCGATAGGAAAATAAATACCTCACTTGCTATGGCTCCGGTTGCTGTGTTACCGGAATTTCAAGGCAACGGTATCGGTGCAAAACTGATTGAAGCCGCACATCATAAAGCGAAAGAATTAGGATTTGGTTCTGTGGTATTGTTAGGACACGAAAATTATTATCCAAAGTTCGGTTATAAACTGACAAAAGAATTTGGAATTAAGTTGCCATTTGATGTTCCCGATGCCAACTGTATGGCAATTGAACTAACTGAAAATGCTTTACTAAATATCAGTGGTATTGTTCAATATCCAAAAGAGTTTGAAATTGAATAGAGGGACAAATATTTTTCATAAATTCAAAGAGTAGAATATAATAGCTTATTGTTATGGTTGCATCATTGGTTATAGGGATAATATTTTTGGTTGCAGGTTTAGGACTTCGCTATTGGCTTAACCGACGAAAGTTTTACAGGCGTGGTCCGATGGGAGCCGAAGGTTTTTCATCTTATGAAAGTTCGGTTTTCATTAAATTTATTGAAAAGGTTGGTAAATGGATAGCTTATGGATTGATTATATTTGGACTTTTATCACTTTGGGTTTATTCTCGTGAGAAAAAAGATAGGGAAATCCAAAACATGGAAATCCAGAAACAGAATTAATCATTTTTAAATGACAAAATCCTTTGATGACATAACCTTGCGAAATATATCTGACATTATATCAAATCTATTAACGCATACAAAAATCACAGAACATTTAGCTGGTGCTAATATTTCTCAATCGCAAATTGGTACAAACAAAACCGACAGACTTTTTTATGCATTAAAAGAAAAGCAAATACAAGACAATTGTGGAAATAATGTATTGGCATTTGTAGTTAGGTTATTAAATCCTAAAAGATATAATTCCGAAGACGAATTTGAAAGAGACAGAACAACTATCAATGAAAAATTAGTTTACGAAGGGATAGAAATTGATAAAACCGGACAACCCCGACTAGTTGAAAAGGCTAAAACCATTTCAGAAGCTAAAAGCAGGTCACTTAAAATCAAAGAAAAAGTACACGGTATCGGAGTTCATTCAGAAATTTTACCATACTGCGAAGCCGAATGGCTGAAAGAAAATTATTTTCACTCTATACTAGAAATCACAAAAAGTGTTGCGGAAAGACTTAGGCAGAAAAGTGGCTATACTTCAGATGGAGCAGATCTGGTTGATGATTGTTTTGCTTTAGGAAAAGACAAAAGACCTATGCTTGCTTTTAATATGCTGAATAATCCAAGCGAAGAAAGTGAGCATAAGGGTTTCGGCAACTTCTGTAAAGGATTTTTTTCTATGTACCGAAATCCAAAAGCGCATAACCCGAAAATATTAGAAGACACTCAACTTTCAGAAATGACTGAAGTATTGGTTGTAGCTACAATTATTCATAACAAACTTGATAACACTTACAAAACAGGACTTAAATAGCGCAAATCGGATAACCCAAAAGTTATCCGATTTTTTAACTTACAAATCGGTGCATATAAAAGATGAGAGTTTTAGAGGTAAATAAATTTCGTCTGGACTGTGTTTTATGTAATCTTCTTTATCATAGTCCCACATAAAGCCAGGTCTGATTAAAGTAAAATCGTTTGTTTTATTTACGTACTGAACGTAGCTATAACCCCAAGGCGATTTGTAAATAATTTGCCCGTTAACTGCTGATGCATCAAAGTTCTTATCTTCAATCTGTTCAATCACTTTTATAAACGAAGGACATAGTCTTTCGTAAAATATCTCTAAGTTTTTTTCAAATCCCTTTGTTCTGTTTTTCAGCTCGGAAATTCTAATATTAATTTTGGATTTTAATTCTACAAAATTGCTATTGAAATCATCTACATTCCTACAACCTAAATAATGAAGTGCATTTAAAGCCATAGTAAAAAAGTAATGTAATTCATCATCTTTCCATCGATTGTTAATTAAGCAAACAATTGTATTTATGAGTGCCTCTTTTTTTAGTTCCTCGATTTTCTTTTTTGTATAGTCAAATTCATACGCTTTAAATCCGCTTCTTGCCAGCATCAAAAAGTCGCCAATTAAGTTTAAACAACAACCCTTTACATTGTTATTGTCATAATCGTCTACAAATGGTAAATAACTGAAAAAATGGTGCGTGTCTTGTTCGTCATACTTTGCAGATTTCCCTCCGTATTCACTTATCAACTCAAGAGCGATTAAATATTTAGTCAAATCTGTAAGTGTAGGCCTATATGTTTTTGGTCGACTATTCCCATAGAGAATTTCTTGTTGGTAATTGTAAAGGTTATCAAAGTAGTTCATCAACTTTCTTTTTTCAGATTTAAGAATGACAAAAGAGAGGTTACGAACCGTTGCCACTTCTCCTTCCTCATTTCCATTTATGTTGCCTAAATCGTCTTCTTGCTCATCAATACTTATATCAGCTTGTTTATTTGTTGAAATTCCATTTAAATTGATGAACTTCAAAACATCTAAAACACGTAGGGAAAGAGAAGAGAGTAGAAGGTTTTTTTCAAATCCAGAATTTTCTATTGCTTTATAGGAAGAGAGATCGTAAAGTTTTTCAGGTTCTTTGTCATCATTCAGCTTTGTAAACGTGCTTCTCCTACTATCTAAAAAGCTGGCTCCTGTTTCATTTTCTGTTTCATCAAAGATTGCATAATGCAACAAGTCGAGAACTTTGCTCAGCTCTCCATTTTGGATTTCGCTATAAATTTTTTCAATTTCCTCTGTCTTTGGATTAGGATGCGTTTTTGCCAAGAGGAAATAATCTGAAATCAAAAGTTTATTAGAGATAATCTCTTCACTAATATTTGTCAATTGCACATATTGGAAAGTGCCTAATTCTAAATTGAGTTTTGTTTTTAGTTCTTTCTCATAATTTGAGAATGTTTTGGAATACAAAAATCGGTTTTGTTTATCGAAGAAAACAACCTTAAATTCATCGGTATAGGTGCCATTGGAATGAAGTATAAATTCATCATAAATCAACTCTGCCGATAGCAGTTGTAGTTTAAATTGATTATTCTCGATTATAGTTTCATAAATTGATTTACTTGTAGTCGTTGTAAATTCATCAAGGGTTTTACTATTGCTTGTTTTCAGTTTTATGCCTAATTGATTTAACAGTCCACCTTTTTCTGACTGAATAAGAAGTGAAACTTCTGCATTTGAATTTTTGCCCAATAATCCCAATCCTGCAGGTGTAATATTGGCACTACCGAACAAGCAAAACTCTTTTCCATTTTTTGTCTTGAAATGAATAATCTTCCCGTGAAGTTTTGATTTTGAGTTTCCAGATTTTGCATATTGGATTTTGCTTACGCCTGCATCACACCAATCGTAAAATGTAAACGCTTTGCTCACTTGCATTGCAGAAGGGATTAAACCACTTTCATCCAATATGACTTTTACTATGGCTGAAGGAAAAAGAGAATTAAGTTCTTGCAATACTTTCCCATTTTTGTCATAATATGGAGAAATGGTAGTTATTTCTACTACTTTCTCATTGCTAAGATGTTTTAAAAGTTCGTTCCAAATAGAAGTTGTTTCAGTATTAAACAGGAAAGCAACCTTCTCTTTTTGCGACGTTTCGAAAAATTGAAATGGTTTTGTCTTTGGCAATTCATTCAGCCATTTAGAATGTTCAAGTATCCATTTTGTAGTTTTTTCATTCATCTGTCCTTTAACTGACGATGAAAGAGTTGATAGATAATCCCAAGCTGACGAAAAGACTGATGAATTTTCGGTTGAACGAATATCAAAATGAAATGCTCCCCAAATCTCATCATTGTTGCCATTTCCAGAATTTGTAAGGTTTCCAGAACCAACAATAAGCAATCCTTCTTTTTCACCAAACAACATCCAAATTTTTGGATGGAATACTGACTTTTGAAAAACAGGATAAAGTGAATAACCGGCAGAAAGTTGCATTTCTTCTCCTGTCACTTGTTGCATTAACTCTGAATAATAATGTCCATCAATAAAAACGTTGATGTTTCTCACGCCACAAGAACGCAACCATTTCATTGCTTTCATTTCAAAAAAATAAAAGTCAAAGCTGAAGGTAGTAAGAATTGCAGAATGATATCTTCTGCTTCCTATCAATGTTAGTATGTTTTCTCTTTCTAGTATCATCAGTCAACCAAAAGTTTCTTATGTAATTGCGATAAAATCCTTTGGTCGTTGATTACCTGCAAATCAAACATTATGTTTTGCAAGGCGTTCATTCTTGGCGATGTGTTTCTTGGAGGAAATGTATCTATGAAACGGATGTATTGTTCCTCAATAAAAAATTTGTGAGTAGCCTGTGAGCCGTTGCCCATTTTTCTGAGTGCAACCATTGAGTGCCTGTAAATAATTTTGCGTAAAATAAATTGTTCAACAAAATCTTGAAGTGTATCGTTTTCTGCTGTGTGAACTGTCAAGATACCATCAACCATATTCCCATCCCTTTCTATCTTTTTTCTGCTCATAAATTCTTTCAATGGATGAAGTTGCTCTCTATTATTTTTGAATATTTGAAGCAAAAGAATAAAGCCATATTTTGCTACTATAACAGGGTCGTTTGTTCCATCAATTTCCTTTTTGATGTTTTCCTCATCTTCTGTGTCAGGGATTAACTCCAAAATTTCTGCAAGTGAACTTGTTGGCTCTGTAGCTTGCTTTAGCTCTTTGCATATTTCATTTGTAATACTGCTTGAAAATTTCTTTACAAACAATGGTAGATATTGGTCTTGTTGGAAATCGTAAAGATGTTGTAATACAGCCCAAAATATTGTTCCGCAACTGTACTGCCAATACTCATTTAATTGATAGCAGTACCAACCAATATTAGTTTCCGTTTCAGGATAACCATTTGTTCCCAATTTCTTTCGGTAACTTTCCAATAGAAATCTATACCAGTCGTAATTATTTTCATTTTTAACAGCTGTATTTAAGAGCGACAAAATTGTTTCCCTTCTGTGAAAAGTAAAACGTTCTTCCATTTCTTGACTTGGATCGTCTTTGTCCAAAAGCATTTCTACATATAGTTGCCATTCGGCATTTTCTGTTTGTATCGTATCAATCGCAAAATACTTTATCAGTTCTGAAATATCATCTTGGTAGAGTTTTCCTTTTTTGATATTAATATAAAATAACTCTTTTATTTGTGGTGACAATGATCCTTCAAAAGCCTCGGCTAATTGTTCCCCAGAAACTTTTTGTCTTGGGTGTGGTTTACTAATGTTGTAAATAACATCTCCATCATCATTTATTGCTGTAATAATTAAGGAAAGTGCCTGCATTGCTCCGTAATAATATTGTCCGAATGCACCGGATGGATATTTCCAATAAACATTTTTATCGGTATTGTCCTTGTCTGCTCCTTCGGCTAAGTCAAAATAAGTTTCCTCAGCTGTATTTATTAGGTTAGAAGCAAAGTTACTTCCTGTTATCTGTTGAACTCCTTTACGCTCGCTTTGCATAATTATGGCAATCATCAATTCAGCTCTGCGGATAAAACGATATTGTTCTTTTGAGTTGCCTTTCTTCTCGGTCTTGAAATAGAAGTCTAAAAGCCAACAATAAAACCCATAATAACGGAGACGATTAGTCAAATTGGAAATTCCAGGCAACATAGTGGCGTAAGTCGCTTCTGAGGTTGTTTGAAGGCCTAACGGGTCAAGTCCAGTGATTAGATTTATTGATGCTCCCCAAAACGGATAATTTGAATTGCCTTTTTGTAATACTGCCATTTAAAATTAATTTATCAGTAACCTATATTCTTCAAATTTACAAAATAAACTATCTTGAAATTTATATCGTGGCGACAAATACTGCCTTTCAACGCCAATCAATACAACATTTTCCAAGCCTTTACAAATCCTTGATAAATTCCACTTCCACAGCAAAATTGAGCAGATTATGGAAGTTATCGCAATACAAAAATCCGCATTGGACGGAATGACAAATGAACTGAAAGCACTTTTGGAATTGACCGAAAACGCCACTCGGAAATATATCCCGATTTTCAAAGAAGAAAAATGGTTAGATAACCAGGAAGTTTGTTTGATGATGAAGATTACTAAACGGACTTTGCAGACCTACAAGGACAAAGGGCTGTTACCTTATTCCAAACTGAACCGCAAGAATTATTATAAACTCTCGGATGTACAGGCTTTGCTCGAAGCCGGACAACCTTACAATACCAATGACAATGGATTTATTGACGAATGATAATGAAGAAATCATTTCCCATCAAGAAATGATATTGCTGTTGAGAAACCGTATCGAAAGTATATTAAAAAACTATCGTCCTGTAATGAATGGAGAAATTTATTTGTCGGGCGAAGATGTATGCAAACTGTTACACATTAGCAAACGCACTTTACAGCAATATCGTGATGATAATATCCTGCCGTATATTCAGATTGGTGGCAAAATTATTTATAAGGAAACAGATTTGATGACAATATTGGAGCAGAATTATATCAATCACAAAACTAATTCAGACTAAGCTTTTTTATTGCATTAATACATCTAATAGCAAGAGTTTAGTATCTTTGCTATGTAAAATATAGAAATACTTAAAGTGTTTTTGCTTTAAGTCCCACATTGAAAACTGGTAATTTTTAGACAACGGGACGATAAGGAAGAACGCTCATGCCATAGGCGTGGGCGCTCGCTTATTCGTTGTCGGGTATACCAGTGCCTCAATGTGCGGTAAGTGTAGTGGCCTGCGCTTTCTTTTTGTGCAGGGCTACATCAACTTTAAAAAAGTATGATGATATGGAAACTGGTACAGCACAAAAAAAAATTACACTCGCCTTTATCAATGATAAAAGCCCAATTTTAGATTTCATTTGTAAAGACCTCATTGCTTCAGGAACTGAAGTCTTATTTCGTTCAGAAAGCATGGAAGCTGGACTGTCACAATTATCTTCATTAAATGAACTCCCTAAAATTTGTATTATCGACCTTGATTTTTACGATAAAAACATACTGGTACAACTTCAGGGATTAAGAACAAAATATCCAACAATAAAACTGATTGCACATAGTGATATTGATGATGAGAAAGTGGGTAAATATCTTTTAGATATTGGTTTTTCAAGTTACTTGCTGATTGGTAATGATGCGGAATATTTTAGAAAAGTAATAGAAGCCGTTATCAATTAGGATAAAATTCACTAATTCTCATACAAAATACTAGCGATTTTTTTATCATTTAGTACAAACCTTATCTGCTCATATTTTTGAGTAGGGTGCATATCCTTTTCTGTAACTGGCGGAAAATATTTTACTCCAATAGTCACGTTTGGTAAACTAAAACTCCAAGATGACCTGATTTTAAAATTCTTACCACACAATTGTTGATCGGATGAGTTCAGATACTCTTTGAATTTTGAAAGCCCTTCGATTTCAAATAATGTTTTCCAGTTTTTACGAACTTCAAAAATGATATTTTCGTCAAGATTTTTCAGGATACTACTTTCATCGGAACTGTTACAGGCGTTTATAAAATCTCTGATGATTTTTCGTGGTTGTTTTTGAATTTCTCTGATTTCTTTCTTTTTGTTTTCAAGGTAAGTGCCAAAATCCTGATCCACTACTTTGGACAATTTGTAGTATCCTGAATGAAAAGCTTCTAAGGGAGATTTGTATAATCTATCAAAAAATGTTGCTTCATCAGGGTTATTGGTTTTAAAATGATCCAGAAGCAAAAAACCTTTTTCTTCAGTAGCACTGTTAACACCATCTGCAATATTTACAAAGTAGTACTGCTCTTTATCTTCGAACAAAACTTTGATTTTAGGGTTGAACTTTTCAAGCTTATTTACCGATGCTTTTACAAGATATTTCGTTTCATCCAAAGGATTTTCAATCCGTCTTCCCCAGCCATCAGTCGATAATTCTGATTGGTATCGGGATATTTGAACCCGTATTTCCTTCCGTCCTTTTTCGAGGTCGGTGGTAAATTCATATCCAGGAAAAGAATTGAGAATAGCCGTGTCTAATTCCCATTCCTCATAATCACTTGTGAAATTTATTTGATAGCTAAATTCATATTCCCGTATGTAAACCGGAAATTGGAACTTGTTCCCGACGATTGTTTGCTCTAATAAGGTAATATCGGATTTTCTGTTTACGGTTATTGAGATTTCAGTTTCAATCATTTTGAAATTTATTTTTACTGACAGTTTTAAAGTAATGCCATTTTTTTGTTCAAACCATTGTGCTTGAGAGTAGAAAGGAAATCAAGTGAAGACTGCTTAATCATTGTCGTCACCCAATTGGTCAATGTATTTCAAAATTAGATTTACTTGTTTGTCCTCGGATTTTGTAGAGGATATTTTTTCAATAATTTTGATCCTATCTTCTTTTGGTAATTTATTGAACGATTTTAAAACACCCGAATTTCTAAAAGTATCTAATATTTCTTTTTCTGTAATCGGCTCCTTTGAAGTCAATAAGTAAAGTGTCACAGTTACAGTGTCGCCACCACTTTTGCTGATTGCTTTCCTGATTTTGTCATTAATTGAAATTAGCTTGTCTTGTCCTCCAATCGTAAACAAATTAACACTGTCAATTGTGTAGTTGTCAATTGTACCAGATACTTTCAATGAACCCCATTTTCCTACGATATGTTTAGTGTTAGGTACTTGGATGTGATATGTCCAAGCACCTTTACCTGCTTCATATTTCAATTCGAGTTCCTCGTCCTTTACTAAGTATTTCATCTTTTATGACCTGTATTATAGCTTTACCGCTAACCCCATAATTTAGAAAATTTGGGTATTTTGTATAGGAATTAGTCTATTTGTTTTAAGGACAAATTTAATGAATTAGATGCTAGGGTTATGGCAAATATTCTATTATAAACCATCATTAATCAGGCGACGTTCTTTTGCTTCTTTTCTTTGGTCGCTGTGTGAAAAGAAAAGAAATCATTACCAAAAACAAAAAATGGGATACTGAATATCCCACGCAAAAAACTCGCAACCTGTTTGGTAAAATGTAAGGAAAGGGAATTGTGGGCCGGTGCATTTTTGCAAAGTGATTGCATCCGCTTTAAACCGCAAAAATGCGTTTCCGACCGTAGGAAGGAATTGCATTTTTGCCACCCGAATTTTCGGGTCAGGCGACTTTTATCGGGTGGGTTCGGAAATCTTTCAAATTGTGAAAAAATCCCCTGTATTCGGTCATTCCCCTACGAAACAAGTTCCACAACAAGGAGCAACCCATTTGTGTCAATGATGAATTGATAAACAAATCCTGCTTTTCCAATGCTTCGGCAAGTGAGCAACTTGGCGTATTGTCCTCTTGCTCGGATTGCTTCAACAATTCGCCAAATTCATCGGTAACAAATGGCAGGCTTGCCACCGTTTGGTATTTCTCTGAATTGGGTTGCTTTATCTCTCCGATAGTAGATAGTAGCACTTGTCCTGTATCTTGGCTGTTGCCAAAATCCAACCAATATTTTGGCTCATCTTGGTAATGTCTGCGGTAGCTTATTTCTTTAAGGATTTCAGCAACACCAAACCTCGCCTGTACATTGTCCACACATGTAATAGTAATAATTGCCCTTGCTTTTTCGGGTGGTCTTCCAAAATTATCTTTTTCAAATTTTCGGGTTTCGGCTTTCCAATTTGTACCTGCCCAACGGTTGCAACGATTGATTAAAGCAACGGATTTGTATAATCCTGTTTCACTTTCTGCAAAACGCTGTCTGCCCAAATTGGCACTCGTGATAACATCATCATCCCAAAGGCGGACTTGCAACCCTGCGTGTCCTAATGCTATCAAACTTTCGTTTATTTCCATTAAGGCGGTCAATACTTTTGAGCCTGTACCACCTGCTCCGATAAGGTTTACCGAAATCGGATTGGTAGGGTTGAGTAAATAGTTGTCCGTAAAATGAACTGCTGTTTTTGCTGTATTCATCACAATAGATTTTTAAGGGTTTTGTTGTTCTTTTTTAATATTTCTTTCGGAAAAGGTTTATCCGTATTGATAAGGTCTTTCCAAAGGTTTACAATGTTTGTTTTAGTCAAGTTTTCGCATAAAGAATGGCTGAAATAGGAATTGAAAAAATAATCTTCCCACGCCAGTATAAATTCCTCAACCGAAGCCGAATTTTTAATATCTATGCTTACCGTACCCATACATACATTGCCCTTTTCGTAGATATTGAAGAAAGGTGCATAATGCAATGGCGTTTTCTCGGTGGGTCTTCTGTCATTTGCCAAAGCAAATACTGTAAGACTGTTTTTGCTCGCTAACCATAGCATTGGCGGTACTTGTGCCATTCCGTTAGGTATGCCCAAACTATCCACAAAATACAGTTTCCGTTGTTGTGTTTTGGTGTACCAAAGTACCGTACCTTTTTCAGCATTTTGATTGATACGTAGGATATTGGTCGGTAAAATTCCTTTTGGTTTTAAAAATGCTTGGTTCTTTTCTTCATCGGTCTGTAAGGACTTTGCTAAAATATTGGCTTCTTCTACGGTTAATGGATGGGCATTGATAGGCGTTCCGTTGCTGTCCATATCAAAATGCTCCACGTACATATCGTTTTCTGTTCCTTTGGTTTCATAGAAAACCAAAGCGGATTTTGCATAGTACAATGTTCCAAAATGGTCTTTTATATCTGTTGTTGTATTCATTTTTCTATCGTTTTGTATTCGTATAATATTCCACTCAAATCATTCAATAAACCAAATAAACGGTTCTCAAAATCAAGATTGGCTGTTGGTATTTCGCTTCCGTCAAATCGCTTGGAAATAGTTGGCTCTTCCATTGCTCCGTACTCGTTAAATTCATTGTTGATGGTATCGGAAAGGCTTTCGTATAACCAACCTTTGGTGTCTGCAATAAATGAAATGTATTTTTCCATTCCGATTATTTCATTCTCGTCATTATCATAAGGGTCTTTTTCGGGCAATGTTGCGTTGCTAAAAATAGTGGTGTTCGGATATTCTGTGCAAAGGGCAAACGCATTACAAGCCACTTGCCAACATTCCCTGTCGAACGTATCAACACTTTTAAATCGGTTCAAACGCTGTTTAAATACCTTTAGATTGCTTCGGTTAAATAGCTTCTGTTCCATCTTTTCGCCAATATATTCGGCATTTCTCAATCCACTTTTATAGCTTTCAGTTTCTTCCGTTTCCTCGTCCTGTTCCACCCAATCGTTCATCATTTCGTAAAGCCAATACAAGTAACTTTCTTCCTGTCTGTAATAGGGAATTTGTGCAATGTGGTACAGATAACTACATACTGATATTAAAAGCTGTGCAGTCTTTTTACGCTTCGGGTCTTTGAGCATTTTAAAAAGCGGTACAATAGGAATGTAATACAAGGTTGTTCCTGTGTTGTACCGTTCCTCACTTGTAAAGTAGGTTTTCGTACTGTCCTGTATCAATTTAAAACCATCCCAATTTATATTGGTACGTTTTGCTTTGGCTTCCATATCCCACATAGCCAATACTACATTGTAGGGAAACTTAAAACTGTGGGTCTGCATTGGCTCAATGCTGTAATGCTCGGCAAGTTGGGAAAGGGACTTGTAAAAATCCCTTTCCGTTTTCTGACAAGCCTGAACAGATGGTGCTGTTTTCAGTTTGGGAAGAAACGTACACTTTAGAATACCATTGGTAGCATTGCTATTGGTACGGATTTCTGCTTGTCTTTCTGCACTTGGTTTGCATCTTTTGGTCTTTGTAGCCAATTGGCGAACTCGCCCAACTGTCGGTGCAATTGCCGTTGTCGTTTCTGTTCGGGTATGCTGATTGTTCCCGATATAATGTTGCGTTGCATAATTCATCGTTTTAAAATTTTGATTTAACCTTTCGTTCCCATTACGCTTTCAAATTTGTACTCTACTGCATCATCCTTGATTTGCGGTGCAGATGCTTTTGCAGTTGTCAAAATCGGGTACATATTGGCGTAAAAATTCATTACTGCTTCCACGCTCCAACGTGGTTCGGGGTCGGTCAGTCTGATGTCCTGTCCTTTATCTTTGAGTATAAAAACTCTCTCTAATTGCGTTGCTAATAACATAACTTTCTAATTTTGGGGTTAACACTTTTATTCTTCCTCGTCCGCTTCATCAATAGGATAATCGGCAGTAACTTCTTCCATTGTTCCGAAAAGGCTCGGTGTGGCGAACTTGTCGGATAATGATGTTTTGCGTTTGCGTATCTCGTCCGCTTTTTCGGGATACTCCGTCATATCGGGTACTTTCATCCACGCTTCACGGAATTTACCCTCTTTCTCCAACTCGTCAGCCTTTGCCATAGCATCTTTAAACTTCTTGTCTTTGGCTTCCTGTTCTTTCTTCTGCCTGTCGGCTTTTTCTTTTTCTATTGCGGAATGCTTTTTAACTTCTTCCAATTGCTTTAGGAATTTTTCCATATCCACCATTAAGCCTGATACCTTTTGTATAGGTGTGCTAATCTGCTCAAAAAATTCCTCGTCAAACTCTTGGGGTGTGGCGTTAAATGTCAATGGGGGAATACCGTTTTTGGCATTATCTCCGCATTGTTCGTTGTTAAGCAATACCGTTACAATTAGGTTGCTTTCTATTCCTTTTGAAATGTTCAGTTGTAAAACTCCTGTAAAGTCCAACTGCTGTATCTGATTGAAAAAATTTGTATTCATCGTTCTTAAATTTTAATTGTTATTACTTTTTTCTCTTTTGAGTTTCTCGTGCATATCTGCCCAATATTCCTGTCTTTCCTTGTCTGTTTCTCTTGGTGGGTCGTGCTGATATTCTTTATACCAACCTGTTTGTTGAATAGCTTTTATGAGGTCGGTAACTTCAATCCAATTCCCTTTTTTGTCTATGATTTTCATCGTACTTGGCTTTAAGTGTTATTTGCTGATTTCCGCTATTTGGTCAATCCTGCCATAAATGATACTTCTAAGACTTGTTTTGTCGGGAGCGTTGTATTCTGCCCAACTGCCGTACTGCTTTACGATATAGGATTTTAAAACATCCTCAAAACCAAAACGATAACCCATAAGCGGGACGGCTCTTTTGAAATAGGCGTTTCGGTTTACTGCTTCGGCAAGCCAATTTTTTTCGGCTCGGTTCAATTTTTCGCCTTTGTTCAGTTTTTCCCTTAATAGGTAAACCTTTGCATTTTGTAGAGTTGCCAATTCGGGTACATCGTGGCGTACAAACTTTGTGGCTATTATTGTTACTATTTCCATTGTGGTAGATTTTAAGGTTGCTGATTTTTGATTTTTCGCTCCAATAAGGTTTCCAATATCTCGTAATCACTTTCGTAAGTTTCTCCTTCGAAATGGTAGGTGTCCGTTTCTTCATCAAACCCGTATTGTTCAAAATCTTCGTCTTCCAAATAAATATCTGTGAGTAGCTTGTCATAAAATGTTGCCCTACCATATATAAGATTGCCCATTTCTTCATAATCCTGTGTAAAGTTCACTTCGTAATGTTCCGCTATCTTTTGAATTACTTCTATATTGGGCGACCATTTTGTTTCATACTGAAATTGCCCTTCATCGCCTTCATTCCAATAGATATTGAAGAAATAACCACCATTATTTTTAGAAATAAATTCGGGTAGTTGCCCTTCTTCGGTTTTTTCTTCCTTTTCCTTCATTGATTGAAAAAGTTCCTGTATTGCTGTGATTGTTTCGGGTTTCCCCTCGAATACAACTGTATTACTGCACCAATTTGCCATAACTTTTGTTTTTAGTAGGCTACCACCGATTAAAGCGGTAGCCTGTTGTTATTTAATTAAGGTTTAGGATTTCTGCACCATCTAAAGCAAAACCATTACACAATTCAAATGCTTTCTGTGATTTGAGTTGAGCAGTGCCACCCAATACAATGCTCTGCAACTTGGCTTCATCATTCTTGTAATTTCTTACGTTCTGATAGTAACCTGTAACCGCATTATAAGCTCCGAACAATGTTCCTTTTGTCGTATCCATTTGTTGGGTGTCGCTTATCATTGCGTATGCAAAAGCATCTTCAACGGTGTTTTTGAACACGGTGGAAATTTCATCTTCTGCACCTTTTTTGATAAGGTCAAGCGTTTCCTTATTCGGGCAAAGTGCCAATTGGATTAGCTTTTTAACTTCACTGTCTGATACCTTTACTTTTGCCCACTCATTAAAAATGCCCTCTAATTGGTTGCTCAATGTGTTGGCAAGTCCCATAATCTTGTGAGCGTTCTCGATACGTCCTTTTGCTCCCGAAGTGTGTTTGATACGGACAACATTAGTCATACTGCGTAATGAAGCGTTTAAGGTATTTTGACAAACAATTCTGATAGGCGTGAATGCGGCTGTGATACTTCCGCTACCATCGTGCGAAGTGGTAAGGAAAATGTACTTTTCCGTAACATCATCGCCATTACCCACACGAATATAGTCAGGCAGTTTGGCTGTGATAAAAATGCGTTCACCGTTGCCTAATGCTCCTGCGGTTTCATACAGAATGCCCTCGCCACCGCCTACAATAGCATCAAAGAAATTAAATGCTTCACGGTTTTGTACGATGTGGTAATCCTTACCGACTACGCCCAATACGGCATTGTTATCGGTGCGAATGTTGGCGAAATAGTTAGGTACTTCCAATTCGCTACTGCCTATCTCTATACCGTTAGCCGTTTCGATAATGCCCGAACCTTTGGTAAAAAGTGGGGATTTTACGACTTCGTAATCTAATCCTGCGTGTTTGATAGCTTCCTCGCTTGTTGGGTATTGCTCCACGATTTGCCCTAAACCGTGCCACGCTTTTTGCTGAACGCTGAAAAATGAATAACGTCCTGTTCTCTCGTTGAAATTGATATTATGTGCCATAATGTTTAAAATTTTGATATAAAAAATGGATTGAATGTTCTTGATTAAAATGGGAGGTCGTCTTCTGCCTTGTTATTGTTTGTGCTTGTGGTAGCTTGTGCCGTTTCCGATTTTTTGCCACCGCCGTGCAATTTGATTTGTGAGGTATGGAAATTCAATCCTGCTCTTGGCTCTCCATCATTACCTGTCCACGCTCTTGTACTTACTCGTCCCGATAGTTCTACCAAAGTGCCTTTTGTAAGTAGCTTGGCTACATTCGGGCTTATCCAATAGGAGCAGTCGAAATAGGTGGTTTGCTCTATGCGTTCGCCCTGCTTGTTACGGTAGCTGTCGTTGGTCGCTACTGAAAAGTTTACTACTTGTTTGTCCTGTGACGTTGTGCGTACTTCCGCATCCCTTGTCAGTCTTCCTGTGATGTTCATATTCTTTAATTTTTAGTTATTGATTTTGATTTTTTTTAGATTTATTCGGCAATGAGAGGAGGTGCTGTTTCGTTTCATTACCATTTCCAATGTTTTTAATTTTCGTATCTGACATTTTTTTTATTCGTTTAAAGAGCCGGAGTATGCTATGTTTCGTTTCACGAGCATAAAAGGTTCGTGTTTAGCAACACCAAGGTTTTGGAAAAAAATACTACCCAACGGGTGGAGATTATTTTCCAAACTTGCTTGACCTTTGTGATGCGTGAAGAACACGGAAATACCTTTGCTCTTGAAATGGGACAAAAAAGCATACGGGTCTTTGGATAAAAATGAATGTGGAAGCCAAGAAGATGGCATTGAGAAATGGTTTAAAGTGAATTGAAATAACACTTCCAATTCGCTGAATTTTTAAAACACTTTTTTAAAGCGGTGGGGCTATCAAAGCCACACTAACAGAGGATTAGAAAAATGTATTTGTGTGGGAGGCATAGATGGCAACATTTTTTAATCTTCTGTTCCAGAAGTAGCCGAAAAGCTCTTTTACAGAAAGGGAATAGCAGAGCGAAGTAAATGTGCTTTGGCTATAAAATATGGGCATAAAAAAAGCAGAACCGTTAAGTTCTGCTAGTAATTATCAAATTGTGATTAACTATATAACCTGTAAAAACGCTTCTTCAATCTCCTTAAATTTAGGAGCTACCAAATCCATATCCTTACTAATCTTTTGGCTGGTAATTTTAGCATAAATCTGTGTAGTTGAAATGTTTTTATGTCCCATCATTTTGCTAAGGCTTTCAAGAGGTACGCCTTCGGTCAAAAACATCGTTCCAAATGTGTGTCTTGCGGTGTGAAAAGTTACTTTTTGTTCTGTAATAATTTCAGCTTTTTCAATTAATTTGCCAATGTGAGTATTGCAGGTTACATTGGTTGGAACTGGAAAGATAAACTCATTACGAGTGCTACCGAGGTATTTTTCTATGATACGTTTTGGGATTTCCATTAACCGAACATTAGAAGCAATATCTGATTTTTTTCTTCGGCTGATGATCCATTGATGGCCATCGAAGAAAGACTGAATATTGTTCCTTGTCAGTTTTTTAATATCCGCATAAGCAAGTCCGGTAAAACAACTGAAAATAAAAAGATCTTTCACAAGCTCATACCGTGGGTGGGGCGGTACACACATCATCAGTTTTTCTACATCTTCTTTAAGAATATAACCCCTGTCGGTTTCTTCCATATTAATTTCATAATCTTGAAACGGATTATCACGTATCAAACTTTTTTTAATAGCCAATTCCACCAGACTTAGCACAGGCATCGTGTAAACCCAAACCGTATTATGTGTAGACTGTAAATCGTACCGAAGATAAAAATCAAATTCCCTAATAAAATCTCCAGTCAATTCCCGAAAGGCCATATCATCACGATGATAGCGTTCTTTGATAAAAGCGGTAAGATGATTATAAACCGTGATGTACTTGTTGTAGGTGCTTTGTGAACGTTCTTCCTTGTCAACCAATTTTTTAAATTCCTCATTTTTATCGTTAAAGACTTTTAGAATTGCATCATCCATTACACCAACACCCAAGAATGAGAGCTTTACTTTTTGGGAAGTAGCAAAGCCCTCGTGTTTCAGCATATCTTCATAAATTTTGTCAATACGCCCACGTATGTTATCCAACTTTTTATTAATATTTAAAGCTGTTGCGCTTTTGCCCTCAACTCTTCCATATTTTAGATCCCAATTGCTTGGGTCAATTTCTAACTTTGTACCCAAAGTTTTAGCTGTTCCATCAATTGTAATACGTGCCATAATCGGAGCATTACCATTTTTTTTCAGTTCGTTCTTTTTCAAGTAGAAAAGCAGTTTGAACGTTGATTTTTTTGTCTGCGTCATAACTCAAATGTTTAATGTTTAAAATTAATTTACATTGAGTTACAAGGAAATATAAAAATAAGTGCAAAACACTGAAATATAACCGTTTAAACTAATAAGAAACCTCTATTAATCGGTAACGAATTAGTAACTTAACTTTGTCATTTCAAGCCCAAAACCTATCAGACACCGAGTTCCAAATAAAGACTACTTCTTTATAAAACATTGTATAGCAACGGATTTAATCGTTTTGCTTAACTTTGCTTTTTACTAATCTTTTTTGCCGAAAAAAGTAAAAAAGAAACTGCAGCGGAATTAATATTTTAGTAGGCTGATTATTAAAAAACACTTGTCCCGGCTAGTAACATAGTTGCAGAGCCTGCTTTAAAGATCTCATGTCATATCTTCCTTGATTTGAATTCCCTCATGATTTACTCATAATGACAAAACAAATTAAACTTTAGCCTTCAGTACATCAATAATTGAAGGAAAAGTATTACTTAGTTTTTCTGCTACAAGTAACTGAGGTACCCATTCAATCTGTAAGATATCCTCCTCTGTCTGTGGCGTCAGTAATTCAGCTTTTTTGCCGCCCATGCTATACCACCAGGATTCCTTCAAAATGTGCTTGCCAAACTCCCGGTAGGTGTGATAAGTAGTGGTCAGGTGTTTTTGCAATACTACCTGCTGCAATCCTGTTTCCTCCTGTACTTCCCGTACAGCACATTCTTCCAGTGTTTCGCCGTCGTCAAGCTTCCCTTTGGGGAGGTCCCATTTTCCCCGGCGGAAAATCATCAGTATTTCTTCGTCTTCATTTCGTACCAAACCGCCTGCTGCTTGTATAACCGTGAAATGGTGCCAGAATATCTTCCGAAGCAAACTGATATCGTTGCCGGTTACAATACCCGCATGAAAATCCTTTTTTTCTATTTCGTGCAGTAGCGATTTTATTGCCTGGTTGGATGTCTCGTCAATATAAATCGTATCCGGGTGATGTTTGTAATCCTCAATTTCGCCGTTTATTTCATCGCAAAGGAACACGGGTTTATCACCAAAGTATATTTTCAGTATCATATATATCCAATTTATTAATTTCGCGGCATGACAAACGAAAAGGCCGTAGCCGAAAAACTGCTACAAATTAAAGCTATCCGTCTTAACCCGCAAGAACCTTTTACCTGGGCCTCTGGCTGGAAAAGTCCTATTTATTGTGACAACAGGAAAACCTTGTCTTTTCCGTATACCCGCGATTTTGTGAAGTCGGAGTTGTGTAATGTGATATTTGAGCAGTTTCCCGAAGCGGCAGTAGTAGCCGGCGTAGCCACCGCAGGTATAGCCTGGGGAGCGATGGCAGCAGACCAATTGAAACTTCCTTATATATATGTGCGTCCCAAGCCGAAAGAGCATGGGCTGGGCAACCAGATAGAAGGTTTTTATGAAGGCGGGCAACGGGTGGTAGTAGTGGAAGATCTGGTATCTACAGGCAAAAGTAGTTTGCAGGTATGTGAGGTATTACAGAAACAGGGGTTGGTGATTGAAGGAATGGTGTCCATATTTACCTATGGGTTTGATGTGGCTGCTGAGGCTTTTGACAAAGCAGGTATCCCATTAAAATCTTTAACCAATTACCAGACGTTAATACAACTGGCTGTTGAAAATGGATCTATAAATGGTGAGGAGGAAAACACTTTGTTAAATTGGCGTAGGGATCCTGCCAATTGGAAACCCTGATAGCAAATCACCGATAATAATTGTATTTTTAGTGAAAATCTGGATATGAAAAAACTTTTCTTTTTAATAGCTTTTGTATGCGGTTTTGCCTTTGTTGGTATGTCGCAGGCAAAAAAGCCGGTGACCGCAAAAATTGAAACACCTACTGTGCAGTGTGGAATGTGTAAGAAAAAAATAGAAGACTTTATGAAGCGGGAACAGGGGGTAACAAAAGTACTGGTGAACGTAAAACAAAAATATACAACGGTTACTTTCTATCCCGATCGTACTAATATCGAAAATGTTAAGACGGGTATCGCTAATGCAGGATATGATGCAGATGATGTAACCGCCAATGAAGATTCCTATAAGAAGTTACCAACCTGTTGTAAAAAACCGGAAGACCAAAAATAAAGTTGAGATTTTTGATTGCTGGTGTATCGATTGCTGATTTGAAAACAATCTGAAATTGTTGATTTCTGATTCTTCGTTTTTAATGTGAAAGCCTAAGTCAGAAATTTTCAATCCTCCAGGTTAGAAATCATATTCGAATTTCATTCTCCCCATCAATTGTTTTTGCTTATTGTACACAACCTCTTCTGATTTCAATCCATTGGAGAGATAGCTGTATTTCCAGGTGACATAGTCACTACTGCCCCTGGTTACGGAAATAAGTTGTATTAACTGGTCATTATTGTTGTATTCAAACATGAAATCGGGAACAAGTTGTTGTAACCGAATATTGTATCGTACTACATCAGATAATCTTCCTTTATCGTCATAGTAGTAAAACACCCTATCTGTTTCGCGGAGTGCTTTACGGGTAATTTCTTCTACCACTTTTTGATGTTCGTCTATTACAAAACTAGTTTCTAAAGTATCTTTGTTGTTACGGATATGCAACATTGTTACCGGTATCCCATTTTCGTATGTCCACATATGCTTTTCATATTGCCGGTTTTTATTATCGCGGCTTATGGAAGTATTGGTTACCTCAATAAGTTGTTGCTCGGAATTATATTGGTAGGTATAAGTGGTGATAGATTCTGCTGCACTATCTACTGTTTTTTGAAGAAGTCCGTTGGTGGTATACCAGCTTACTAATATAGAGGCACTGGTAAAGCCCGATTTACTGATCATTTTGGTACTTGAGTAGCTCCCATCAGGAACTATCTGACAGGAAAAGTCCTCGGAAGGACGATTGTTGGCGTCTGTGCTGATAATATTTACCTTTTTCACTTTGTTTGTGCGGTAAAGTGCTAAATCTTTGTTTTGTTGCGGCAATAACAGATCATTGTAGTAATACTGGGCAGTAAGCTCTTGAAAACTAAGGATTGTTATCAGTAACAAGAGTATTTTGTGCCTTATGCTGCAAAAGCGATGTGTCATAGTTAGCAAAAGTATTATTTTTATCAAAATTTGATAGTTGTCTCATTTTAAAGAAAGAACGGAAAAAGATTGTCTGAATTGCGGAGCGCAGGTTGCCGGTCGATTTTGCCAGGTATGCGGGCAGGAAAATGTGGAAACCAAGGAAACATTTTGGCACCTGGTATCTCATTTTATTAATGATATTACTCATTACGACGGCAAATTTTTCAGTACAATTAAAGTTCTTCTGTTAAAGCCGGGGGTACTCACGGAAGAATATGCCAGGGGGAGACGGGCTGCCTACCTGCATCCCATCAGAATGTATGTTTTCACTTCGTTTTTTTTCTTTTTGGTTTTCTTCTCTTTTTTTTCAAAAAAAACGAGGACTGCAGCCCCTGTGGAGGCATTACGGTCCGAGCTGGCGTCTAAACAGACCGGGTTGCTTCATCTTCAGGAAATAAAAGAAAAAACGCGGGATAGTGCGATCGTTAGCGCTGCGGATATTGCGATGAATAAGTATACCGATCGAATAAAGGTATTGACTGATAGTATTGCAACCTATGGCGAAAAGAGAAAAGCAAAAAAAGACGATGGCGATACACTTGTGTTGCTCCGGGATTCTTCAACCGTAGGAAGGGATTTACTTTCAGAGATTGAAGATTCTGTTCAGGTGCAACGAAATGTCAAAAAGATACCAAAGCCTGTCAGCGACGATTTTTTAGACTTTGAGCTTTACAAAGATGTAGATACCTATCTGGCGATACAGGAAGAATTGCCGAAGGAAAAACGAGATGATTTGATGACCCGATCGTTGCGGGCGGAATTGCTGAAATTTCATGAAAAACAAAAAGGTGATTCCAAAATGACCCGGGAAAAGATATCAGATAAGTTTAAGCATTCTTTTCCAACCTTGTTATTTATTTCGCTTCCGATATTTGCATGGATTTTAAAGTTATTGTATATCCGCCGCCGTAATTTTTACTATGCTGATCACGGTATTTTTTCGATTCATGCATACTGTGGCATTTTTTTGCTGCTATTGTTGTTTTATACGTTAGAGGCTGCCCATAAATGGCTTAAGTGGTGGATTTTTCCGGTGATGAGTTTTGTTTTGGGGGTATATATGGTGTACTTTGTGTATAAAGCCATGCGCAATTTTTATGCGCAATCCAGAAAAAAAACGTTTGCAAAATTCTTAGTTCTGGGTATTGCTACTACATTTTTGATGGGCGTTTTAATGTTGATTTTTTTGATAATTTCTGCTTATAAAGCCTAAAATAATAAATCGATATGGAGTTTTCAGGGGATGCATTTATGAGATTGGTGAAAATAATGGATGATTTGCGGGAGCAATGTCCCTGGGATAGGAAACAAACGATTCATACGTTGCGCTCTCTTACCATCGAAGAAACTTACGAATTGGCAGATGCCATTACCGAAAACGATTGGCAGGGTATAAAAGAGGAACTGGGAGATTTGATGCTTCACCTGGTATTTTATGCAAAAATCGGTAGAGAGGAAAATCAATTTACGCTTGACGAGGTGATTAACGCCGTCTGCGAAAAACTGATTCGACGACACCCGCATATTTATGGCGATGTGAAGGTGGAAAATGAGGAGGACGTAAAGCGGAATTGGGAAAAGCTTAAACTGAAGGAAGGGAAAAAGTCTGTGCTACAGGGAGTGCCAGCATCGTTACCAGCTACAGTAAAAGCCATTCGATTGCAGGAAAAGGCTAAACAAGTTGGTTTTGAATGGGACGAAAGATCTCAGGTTTGGGACAAAGTTCGCGAAGAAATGGACGAATTGCAGCAGGCGATAGCAGAAGACAACCCGCAGGCTATAGAAGAAGAGTACGGAGATTTAATATTTTCTTTGGTGAACTATGCACGTTTTTTGCAAGTGGATGCAGAATCGGCGCTTGAGAAAACAAACCGTAAATTTATAAAACGATTTACCGATATGGAAAAAATCGCGATGGAAGAAGGGAAGGATCTCGGGCAAATGAGCCTTGAAGAGATGGACGCTATCTGGAATAGAGTGAAAACGCAAAATAGAGACACTTGAAACGATTTTGGACTGATATCATTTTCAAAAACGGTTACCTGCTGATTGGTGCGGCCTGGTTGTTTACGCTTTCTTTTATATTCAGCAACTATTGGTCGTATTCTTCGTCTCCCAGTGGTGTTAAAAAGTCGCTGGAAAAGTATATATATAATAATGAGAGAGGATTTCAGGATTTTTTAGCAGATACAACACTTATTGGCAAAATAATAACCGGCAATGAATTGGAGGCGGATATAAAGGAACTCGCTTCAAAAGATTTCAGAATTTTCCTCTACGAAAAAAAAGCCGGAGAACAATATGAGTTTTTATTCTGGAATACCCAATCGATATTTCCGGGTAAAGATTTATTGGCTAAGGGAGAAGACCCTTACCTGGAGTCGCTGTCCAATGGGCAGTATGAGGTTATTAAAAAGTCTGTTTTTGTGCAGGACCGGCATATAGTAGCCCTGTATCTTTTGCCAATAAGACGGCAATATGTATTGGAAAGTGAATACCTGCGCAATGGATTTGTGATAAACAGTAATATCGAGAGCAACTATACTATTGAACTCCATGCTACCAGCTATCCTATTAAGAGCAGCTTTGGGGAGGTGCTTTTTTACCTGGATCATAAAAAAACGAGCGATAGCCAGGCAAATGATTGGCTGACGGTAATGCTGAGAGTAGCGGGCTCTGTGTTTTTACTTTTTTTTCTGTATAGTGTATCCGTTGCTATTTCAAAAAAATGGGGAGCCTGGCATGGGGTGGCTTTTATGACTTTTGTATTTATAGGGTTGAGGATTCTCACTTATTCCGGTATCGCCGCTAATTTGCGTCAATTTGAGCTTTTTGATCCGATGCTTTATGGATCCGGTATTATAGCCCGTTCGTTGGGAGATTTAATGATTAATAGTCTTCTTTTTTTCTGGATAGTATTGTTTGCCCGCTTGCAGCTTCCGTCAAGGATTGAATCAATGACGGTGAAAAACAATATTGTGAGAGCGGCGCTGGTGTGTGCGCTGTCGTCATTGGTGGTGATTGCCACGCTTGTCTGTGGCCATGTGATTCGGAGCCTGGTTTCCGACTCCCGCATATCCTTTGATGTGACCAACTTTTTCAGCTTGTCAATTTTCAGCTTTTTTGGTTTTTTAGTGTTGTGCTGTGTCTCATTAAGTTATTTTATTCTTACACAAATTATTATGGTGGTTCTGCAGGCACAAATGCCCCATCAGAATCGCTACTACAAACGGGCTGTTATTACAGTGATGGGGCTGGTAATACTTACATTCAGAATCAATAGCCCTTTTATTCTGTTTGAGCTGTCTATTTTGGGGTGGTTGCTCATATATGTATATCTGCTGGAAAATGTAGAGCTGAGTTTTATCAGGAAAAAGTTCCTGGTTGGAAATGTATTGTTTTGGATATTCGCGTTTTCTGTATCTATTGCGGCTGTTATTTTTTTCGAAAACCGGGTAAAAGAGCTGGAGTTGCGAAAACGTACTGCTGAAAAATTGGCTGTGCAAGCCGATCCATCCAGTGAGCGGTTGCTGAATATAGCAGTACAGGGGTTCACCAACAACTTTTTTCTTACCAACCTGCCCCGACTTCAAAAGCCGTTGGATGCGCTTCGTTTTAAAGATAGCCTGGTAAATGCAAACTTTGCAGCGTATCAAAATAAATATGATACAGATCTGTTTTTTTATACCGATGATAACAATCCTTTAGTGGGAACAGAAAAGCTCTCCTATGAAGAATTGAACAGTATATATTCTGTTCAGGGGAAGAGTACCAATGTGCCGGGGCTTAGGTATTATGAGACGGCATTTGATAAATTCAGCTATATATATCAAAGAGAGATAAAGGACAGTGCCAACGAAACCGTCGCTCATTTCTTTATGCTGGCGAATCCCAAACGGTACAGTACAGAAGCCTTATATCCGGAATTGTTTAAGCAAACGGAAGACTATTCATTTGAATATTCTCCGGATTATGCATATGCCATTTATGAAAACGATACATTACAGGTATATGTAAACGATTATAGTTTTCCTACTACATTAGGTGGTGCTAATCCTGTAGGTCCTGAGTTTCAGGAGCGGCAGGTGAATGGGTATAGCGAACTCTGGTACAAATCGGGTAATAAAGTGGTGGTCATTACCAAAAGAAGCAGTCTGTTGATGGAATCTATCACTTTGTTCGCTTACTTGTTTTGTGCATTCCTGTTGTTGATGTTTTTGTTTCAATTAGCAAGTATTATTATCCTGTCAGGTTTTCGATGGACTATCCTGCGAAAAATTCTTCAGTTCAACATCCGCTCACAGATATTTGCCACCGTACTTTTTGTAAGTATTTTCTCTTTTATAGTGGTAGTCACGGCTACCATCATGTTCTTTAGAGCGTCTTATAACAAAGGCAACCGGGACAAATTGAGCCGGACCATTCAAGACATATCTAAGGAACTGAAGAATAAAATCAGTGACAAACGAGTGGCATATAATAGCGTTCAGGTGTATGACACGTCTTATAGCAAAAATATCAGGCAGCAGGTAAACGATTTATCTATTGTGCACAATACAGACTTGAATCTATACAATTCAGACGGAACACTGCAAATATCTTCTCAACCATTTGTGTATACAAAAGGCGTGCTAAGCCAGATGATGGATCCTATTGCTTTTCATAACCTCAGTCGGCAAAAGAAAATACAATATGTGCAGAAGGAGGCGTATGGAAAGATGGAATACCTAAGTATTTATGTACCGGTACTTAATGACAATCGTAAGGCTGTAGCCTATTTGAACATTCCGTATTTCAATTCCCAAACGAGGCTTAAGCAGGAGATATCCAGCTTTCTTGTGACTATTATTAATTTAAATGCGTTTATCTTTTTACTGGCAGGTATTATTTCTCTGTTTCTTACAAATAGGATAGCCAGCTCTTTTGCGCTCATCAGCTCTATGATGCGGGACGTAAATATCGGCAGGCATAATGCTACCATCGAGTGGAAGAAAAATGATGAAATATCTGACCTGGTGAAAGAATATAATAAAATGGTGGAGAAATTGGATGATAGCGTGGCCGCATTGGCAAAAACGGAAAGGGAAGGAGCCTGGCGTGAAATGGCCCGCCAGGTGGCGCACGAAATAAAAAACCCTTTGACGCCAATGAAACTGAGTATTCAATACTTGCAAAAAGCAATACTCAATAATGCACCGAATGTAAAAGAGTTGTCGGCTAATGTGGCTCAAACCCTGGTGGAACAAATTGATCACCTTTCCCGAATCGCTTCTGAATTTTCTCAGTTTGCGAATATCGGTAATGCCAAAAATGAAATTTTTGATGTGAACGGTATGATCAGTTCGCTGGTGTCGCTGCACGATGTGCAGGAACGGGTACAGATTATATGGGAGTCTGCATTGGAGCCGATTATGGTGGAGGCAGACAAAACGCAAATGAACCGTTTGTTTACCAATTTGCTACAGAATGCTATGGAGGCGATACCAGAGGAAAATACGGGCTCTGTCAATGTTGCCAAAACCAGCCAAAACGGAAGTGTAACTTTTAGCATTACGGACTCCGGCACAGGCATTCCCGCAACACTGATTAAAAATATTTTCACGCCCAATTTCACTACCAAAACATCGGGTACAGGTTTGGGACTAGCTATGTGTAAAGGGATAGTGGAGCAGGCAAAAGGAAAGATATGGTTTGAAACAAGGGAAGGAGACGGCACTACTTTTTATGTAGAGCTGCCGGTATATCACGATCAGGAATAATAAATTGCCAGTTATGAAATTTCTTTTGCATTTGCTTTTTGTATGTTTGTCAGCCGGTCTTTGTGCCCAGGATTTAAAAAAGGTTTCCTCTTTTGGAGTGCCGGGTAAAGTTATCGCTTACAGCCCGCAATCATCAGGGCTTTATATAGGCTCACCGAGTATTTGCATATTGCCTAATGGCAACTACCTGGCTTCTCATGATTTGTTTGGTCCCAATTCGGCTGAGTTTGAAAAGCCTGTGTCTAAGATATATCGTTCTGCCAACAAAGGAAAAACCTGGGAGCAGGTGGCTGAAATAAACGGACAGTTTTGGTCGAAATTGTTTATACAAAATGGAAAACTTTATTTCCTGGGCACCGATAAACATCATGGCAATGCGATTATCAGAACTTCGATCGATAATGGAAACACCTGGAC
Source organism: uncultured Terrimonas sp. (assembly GCA_964604365.1). GTDB lineage: Bacteria > Bacteroidota > Bacteroidia > Chitinophagales > Chitinophagaceae > Agriterribacter. Next base: position 34,942 of record CAZRYS010000015.1, read on the forward strand.
CGATCCCGTAGATGAAAATAACGGGTTGTTGTTACAGGGCGAATATCACTGCGCCCCTATGCCGTTTGTAGAACACAACGGAAGGTTGTGGCGTGCAATGGAAGATGCATCCGGCGAAATAAAACAATGGGGCAAGCGCTATGGTACTTTTATGATGAACATAGACAAAGATGCGGATTTGATGAAAGCGTCCAACTGGCAACATAGTAATGTGTTGCTGTATGACTCCACTATGTTATTGGGAAGCTTTAACGCGTGGATAGAAGGTAATGCGGTATTGACCCCTGAGGGCAATATTGTAAATATTTTGAGAGTAAATAGTCGCCGAACCGATTTGCAGGAAAAGGCCGCAGTGGTGCGGGTAAGTGCCGATGGAAAGGTATCAAGCTTTGATACAACCACTGGGTTTATTAATTTCCCCGGTGGAGGAAAGAAATTCACCATTCGTCAGGACCAGGCAACGGGTTTATACTGGACGGTGGCTAATTATGTTCCAGATTCTATCAGGGAGCAACACCCGAACAGAAACCCAGGTAGTATCCGCAATACCCAAGTGCTTTTTAGTTCGAAAGATTTGAAGACATGGGATGCGCACAAAATACTCTTACAACATGCGGATGTTGTCAATCATGGTTTTCAGTATATAGACTGGGTGTTTGATGGAAAAGATATCATATTTGCATCCCGCACAGCTTATGATGATGGAGTGGGTGGTGCCAGGAATAACCATGATGCTAATTTCCTGACCTTTCATCGCATCAAAAATTTCCGGAAGACAAAACCGTTTTAAAGTCCTGCAACAGAAAAGTTGTTTCCCGTCATTTTGTGGTATAAGTCTACCGCGTATAAATCTGTCATCCCGGCGATATAGTCGGTTACGGATTGCAAGTCGGAAAATAGATTCGCTTTGTTATGCGAAACCGGGAATTGTTGGGGAATGAGTTGCAACAACTTTTTCGACTTCATACTTTCCGGATGGAGAATGCCATACACAAATTCCTTTAGCAGGTATCCAATAATGGTATATCCCGCTAATTCTATTTCTACTACCGAGCGATGATTGTAGATATGAGCATAGGAATAATTGTCGATAGTTTGTATGATCTGTTTCATAGCGTCGGGCAACAAATCAATCAAAGACTTATTGAGAGAGCCATTCAGCAGTGTTTCTTCCTGCTGCATGAAAATATCACAAAGTTGATGTATCAGTAGATTTATAACCCGCGCCCGGAGAAATTGAATACGGTTTTTAGGGTCTTTTATACTGTTGAAGGTTTTTTCCACATTTTCCCTCGAATCGTAATCCTTCCCTGAATTGAAAAATGCCAGAAAAAGATCTGCTACTTTATCAATGGAAATGATACCCAGGCGGTGTGCGTCTTCGAAGTCTATTATGCGGTAACATATGTCGTCTGCTGCTTCCACCAGGAATACAAAGGGGTGACGCGCAAATACATTTTTATCGGTGTCGAGGCGGGGAATGTTTAGTTCATCCGCTATTTGAAGATAAGTATTGATTTCAGTAGAAAAGAAGCCAGATTTTTTGGTGACCAGTCTTTCTTTGTTGAATCCGAAAACAGAATCGCTGGGATATTTGATAATACTAGCCAGCGTGGCATACGTTAATTGAAAGCCGCCGGACCGTTCTTCCCCGAAACTATGGGTGAGGGTTCGAAATGCATTGGCATTCCCTTCAAAATGCGTAAGGTCTCTTTGTTCAATATCACTCAATTCGTCAGAAAATCTTTTTTTAGCATCTCCTTTTAACTCCCGAAAAAAAATGCGGATAGCATCCTCGCCGCTGTGTCCGAATGGTGGGTTGCCAATGTCATGTGCCAGGCAACCAGCGGCAATCACCGATGGCAACTCGTATCGGTAAAATTCTCTGAAATCTTCAGACACATCAGCATACTTGTCAGAAATAGCATCACCTATAGCTTTGCCCAAGCTTCTTCCCACGCTGGATACCTCCAGGCTGTGCGTCAGTCGGTTGTGTACAAATACAGCACCAGGCAGCGGGAATACCTGTGTTTTGTTTTGCAATCTTCTAAAAGCGGACGAGAAAATCAACCGATCATAATCACGCACAAAAGATGTCCTGATTTGCTGGTTTACTGTGTTGCTTTTGTCGCTACTGCCACTTCTGCGCGAACTATATAGTTTTTGCCATTGCATGCCTGCAAGATAACAATGAATAACAAATAAGGATCGTAGCTGATTCGGATGTTAAAAACTGGTGAACTACCTTTGGCGGGTTGTTTACGGTTTCTGCTGTTTTTGGAACGGATAATATGGAAAAGTAATAATTCGATGGATCTCTTTAATGTGTTACCGGTATCAAACTGGTTGGTACTGGGGCTTTCGGCATTTGTGCTGGGATTGGCAAAGGCGGGTTTGAAGGGTATTGATATCCTGAATGTAACACTTATGGCCATTATTTTGGGCAGTAAAACTTCTACGGGCGTCGTATTGCCTTTGTTGTGTGCCGGCGATCTGATGGCGGTTTGGTATTACAACAGGCATGTGCAATGGAAACATTTTTGGTCGCTGGCGCCGTGGATCGTTATTGGTATTGTAGCCGGATTGTGGTTAGGTAAGGATATGAACGAAGAAGTGTTTCGGAAACTGATGGCAGTTTTGATTATGACCATCGTATTACTCATGGTATATATGGAGGTAAAGAAGTCGATGGCCGTTCCTAAAAGTAAGTTTTTTGTAGCGTTGATGGGAATGGTTTCTGGAGTCGCCACCATGATAGGTAATCTTGCCGGACCCTTTGCCAATATATATTTTCTGGCAATACGACTGCCCAAGAATGAGTTTATAGGAACGGCTGCCTGGCTGTTCCTTATTATCAATTTCTTTAAGTTTCCCTTACAAATTTTGGTATGGGACAATATCAATGCCCATTCTTTGGGCATTGATCTGGTTTTACTCCCTTTTCTGATATGTGGCTTTTGGTTGGGCGTTAAACTGGTGGGCTATATAAAAGACGAAAGTTATCGAAGGGTAGTGATTTTGTTGACGCTTATTGGCGCTGTGTTTATTTTTATGAAATAGGGTGGTTATACTTCCAGCACACGTGCCGGGGCAACCGCCCGGATATGTCTCCACATATTTCACTAAGAATACTTTTTTAAAGTTGACGGCAACGGTATCTCTACGTACCTTAAATGCAAAACTGCACTTCTCTTCCCAAAAGCATCTTAAATTGGCTGCTATGTTGTACCTCTATCAGCCGACGAAAACCTGAACTTTCTTGCCAACGGTAAATGCACCCTTTACTTCAAATAGCAATACCTTTGCGCCCATGAATACTTTGTCTTTAAAGAAGTCGGATAAATTGGTGGCATATTGGCTGTTGACGGGAGTGGCAATGATTATGATCCAGGTGTTGATAGGAGGGATTACGCGTTTGACAGAATCCGGACTTTCTATTACAGAATGGAAACCTATAACGGGAATGTTGCCGCCAATAGGTAATGCTGCCTGGCAGGCAGAGTTTGATAAGTACAAACAAACAGATCAGTTTAAATATATTCATTCCGATTTCAGTTTGTCTGATTTCAAATTCATTTTCTTCTGGGAGTGGTTTCACCGGGTTTGGGCTCGTATACTGGGTATTGTTTTTCTTGTCGGATTTGTTTACTTTTTGGTCACCAGACGATTTCGAAAAGAGATGGTTTTGCCGCTGTTAATCCTTTTTTTCCTGGGTGCAATACAGGGCGCTATTGGTTGGATTATGGTTAAGAGCGGTTTGGTACCTGAAAAATATTATGTGGGTCATGTAGAACTGGCGACGCATTTTGTTGCAGCATTGATATTGCTGGCTTATACGTTGTGGTTTGCTTTACAGTTACTGGTGCCCTCAGATCAGCTTCAATATCATAAAGGTCTCAAACGACTGACCTGGCTTATATTTATTTTGTTGTTGGTGCAACTTACCTATGGTGGTTTCATGGCGGGACTTAAAGCGGCCACGGTAGCGCCTACCTGGCCTACGATCAACGGAGAATGGTTCCCGGCTAATTTACCGGAAGAGGGGGGTACGTACTTCAATAATCCTTTTATGGTACAATTTATTCACAGGGGACTCGCTTATTTGCTTTCCATTCTTGTAGTTATCTGGACAGTAAAAGCAGGAAATACGCTTAAAAATACGCTGTTGCACCGTACTCGCTATCTGCCGCTGGTACTTGTTCTTGCGCAGGTGATACTAGGCATACTTACTGTAGTTTATTCTCCCAACGCTACTGCCTTAATATGGTTTGGTGTATTACACCAGTTTGTCGCCATGTTGTTTATGATGACTTTAATCTGGTTTTTGTATCTGCTGCAGAAAAGATAAACCCAGTGGCTGTCAACAATAAGATAAGGATCGCAACTATAACCGCTTTGGTGTTTCACAGTGTGGGACTCCTGGGTATTTTGTGGGTGGATGTAAACTTTGCTTTGCTTACACCATTGAATATGCTGGTGACTATGGGGTTAATTTTTTGGACCCAACCTGGCGCCAATCGCCATTTTTTATTTTTCCTTATTACGTGTTTTATTATTGGCATACTCAGCGAAGTGGTAGGCGTGCATACAGGGTGGTTGTTTGGTGAATATGCATATGGCAGTTCACTGGGATGGAAGGTGATGGATGTGCCGTGGCTCATAGGTGTCAATTGGTTTATCATTATATATTGCTGCGGAATCAGCATGCACCTGGCCCATAGTAAAATGTCGTCCAGACTATTGCCTGATGAACGCGGACTTTTTAAAAGATGGCGTCGTATTTCATTGGTGGTAGATGGAGCCCTGTTAGCGGTTTTCTTTGACTGGGTGCTGGAGCCCGTCGCGGTCAAGTTGGGGTTCTGGAGTTGGTTACCATCCGGGGAGATACCCTTTTTGAATTATATTAGTTGGTTTGGGGTGAGCTGCCTGTTGCTGATGGTATTTGCAAAGTTTCGGTTCGAAAAGAATAACATCTTTGCGTTGCGCCTCTTGATGATAGAGTTACTTTTTTTTCTGATACTACGAACATTTCTCTAGTATAGACGTAATGAATGGAAGAGAGCTATGATTACATAATTGTGGGTGCCGGTTGTGCCGGGTTGAGTTTGTTGATGCGATTAATGGACGAGGAGCGTTTTGCAGAAAAAAGGGTACTACTGATAGACAGACAATCACCCGTAAGAAACGACCGTACCTGGTGTTTCTGGGAGAAAGAAAAGGGCTATTTCGAGCCTCTCATATACAAAAAATGGAAGGATTTGTCTTTTGTAGACAATGATCAACCCATCAGCCTGGATTTGGGTCCTTACTACTACAAAATGATCCGTGGGGTTGATTTTTATACCGCATGTTTTGAAAGAATCCAACGTTACGGCAATATAGAATGGTGGCAGGAGAAAGTAGAAAACATTACTAGAGTAGAGGCAGGGTATACTTTTCGGTTGTCGGGACGTACAGTGTTGTTAAAGGCCAATTATGTATTCAACTCGGTTTTGTTGGCAGGAGACCTGAAGCCCGGACCCTCGTTGGTGCAGCATTTTAAAGGTTGGGTGATAGAGACACCCTCCGTACGATTTGATCCGGAAAAAGCAATTTTGATGGATTTTTCTGTTAAGCAGCGAAACTTACCCGCCGTGTTTGTGTATGTATTGCCTTTGTCTCCAACGCAGGTCTTAGTGGAATATACAGTGTTTTCAGAAAAGATTCTTCGGGAAGAGGAGTACGATCGGGCTTTAGCCGATTATATAAATAACAATCTACGGCTGCAGGCGTATTCTATTATTCATTCGGAGCTGGGTAGTATTCCGATGACATCATTTCGATTTCCGCAATACAAAGAGGGGGTCCATTATATAGGGAGCATCAGCGGACAAACGAAAGCTTCCACCGGTTATACTTTTCAGTGTATACAAAAACAAGCGGCTGGTATTGCCAATGCATTGAAAACAGAGACGTTATCCTTGCAAAGGCACAAAAAACTTTCCCGTTTCGACTACTATGATGGGATCTTGCTACAGGTATTAAGCAAACAACAAATGAAGGGGAATGATGTATTCAGACGCCTGTTTGAACGCCTACCTGCCTGGCTGATATTCCGCTTTCTTGACAACGAAACGTCATTTAATGAAGACATAAGATTGATGAACAGCATGCCCTGGCGGATATTTATACCTGCGGCTATCCGGGAGTTTATAAGAAGGCTTATGCGGCGCCACTAACTACCACGTTGAGATCCGGTATTGGTCTGCTTGTTTACAAACCCTGTAGATTTTGGCTTCTGTATAAATTTAGAACCCTGACTGCCTTGTTGAGTGCTTTTTTTAGCACCTTTCTTTTTTTTATTATTTTGTTGATTCAGCAGAGACATGATTAATGAAGGTTTAGTTTTATGAAGATATCCTAAATTGAACTAAATATGGAAAATAGATTCTTAAAAAATTGAAAAAGCATTGTTCCATAACCCAATCTCAACGAAAATTTATAGCCCGTAGTATACCTTTGTATAGAATATCTGTAAATTCAGGGTGTATTTCGCCTATCCCTCAGAAGTTGTAAAGGAAACAAACGCTTAGGGAGGGAAGGTTATATATTGATGTGAGAAAGAACGAGGTAATTAATTATGAGTATGTTTTCAATCAGCAGGACTCCGAATAGATTCTGAAAACAAGATGACAAACGAGTGGCTTCATTGTTAACACAAGAAGACATTCTAAGCTTTATAGGAAATATTTATAATATCGGATGGGGCTTTAAGCGAATTGGTTCTTTTTTAGGGGGATACCTATAGTTGTAAATTCAATATTTAATTCCTATAAAGTCTATATTTGCGATACGAAAAGTTAAACTCGAGCGTTCATTGTAACTACTTGAGTTTGTTTGAGTTCTTGCAGCAGATTGGTAGAAAGACAGGATTAACCCGTAATATATTATTCTTATTTTTTGATATATTTATGTTGTTTATTTTTATCTTTTTACATATGCAAAAGTCAACTCAACAACAGTCTCGAAATTTTGTTCTGTGACTGAGAGGGCGAAGCTGTGAATAAACTCTAAACTTTTTGAAGATGATCACCAAACAATGGCATGCTATATATACCAAACCCCGTTGGGAGAAAAAAATAGCCGACAAGTTAGAAGTCAGCGGTATTGTTTCTTATTGCCCGCTTAATAAGGTGCAGCGAAGATGGAGCGACAGAGTTAAGATAGTTCATGAGCCATTGTTCAAGTCCTACGTTTTTGTGTATGTAGATGCTGAGCAAATGAAAGAGGTCAGAATGGTGCCTGGTGTGGTAAATTTTGTGTATTGGAATGGATTGCCAGCGGTGATCAGGGAGAGTGAGATTGAGACGATAAAGAAGTTTTTGAATGATTATAAGTTTGTCAGGGCAGAATGCGTACTAATTCCCAGACAACGCATCAAAATAAACAATGGGATACTGATGAATAACGAAGGAGTGGTGGTTCGTATGGATAAAAATAAAGTACAGTTATTTTTGGATAGTTTGGGATTTAAGCTGACAGCTGATCTACATACTAACGAAATCAATCCCGTTTAATAAAATCAACTTTACCAACGAAACCAATATGAATGAAAAGCTGGTTAAACATACTTGCACTATTTTTTTGTTTATTCTTATTTTCTTGTCGTACCGTAAGACAACCGCAATTGCTTGATGGTGTGATAGACACTGTAGCTTTGGGCGTTGCAAAATTTCCGGAGCCGATTATTCAAAAAGGAGATTTGATCGGAATTACAGTTTATAGCGATAATCCGGAAGCTACATCTATTTTTAATCAACAAATGGCAACTTCATTACCGCAGACTTCCATAGGTGGAACTGCTGCCATTTCAAGTACAATTGGAGCGAATACCCAGTCTATGCCGGGTTACCTTGTAGATGCGGATGGAAATATTCAATTTCAGAGATTGGGCATTTTGCATATAGAGGGGCTTAACAAGCGGCAGCTAGGAGAGTTATTGAAGTCAAAGTTATCAGTGTATCTTAAGAATCCGTATTGCAACATACGGTTTTTGAATTACAAGGTAACTATTCTGGGAGAAGTAAACCGACAGGGAGTATATACCGTTAGTACGGAAAGGGTAAATTTGCTGGAGGCCATAGGAATGGCAGGAGATCTCACTACCTATAGTTTGAAAGACAGTATTTTAGTAATTAGAGAGACCAATGGAAAAAGAACTTTTAGCTACCTGGATATAAGTAAACCCGAAGCGTTGTTGTCTCCTTACTACGACCTCCAGCAAAATGATGTCGTTATTGTAAGATCAAATCCCAAGAAACCTTCATTAACTGACGAAAGCAGGACAAGAACCTTGACTTTAATTGCAACAGCTGCAACAATCGTTACATCTGTTGCAGTATTGTTGAATATAATTCTAAGGTAAATCAATGGAGACGTTTTTCTTAATTTTTTAAGTATGGAAGAGGATCAATACCAAGAAAGTTATAGGATAAAAAAGAAGACGCAGGCAAGTACACGCGAGTTTCTATTTAAGTATCTTCGATTTTGGCCTTGGTTTCTGCTATCACTCCTGGTAATCTTACTAGCAGCCTATATGCGTTTACGATACACTACGCCAATCTATAGTATTGATGGTAAGATTTTGGTGAAAAAGGACCGAGCTACTGGAGGAGGCAACGAAAAGTTTGAAGATATTTTTTTGATGCAAGGCGCCAGCAGTAATATGAATGATGAGATAGAAATTCTCAAATCACGTACGATGGCTGCCAGGGTTGTTAATTTTTTAAACTTTCAATTGAGCTTTGGCAATAAAGGTAATATTCGTGTCTCTGAGATGCATCCCAGGGATATGCCTTTTAAATTTGATATACTGTCAATCAAAGATTCTTTATCAGGCTTTGGTTTTACTATTACGCTACTTGATGATCGGACCTTTCATCTCAATAATGGTAAGGACAAGCTAAATTTTGATCAGGTGATTGAAACACCCCAGGTCCGTTTTAAGCTTGTTTCTACTAACAAAGATATTTCGATGTTTGCCACGAATGTTTTTACGGTTTCCTGGCAACCATTGGATGTTGTTGCAAATAGTTTTAGTGACGGTCTGAAAGTAGAACAGGCAGGCGATTTTACGAACGTTTTAAATATTTCTTTTAAATCTTCTAACCCGGGTATCGGGATATCTATCATTGATGCATATATGCAAGAGTATATGAAGTCAAGTAGGGAAGATAAGGTTCAGCAGGCAGAGAGTATTTTATTGTTTATCGACGAGCAACTGGATACCGTGAGGCAAGAATTAGGGGGAGTAGAACAACACCTGCAAAGAAGCCGTGAGTCCAACAGGATTTTTAATTCAGAACATCAATCACAGACTTTTTTCAGTGAGTTGTCGGGATTGGAGCGGGAGTTGGCTCAGCAGGAGGTAAGACTCAAGATAGCAGATTATCTGATTAAATATATAAGTGATAAAACGAACCCTTATCGGAAAGTGACCTCTACGTTAGGGATTGAAGAACCTACTTTGGTCCAGCAGGTCAGCGAATTCAATAAGCTGCAGGTAGAAAGGGAAACAACACTGCAATCAACTACTTCATCAAACCCGCTTATTCTAAATTACGAGGTTGCTCTAGAAAAAATTCGGGAAGATATTCTGGAAAACTTAAAAAATATACGACAAACCTATATAGTCATTCAACAGGATTTAGTTCGCAAACAACGATTGATAGACAAACAACTGGTTGCCATTCCTGGCAAAGAAAAGCAATTGCGCGATGGAGTACGGGAGCAAAATATCTTACAGGAACTCTATTCATTTTTGTTGCAGAAAAAGCTGGAGACCTCTATTTCGTCTGCCTCTACTATTTCCAATATAAAGGTTTTGGAGCCGGCGCGCTCTTCTGACTTTCCAGTGGCTCCCAATCGGCGTTCGGTTTATATTATTGCTTTTATTGTGGGGGTAGCTATTCCATTGGGTTGTATAGCGTTACGAGAGGTTCTAAATGACAAAATAACCTCGAGGCAAGATATAGAACAACTTACAAATGCACCGATCATTGGGGAAATTGGACATTCAGAAGGAACAGAATCGTTGATTATGACCCAAAACAGTCGACAGTTTATTACAGAGCAATTTAGAAGCGTACGATCAAACCTTCAGTACATTTTAAACCAAAAGGAACGATCAGTAATCATGGTAACTTCTTCGTTTAGTGGGGAAGGAAAATCATTTGTGTGTACCAACCTGGCAGCAGCATTGGCGCTATCGGGAAAAAAGACAATCATTCTGGAGTTTGATATTCGTAAGCCTAAAGTCGCAAAAGGGTTAGGACTTGTCAATAAGAAGGGAATAACGAACTATATTATAGGAGATAGTAAATTGGACGATATAATTTATAAGATTGAAAAGAGCGAAAACTTATATGCGATACCTTGCGGTCCCATACCACCAAATCCTGGAGAACTCTTATTGGATTCCAGAATCGAAGATATGTTCACCAAGCTGCGAAAGTCTTTCGACCTTGTCGTTGTGGATACTGCACCCATCGGTTTGGTAAGTGACGCCGACACCTTAGGCAATTATGCAGATGCAACCATTTATATTACTCGTCACAATTATACCCATAAGAAGCAAATTCACTTGTTGGACCAACTGTATACCCAAAGGAAATTGCCACACCTTTCTGTCATTATCAACGATGTTAGTTTGACAGGGCAATATGGCTATAGCTATAGTTATGGTTATGGTTATGGCTACGGCTATGGTTATGGTGAAAACTATTTTGAGAATCTGCCTAAAAAGCGTCTCTCTTTTGCAGAACGAATTAAATCCTTTTTTACTCGGTAGCAGACCATGTCGAATTTGTTGCAAGGACGTTTGAAACAGATAATTTCGAATTCGGCAATAGCGAAGGCATACCTGACTAGTGTGTTGGGGGTGATATCCGGACTTGTTACGCAGCTTGTTTTTATCCGGGAGTTAACAATCAGGATTTCCCCTGACGAATTCTCCTTGTATGCTTTCGTGTTTCAGGTGGTTAGTTATTTCGCTATCCTGCAAATAGGTCTTGATTATGCAACTTCCCGCGAAATATCATTAAGTCTCGGACGGAATGAATTATCTACCGCAAACTATAGTTATTGGTTTTTACGTAGTTTCAACAAAAAGATCATTCTGGTTGTTATCTGTTGCATTCTTTTAGCAACGTTGTTTTTTTGGCAGGGTTGGGGGCCTTCGAAAGTAAACCCTACAATGGGAGCCATTCTCATACTATTGTTCGGCATTACGCAGATTACTTTATTTCTTACAGTACCTGAAGTAGCGGCGCTAATAGGGTCCAATAAACAGTACATACCCAACATCAGCAATTTGCTGATCAATTTGCTTGCTACGGTATTAGGATATTTTCTGCTGATAAATGGAAGCGGTGTGTATTCAATGCCTATAGCATTGATCTTATTGGGACCGATCAATTTCTTGGTTTTGAGAAGATTGGTACGTAAGGTCTGTACCTGGATCAGCGTTAAATCTACAAAAAAAGACAGGCAGTTAGAAAAAAGAACCATCCGCTATTCAATCCTGGCTACATTGGGAGGTTTGGCATGGACGGTAGAGGCTACCAGCGACGTCATCATTTTGAGTTCGGCTGGTTTGATAAACCTTGTTGGTGTTTATGTTATTTGGTGGCGATTTCCACAGATGTTGTTTGATCTGATTACAAGATTTACCACCAGTGCCAGTCCGGGTTTTGCAATAACACATGGTCACAACCAAGAAGATAGCTTTAGACTATTTCAAAAAATACTGGCTTTTGCGGCCTGCGGGGCACTAATCGTTTTTTGTGGAATATCTGTTTTGCTACCTTCTTTTATTCAGATATGGTTAAATAATGATAACTATCAATATACTGATGCAAACATGCTGGCTTTCTTAATGGGATTGGTTGTATTTGTCCGAATTATTGGAAATTGTTTTGGAACTTTCTTGGTCGCTGTCGGTTACGTGAAGATTACAGCGAGGGTTTCATGGATCCAAGCCATCGTTAAAATTATACTTGGTTTCGCATTAGTGAAAACGTATTCACTAACAGGTTTGCTTTCTGCGTCTTTAGCAGCAGCGTTCTTTCAATTTGCTATTTTAGGAGTGGTTCTTCACAAAAAAAAGATGCTATCGGCAAAGCTAATAGTATTTATTATTATATTATTATTAGCCGGCGGAAGTACTTTTTTCATTCAGTTTATGGAGGTTAATACAGTACTATTTGTTATGAAGGCATTTTTTACGGCTGCAGCCGGATTTTCTTTTTGGGTATTAATCATGTTTTTGTTGGGCTATAAAAGCCTTTTGCTTTCACTTATTAAATCAGGCAACTAACAACATCATACTAAAACGCAATGTTTTCTCCCCCAAACTATAGTGATATCAGAAACTTTCTCGATCCCAGGATGGGCCCATGGACAGTCGTTTTGTATATGCACAGAAAACGAATTTTGAAATCTTTGATGGCAAATGTTCCTGTGCTGAAGGGCAGGCTCCTGGATATTGGCTGCGGAAACAAGCCCTATGAAACTATTCTACAGTGTTCCGAATATATAGGCGTGGATGTGGAAACTTCACCACATACACATTCAAAAGTTGACGTGTTTTTTGATGGCATCCATTTGCCATTTGAAACATCTACCTTTGACAGTGTTATATGTACCGAGGTTATCGAACATTGCAGCGATGCAAACAAGTTGATAGCCGAGGTATCCCGAGTTTTGAAGCCCGGCGGGCATGCATTCATCACAGCACCGATGTTTATAGAACACCACGAAGTGCCTTTTGATTTGAGGAGACTTACCTATTACGGGATGAAATCCTTAGCAGAAAGCAGCGGTTTGGAGGTGGCGAAAATAGAAGATAGAGGGAGAATACTTAGTGTTTTCGTCAATACCTACTACTTGGTTGTGTCACAATTCGTTTCTAGAAGACCCATTAGCGACGTGATTTATTGGCTGCTGTTTCCTTTCTCCTGTTTATTTCTATTAGCGGACGGTATTAAAAAGAAAATACCCCCGCCGATTTCATTGGGCTGGCAGATGTTGGCAAGAAAGGGAACTCATAAGAACTAACAAAATACAGTCATTCAGTAAATAAATGATCTTATAGCTCAGATAATCTTATTCTAACGTGGAGAACCCGTATTATATGAAAATAGCAAATAAGGGCTTAGGCATCGGGGTTACTTTTTTTATAGATAGCCCTGGATTTGGGGGATCGGAGATTGATGCACTGCGACTAATATTGTTTTTAAACCAATCCGGCATTCGTGTCAGGGTTGTTCTTGCCCACAATGCAAGCGACCTCCTTACAACAAAACTCATTTCCGGTGGAGTAAAACCAGATTTTATTCAAACCGGAAACCGGATAAAAGATCTGCCAGGTTGTTTTCATCGATTTTCAAAACAAATAAAATTCTATTTGGGAGGATTGTGTATTGTATGGGCACATCATTTAGACAGTAATAGATGGCTGCAATTGTACCTTGCGTTAAAGAGGTGCAATTTCCTAGTTGTCGAGCGACTGTTACCTACAGATTATAAAAAGGCTACGGCTAATAGTAAACTGACCAGACCCATTAAATCTTTTATTGCCGGAAGAGCTGCGATTAACATTATTTGTGCTTTCACCAGAGAAGAGAAATATAGGAAATTTATTCGCTCTCTCAATACGAAAGTAATACCAACAACTAGGGATGTGGAGGCCATTAACAGGGAGGTAAAGGATAAACGAAACAAGGTAAGTTCGAAAAATACTACCCTGCAAATAGTGTCCATTGGTCGTTTAGAAAGTCAGAAAGACCCTCAAACCAGTATACGTGCAATAGACCTGATTCAGCGCACAATCGATGTGGAGCTGGTTTTTGTAGGGGGAGGTGAATTACTTGAAGAATGCAAAAAGCTAAGTGAGGATTTGGGAATATCGGATCGAATTCGGTTCGTGGGTTTTCAAAAGAACCCGCTACATTTTCTGACTGAAGCAGATATGTTTTTGCTACCCAGTTTGTACGAAGGTCTGCCCGGTGTTTTAATAGAGGCGATGGCTGCCGAAGTACCCTGCATAGCCTCCAATATCCCGGGTAACAATGAGTTGGTTATTCACAAAGAAACAGGGTTACTATTTGAGCCGGGAAGCTACGAACAACTGGCAGCAGCTGTTGTACAGCTTGCCGAAAACCAACGCGAAACGGAGGTTATGGTGCAGAAAGCATTGGAGTTGGTTGACAGAAAATACAATACAAGCCGCGAAAATGCAGATTGGCTGGCATTGCTGGGATTTTCAAATTCGTAAAACGATAAGCCCTTAAATTATCATTGATGAACGTATCCGTTGCAGTCAGACTAAAGTATCACGGCTTTCAACTGGCGCAGCAGTTGCAAAAAAGCAGTTGTCTCCGATTTCTATATACCGCCTACTACGGCAGTTTTTTGGGGAAAAATAACAGCGAAGGCTACGATATTCCTACAAACAAAGTGCATACGCAGCTTGTGTATGCACTTCGTAGTTATGTTTTTAAAGATGAGAGTCTGAAAATCGACGATCGCTTTGGCAAATGGGTAGCGGCTAAACTAACAAATGAAGATATTGTTGTTACTTGGGGCTTACAGGCCTTACCCATAATTCAGCGGGCTGAGCAAAAAAGAATAAAGGTAGTTTTAGAACGAGGTAGCGCACACGCTACTGAACAGCGGGATATATTGGTGGAGGAGTATGCAGCATTGGGACTGGACACAACTTGCCTCCGGAGCAGCTTTTCAAAATCCAGAATGGAGCGTGAACTATTGGAATATGCAAAGGCAGATATGATAAGTATCCCTTCATCATTTGTAAAAAGAAGTTTTATTAAACATGGCGTAGACGAAAAAAAACTATTTATCAACCCCTATGGCGTTGATCTGAAATCGTTTAACTATCGTCCAATACCGCACAAGCCGTTTCGAATAATTTATGCTGGTTCTATCAGTGCCAGAAAGGGCATTCAATATCTACTAGCAGCATTTAAGGAGTTGCATTTGCCGGAAGCAGAGCTTTGGCTGGTTGGAAAAATAGAAGACGAAATGAAACCAATATTACAAAAATACAATCATCCGGCCGTTTACTATTTTGCTCCCGTTCCGCAAAGCAAATTGGCTGACTTGTATAATCAATGCGACGTTTTTGCTATTTGTTCTCTTGAAGAAGGATTGGCCATGGTTCAACCTCAGGCCTTAGCCTGCGGATTACCCCTGATTTGTACCACAAACACAGGAGGAGAAGATATCATCCGGGATGGGGAAGAAGGTTTTGTCTTACCGATAAGAAACAAAGCAGCACTTAAAGAAGCCATCAGTCTGTTATACGTAGATAGAGATAGGTGCAGAGAAATGGGAATGAAGGCAAGCAACAGGGTTATTCAGGGTTTCACATGGGACGATTACGGAACTAGAACCATTGCTGGCTACAAAAGCCTTTTTGTTTGATATGGACAAGAGAAGAATCATTGTGTACGCAGGAAAGCTTAATCGTACAGGTGGCATAGAAACACATATTTTCAATTTTTGCCTGCAACTTTCCTCTCACTTCGATATACACCTGATTATTGGATCTAAGGATTTTCATCCTCAGAACGTTGGGAGATTAAAGCAAACGGGTGTTAATGTGTATGAAATTTCTCCCGGAGGCAATAAATTGGGTAAGATGGTATTCTGTTGGAGACTTTTTATTTTGATTAAGCAGCTGAAGGATCAACCGGATACTATTTTTTATAGCCATGCATTTCAAAGTAATTTGATTTTTTTTATAAATGCAGTTTTTAAATTTTCCACTTGGGTGCATCATCATCATTCGGATTTTTCGAAAGATCTGTTTGAAAACTATTCCCGCTATTATCAGGCGTGTTTCAGCAAAGCCAACTTTGTAATATTGTGTACCACACAACAACTGGAAAAATTCAAATCTCTTGATTTTTCAAATAAAGGAGTCTTTTTGCCTTACTGCAAAATGGAAGTAGAAAAAGTAACGGACATAAAGCCTTTTAACGGAGTTATAGCCTACATCGGACGCGTGATTATATCAAAAGGGATTGATTACGTCCTGCGTTTGGAAAAGGATTGGTTGAAAAAGAATAATCTAAAATGCAATATTCATGGTAATAACGAATTGGACAAAACCAGTGATTGGCATAAAGCTCTAAACAATCTTGAACTTCCTTTTAGTTATCTTGGAGAATTTAACGGTGAAGATAGTGTAAGTTCAATTCTTACAGAAACAGATATAACCTTGTTGCCAAGTGTAGGAGCAGAGGGGTTACCACTTGTATTTACTGAGTCAATATCGAGAGGTATTCCTGTCGTGGGTTTTGACGGCGGTGGACTAAGAGACTATAAAGATTTTCACGAGGGAGTAATTATAACTTCTGCGTCAGATGAAACATTAAGAGATAGTATCTTAGAAATGAAAGCGAGAATCGAGAGAAACGCAGAACTCAGATTATCTTTGCAAAAAAAATATAAACACAATTTACACTCGTCTGTTACCATCAATTGGTGGACGGGAAGTTTTTAGAAAAAACTTAGTAATATGCAGGTTGGAAAACAGGAAAAAGGTAGCTCAAACTATTTTACCAAAAGAATGGCGTTAGCTGCGATCGGTGATTCCGGGCAGAGAACAGGTGAATTGGTAGCGGCGGATATTGGATCGGGAGAGGGAGAATTAAGTATTATCCTTAGTCGTCTTTTTAGAAAAGTATATGCCGTCGACAGCTATGCAACGCCATATTTTGCAGAAAATGTAGAAGGGGTGCGGAGTGATTTAAACTTGGGATGGAATTTACCTGACAATAGCGTTGATTTCGCTTTCTCCCTTGAAGTTCTAGAGCATTTGGAGAACCCCCGGCATTTTTTTCGAGAATTGAAGCGTATTCTGGTGCCTGGTGGCCATGCATTTTTAACTACACCCAATAATCATAGTTTGTATAGCAAGCTTACCTTTATCTTAAAAGGAGAACATCGGTATTTTCAGGATCCTTCTTATCCGGCCCACATTACGGCATTGGTGATTAAGGACTTCATTCGTATTACTGATGAAAACGAGGTGAAACTACTCAAGTTTTCTTATTCCGATGAAGACGCCCTTCCATTGATACATTACCGTTTGAAACTACCTGGTAAATTTTTTTCACAGAGTATTGGGCTCTTAATTCAAAAACCTTTTAAATGAATCTTGCGGCAGACTTTTACGATGATCAGTATTACCGGGATCATTATGGAAAAATCTATGACTCCAGGTACTATGAGAAAGTATCTAGATTCTGGAAATACAATATTTTTGATAAAAACGCTATTCACCTGGAAAAAGATACCAGGCTATTAGATTTTGGAGCCGGACTAGGCCAAATTACTGCGGCGACAGGGGGAGACTGTTTTGATCCTTCTCCGGTAGCCGTCCAATTTCTTAAATCAAAAGGCAGAAAGGTTTATCAGAACATAGAAGAAGTGCCAGAGGGTGTATATGACTACCTGGTGAGTTCTCACTCATTGGAGCATTCTTTAGAGCCCGCAAAGGAAATTCAAAGATTTAAACAATTACTTAAAAGACAAGGTGTTGTAATTTTGATATTACCCTGTGAACCAACTCCAGGAACACCAATTAGCCAACAAGATGATAATAAGCATTTTTATTGCTGGAACTTTCAGACAATTGGGAATTTGCTTATAGAATCAGATTTTGAAATTTTGAAGCAGCGACTCATAAACGGTCCCACTGGGTTAAGTAAAATTAACAATATGTCCATCATAACATTTTTGGGAAAAATAGTAAATAATTATCCCTCTATTCTCACAATAGCCAGACTCAAAATCTGATAAATATTGACCGGAAAACAGCTTCACACATTTCTTAATGTACCCAAACATTATGGATTCGTCAAAAGGAAAGGTTTTAATTGTAGCATTTGGATATGTTTTTTCTGAACCACCCTCTCGAAATGCAATGTTGTCTTTCATTGAGGCTGGGTATCAGGTCTCCGTTTTGCATTTAAAGAAATTTTCTCTGCCATCGAACTTTGATATCATAGAGAATATAGAAATTGATATTCAGCTACCTAAGTTTCTTAGTTTCATTAAACCGGTCTACCGGGTTTTTGAATGGATTGGTTTTCGAAATGCAGTAAATAGGTGGGTATCTTCTAATCCTGGAAGCATTGTCTGGCATGCACACTTATCTCCGGTTGCTGCTCTCAATAGAAAACTGCTAGAAAAGAAAAATTGCATATTTATCTGCAATGTGGTGGATGTGCCACCATTGCGGGTTCCTGGCAAATTTGAACAATATATAAACAAAACGGCCTGGAAGAAACTCTCGTTGTTCGATTTAGTTGTTTCGAGTGACTATTTCAAAGCACAACAGTCTTTGTTTTTTGCACAGTTAGAAGGTGAACCTATGGTTTGTCATAACACTCCCCGGTTAGAAGAGTTTAAAAATATAGATAGAAAATCCAATAAAACCTGGCTAAGAAATGAATTAATTAAGCAAGGCGCTTCATTAGAGACAGATGAGGGCGTTGTAATGCTGCGCGCCGGAGCTATTGGAGAATTAGGAGGCATAGAAGAAACAATGCAAATGTTGAGAGAGCTCCCGGAAGAATTAATATTCTTGATGATGGGACGTCCAACAAAGGACTATGAAAACCATATTAGAAATTACATTAAGGAATTGAAACTTGAAAAACGAGTATTTCTGTGGCTTCGGCCTAGCGACGATATTTGGAAAAAAGCTTTATTAGGAGCTGATATAGGCCACCTGATCCATATATGTCCGCTTTCCGGATATTACAAAAGTCTCTTTGAGTTAAATTCTTCACTTTCTAACAACAGGCTTTTCCAGTATATGGCTGCTGGTCTCCCAATAGTAAGCTATTTAGATCCAAGAATGCAAAAGCTATACGGTGAGTTAGACGGCTTTGTAGTAGTTGATGCGCAAAATTTAGTTTCTGAGTTATGCAAAAAAATACCGGAATTGAATAATGAAGAGAGAAATAGGTTAGGTCAAAATAACAGGACCGCATATTTGAAAACTTACAATTGGGAAAATCAATTTGCTCCAATTTTACGTTATGTGCGAAAGCAACATTTTCAGGATTGACTGATCATTACAGATTGACAACTCTTATAGTAATAATGACGTTGATAAATCAGTTATAGATAAGTAAAAACAAGAAATTAAGAAAGAATGAACGCAGTTAAAAAACTTATTCAAAACGCTATTACCAGATTATTTCAATCTACGGGATTATTTAATAATCATGCGTTTCTTGATGCAAGGCTTCAACAAAGAGCATGCGATCAAACTTGCGAATATATTGAGAATAAAATGATGTTTGTAAATTCATGTGGCAGCAACTTTGAGGTATTAGACATAGCATTGAAAAATCTTGAAATTCCAAATGGACTTTTTCTTGAATTCGGCGTTTTTTCTGGGCGGTCTATTAACTACATTGCATCTAAAGTAAAAAATACAATTCATGGTTTCGATTCATTTGTCGGGCTACCCGAATTTTGGAGGGACGGATTTGATAAAGAAAGGTTTAGCTTACAGGGCACTTTGCCTGATGTAAAACAAAATGTCCGGCTACATAAGGGCTGGTTTGAACAAACAATTCCGGAGTTTCGGAAAGAATTCGATGCAGATATTGCATTTCTTCATATTGATTGTGATCTCTATTCCTCAACAGTAACAATACTGAAGGAATTAAGTAAGCAAATTGTGCCGGGGACTATTATAGTATTTGACGAATACTTTAATTACCCAGGTTGGCAAAATGGAGAGATTAAAGCCTTTAAAGAGTTTTTAGATGCTTATGGGATTAAATATCAATACGTTACATACAATAATCGGGGAGAACAGGTAGCTCTAAAAATAATAGAGAAGCCGGAAAATATTTCTCAATAAATTATTGACCAGATGAAAAAGAAATACTTAATTGTTGGCTCTGGTTTCGCGGGTGCTGTTCTAGCAAGAGAACTTGCGGAAATGAATAGCAACCACTATGTAGAAGTAATAGATTCAAGGGAACATATTGGAGGAAATTGCTACACAGAGAAAGATCCTGAAACCGGTATAATGATTCACAAATATGGCCCGCATATTTTTCACACAAGCAGGGAAGATGTTTGGCATTTCGTAAACAGATTTGCTCAATTTGGAAACTATATAAACAGAGTGAAAGCAGATACAGAAAAAGGAGTTTTTTCGCTGCCGCTAAACTTACTTACTATCAATCAGTTTTATGGGAAAAAGTTTTCCCCTTCAGAGGCAAAGCAGTTTTTCGCCTCTATCTCAAATGCAACTCCCGGAATTCCCCAGAATTTTGAAGAGCAAGCTTTAAAATTTCTGGGAAGAGATATTTACGAGAACTTTTTTTATGGGTATACTAAAAAACAATGGGGATGCGAACCCAAAGAGCTTCCAGCTTCCATACTTAAAAGACTACCTGTTAGATTTAATTATGATGACAACTATTATAACAGTAAATACCAAGGCATTCCAGTAAATGGTTATACCAGTTTAATTGAAAATATCTTGTCACACCCACAAATATCTACAACCCTAAACTGCGATTTTAACCATATAAATCACTTGTACGAATTTGAACATGTTTTTTACTCGGGATCTATCGATCAGTATTTTAACTTTAATTTGGGTAATTTGTCCTACAGGACCATTTACTTTGAGAAAATAGTTGGTCATGGGGACTATCTTGGAAATGCGGTGATCAATCATACTTCGATGAATATTCCGTATACACGAGTACATGAACACAAGCATTTTACGCCATGGGCGGAGTACGAAAAGACCGTCGTACTTAAAGAATTCAGTAAAGAGACCGGGGTTGGAGACATTCCTTATTATCCAAAACGTCTTGAATCAGACAAGTTGTTGTTGGCAGCGTATACGGATAAAGCCCTGATGGAAAAAAAAATTTCTTTTATTGGTCGTCTGGGTACTTACAGATATCTAGACATGCATCAAGTAATAGGCGAATCGATAGATTTCGCCCAACAGGTTTATCAATGTTTGCAAAACAAAAAAGCAATACCAGTTTTTTCTCATAAAATTGATTAGATGTTAACATCCATTTTACTTCCTGTATACAACGGAGAGAACTACATAGCTGAATCAATTGAATCTATTCTTACGCAAAAAGGGGAATGGGAGCTAATAATTCAGGATGATTGTTCGACAGATTCTACTGAAGAAATTTGTCAAAAATTTGTATCTGAAAAGGTAAAATACTTCAAAAATGATTCTAGTTTAAAATGCTGGGGTACGCTTAACGAGTCTGCGCTTAATGCTAAAGGGCAATTGTTTCGACTTTTTAGCCATGACGACATAATGTTAGAGGATGATATATTAACCTGCGCGCAGTATATGGAAAGTAATCCTGGAGTGGGTTTATCTTTTTCCAACTATGATATGATAGATGAAGTCGGAATAGTCACAGGATCAAGTCTGGACTTCAAAGAACGTAATGCAGACCTGCCCGATGTTATATCGGGAAACATCGCAGCACAAAAATTATACAAGTGGGGATGCATATCCGGCAGCCATTCAAATATTACATTGAGGAGAGATACCTATGAAGGGATCTCTCATTTTAATTCGGATATGATTTATACTGGCGACTATGACTTATTAAGTCGGGTCGGTGTTTATAATGCCATTGGATATAATCATACCAAAACATGCCAAATAAGATTTCACGCCCAGCAGACAAGTATGCAGGGTAATAAGGCTGTCGGTAAAATCAGGGAAATGGAGGTTATTCTCAACTACCTTCTTAATAATATGAATCCTGAAGAAAGGTTGAATTATGAGAGGCAATTCAGCAAGATATACGGATATTATTTAATAAAAAATCCAATAATCAACATAGGCAAAGGCGATTTTGAGCCGATAAAGCAATTTGTCAGAAGCTTTGGGATTAAGAATAGTATTGGGTCCCTAATGCAAGTATTGATTAAATGAAGACACTCGCCTAAGCATAACTTTTCAACTAAATGTCGCTTACTCAAAATATATCAGCGTTCAGTGTCGGAATTATTTTGTTAGCAGTCTTAAATATTTGGTTATTATTAAGGCGCTCATCACTTTTGAGTGCAGAAGGTGGTTTTCATATTAATCTGTTAGTGTTTTATGGAATGGGTCCTCTGGCATACACATTTGTAAAAATATCTTGGGACAGGTTTGCTTTACAGTCGGTTTACCTTTACTTAGAAAAAATGCAAAAAGAAATTTTTCTTTGCTACCTGATCTGTTCAACGTTTTTCTTTTTTTATAATAAACGGCGTAAATACAGAAGTGCCATATTTAAGCCCCAAACAATTGAGCAGCAAACAGCAATTAACCTCCTTTGTGGTATAGCACTTTTCTGTTCTGTATTGGGATATTTGTCTTCTCAAAGTGATTTCGCAAGAAGCGGGGTTGGCACTATCTTTATAGTATTAAGAAATCTTCTTTTCCCCACCCTGGTACTTCTTATCTACAATGTCAACTGGAAGAATAAATGGTCAGTTATACTGATGATAATAGGATTTTCACTAATTGGGATCTCAGCATTTATGTCAGTATGGCGATCAGAATTAATTTTGTTTATTTTTTCCGTTGGAGCGGGATTAATGCTGCGAAGCAGGCAGTTTTTATGGCTGGCGTTATTTGCGGTGCCAATTATCATAATCGTTGTACTACCTTTTCAGAATATTAAAAAGTCTGGTAAGTTAGAAGGGAAGGATTTGACGGAAGCACTTTTTTCTTCCGTGAGTTCCAGTAAACTAGATGTCTCTGAAATGGCGGTCGGATTTGTTGCGTATCGGCTTAATTATGCGAGAGAGTCTGCATATGTCATCAGAGGAATTGATAAGAATTATATCAACTACAGGTATGGAGAAACCTACCTTGAAATGTTTTATCAACTGATACCTCGGATATTATGGCCTGACAAGCCATCTTATAATTATTATACAGGCTTTATTTTGCCGCGAAAGATTGGACTAAGTAGTAAATATGATAGGTACACAAGTTGGGCTGTCAATTATATTGGAGAATTTTTATTCAATTTTCCAATTCAATTTCTACTGTTTTTTTTCTTTTTATATTGGGGGGCAATTCGTTGGCTCGATACGCGGATTTTCAAATTAAACATCTTACCGGAAATTCGGATGTTATTCCAGTTTGCATTATTTTTTCAGGTGCTGAATACCGTTACTGTTGTAAACGGAGCTACTTATTTTCTATGGATATTTATAGTATTGCGACTATTAAGTATGATTTTAAAAGGCAACAACAAAAATGCGCCACACCATGAAAGTACATATTTACGGGGAGTGTGAAGTTCACGGTTCAGGTGCTTGGTGTTATAGGGAAACACTCAAAGAAATGGGGCATGACGTTACATTTTTTTCTCCCGAATCTTTGCTAAAGAAGTATAAAAGAAACCTAATTCTCCGCGGAGCTCGGAAGCTGTTAAACGGAGGTGTTTTTCCACATGATAAGAAGTTTCATATTCGTCGTTTTATGGAAGGAGCCTTCTCTTTGAAACCTGATATCATTATTGTATTGAAGGGGCTCCTCATTGATGGGGAGTGTATTGAAAGATTACGGGACGATGGAATCTGGGTTGTATTAATAAACCATGACGATTTCTTTAGCCAATTTAAATACAATACTAGCCCAACGCTGATAAAAGCGCTTCCATATTACAATTATATTTTTTGTACAAAAGAAGTGAATGTTGATGAAGTGAAAAAATATAATAAGGCGGCGGAAATGTTCTTGTTTGCATTTTATCCGCGAATACATTATCCTCCGAACCACAACTCCGAAGACGAGTCTATGTGGTCTTCGGATGTTGTATTTGTGGGCAACGCATATCAACAGAGAATTAAACAACTGGAATACCTAGTCACAAATATCAATCACCCCATACGTTTAAAAATTTATGGCTTAAACTGGGAAAGAATGTTGAGTAGCGGGTCTCCTTTGTGGAAACATATACAAAAACGAGCTTTAATGCCGGCAGAAATGCAAAAAGCCATATATTACGCTAAAGTATCGCTGGGTTTTTTATGTAAAGAAAATAGGGATGATTACACCCAGAGAAGTTTCGAAATTCCGGCAATTGGAGGGCTTCTCCTGGCGGAAAGAACTAATAGGCATAAAAAGTTGTATAAGGAAGATAGTGAAGCTGTATTCTTTGATTCGAATGATTTCGAAGAACTATTAAATAAACTGCGGTTGTTACTAGACGATGATAAAAAGCGAAAGTCAATTGCCAAAAATGGGCACCAAAAAGTATGGAGTTCGAACCATACATATAAAAACAGGCTAGACAGAATATTTGAAATTTATGAATATGAAAATTCTTTTTTTAATAGAAGTAATAAATAACTTGTAAACACTTCTCTAAAAGCTTTTTTGGAATTGAAGCAGGTCAACACTAAGAATAGTAATTTTTCCCGGATAAAGATTGTTTACTTCAGAAGAAAACCGCTACCTATTCACAAAAGTATTGAGTTTATATTTGAATCACTTGCCGTCAGCATAAATCAAATATTTAGCGTAGTAAGTTATGAATTCACTCATTATAGCAAAGGTATTTGGAACAGAGTGAAAATAACGTTGGAGGCCAGACGACATCAGGGAGATATCAATCATATTACTGGTGATATACATTTTGCGGCGATCTTGTTGGATAAGCGTAAAACAATTCTGACCATACACGACTGTGCAATGCTGGACAATTCCAAAGGAATCAAACACCAGCTATTAAAATTGTTTTGGTTTACAATTCCGTTAAAAAAATGTGCCTACCTGACGGTTGTATCACAATCCACCAAACAAGAGTTATTAAAATATGTTGATTATCCAGAGGATAGAATCCGAGTTGTTCCGGTTGCTGTTTCTAACCAATTTGTGTTTTCACAAAAAGTATTTGATACGAATAAGCCGGTGATATTGCAATATTGTACTACCCCCAACAAAAATGCCTTAAGAGTTATAAAAGCAGTGTCCAATGTCTCTTGCAAACTTATTTTGGTTGGAAAACTTACCGAAGAGCTACAAGCGGAGTTAAGCGCAACTAAAATAGACTATAATCATTATTTTGATATTTCATTGACTGAGCTAATTTTATTATATCAACAATGTGATATTCTCTCCTTCGTATCAACATATGAAGGATTCGGTATGCCAATTATTGAAGCGCAAGCTGTAGGACGTCCAGTGATCACCAGCAATATTTTAAGTATGCCGGAGGTATCAGGGGGAGCTGCAGCTTTGGTTGATCCTTATAACGTAGAAGAGATCAAGCAAGGTATTTTACAAATCATTGAAAATAGAGCATACAGAGAAACACTGGTACGTAATGGTTTGATTAATAGTAAGCGATATAATGGTAACCATATAGCGGATTTGTATTTGGCTATTTATAAAGAGATGTTGTCTTAGGTTTACTGGGCGATCGTTGCTATTTATTGTGTATGTGGAAAAAAAATAAAAAATATAGGAGAATGGCATAGTTTTAATGGTACCTTGCAGTAAAGGCTAATGTCCATTGAAAGTAAGTTTCAGATCATATAAACTTTCATTTAACTTCGTTTATTTCCTTTTCTTGTTGATAGGGGCAATGATAGGTTTTCTTTTTTATTTTAAAACAGAAGATACCTATGAACAAAACTTGTTTAACGCACTTGCTGTTAAAACCCGTAGCTTGTCACATGGCGACAGCACTGAAATCTTGTTGAATAGTCTCAATCTCGTTCATTCTCTTGTCCAGCCTCGTCAAGGGTTATTTAATGAAATCAATGGCTTTAAGGCGGGGCTTTTTCAGCCTGTTACCGTTGAT
This sequence comes from uncultured Terrimonas sp., assembly GCA_964604365.1. Lineage (GTDB taxonomy): Bacteria > Bacteroidota > Bacteroidia > Chitinophagales > Chitinophagaceae > Agriterribacter. The sequence goes on from CAZRYS010000015.1 coordinate 60,843, forward strand.
CTGATGAGTGGAAAAGGTGACTGTGGCAGCTATTCTCTTGTTTTTGCAAGGCTTTTACAGACACTTGGTTATGACGTCAGGATCGCTCAAATGAAGGTTGGCGACATTTATGGCGGACATATATTTGCTGAAGTAAAACAAAATGGGAAATGGGTCGTTGCCGATCCATTGTACAATTTGACATTTCGCAATTCAAATCAGGAACTGGCATCTTTTGGCGAAATACAAAGTAATTGGGACTATTATAAACAACAGGTTCCTGGTAATTATGTCATGGACTATAGTTATGAAGATGTTCGGTATACCAATTGGAATAAAATTCCAGTGTTGATGCCGATAGTTAAGAAGACATTAAATATGGTGTTGGGCACCGAGGAGGCCGATGGGGTTTCGTTTCGTATGTTGATGATTCGAAAGAATAAGTCTTTTTTTTATATTACTCTTTGTTTGTTGACCATTTCCGTCGTTTATACAGTACTGCTTATCAGAAGAAGAAATCTGAAAACGGCTGTTGCGACACAGAAAGAAGTCAGACCCGGAATGGTTACGGTTATTAAGCCTGCTGGGAAACCGGCGGAAAATGTTGAGTGATTCTATTTATTCCTACTTTTCTTAGAAATTCCAATAATTGATTTTCTACATCGATGTGTGGTATAGCAGGTATCTTGTATTTTGACGGAAGACCAGTGGCAGATGATCTGTTGGATCGAATGAATCAAGCGATGTTACATCGTGGTCCAGATGCTGTAGGAACGTTTACTGACAATGGATTAGGGCTTTGTCACCGTAGACTTTCTATAATCGACCTTTCAACATCAGCTAATCAACCCTTTTCTGACAATAGCGGCAGATTCATTACAGTTTTTAATGGTGAGATATACAACTTTCAGGAAGTTCGAAGTAAAATCAAAGACTATTCCTTTAAGACGAAAGGTGATACGGAAGTATTGATAGCATCTTTTGCTGAGTGGGGCATCGATTGTCTCGATTATCTCAAAGGTATGTTTGCCTTTGCTATTTGGGATAAGGAAAAAAGAGAACTTTTTCTGGCAAGAGATCGTGTTGGGGTAAAACCTATATATTATTATAGGGATGAAGAGAAGTTAATATTTGCATCAGAAGTTCGTACTATTTTGGCAACGAATCTTGTAAAACGGAAAATAGATACCGAAGCCGTCCGTGAATTCTTGACCTATCAGTCAGTAAGCTATCCCCTTACCATGATACAGGGCATTCACCAATTAAAGGCGGGTACCTGGATGAAGATAGATGCCAATGGCAATACTTACAATCATACATATTGGAATTTTCCTGCAGAAAGTAAGTTTGAATACAGGGATATTGGCTCTGTTCAATCTAAAATTCATTCGTTACTAAACGATGCAATAAGCCGACGACTGGTAAGTGATGTACCAATAGGAGCTTTTCTCTCAGGTGGTATTGACTCAAGTATTGTTGTTGGTTTGATGGCTGCACAAGCAGTAAAACCTAATACATTTAATATTGCATTTACAGAGAAACAATTTGATGAATCAGAGTATGCTGAGTTGGTGGCGAAGAAGTTTAATACTAATCATACACGGATTCAACTATCGTCAAATTCGTTGTTAGATAATTTGGAAGAGGCACTTGGGGCCATGGACAGTCCGTCGGGGGATGGCATAAATACTTATGTGGTATCCCAAGCGATCAGAAAGGCCGGAGTAACTGTGGCCTTGTCTGGTATTGGAGGGGATGAGTTGTTTGCAGGGTATCCTATCTTCAAACAATATTTAAAGTTGCAACAATACAAAAGTCTTTGGCCTCATACAGGCGTACTCCGAAAACTGCCGGCAATATTGCTAAGAAATAGCAAGTCAAATAAGAAGTCAAGGATCGGCCAGTTGTTATCTGTTCCCGAAGTTAACATAGAATATATCTACCCCCTATTAAGACAATTGGTTACTCCAAGGCTTATAAAACACCTTACAACATTGCCTGTTAACGACTCAGCTTTATCGGGCGAATTGATGAGAAACACACTTTTATTACATCAACTGCCAGTACTTAGCCAGGTGTCGGTGGCCGATTTAATGGGCTACACACAGCATACCTTGCTTAAGGATACTGATCAAATGAGTATGGCAGCAGCACTGGAAGTGCGAGAACCTTTTTTCGATACTGATTTGATCGAATATGTGCTGGGGATTCCTGATAAAATGAAACAACCGTTATATCCCAAGAGTTTATTGGTCGAATCCGTGAAACCGCTATTGCCCGATGAGGTGGTTTTTAGAAAGAAACAGGGATTTGTTTTTCCATGGAATGTATGGTTGAAGAATGAATTGAGTAATTTTTGCGAACAGAAGATACATGCATTGGCCAAACGGAGTTTTATTAATGGGGATAATCTGATTCAGTATTGGAAATCTTTTCAAAAGAAGAGTGAAATAAGGTGGATGGATATTTGGCTGTTTGTTGTACTTGAACATTGGTTGGAGAAAAATGGAGTTGAATAAGAAAAAGCTGTTGATTTTCGTTGATTGGTATGAACCTGGCTATAAAGGAGGCGGTCCTATTAGGTCTATTGCCAATTTTGTAGAAAACATGCATGGTTATTATGAATTGTTTGTGTTTACCAGTGATAGAGACCATGGCGATACAGGGCCTTATACAGATGTAGTGCTAGATGAATGGGTTAGTCAGTCACATAGTAATGTGTATTATGCCTCTTGTAAAAGCCTTTCATGGAGAAAAATTGTTGCGATTATAAACGGAATTACTCCGGATTTCGTTTATGTAAATAGCATGTATAGCCTCTACTTTGCGATTTATCCAATGCTCATGAAGCGTTTAAAGCTTTTTGATGCCAAGCTTGTGCTGGCACCTCGTGGCATGTTGCAGGAGGGGGCGTTGGTATTCAAGAAGAAAAAAAAATTGCTTTTTTTGAAAACATTGAATTTGTTGGGTGTTCCGAAGATGGTAACAGGGCATGCAACTGACGAGCAGGAGAAGGCGGATATACTACAGTTATTACCTTCAGTAAAAACTGTAGAGGTGATTTCAAATTTTTCTGCAAAGGTTATTACAAGACCTGAATATCCGGATAAGCAGCTCAATCAAGTTAGGGCGGTTTTTGTTTCAAGGATTTCCGCAAAAAAAAATCTTCAATTTCTCTTATCTATTCTGTTAAAACTTGAACCGCACATTCAATTTGTACTAACAATAGGAGGAGAAGTAGAGGATGTAAACTATTGGGAAGAGTGTATGCAATTGGTTGCAAAAATGCCTTCAAATGTTCGGGTGGATCCGATAGGTCCGGTTCGGAATGCTGACGTAGCGGGATTGTTGCAGAAACACCATATTTTTGTTTTGCCAACATTGGGAGAAAACTTTGGTCACGCTATATTCGAAGCATTGGCTGTAGGAAGACCCGTATTGATTAGTGATAAAACTCCCTGGAGGGAGCTTGAGCGGCAAAAAGCGGGCTGGGACTTGTCGCTGACAGAAACAAAAAAAATTGAATTGGTTATCGAAAAGGTTGCCGCAATGGAAGAAGATACGTTTAGAGAATGGTGTGATGGTGCGCTGCGTATAGCCAGTAAATATGTTGAAGCAAACGACAATAGAGAACAATATTTAAATTTATTTAATTAGCAATGTATATTTTAGGAATTAATGCCTATCACGCTGACTCTTCCGCCGCAATTTTCAAAGATGGAGAAATGATTGCTGCTACCGAGGAAGAGCGTTTTACTCGTGTAAAACACTGGGCGGGGTTTCCTGCCCTTGCAGTGCAATTTTGCTTAAGAGAAGCTGCTATATCCTTGAAGGATGTGGACTATATTACCATTGGAAGAGATACAAAGGCCAAGTTGACCAAAAAAGTGGGTTATTTACTGTCTAACCCTTCTCTGGTGGGGGGGGCGTTGAGCAGATTTAAAAATGCTAAAGAAGTAACAAGTTTAGAAGATGAGTTTAAAAAAATTGACTCCAGTGTTAGCTACGGGGACATAAAAAGCAAAATTAAAAACATAGAGCACCATCGAAGCCATTTGGCATCTGCATTTTTTGCATCCCCCTTTGAAGAAGCTGCATTATTGTCTATAGATGGTTCTGGAGATTTTACCACCACCATGATTGCAATTGGCAGGGGTAACCAGATAGAAGTTTTAGACAGCGTAGACTTTCCTGCTTCCTGTGGACTGTTTTATACTGCGTTTACACAATTTTTGGGTTTTCCGCATTATGGTGACGAGTACAAGGTGATGGGATTAGCACCCTATGGCAATCCTGCATACGTTGACAAAGTAAAGAAGGTACTTAACTTTTTGCCCAATGGATTGTTCTCATGGAAGGACGAATATTTTGTACCGCCTACCAAAGCAGGCTTCTCTTATGAGAATAATGTTCCCAAAATAGGTAATCTGTTTTCCAAAAAATTTGTGGAGGAGTTTGGTGAACCTCGAAAGCCTGAAGAAGAATTAACTCAGCAGCATAAAGACCTTGCCACTTCAGTGCAAAAAGTCACAGAAGAACTTATCTACTATATCCTAAAAAAGTTGAAGGAAAGAACAGGCTTGAAAAATGTTTGTGTTGCCGGAGGAGTAGCGCAGAACTCTGTGGCGAATGGTAAGATTACAGAAATGACAGGTTTCGAAAATGTGTATATTCCTTCTGCAGGGCACGATGCAGGAATTTCTATGGGATCAGCTCTATACCAATACAATCATGTACTTAAACAACCTAGAGCGAAGGCTGTATGGTCGGCTTACACCGGTAGCAAGTTTTCTAATGAGGAAATCGAAGGCTATCTAAAAGAGAGAGGAGTTGTATACAGAAGGTTGTCTGATGAAGAAGTTTTTGAGGTAGTGACCGAGAAACTTATTGAACCAGGGGTGGTTGGATGGTTTAGTGGGCGAGCAGAATTTGGTCCGAGAGCATTGGGAGCACGCTCCATTATTGCCGATCCGCGCAACCATAAAGCCAAGGAATTGCTCAACTCAAAAATTAAGCGAAGAGAAAGTTTTAGACCGTTTGCTCCTTCAATACTAAAAGAGTATACTGGAGAGTATTTTGAAAGGACAGATTTAGTGCCTTTTATGGAAAAAGTTCTGAAGATAAAAAAAGAAACACATGAAATTATACCTGCGGTTACTCATGTTGACGGGACGGGTAGGCTACAAACAGTAGACAAGGATGTTTCACCGAGGTACTATGCTTTGATAGAGGCATTTAGGAGAAAGACCGGAGTACCGATTTTGCTTAATACTTCTTTCAACGAAAATGAACCTATTGTTAATACACCGGAAGAGGCATTGAATTGTTTTTTAAGAACCCAGATGGATATGTTGGTGTTGGAGAATTGCGTTATAGACAGAAAAACCTATAGTAAAGAATGAAGAAAATACTAATAACCGGATCTTCCGGGTTGATTGGGTCGGAGGTTTGTGTATTTTTTGCTAACAAAGGCTGGGAAATTCATGGTGTAGACAATAATCAAAGGGCTATCTTTTTTGGCGAAGGTGGAGACACGCGCTGGAATCAAAAGAGACTAGAAACGACTTTGCAATCATTTCACCACCATGAAATAGATATCCGCAACCGTGAGGACGTCATAAAGCTGATCAAAAATGTAGCTCCGGACGCAATCGTACACACTGCTGCGCAACCGAGTCACGACAGGGCTGCTGCTATTCCTTTCGATGACTTTGATACCAACGCTGTAGGTACATTCAATTTGTTGGAAGCTACAAGAAGATACAGCACTAATATTCCGTTGGTACATATGTCAACCAACAAGGTTTACGGAGATGCGCCAAATGAAATAGAGATGGTGGAACTTGAAACACGTTGGGACTATGCGGACAATACATATGTGAATGGTATATCAGAATCTTTTAGAATAGATCAATGTAAGCACTCTCTGTTTGGAGCATCAAAAGTTTCAGCAGATATTTCCGTTCAGGAATATGGAAGATACTTCAATATGCCCACAGTTTGTTTGCGAGGAGGCTGCCTAACGGGACCTAATCACGCAGGAGTGGAGCTTCACGGCTTTTTGAGTTATTTGATTCGTTGTAACCTTGAAGAAAAAGACTATACGATTTTTGGATACAAAGGAAAGCAGGTTAGGGATAATATACATTCTTATGATGTAGCTAATTTCATTTTCGAGTTTATAAAAGAGCCTCGCATTGCAGAAGTTTACAATATCGGAGGGGGGAAGGATAATACCTGTTCATTACTCGAGGCGTTTCAATTAATTTCCGATATTTCCGGAAAACCAATGAAATATAAATATAGTGATGAAAACAGAATTGGAGATCATATCTGTTACTATAGCGATTTGAGAAAAATGAAATCGCATTACCCTGATTGGGATATAACAAAAGATCTTAAAACTACTTTTTTGGAGATTTATGAATCATGGGCAAAGAGAGGAAACTAGTCACTATTGTTAACAAGAACTATCCACCTGGTCCGGGCATTACGGGAGAATCGGCCAACGAGCTGGCGGGATGGTTACTTCAAAATGGCGTAACAGTCAATATTGTTCATTCAGATGGAAAATACGACGGAGGAGCAGCTACCACAACCCCTAACGGTAAAACGTTTTTGGTTAAAAGCTTATATGATGGCAAACGAAAATTCATCAGACTGTTTTCTAGTTTCGTCGAAGGATTTTTATTGATAAGAAGAGCTAAAAAAATAGGCTCTAAGGGGTTGATTGTAGTGATGACAGATCCCCCTTTTTTAATTTTGTGGGCATCTCTCCTCTTAGAGAAAAATAAATGGGCTTATTGGTCGATGGACTTATATCCTGAAGCCTTTGCCGCCGGAAAACTTGTTTCCGAGAGAGGTTTTTTGTATAAACAGTTTAAAAGAATTCTAAGAAAAAATCCGCCAAATTATATTATTGCTTTGGGTGAATTTCAACTTCAACATATATTGAAAGGGTATGGAAGGGAAATCAAAGCAGCTATTTTACCTTGTGGCGTAAGTAAATCTTTAAGTGCGGAAACGGAACCCGACTGGAAAAAAACAGACAGAATTCTTTTAGGTTACTGTGGCAATATCGGAGAGGCGCATTCAGCTGATTTTTTGGTAGAATTGATTAACAGTTTTGATGATCAAAAGTTCAGCTTACTTGTATCTGTGTATGGGGCGAAAGCGAGTATAGTGAAAGATGCAGCAATAAAAAGACAGGGGGTAATTGTTAAAGATCGTTTACAAAGAAGCGAGCTTTCTTTTATCGATATTCACTTGGTGTCATTGCTGCCCGAATGGAATAATGTATGTGTTCCGTCAAAAGCAGTTAGTGCAGTTTGCGAAGGTGGAACGATAATTTTTTGTGGGAACACAGAAAATGACAATTGGAGGTATCTAAAAGATGCAGGTTGGCTCGTAGAATTTAGTCCTAGTTTAAGTGCTAATATACAACAGGTATTGTTAGGAATTTCCAATGATGTCATTGATCGAAAAAAGAAGGCGGCAGAAGCCGTTTCCCAAACAATGCATGGATTAAAGGAAAAAGCATTTTGGGATATATATACTTTCGCAAGTGATGTTGCGTAGTTCGTATTGTAATCGTATGTTACTGTAAAGCATTTATTTTATGTTTTCCTTCTTTAAAAAAAAGAAACCCTTATCTGAAGCGCACGACTTAAGCGTGCTGCAATGTGATATGCATTCACATTTGATACCCGGTATCGACGATGGATCTCCGGACGTAGATACCTCGGTAATGTTGGTAGAAGGGTTGATAAAGCTGGGGTATAAAAAAATCATTACCACACCACACCTGATATCGGACTTGTATCCCAACAATCGTACTACGATAATGAATGGATATGAGAAATTGGGGAAGGCATTGGAGCAGAAGAAGATTGATATCCCTGTGAGGGCAGCAGCAGAGTATTTTCTCGACGATCATTTTGACAGCCTGCTTGAAAAAAACGAACCCCTTCTAACGGTGAAGGACAACCTGGTATTGGTAGAATTCTCTTTTGCCAGTATTCCAATAGACTATAAGCAGAAGATTTTTAACCTTCAGATGAAAGGCTATAAACCTATTCTGGCACACCCCGAGCGATATGCTTATTTACACAAAAATATGGATGTGTATGAGGAACTGAGAGATTCTGGCTGTTTGATGCAGGTGAATTTATTGTCGTTGATTGGCTACTACGGTAAAAGTATTGCTGTGGCTGCAGAACAACTGTATAAAATGGGTTGCATAGATCTTTTAGGAACAGATATGCATCATGACCGACACCTCGAAAACTTAAATGTCACTTTACTACATCAAAAAGTAAAAGATATTGCAGATAATATTCCTTTGTTAAATAACAGCTTATAGAAAAGGCGTTGCAGAATGCAACGCCTTTTCTATTTATACGAAAGAACTTCTCCAATTTAGTCCTGTCCTCCTTTTCGGTTAGCTTTACGCTGAGCGGGCCATTCGCCGGGCTGCCCATCAGCACCTGCCGGCAATACTCTCCTTTCCCTCGATGTTTTTACCGGATCTTCACTGGCCATGTAAGCCATAATCGCCGTAAGAATAGCATTATTTCTCACTTCATCAAATACTACTTTGTCGTAGGTGTCCTTATTGGTATGCCAGGTGAGTGTACCGTAAGACCAACTCAGCGAGCTCAGGGAGAACGCGGGAGCGCCTACTGCTACAAAAGAGGCGAAATCTGAACCGCCACTACCCGGTACGCCCGGAAAGCTTGTTTCGATATGTTTCCTGATGTCTTCCGGTACAGCAGATAGCCAGCGGGTGATATAGTCATACGCCTGCACGAAACCCTGTCCCTGAACATTAACTACTCTCCCGGTTCCATTATCCTGATTAAACATTGCTTGTAGGTTGTCCACAATTTTGGGATTATCCTCTACAAAAGCCCGGGAACCATTTAAACCTTGTTCTTCGCTGCCCCATAGCCCAACCAGTATAGTTCTTTTAGGGTTAGGATAAAACTTCTTTAACAGTCGGGCGGCTTCCATCATTACCAGTGTACCTGTTCCGTTATCTGTGGCACCACTAGCGCCATCCCAGGAATCGAAGTGTGCGGACAGAATGATGTATTCCTCCGGCTTCTCTGTTCCTTTGATTTCTGCCATAACGTTGAAACTGGGCACCACGCCTAATTCTTTAGAGTCTGCCTTTACGCTGATTTTTGGTTTCTGTCCGGAACTTGTGAGTCTGTACAAGAGCCCATAATCTTCCAGAGAAAGGTCTATGGTGGGTATTTTTTTGGCGTGTGCACCAAAAATTTTATTAGAACCATAGGCTTTAGACCAGTATGAACTAAAAATACCAGCTGCACCAGCTTTCTCCAGTGCTTCTGCCAGTGTTTTAGGTGTTACACCAATTTTCTTAAAAAGATTAGACCACTCTTCGGTAACTGAATTCTGCTGCTGACGTATTTTCTCAATGGATTCTTTGGTTCCGAATTCATCCCAATTGGCATCTGGTCTCCCTGTAAGCTGCACAGCGGATACCAGTACAAATTTTCCCTTTACAAAGGGCAGCCATTTAGCAAAAGCGTCGGCATTGGGTAGATCGGGTAATATCATTGTTTCCGCCGTAACTGTTTTTCCCTTTGTATTGCCACTCCATGCCAGTTGAGTTGCTTCCAATGTTCTTACTCTTGGATGTACCAAATCTACATGGGTGATACCTCTTTCCCAACCTCGCCAGGTGCCCCAGTTTTCGGTGCGGGCAGCAATTCCCCAGGTGCCAAATTTATCAATCGCCCAATCGGCGGCAGTTTTCATTTGAGGAGTACCAACTAGTCGGGGACCTATTACATCGAGTAGTTCGTGCGCCAGCGGTTCCAATTGAGAATTATTATTCGCTTCTGTTACCATTTTCTGTATCAGGATTGTATCTGGCTTTTGTGCCCAAACAGTCTGCAGAAACGCGAAACTTAGTAGTGTTGTCGCAAAAAGTTTTCCGGTTTTTGATAAATAGCGTTCTCTCATGTTGTGAATTTTCAAAACTTTGAAGTTAATAAATATTTGCAAGGAGTGGGATGAATAGTCGGGATCAGGTCACAATTTCATAATATTTGTTGCGGCATTTACCCACGTTTATCTGAGCATAGTAATATTTCGACATCAGGCAAGTTTTATAGTAAAAATGAAAAGAAAGCACTTAAATTTCATATTTTTGCGCAGCCTCTTAAAAAGTAATACATATTCTATGGCGGTTTTAGTAAATAAAGGTTCTAAAGTAATTGTTCAGGGATTTACAGGTTCTGAAGGTACATTTCATGCTACACAAATGATCGATTATGGAACCAATGTTGTAGGAGGTGTTACACCGGGAAAAGGCGGACAATCGCATCTCGATCGGCCCGTATTTAATACTGTAGCGGATGCTGTACAAAAAACCGGAGCGAATGTGAGTATTATTTTTGTGCCGCCTGCGTTTGCCGCCGATGCAATCACAGAGGCTGCAGATGCGGGAGTAGCGCTTATTATTTGTATAACAGAGGGTATTCCTGTTCAGGATATGATAAAAGTAAAACACTATTTGGCAGGCACGGGCTCCCGGTTGATCGGACCTAACTGTCCAGGTGTTATTACTGCAGATGAATGTAAGGTGGGTATTATGCCAGGGTTTATTTTTAGGAAAGGAAAAATCGGCATTGTATCTAAATCCGGAACCCTTACTTATGAAGCGGCGGATCAGGTAGCAAAAGCGGGGTTAGGTATTTCTACCGCTATTGGAATTGGAGGTGATCCGATTATTGGAACTACCACCAAAGAAGCTGTGGAGCTGTTTATGAAAGATGATGAAACAGAAGGCATTGTTATGATTGGAGAAATTGGTGGTGGGATGGAAGCTGAAGCTGCCCGTTGGATAAAGGAGAATGGTACAAAACCTGTTGTAGGTTTTATCGCTGGACAAACAGCACCTCCTGGTCGCAGGATGGGGCATGCTGGAGCAATAGTAGGTGGTGCTGATGATACCGCTGCGGCGAAGATGAAAATTATGAGAGAGTGTGGTATTAATGTGGTGGACAGTCCTGCTGATATCGGAAAAGTGATGGCGCAAGTGATAACGAAGAAATAGACTGGTTTAAAATCGTAATAAAAAAGAGGTTTGGAAACTCCAAACCTCTTTTTTATTATAACTATTTGTAATCGTTATTTTACAGAAAACTCAAACAGGCTATCATCTTCAATAAAGCCTTCCAATTCATCTCCTACTACACATTCACCCACGCCGGCTGGTGTGCCCGTAAAAATTACATCTCCGATATTGAGGGAGAAATAGTTTGAAATATAGGATACAAGGTAATCAAAGCCAAAAACCATCTCACCTGAATTGCCTTGTTGGGTAAGCTCTTTGTTTTTGTATAAACAAAAGTTGATATCTTGTTTTTTGAAATCCGCACCAATATCAATCCATTTGCCGATAACCGCAGAATTATCCCAGGCTTTTGCTTTTTCCCATGGCAGACCTTTTGATTTCAGTTCGTCCTGAATATCACGAGCTGTGAAGTCAATTCCAACACTAACACCATTATAATATTTTCCAGCATGCTTTTCCTGGATATATTTTCCATTTTTGCTTATTCTGAGAACTAATTCTGCTTCAGCATGCAGTTCGTTAGTAAATTCCGGGTAATAAAAAGGCGTATGCGATTGCAATAATGCACTTTTAGGTTTCATGAAAATAACCGGTTCGTCTGGTATATCATTCCCAAGCTCTTTCGCATGATCCACATAGTTACGGCCAATACAAAATATCTTCATAGTAATTTATTAGTTCGAGCTTTCATTGGTTAAATTGGGTAGTTAAAGTGTTTAACAAATTGCAAGTAGGAGCCTGTCAATAGGAAGATGGATAATGTGACAAAGTAAGACGCTAATTTACTGTAAACAAACTGAATCTAAAATAGTTGAAAAAATTATTTACCGAATATCATGCTTTTTTACTTGAATTCCATGCCATTAACCCAGCTCATGGTTTTTTCCAATCCTATAACAGAAACATTTTCAATTACTTCGCAGGATTTTTCCAGTTTTGCTTTCACTATGGTAACTTCTTCTGGAAACCATTTACCCAAAACAAATTCAACCTGCATACCTTTAGGGAATTGATTGCCAATGCCAAATCTCAATTTTGGGTATTGATCGGTACCCAATACAGTTTGTATGTCCGATAGTCCATTATGTCCGGCATGGTTGCCGCTACCGCGAAGCCTGATTTTGCTTAATGGAAGTGCAAGGTCGTCCACAATAGTAAGTGTATTCTCCAACTGCACTTTTTCTTTGTCCATCCAGTATTTAAAAGATTTTCCACTCAAGTTCATGTAGGTAGTAGGTTTTATGCAGATGAAGCTTCTCCCTTTCCAGCGTACTTCTGCTACCTCCGCAAGTCTGTCTATTCTAAAACTGCCATTGTTCCTGGATACAAAAGCATCCACTACGTCAAAACCAATGTTATGACGAGTGTGTTCATATTCTTTACCGGGATTACCCAGTCCTACGATAAGATATTTTGTTGATGTCATAAAAAAGCCCAACCGTTAGTGAAAGGGTTGGGCATAGTATTTAACGTGATGTCTTATTTTTTAGGAGTCTTCGCTGCTGCTTGTTCTTCCTGCTTCAACTGACGGGTCATTACCACAGAAGCAATTGGAATACGGGGAGAGTTCAATATTTCGTACTGAGGCTCTTTCACATCTTCTACACGCAGGTTTGCGTTAAGTTCCAGATTAGTAAGGTCTACTTCAATATTTTCCTTCAGATCTTTGGGAAGCGCTTTTATTTTCAGCGTCTTAATTTTTGTTACCAAACGTCCACCAGCTTTCACACCAGCAGCAGTTCCTGTAAATTTCAAAGGGATATCAGCAATCACCTTCTTGCCTTCTACCAGTTCCAAAAAATCCAGGTGATTCAGTGCATCCGTTACTTTGTTAAACTGGATGTCTTTTAAGATGCACTCATAGGTGTTTCCGCCTATTTTGATAGAAGCTATCTGAAACTCTGGTGTGTACACTAGTGGTTTAAAAGCCAGTAAAGGAGCTTCAAAACTGATCTCCTTATTACCGCCATAAATTACACCAGGCACGAGTCCCTGAGAGCGGAGTTGGCGGGTGGCTTTCTTCCCGGTTCCGGTCCTCGGTTGTCCTTCGATTGTAATTGTCTTCATTGTTATGATTGTTTATAATTTACTTGTTTCGTTGTTGACTATGGATAAACAAACTGGTAATACTTTGGTTCTCGTACGCATTTCTTATCGCAATAGCGAACAATTCTGACACACTCAAGACTTTAATTTTTGAAGAGTTGTTTTTCAGCGGCAAAGTGTCGCAAACAACCAGTTCTTCCAAAACGCTGTTGTCAATGTTTTTGTATGCATTACCACTTAACACCGGGTGTGTACATAAGGCTCTGACACTTTTTGCCCCCTTCTCTATCAACAGTCCTGCTGCTTTTGCCAGGGTACCACCCGTATCACATATGTCATCTATAAGAACTATATTCCTGTTCGTTACGTCACCAATCACCACCATGCTGGCAATTTCATTTGCCCGCTTTCTGTGCTTATCACAAATAACCATTTCTGCGTTGAAAAAACTGGCTATTTCGCGTATTCTATTGGCACTTCCCACGTCAGGGGCGGCAAAGGTAAGGTTTTCCAGCTTAAGCTGTTCTATATAAGGGATGAAAATTGCGGAACTATCCAGGTGATCCACCGGGATATCAAAGTACCCTTGAATTTGTGGGGCATGCAAGTCCATGGTTATCACCCTGTTAGCTCCTGCGGCAGTCAGCAAGTTTGCCAGTAATTTACTGCCGATGGCTACCCTGGGCTTATCCTTTCTATCCTGGCGGGCATATCCGTAGTAGGGGAGTACCGCTATGATTTTGTAGGCCGACGCCCGGCGTGCGGCATCGATCATCAACAGAAGCTCCATAATATTGTCAGCCGGAGAGAAGGTGCTTTGAATTAAAAAAACATAATCTCCTCTAATGCTTTCCAGGAAGGTCGGTTGAATTTCGCCATCGCTGAAGCGCTGGATACTAATTTCGCCTAAAGGTTCTCCAAACTGATTAGCAATTTTCTCCGCGAGATAACGGGAGCCAGTGCCAGAAAATAATTTTGCCTTGGGCTGCATAATTTTGGGTGGATGAGGGACGAAGGTAAAAAGAAGACTTTAACTTATGAAGTACCGCCGGAAAAAATATGCTAACAAAAAAATATCCATACCTTTAAGCAAATTATTTTGATATTTTAGTTAAACCGCATATACTGTCGTTTCTGGATCTTAATCTGGATTTCCTGGACCACAACAGCCTTCACTAACGTGGTGCGATTAGCCATTTTTTACTATTTTTTGTTTTAAGATAACTCGATCAAAATAAACGATCGTAGTCCAGATTTTTAATAACCATAATATCTGCAATACATGCATGTACCTGATAAAGCAACTTACTATTTAGATCTTGAAGAACGTTATGGTGCACATAACTATCATCCGTTACCTGTTGTATTGGAAAAAGGTGAGGGCGTGTTTGTTTGGGATGTTGAAGGCAAGCCTTATTACGATTTCTTGAGTGGTTATTCTGCCGTCAATCAGGGACATTGTCATCCCCGTCTTGTAGCGGCGCTCACTAAACAGGCGCAAAAACTAACATTAACATCAAGAGCTTTTTATAATAACTTACTGGGTGAATATGAAAAGTTTATGGCTGAATATTTTGGATTTGATAAAGTGTTGCCAGTCAACACGGGTGTAGAAGCTGTAGAAACTGCCTTAAAACTTTGCCGTCGCTGGGGCTATGAAATAAAAAAAATACCGGAAGGCGAAGCTAAAATAATTGTTTGTGCTAATAATTTCCATGGTAGAACGATTTCGGTCATCTCATTTAGTACAGATCGTGCGGCTACCAAAGGGTTCGGCCCTTATACATCGGGTTTTAAAGTGATACCTTTTAATGATTTGAACGCCTTGTCTGTAGCGCTCGAAGACCCGACAGTAGCCGGTTTTTTGGTAGAGCCGATTCAAGGAGAAGCCGGCGTAGAACTGCCGGATAACGGATATCTGTTTGCTGCGAAAGCGCGTTGCAATGAGCGTAACGTTTTATTTATAGCCGACGAAATTCAAACCGGTTTATGCCGTACAGGTAAAATGCTTTGTGTGGATCATGAATCGGTGCGACCTGATATATTGATACTGGGGAAAGCACTGAGTGGCGGTATGTTGCCGGTGAGCGCAGTGCTGGCAGACAACGAAATAATGCTAACCATACAACCTGGTGAACATGGATCAACTTATGGTGGCAATCCTTTAGCCTGTAGCGTTGCTATGGAAGCACTAAACATATTAAAAGAGGAAAACTTGGCTGAAAATGCAGCTAACATGGGACAGCTACTGCGGGAGGGATTAGCAGCTATTAATTGTCCCTTTATAAAAGTGATCCGTGGCAAAGGTCTGCTCAATGCCATTGTGGTAGAGCATCCTGATAAAAATGCCGCCTGGGCGTTGTGTTTGGAGTTGAAGAATAACGGACTGCTGGCCAAACCCACTCACGGCGATAAAATAAGATTGGCCCCTCCATTGACCATCAATGCCGGGCAGATAAAAGAAGCAGTTGAGATCATATCAAAAAGTCTGGAAAAATTAAGTGAGAAGTGTTAAGTGGCTGGTTTTGATTTCTAGTTGCCACGCAAGCTGCAACTGTATCCTTCATCCTGCCCACAACTTACCGCCCTCAATCTCAAAACTTCTTTTTATCTTCGCCTATTACATCTTACTATGATAGATATTTCGCATAGAAAGGAAAATATAATAGAATAGTTTAAATTAAAAATCAATGGAATTTAGCTTATTATCAATAATACTCGCAGTGGCGGGGGTAATTATAGGTGTGATATTGGGTAAAGTAATTTTTGCAGCCAATACTAAAAAGCAAGTGGAAGAAGCAGAATTATTGGCCAAAAAAACCATCGCAGATGCACAGATAACTGCTGAGACACTTAAGAAGGAAAAATTACTGGAAGCAAAAGAAAAATTTGTTCAGTTGCAGTCGGAGCACGATAAAGTGGTGCTGGAAAAAAACAAGAAAATCAACGATTCCGAAAGTCGTGCGCGTCAAAAAGAACAGAGTCTCAACCAGAAAATAGAGAATCTTGAGAAGCAGGGAAAAGAAAATGAAGCGATAAAGGAGAATCTAAACCGTCAGATTGAGGTGGTGAACCAAAAGCGTACGGAGCTTGAGAAACACCAGGAAGAACATATCCGCCGACTGGAAAAGGTTGCGGCCTTGTCTGCTGAGGAAGCGAAAGCTCAGTTGATCGAAAGTTTAAGGCAGGAAGCACAGAGTCAGGCACTCAGTATTCAGCAGGAAATAATAGAAGAGGCAAAATTAAAAGCTAATAAAGAGGCCCGGAAGTTGATTATTCAGACCGTTCAGCGTACGGCAGCCGAGCAGACGATAGAGAACACTGTCACCGTTTTTAACCTGGAGACGGATGAGATTAAAGGTCAGATCATTGGTCGGGAAGGGCGTAATATCCGGGCGATAGAAGCTGCTACCGGGGTAGACCTTATTGTGGATGATACACCGGAAGCAATCGTATTGTCTTCCTTTGACCCGCTTCGCAGAGAGGTTGCCCGCTTGTCTCTGCAAAGATTGGTAACCGACGGACGTATTCACCCGGCTCGTATTGAAGAGGTCGTGGAGAAAACCCGCAAACAGCTCGAAGAACAGGTATTGGAAATTGGAGAAAGAACCGTAATAGAATTGGGAATACATGGTTTGCATAAGGAACTGGTAAGAATGGTGGGTAGAATGCGTTTCCGCTCTTCTTACGGACAAAACCTTTTGATGCATAGCAGGGAGACAGCTAACCTTTGTGCCACGATGGCGGCTGAATTGGGGCTGAACCCGAAATTGGCTAAAAGAGCTGGCTTACTGCACGATATAGGGAAAGTACCCGATGAAGAAAGTGAATTGAGCCACGCTTTGCTGGGTGCCAAATTAGCTGAAAAATATGGCGAAAATCCTGCGGTTGTGAATGCTATAGGGGCGCACCACGATGAAATGGAAATGCAATACGTAATCTCTCCTATAGTACAGGCCTGCGATGCGATCAGCGGTGCCAGACCAGGAGCCAGAAGGGAGATTATGCAGCAATACCTGCAACGAATTAAAGACCTTGAGAATTTGGCGTTGGGATACAATGGTGTAGAAAAAGCATACGCAATACAGGCAGGTAGAGAGTTAAGGGTGATAGCGGAAGCGGATAAAATGAGCGACGCTGATAGTGAAAAACTGAGCTTTGAAATTGCCCAGAAGATACAGACAGAAATGACCTATCCCGGGCAAATAAAAGTGACAGTCATCAGGGAAAAGAGAGCTGTAAACCTGGCTAGATAGCATGGTAGCCATAAAGTTGGCAATAATGCTAAACTAAATTTTGATTAAACACTAAGAATAATTACCTTTGCGACCCTTAATTTAATAGATATGAGCACAGCAGTTCAATATATTCATGAGCAGTTAGCTACAAGCACCGGTAAAACCATCCCTAATTTTAAAGCAGGCGATAACGTTACCGTTAATTATAAAGTAGTGGAAGGAAATAAAACCCGTATTCAGGGGTTTAAAGGTGATGTAATTAAACGTCAGGGAACAGGAGCAACAGCTTCTTTTACTGTTCGTAAAATTTCTGATGGTGTTGGTGTAGAAAGAACTTTCCCTGTTTTTTCGCCTAATATTGATTCTATCCTGCTTCACAAAGTAGGTAAAGTACGTCGCGCTAAGTTGTATTTCTTGCGTAGCCGTAGCGGTAAAAGCGCAAGAATTAAAGAAAAAAGAGTTAGTATATAATTTACTGATATACAAAATATTGTTACAAACGGAAGTCTTTTTTAGATTTCCGTTTGTTGTTAAAGTAAGGTTAAGTAACTTCATAAACATATTAGTTACGATATAGAATAATTAAAAACGTAACTTTGTTTACCTAACAAAAATTTTAGAGATGTTGTCAAATTACAATTCCTTGTTGATATCAATGCCGGGTGGGACTGAATGGGTGTTGATCATTCTTGCTATCTTGATTCTTTTTGGCGGAAGAAAAATTCCTGAGTTTATGCGTGGTATAGGTAAGGGAATTCGTGAGTTTAATGATGCCAAAAGCAATGTGAAAAAGGAGATCGAAGACGGTATGAATGAAAAAGATGCTAAGCAAGCTTCCTGATATCTGCCATTACAATTAATTACTACCGATGGGGTTTTTCCACATCGGTATTTTTTTCCCTATATTAAACTCAATCCGCTTTGTTCCAAATTCTCCAGCTTACTTCAGCCTGTTCCAACAGCATATCGTAGCCATTTAAGATGCTTGCTCCTTTTGCTTCTCCTTTTTGCAGAAAAATCGTCTTCGGAGGATTGTATACCAGGTCGAACAGCAGATGATCGGGTGTCAACGCGTTATAAGGGATGTCGGGATACGAATCGCTGTTAGGGTAAGTTCCTAACGGTGATGCATTGATGATCAGTAGGTTTCTTTCAATATCCTGATTGGTAAGGCTGTTATAGGTGATGACAGATGAAGCTACAGTCCTGCTTACTTTTTGTGTGATAATTTTATTTTTTTGCAGAACATATTCAATTGCTTTGGACGCACCACCGGTACCAAGTATTAGGGCGTTGGTGTGATGTGGTTGCAGTTTGGTGAGCAACGATTTTTCAAATCCTGCGGTGTCTGTATTGTATCCAATTAGTTTCCCGTTTTTGATGTGAATGGAATTGCAGGCGCCTATGTGCTTCACTTCATCCGACAACTCATCCAGGTAGGCTATCACTTTTTCTTTGTATGGAATAGTTACGCAAAGTCCTTGCAGATCCGGATTATCATTTAAGACTTTTGGCAGCAGTTCAATTTTTTCGATAGAAAAATTATCAAACCGACAGTCGAGTTTCGCATTTTCAAATTTTTCGGTAAAGTACTTTTTGGAAAACGAATGTCCCAGCGGATACCCTATCAAACCATATTGCTTCATGGTTTCAAAATTACGCTTTTCTGCATCACTTCAGGATTATCTGAGCAAAAGGGTAGTGCCTTTCAGATCAAAATTCCGCCCGACATCTGTGTGTTTATATTCTAACGTCCATACATAGGTTCCCGTTTTTTGTGGCACACCATTGAACGTTCCATCCCATTTGGAACTTCGGTCCCTGGTTTCGAAAATCTTTTGTCCATAAACGTTGAATACCCTGAAAATTATGTTCTCCGCCTTGTAAGCATTAACAGGATACAGAAAGTCATTCAGTCCATCACCATTGGGGGTGAAGGCGTTGGGAATGGCAATATAACAACTGGTAACCACAGTCACCCGTTTGGTGAGGCTTTGCTGGCAACCTATGTCGTCTGTCACAAGGAGCTTGACGTCGTACGATTCATTTGTGTGTGGTGCGGGATAATGAAACCCATTGGGATGTTGAATGCTACTTCTCCTCCCATTGCCAAGGCTCCAGTCCCAGGAGACAATCCTTCCTGTACTTTTGTCTTTGAATAAAACGGGATCCTCCGGACAAATATATTCAGATGCGTCAAATGCGGCAATCAATTCGTTGTTCAACATTACTGTTTGATTGGTGGTGTCACTACATACTCCATTGGACACAATGAGTGAGGCGTTTTTTTCACCAAATACAGTATATATTTTTGCGGTGTTTTGTTGGGCATGCCCGGAACCGTCTTCAAAGCTCCACTGCCAGTCGAAAATGTCATTTCCACCAGGGTGGGTATAAAGGATGGTGTCTCTCTCACAGCCATAAAGAATATCAAAAGAAAAGGTAGCATCTACTGTGTCGGCTGTTTGAAATGACAGGCTTTCGCCAGCCGGTGTTTGCTCACCACATTCGTCAATTAATGTATTGCCGTCGGTTCCGGTTACCAGCGATATCGTATAGAGTCCTTTAGCAATGATAGGAGCAGATAGTTGGACAAATATAGATTCACTACTGCCGTTGGTTTCGCAGTTAGCATATGCCTTTGTAATTGTTATAGGAGTAGGCCCGCTTACAACAAAGTCGGAGCCATCGGCATTAATAGAGGTGCAGCGAATCGGCTTTTTAAACACAAGTTGAAGTAATTCGGGGGCACAGCTAACAGTTGTAATGCTATCCATGGAGGTTGGATGGACGGGCTCCAGCGTAAAATCAACTTTTTCTCCAACGGGCACTTCGCGGTCGCAATAATCCATTAACGTATTTCCATCTGACCCCGTTTTGATAAAAATTGAATAGTTCCCTGGTGGCAGTGGATTACTTAAAGTAATAGCAATAGAGTCCATATCAAAGCCGGTATTGCAGGTGGCGGCTGCCGCCCCGGTAACGGAAGATAGTGCAGAGCTGATAGAAAAATCACTTCCGTCAGCAGCCAGTGTATTGCAGCGCATTTTTTTGTTTAGCTTCACGAGGATCGTATTGCCGTCACAAAAAGCCCTCGCCCGATCGGTATGCGGCTTTTTAGGATCGGTAATACTGGCAGTACCTCCTCCAAACTGCAGGGTGTACCCGCTTTGGTTGATATCGGTAAAATGACTGACCAGCAGCAGGTATTGTCTTCCTGCCAATAGGTAGGGCATTTTGCTGAAGTTGGGGTAATCGTAGCCAGCACAGTTGGTGGAAGCATTGGCATTAGAAGAAGTGCCTGTAGCACCAGGTCGTGCCGACCAATTGCTGGTAACATACAGCGAGGCGTCTGTATATACATCGTTTGGATTGCGTCCTGTGATGTCGAAAAGTTGCCAGTCATAGTCGTCACCGCCTGTCATCGGGGCGATGGTGAAGCCAAGTGTGCCGGAGGAAAAGCAGGTAAATTTATACCAGAACGGATTGAGGTCTCCATACGCTGCGCCGTCATTGCAACCAGGTACGGGAATACTACGTCCTCCACAGGGTGGTACCGTAGTTTGTGAAAAAGTAGCAATGCCGCAAACCGGAAATGCTGTTGTTGGAGTTTGCCCCAACCCTGAACAGTTTTGCGCGTATATATAAGTAGAGAAAACGAAAAATAAAAAGATGAAAAAGTATTTCAAATGCATTCCTGTTCTGGTTACGGATTCAAGATGAGCAAAATAACGAGGTATCCGCTGCACGAAAAAATAATTCGTTGATTGTAATCTAGCGTAGGATGTTGATTTTCAGATACATAAAAATAATGGACTATAAAGTATTGGTTCCGCAAGGTTTAAGAAATAGATGAATGATAATTGTGCAATCAGAAAATGTTTTTTACCTTGCATGTCGAATTTTGGCTAGTTGTGTTAGCACTAAATTTCAGTTGTTCTTAATCCCTGTTCCTTTAGATCTTCTTTAGTTTTACAGCCAATTCCCCTTTGAAATTCCTATACAAACAGAATAAGCGTATATGAATAATTTTACGATCCGTTTTTTAGCTGGTGTTTTGTCAATTATTTTGATATTCACTGGAATGCGTCTGAGTGGGCAAGAGGTTTTGTTTAACCCCAATGAGACTGTGAAAGTATATGATCCGGCTAATCCGCCTGTACAACCTGCACGTAATCAGGTAGGAAAGTGGGTTAAAACGAACCGCCTCAGTTGGAATACTTCCGATTTTAAATGCTTCATATACAAAGGGATGGCATTTAGGCTGAAGTATCCAAAATCATATGTGGCGGGCAACGGTGTGAAATATCCTTTATTTGTATTCTTTCATGGTGTGGGCGAACGAGGGTCTATTTATGATAATGAATATCAGTTGTATCATGGTGCGTCAAGGCATAGAACAGCTGTTACAAGTGGTGTATATGATGGCTTTTTGTTGTATCCGCAATCTCCGGACGGATTGTTCAGTGCATCGCATCGAACTTTTGTGGCCGAGATTATTGAAAATTTTCTGGTGCCACAGGCTCAGGTCGACCCGTTTAGGGTTACAGTAAACGGGTTATCTGGTGGTGGATCTTCTTCATGGAGTTTCTTATCAAGATTCCCCTATTTAACTGCAGCGGCATTACCAATGTCGGCTTCAGTTGGAGCTAACACTATCAATCAAAATAGTTTTGTTCCTATTTGGTTATTTCAGGGTGGGTTGGATCAAAACCCACCGGTCTCTGCTGGTAGAAATTTGTCAAACCGTGCAAAAACTGTCGGAGCCAATCTTCGTTATACTGAATATCCCGATCGCGGACATGATACATGGAATTCTGCCTGGAGAGAGACAGATTTTTACCCGTTTTTGTTGAGGGCACATAAGGCTAATCCGTGGATACTTTTCGGTAATTCAAGCTTCTGTACAGGGGAAGCCATTAATCTCACATTGGGCGTATCTGATGGGTTTGAAAATTATGAATGGCGTAAGGATGGTGCATTAATAGCGGGAGCCAATACTAATACGATCCATGTAACATCTGTAGGAAGATATGATTGCCGGGTACAACGAATTGGGGGAGAATGGTCTCCTTGGTCTCCAACTCCTGCGATAGTGGAATATAAAACCGTCAATACGCCTCCAAATATAACGACGAAAGAATTTGCCAGCCGCGTACTGCCATCGCCTGATGGAAAGACCTCAATAGAATTGGTGATGCCCGAGGGTTATTTTGGTTACAGTTGGAGAAATGCGTCTAATACCCAGGTTTCAACTACTTATAATCTTGTAGCAGGACCAGGTACGTATCGTACCATTGTACGCGAATACGCCACCTGTGAGAGTGAACCCTCCTCTCCGTTTACCGTTGTCGATGCAAATGGACCCAATAAGCCGGACTCGGTTGTAAATCTGCTGGTAAATAAAATTTCTAAATCGTCCCTGCGACTTGATTGGTTAAGCAATCCAGCGGCACCTCATCCGGCTACGGAATATGAAATTTACATTTCTACTAAGCCTGGAGGACCCTACCGACTGGCAGGGATAACCGCAGAAAAAAAATATTTGAAAGAAGGTTTAGAGTCGGGGGCAAAATATTATTTTGTTGTGCGTGCTATCAACAATACAGCAGGCTCCTTGTTGTCAAGGGAAGTATCGGGATCTACAGATGCAGATAATGTTCATCCTACGTCACCACAAAATCTTCAGGTGGCAGGTACTAGTCAGTCCTCCATATCGCTAACCTGGAATGAATCGACAGATGATGTAGGGGTGGCGGGTTATGATATATACGTTAATGGTGTAAAAACCTATCATACCAATAGTACTGAGTTCACCGTACACAATTTAGCAGCTAACCAACATTATACGATCACCGTAAAGGCGAAGGATTTATCTGGTAACGAATCTTCGTTTAGTAACCAGGTAACTGCTCAAACAATTTCACAAGGATTATCTTATAAGTATTATTTACACAATGGTAGTTGGACCAAGTTGCCTGATTTCGATCATTTGGTTGCTGATGAAACTGGGGTAATGCCCAATGTAAGTATCGCTGACAGAACCCGTGAGCAGAATTATGCTTATCTGTGGGAGGGCGAAATAACGATCCCTGAAAGCGGTACTTATGTTTTCAGGACAAACTCCGACGAAGGAAGTAAACTGTATATTGGAACACCCTATAACCACAATGCCGCAGCATTGGTAGACAATGATGGGTTACATGCTGCAAAATCTGAAGAAGGTACTATTTATCTCAATGCCGGTGTTTATCCAATTGCCATTTCCTACTTTCAAGTGGCCGGCGCTCAAACAATGTCAGTCTTTTGGTCTACACCTGGAGCGGGTGGTACGTTTGTACCAATTCCCACCAGTGCATTCAAAGGTACGGCTACACCACCGAGCGGAACCGTGCCATCCAAGCCTTCAGGGCTTGCAATAGTGCCGCCGACTTTATATAACAAAGTGGGATTGACGTGGACTGATAACAGTAACAATGAAAGTTCTTTTGAAATATTCCGTTCCGAGGATGGCGTTACCTTTAGTACGGTGGATGTACTGCCCGCTAATACTACCAGCTATCAGGATACAACGGTACGTGGTAATGTAAAATACTACTACAAAGTAAGGGCCATCAACCAGTATGGTGAATCTGATTTTGATAAACCGACAGCAGATGCCGTGAATGTTACCACGCCCTCAGCCCCCGCAGCCCCGGCGGCCCCCACGAATTTGGCGTCTGCGGGAAATACATCCAGCAGCATCAAACTGGGTTGGACAAATAATGCAGGAACCGGGGCAACCAAATATCAGCTTTACCGTTCAGCCGGCGATAACAGCGATTATTTCCTTTATGCAGAATTACCGGCAGATGCTACTTCATTTACTGATACAGACCTGTTTGCTAATACAACTTTCTTCTATAAAGTAAAAGTTGTTGGACCTGGTGGAGAGTCGCCCTTTAGCAATGAAATAGGTGTGACTACACTTGGATTACCTGCTGTAATCGATTTGATAGAAAATCAATACATGCGGTTTGGTACTCAATTACAGGTACCTGTTAGCGTCTCAAATGGTTCTGGTCAATCTATACAACTGCTCGTCCAAAACCTACCTTCATTTGGTACGTTTGAATCGACTGGCAATAACAAAGGGGTGATAACATTTACTCCGAGCCAGTCACAACAAGGAGTGTACAACAGTGTTACCATTAAAGCAGTCAACGCTGAAAACGATACTACTGTAACAACTTTCAGCTTAATTGTAAACGATAATTATGTACCTGTTATCGAATCTTTTACTGATGTAGTGATGAATGAATGGGAGACAAAAGAGGTAACGGTGCATGCTACAGATCAAAATGCAGGAGAAGTATTGAATTGGACTTTCCTAAGGATGCCCAATTTTGTGGCGGCAGATATTAGCAATAATTCTGTGAAGTTCACACTGTCTCCTAAGTATGCACAAGCGGGTACCTATCAAATGTTGATAACCGTCAAGGATTCCAGACAAAGTAAGGATACAGCTACATTGACAATTACGGTCAATGCGGTTTCAGTACCAGGACGCAGGGTAAATGTCAATTTTAGTGATGGTGCCGTGCAAGGACCCGCTACACAATGGAATAATACGAATACCAGCAGTCTGCCTGTTAATACTACATTCTCTTCTCTGCAAGATGAAACAGGGGCGGCTACAACAATTAACCTGAAAATTCTGACTGGTGGAATTGGCGTAGGCAACGATGGTGTAAATACCGGTAATAACTCAGGTGTATACCCGGATAATGTACTGCAGTCTCATTACTGGATAGACGCTTCAAAGGACATAGAAATATCTGGTTTGAATGCTAACAAGAGGTATAATTTTACTTTCATCGGAAGTTATAATAACGACGATAGAATCTACTCAGCTAAGTATACAATTGGTGGAGAGAGTGTGACCCTGAATGCAGCACGGAACGCAAACAATACTGTTAGCCTGATGAATATAACTGCCCCTCCAAACGGTACATTGAATCTTACAATAAACAGAGGGGATAACAGTAATGCAACAAGGGCATATCTCACTGCATTGGTGATTGATGAAATGTATGATGATTCGACCCCTCCTGTTCGACCGATCAACCTTACTGCAAAACTTGAGAATGATACAGTTAAATTAAACTGGACGAATATTGCCTACAATGCGGAACGGTATGAGGTTTACCGTGCTATTAGATTATCAGGACCTTTTACACTTTTAAATCCTGGCGTTGTTGATAATAAACTGGAACATTTTAATGACCTGACTGCGGCTGCTAACAAAACATACTATTATATAGTTCGTGTGAGAAATAGTCACGGGGTTACTAATTCGCAAATTGTATGGTTAAATGTACCGAATAAAGCTCCGAGAATAACGACTATAGCTGATGTGTTCTTAAAGTTGGGCGAAAGTGGTGTTGTTACGGTGTCTGCAGTAGATGATCCAACAGAGACAATAAGCTTGTCGGCAACAGGACTTCCATCTTTTGCTACATTTACGGATAATGGTGGTGGAAATGGTGTCATTAATATTGCGCCAACAGATGTTTTGGCTAATTACAATGTTACCATAACGGCTACAGATAATAGTGGGGCCTCGTCCACAAAATCATTTACCATTAATGTGGTAGACAGGAAGGTTACCTCCACCTACATCAATTTTAATCCTGCTGGCAATCCGTCAATGGTGCTACCATGGAATGATTTTAATGGAGGGACTTCAATAGCAGCCGGCGCTACGCTCATTAATCCCAAAGATGAATTGAATACAGCTACACCATATGTTATTCAGATTAATCAGGCGATGTCTTCGTATAATGATGGTTATATCACTCGTAGCAATGGTGGTGTTTATCCAGATGCTATCATTTCAACAGGATTCACAACTACCGCAACGACCAGTACGGTTACTATTTCAGGACTACCTGCTGGTAAATACAACCTGGTGTTTTATGGCAATGCTCCCTCTTTGAGCGCACCTAAACAGATTTATTCTGTAGGTAGTACTCTCAAGGACACGCTGGATGTAGCAACTAATTATGATAAAACCGCCAGATTGGTGGGATTAACACCGGTAAACGGCCAGATAGCAGTTACTATTAGCAAGCTTCCCACTGGTAGTGCCAATATATACCTGGGTGCTTTGGTGATAGAGGCTCATAGCGCAGCTTTAACTCCACCATCTAATATAAGGAGTAAGAAAAACAAGAAAACATCCATTGAACTGGAGTGGGATGCAAATGAAACAACTGGTACAACGGAGCTTTGGCGCTCTACATCTCGCAGTACGGGTTATATGAAAGTGGCCGATCTGCCAGCCAGAACAGAAGGTTATACTGACAATGGACTAACTGCTGCCACTGTTTATTATTACAAATTAAGAGCGGCTAACGGCGCTACTCTTTCAGATTATTCCCAACCGTTTAGTACAGCTACCATACAGTACTCTATAGATATTAACTTAAATGACGGCTCGCCGGGCTCGTTGGCAGCGGCTCCCTGGAATAATACCAATGAGTTGTTAACTGACGGTTTCGTGTTGTCTAATATGATTAATTCTGATTATCAGAGAACAGGGGTTAACTTCCAGATACTTCAGAACTTTAACGGTTACGACGACTTTAATGGTACCAATACAGGGAACAATTCCGGTATCGTACCTGATGCCGTCCTGAAATCCTTCTATTATATTCAGTATGGCGAGGTCGTACGTCTGAAAGTTACAGGATTGAATAAAACGCTGAGTTATAACTTTGTTTTCTGCAGTGCCAGCACAGATGCAAGTGGGGGATATACCAATTATATTATTGGAGATAAAACGGTCTTCCTGGATTGGAAAGATAACACCAGCCGCTCGGTACAAATAAATACGCGTCCGGATGAAACCGGTAGTGTTGAAATTCTGGTAATTACTTCCACATTTGGAACCAAAGGTTATCTGAACGGATTCTCAATCCAGGCGCTTCCTGCAACGCCGGGATCGGGTGGTTCTTCAGGAAGAAGTATTGACGCAGAATCTGAAAACATCACTGTTGGAAATACTGTGGTGAAGAAAGAATCTCAAATAGGTATTGGCACCTATCCCAATCCATTTGTAGATGATATAATGGTAGACCTCGACGTTAAAACGAAAAAGTCGAAACTGGCCCTTTTGTTGAGAGATGGATCTGGCAGGGTAGTATATACCAAGGTTATTGAAAATGTTCCGGCCGGTCACAGTCAACATCAGTTGAAAGTAAACGGTAGAACAATGCTGCCCGGTGCATACTATTTGCAGGTAATAAATACCCTGGATGGTGAATCATCCATTATTAAACTGATGAAATAAATAATTGTGGACGTATAAAAAAGGAGACGAACTTTTGGGTTCGTTTCCTTTTTTTATAATAACTACTAAGTAATTTTAGCTGTGTTAGGTAATACTTAATCAAAAGTTTCGTTCCAAACCTTGGAAAGTTAATTGTATGGAGTTAAATCAAAAATATATTCCTTTCCTTGATGGTTTCAGGGGATATGCAATTTTGCTGGTGATTTTCGGGCACCTGAATATGGAATATCTTTTCCTGGCGCAGTTCGGTGTAACTCTTTTCTTTTTTGTCAGCGGTTTTCTTATTACAAAACTACTGATTGCAGAATTTAGTAAGACGAAAACAATCAGCCTCAAAGATTTTTACCTTAGGCGTCTTTTCAGGCTGTATCCGGCGTTGATTTTTTTTCTTATAGTAACGCTGCTGGCTATTTGGATAGCACAGTACCAGTTGGTTGTTCTGGATATTGTAGCGGGGCTTTTTTATTTTACTAACTACTACCTGGTTTACTTTCCACCCGCAGTACCTGACAATTATCCACTCACTGCAAAAATTTTGTGGTCCTTGTCTGTAGAGGAGCATTTTTATCTGATTTTCCCTTTTATATTTCTTCTGTTCTACAAGATTAACAATAGAAGGTTTCTTTATTTTTTAGGAGCTTCACTCGTCTTTTTCTTTCTGTTGCGTGTTGGGCTGTGGCTGCGCAGCACAGATATCATTTTCACATTCAACGAAACCTACTATACTACCCACACCAGGGCAGATTCAATTTTATATGGCTGCTTTTCGGCTTTGTTATTGTACGCATACAACACAACAATAGTTTCGAAATGGTATGTACGTATTTTGAAGGTTGCTTTTGTACCTCTGCTAGCGACTGTGGTATTGCTGGTTTCTCAGCGGTATGAAGCCGCCTGGTATCAGATAACCGTTAAACATAGTTGGACTGGTTTTCTGCTTTGCCTGGTAGTGCCTGCTTTTCTTTTTGTTAACGGGAAAAGTTGGATAGCCAGTATTTTTACCAATAAGTTCATCCTGTATATCGGTAAGCTTAGCTATTCTCTCTATTTGTTTCACTGGGTTTCCTTAAAATTTATTTCCACTTACTATAGTGAGCATCATTTGATATGGTATACACTGGTGATAGCCGCTACTTTTATTCTGGCTGTCATTTCTTACCACTTCATTGAACGTCCATTTTTGCAGTTGCGAAGGAAGTTTGGCTCAAATGCCAATTAACGCCGGCTAAAAAGGGATATCCAATATGGTAAAGTCCGGTTTGATGTGGATACCCGTCAGTCCTGCAGCTTCAGCTGCTGCCACATTGGGCAGAGAGTCATCAATGAAAACAGTTCGGGAAGCATCGAGTTTTTGTTCGTTGATAATGTGGGAAAAAGAGGCTACGTTTGGTTTACGCAGCCCCAGTTCGTTTGAGTAATATGCTTTTTCAAAAAGGTCATCGAATGTTTCATTAAATGCCTCTTTATATTTTTTCCTGAATTCGCTCACGTGCAATGCATTAGTATTGCTGAAGAGAAATAGACGATATTTCTTTTTTAATGAATGCAGCAGACGTACACGTTCGGTGGGGAAGAAGCCCAGCATCGCATTCCATGCCTCTACCAGTTCGGTATCCGTCACTTCCTTATCTGTGAGACTGCGAAGAGATTGTAGAAAATTTTCATCGTTGATGCGTCCTATTTCGTAATCTTCGAAAAAGGACGAGACATTGCCGCTTCTGAATAACTTGTTATAGTCAACGATGCCAAGTCCCGCCAGTCTTTTCTCCGTTTCCGGCATATTTAGGGTGAGAATAACGCCCCCCAGATCAAAAATCAGGTTGTCAATATTTTCCATCTACAGGTTACAAAATTGATTTCAAAAACTTAACCCCTTTAATAGCGATATCTTCTTGTGACGGTTCAAAATCGCGCCAGATAGAAGCCGCTTTTGCTATCACTTCTACTTTCGGTAAAAAGGATTCAATTACTACGTTGCCATCATAGTTCACTTCCCTTAATGCAGCAGCTATATCCTTCCAGTTGATATGATCGTTGCCCGGCGTACCTCTATCGCAACCACAAGCATGGAAATGCCCCAGTTTGTTACCTGTTCTGAGGATAGCCTTGGCAGAATCCTTCTCTTCTATGTTCATATGGTAGGAGTCCAGGTGAACCAGCAAGTTGGGATGGTTTACATCAGCCACCATTTTCAATGCCTGGTCTGCAGTATTAATGAAGTCGGTTTCGTATCGGTTAAGGGGTTCAATGGCGAGGTTTTTATTCAACGATCCGGCATAAGCTGCCAGGTCACGAAGGTGAGGGACCACCTGACTCCACTGCTTTTTGTATTCTTCTTTTTCCACCAGGCTTGCTCTACCAACGGATGAGTATAATGGACCGATTAACACCGGGCAGTCCAGTACAACCATTGCATCCAGAATACCCTTGATGTAGTTGATAGAATTTTTTTGTTGCTGAGCATCGCCACGAAGGTCACGATCCGGCCCCATTGCGGGACAAATAGAACAACACTTCAACCCGTTTTCGTCCAATGCTTTTTTTACAAATGCGGCATCAATATGGGATGGATCTTCCAATGCGATTTCCACAGAGTCAAAACCCCACTCTTTGAATTTGGGAAACAAAGACACGCTTTCGTTAGTAAAGGGAGAAACAAATAGAAATGTATTAATACCAAAGTTCATTGTATGTTTTTTTATTAATGAGCTAAATATTTTTTGTGAATTACTTTAGTTGTTCAAAAACAAAAACGCCTTTTTTGTTTCCGATGATGATATCGGGGCGTTTGTCCTTGTTGATGTCCTGTACTACCAAATTTAGTCCTGATCCGGAGTTGTCATCTATAAGATGAGGGATCCACTGAGGTGTTTTTCCCGGTTTGTATTCAAACCAGTATAAAACAGCCGGGTCTTCTTCGCCAGGGTCAGTACCACCATTATGGGCATAGAATCTTTTTCCTGTTACCAAATCCGGTTTTCCGTCGCGGTTGATGTCTGCGAGGGCAAGACTGTGTGTTTGGGAAAAATCTTTGTGGATTTCATGTGTTTTCCAGCTCACATTGCTGCCATTTTTTATTTGTTCGTGCCACCACATTCCGTATTTGTGAGCAGATGAACTAACGACATCATTGTCGCCATCCCCATCCAGGTCAAGAATATACATTTGCGCTGCCTCTTCGCCAAGGTTTGCTTTGTGGAATGTCCAATTGGCTTGTGTTCTGTTAGCCGGTGCTTCCCACCAACCTTCCCGTACCACTACGTCTTTTCTGCCATCTCCGTTGATGTCTCCGTAACCCAGCCCATGCGTATATACGTGTGTGCTTTGCAGTGAGTCGTTGCTTATAATATAGGGAGTCCACTCCGTATCTCCTTTCTTAGAAGGGCTTTTTACCCATAGTACTTTTTTAGTGGTGGGATCATTGCATAAAAGGTCTAGTCTTCCATCGCCATCAATGTCCACCATCATAGGAGATTCATTGCCCACTGATGGATATATCATGTGTTCTTTCCAGTGTCCGCCTTTGTTTTTTGGATTTTCGTACCAGTGAGTGGCTTTTCCGGGGAATCCTACTCTTATGTAATCATCCCAGCCATCCTGGTTTACATCCATTGTAAAATTCAGGAAAGAATTGCCGTAGGTTCTGATGGAAAATTGTTCGCCGGGAATAATTTCGTGCTTGGTCCAATTGGGAGCTTCCCACCAGTAAGTGCCTGCTAAAACATCCAGTTTCCCGTCCTTATTTACATCTGCTACAGCTACACCCTCAGAAACGTATTGATTAGAAAGAATATGTTTTTTAAATTTTATGGGAGATTTGCTCTGGGCACAGACCCCTGAAACAACAAATATTCCCAATGCAAATAGGTACCATTTACTGGTTGTCTTGCCAACCCGATCTCTGTTCAATATCATATAGAAGCATTTGGTGATATACGTACTTAAAAGAGGTTAAATATATCCCATTTCGTTTAAACAAAAAGCCAATTGCTTCAATTAATTATTACAGTGGATCAGCATTGTGCAGGATGGTAGATGAGCGAGTTAAATGCTTACTGCTGAATGGTAGGAATCATTCCGCGTAATCCCATGTCAGCAACAGATTCTTTTAATGGTTCCCATTTTCCGTCCGCAACTATTTCCTTCCACACAAAACTTTTATTGGTAGAAAGGGAGACCTCAACAATAATGTTTTTGTTTTCATCGCCGGCGATAACAAGCTTGTGCGGAGCGAAGGAAGCCGTGATGATAGAGGACCCCGCCGGAAGGGGAGAAGTGACATGAAGTGGGTTTACAATAGTGGTACTTCCTTCGGGCGACTGACCGGTAAGAGTGATGGTTGTACTGAAGTTTTCATCCGACACAGGAACTTCCAGCCCCCAGTAGCCCTGCAGCCTGTTTTCATCTACCGTAATAAATTCATTTTTTATAGTATAAGTGGAAATGTAATTGTTGTAGCCGATAAAAGACGCCATCGTTCCGTCAAAATCGCCTTTTACAGTTACTGAATCATTGAAGGTGCTATCAACATGTAACTGCACAGTATAGTTTTGATAAGCCACGGAAAGCCTGAGGTATTCGTATTCTCCTGGCTTGATATCTTTCAGTGAAATAGCATAAAATACTTCGTTGCCACCGGCTATCACCGAACGGGCAAAGTTTATAGCAGTATCGCCGCCTTCAGTTGTTTCTTCAGAGAGGTATATTCGGGTGCCTGCTCCTACACTTGTCATTTCATCAGGGGACAATTCTATGGAGTTTACACTCATATTATTGACGACAGGAGATTGCGCTGCATATCCTTCCGGAACGCCGGACGATAATCCCTGATTGTTGAGGCGTGCTTGTGTAGAATCGAACTTGAATCGAAAAACAAGTTTGGGTTCTGTGGTATCACTCTCTTTGGTACAGGATATCCCTAAAAGGCATAATACTATTCCGGCAAAAAGATATCTCACGTTGCATTTATATTAGCTGCAAACGAAGGTAGTAACTAAAAATTGTCTGTTTAATCTAAAATCGTTAATTGTTAAGCCTTACAAAACCCCCGTCTATCGGGTAATCGCAACCGGTAATAAAAGACGCCTCGTCCGAACATAAGTACAAAGCCAGAAAAGCAATTTCTTCCGGTTTAGCCATTCGTCCTATAGGTTGGGTTTTGGAGAGTTTCTCAAACATTTCCGCTTCCTTTCCAGGATAGTTCTTACTAATAAATCCGTCTACAAACGGTGTATGAACCCTTGCTGGCGAGATGCTGTTACACCTTATATGCTGATCCAAATAGTCTTTCGCTACGGAGAGGGTCATAGCATGTACGGCACCTTTGGAAGCAGAGTAAACAAACCGATCAGGAATGCCGACTAACGAAGCAATAGAAGCCATGTTGAGAATTACACCGCCAGCTTGTTTCATAGCGGGTATTACCTCATGAATACAATTGTATACGCCTTTGATATTGACAGATACTATTCTGTCAAAATCTTCTTCATTGGTGGTGTCTGCCTGCCCAACGTGGGCAATGCCTGCATTATTCACTAAAATGTCAATGCGGTTATATTTGCTGACAATTTCTTCTACGATTGTTCTTACCTCCTGTTGTTTGGCTACGTTGCATTTGTAAAAAAAAGCCTGTTTGCCGGCTGCACCAATCTCCGCCACAGTATTGGTGGCACCGGTTTCATCCATATCCAAAATAAAGGTAATGGCACCCTGCCGGGCAAATAAAGTACTAATTCCTTTTCCTATACCACTACCACCGCCTGTAACAATGGCAATTTTGTTGTCGAGTGTTAACATTTTTCTTATTTAATAACGTAAAGTCCCTATTGTGAGATTGCCTGATAATTGGGCGAAATTAATATAAACCTGGAATGAAAGATATAACCAGAATTGTGCATGTATGATTTGTTGTTTACTAACATGAAATTGAACAAAGATCAACACAAGTTAGATATAATTCGTTTATTTTCGTGCTGGTAAATAAAATCAGAACCACAACTTCAAGAAATGAAACCTACATTAGTTATTATGGCCGCCGGGATGGCGTCGAGGTATGGCAGTTTAAAGCAAGTACAGAGTTTTGGACCTTCCGGCGAAACCATTATGGACTATTCCATTTACGATGCAATTCAGACCGGATTTAAAAAAGTAGTGTTTATAATACGGAAAGAATTTGCCGAGGATTTTAAAGCCATATTTGAGCCAAAGTTGAAGGGAAAAATAGAGATTGAATATGTTTTTCAGGATTTGAATTCCTTTGTGGATGGGTACACTATTCCGGCGGATAGAACCAAACCCTGGGGAACGGCACATGCTATATTGTGTGCGTCTGGTGCAGTGCAGGATCCGTTTATTGTGATAAATGCCGACGACTTTTATGGCAGAGATGCCTTTCAGAAAGCATATGATTTCCTGGTGAAAGATGCCAGTGATCATACATTTGGGTTGGTTGGTTACAATTTGATTAATACTTTGTCTGATAACGGATCGGTAAGTCGTGGTGTTTGTAAGGTGGATAGTGCTAACAACTTGGTAGAGATAGCCGAGCGCACCAAAATATATGCCGATGGGGATAGAATTGTATACGAAGACGGAGACAAGAAAGTAGAAGTGCCCTCTAATTCAAAAGTGTCAATGAATTTTTGGTGTTTTACACCTTACGTTTTTACTATTTGCAAGGAATTGTTTGATGAGTTTTTAAAAACGAATCTAAACCAACCGAAGGCTGAGATATTTGTTGTGGATGTAGCAGCCAACTTTATAACCCTGCCAGATAATGCACTGAAGGTACTTCCAACAGATGCTGCCTGGTTTGGTGTTACTTATAAAGAAGATGCGCCCGATGTAAAAAGGGAAATTGAGGCACTGGTTTCCAGTGGTGCATATCCGCCCTCGCTCTGGTAAAAGCGTATACTTTTAAGTATTTTCTTCGAGTGAGAAACTGCCGGCGGCACTTTCGGAAAAAGTTTTACAAGAGGTAGCCGTTTTTTGATGCGCTCCAATTTTCACGCCAGTTGCTTCACGTGGGCGATGGAGATACCGTCTATGGTGGACTCCCCATTATAGCCGTTAATTTAAGATGCTTTTGATGAAAGCAATCTTAGCTTTCTAATATGTGGAGATAGGGATTGGGGCGATGGACTTAGTGCCATCATCACGAACCCATTTTTTGTATGTCTTTTGAAGGCTATCTTTGTCTGTATGCATATTGATATTATCAGTGTTTTGCCAGAATTGCTGGAGAGCCCTCTTTCTCACTCTATCATGAAGCGGGCAAAAGATAAAGGATTGCTCAGCGTGGACGTGCATGCGCTGAGAAAATGGGCTGTTAATGACTATGGGCAGATTGATGATTATCAATACGGTGGCGGAGCAGGCATGGTGATGATGTGTGAACCACTGGTAAATGCCATAGAAGCATTGTCGGCGGATAAGCGTTACGACGAAGTAGTCTACCTGACGCCTGATGGTGAGAATTTTAACCAGAAAATAGCAAATGAACTTTCTTTAAAGAGCAGACTTTTATTAATATGCGGTCATTATAAAGGGATCGACGAAAGAGTGCGGGAGCATTATGTTACCAGGGAGGTTTCAATTGGTGATTATGTTTTGAGTGGGGGCGAACTTCCGGCTGCTGTGATGGTAGATGCAATAGGAAGATTGTTGCCTGGTGTGTTGAACGATGAAACTTCAGCACTTTTTGATTCTTTCCAGGATAATTTACTGGCACCACCTGTATACACACGCCCTGCTGATTTCAGAGGGTGGAAAGTGCCTGATATCCTGCTGAGCGGCGATCCCAAAAAAATTGAAGACTGGCGCTATGAAATGGCCCTCAAACGTACAGAGGAGAGAAGGCCTGACATGAGTGACTAGTCTTAGACTGTTTTGTTATGATTTACTTTTTGCTAATTTTTCGTTTATGGTTTGCTATCGGTTCAACAGATGATGGCAATGTGGCCTATGTAAATGTCAATGGAGCTGATGCATCAGAAAGAATTGAAGAATTGCTCCGCGACAGGCATATAACTACACTTGTTTTTCGTGACAGGGCCGTCCTCAGCAAGTCCATACAAATACCTGACAATAAGATTTTGAAGTTTGAACCTGGTGCAATACTAACGGGGATTGGTACCCTGAACGGCGGGATTATCCAGGCTGATTTCCACCAGCAAATATTTGGAAGCGAACTTATAGTAAATCCCCAGGAAAAAGATTCAATATTCTCTGTCAAATGGTATGGAGCCAAAGGAGATGGCGTGACAGATGATCGGGAATCGATCCGCAAGACCTTTGATATGACAAAACGGAGAGGTGGGGGAAATGTGTTCATTCCGGAAGGAACCTATATTGTAAGTCGGAGAAATGATACACCGCTTACTATAATTGAAGTATACTCAAATACTAAGGTTAGAGGGGAAGGACGGGAGAAAACCACGCTGAAGCTATCACCTGAAGATATGCTCAATTTTAGACGCATTTTGCTATTGGGCTCAAAATATGAGGTTACAGAAAATATTGAAATCTCGGATATAGGATTCGATATGAGTAATCCCTTTAAAACCTACCCACCCCCCAGATCTTTTGGACACGATGCTCAGTCTGCAGCTATCTTTTGTTATTCTGATAGTTTTGATGTTAGAAATGTTTATTTGCATAACCTGCTTGTTAAAAACATACCCGGTGATGGTATAGGTATTTCTAGCAACTCAAAAAACATTACGGTTGAACGAATTTATCAGACAAATTATTTGAGGCAAGGTATAAGCATCGGTGGTAGTAAAGGAGTAGATAGCATTACTGTTCGGTATATATATGATTTGCCATTTACCGATGGAGTAGTGAAAGGTGGAAATTCTATTCATTGCGAACCGTATGCCATTGTGAAAAATGTGACTTATTCTCATTGTAATATTCTCGATTTCTCGGCGTCAGGAATTGACGGGTTGTTAATAGATAGCTTAAACACTAGTTCTGATAAAGTAAATTCCTGTCACAATGTCAAGAATTTTATGATAAAGAACAGTTTGGTGAGTGGTAAATTACAGGTGGCCCCTGTCGGCAGTGGTGTAATAGAGAGCAACCTTTTAAATAAGGGAGTGCTCATCACATCCGTAGGCAAAGGTGGTTTCAGAGATCTTACGGGGATATATATTCAGAATAATAAAATCATTGATACTTCTGAAACATTTACAAACATAAGAGTTACGCAAGTTAGTGGAGTGAATGTTTTTAATAATGAGGTTAGAGTGAACGGAGATGCAATCGTTTTTTCTAATGCAAAGTCGGGACAGGTGATGAACAATCGTGTTAGGGTGGATAATCCAAAATACTTTGCAATTCGTGTTTACTCAACTATTAAAGCCCGCTATGGAGAAGGACCTTATACAATAGATGGAAATATTGTAGAAGGAAAAAATAAAGGTATAAAAGACTCGAATGTTTCCGCTGCAATAGGAGAAAAGAATATAATAAATAAATAAAGCCGGTTGTAGTGCCGGACTTACCTGTTTTATAAATGGGTTACGCCACTTTCGATTCCACAGAAAGTGGACAGCCATATGTTTCCAGAAGATAGTTATCCGTTTCATCTGCCTTTTCAGACAGTTTCACGAGACGTTCCAACTCACGTTTGCCATATTTTTCATTGAAAACATCTGAAATATGAGTTCTGTATGATAAATAAACTTCCCCCTCATACACTCCTAACTTGTAAGGCAACTGCGCTGGCGATAACAGGTAAGCCAGAAGTTCCGGCATGTTTTTACTCATCATTTTATTGATCGGAGAAGTGGCATATACATAACTTCTGTTGTACACAAAGATCCTGATGAGGGAACTACCGCTGTGAAAACTCCAATATTCATAGCCGACGCGGGCTAATATGGGATTGATGCCCTGCGCAGTCAGCTCTTCTTCGATAATTTTTGATAATGCGCTGGTTTCAGTTTGTTCAAACAGGTGCGGGTCGATATTGCCGCCACAGTTATTACAATATTCACCAGCTTCTTCTATTACCGCTCTGCAGCCGGGGCATACAACACTGTATACCGTGGGGTTATAGGTAGAATAGATTTCTATTATTTCTTCCAGTGTACTTATGGGAACGGCAAATCCCATATTATCAGCTTCTGTAAATTTTGATGTAGTAATACCGATAATTTCCCCACTGGCATTTACCAATGGTCCACCGCTGTTACCAGGATTTACCGGAGCATCTGTTTGAATATAGTATTTTCCGTTCATCAATTGTCTGGGGGAGGAAATAATGCCCTGTGTTTCCGTGTAAGGCATGCCGTACGGGTAACCCAAAACAAATACTTCGTCTCTTACATTTAGTTTTGACAACCCGGAGAAACTCAAATCTGTCAGGTGACTAAAATCATGATCCGTTTTAATGATAGCAATGTCTTCATTTTCGTCAACCATGATTACGTGTCCAACAAACCGGTACTGGTGTTTGTTTTCCAGCGAAATGGTTTGGGCACCTTTTACCACATGATAATTGGTGACGAATATATTGTGCTTCTTTACATAAAAAGAAGAGCCGGATCCATTAGATGTATTCACTTTAAATATAGTTTCTGCTACCTGGTGCATATTGATAAGTTATAACGTTATTATTTTAAACCGAATCCTTTCATAAAATTGCCCAACAACGATTTGTATTGGTCTATTACATTGTTAACAGTGTTGCTGTATTCTTCCGAAGCAACGGCTTCTTTTTCACCTTCAAATTCCAGGTTATCTTCTTCGTTACGGTAGAAAAAGGTCATAGCTTTCATCAGGATGGTGGAAGCCTCTTTCCAGGATTTGCCGGCAGCTTGTTTAAGCGTACCCTCTATTGCCTGTCGGCTACTGTCTTCAATATTGAATTCAGCCAGAATGATGTATAGTGTGTATAAGCTGTAGGAGGTGGCTGTACTATAGTGCTCTTTGTTATACATAGATGCCGCATCTTCGTACTGACGAACAATCCAGTCTTTAAGGTAACTGCGGCTGGCATTTCCTTTAGTCGGAATTAACTGATAAGAAAGATTATAAGTATCATTAGCTTCCTCAGGAGCCAGATTTTTTATAGATTCCAATGCTGTTCGCATTATTTTTATTTTGGCACCTATATCATAGGTGCGACCGTAGAACGCATCCACAGCATCGTTAAGTTTATTGCTCGCTACACCTACCGGATTGGCGTAATACTTTATGCGATTGATGCCAATAAATAATGCATCACTAGCCAATACCTGATCTCTTTTGCTTTCAAAGTAGGTGGCATATTCCATTGCTTCTGTTGCTATCTTTTGCGTGGTCTCAATAATAGCAGATAATGCTGCTGTCGGGTAATTTGTTACCTGCGGTTCCATTAAGCGGATAGCGCCAAATTTATTTACAAACTCATCATCATATTTATCGGCATTCACCGCAATATCCCGCAATACATCATATAATTTATAAGGTTCACATAGCTCTACAGGCATACTGTATAACATCACTAAAGAATCTTCTTCCAGTGTGATTTGTGGCAATACCATTGTTCCGAAGTTAAGCTCGGTGCATTTGCGCAAAATGGGTAGTCTTTTGTCTGCCGGCAATTTTATAAAAGGTGCACGAATGCTGATTACTTCAGGAGAGATGTCAACGATCACCACAGCAGATCCCTGTGGAATTACAATTTGACTTTTGTCTGCATTGGTATAGTGCTTCAAAATATTTTCATCCAGGTAATCAAAAAAAGCATAGATACTTTTAAGATATTCTTTACTGTCAAAATAATCCTGGGAGTCATTCCATTTCTCAATATTGTTTTTGGAGGCAAGCGTTTTTTGTGCCGTAGATGTGAAGGAAATGCAGGTTTGCATATTGTGTTTTTAAGAATTTTTTTTAGACTCTTTTGCTTAACGTTGTTAAATATATATTTATTTGGTGTTTGCGATTAATCAGGGATACTTTTTTCAGGATTTATAATACAAATTCAGGGCAAAAGAGGCAAATTTTTAAACCGCCTCCTTCATGTGGGGTAAAAAGTTGGAGCTTATATTAAACCATTGGTTGATGAAAAAGTCAATAATTGTAACAAAAACAGACAAATATCGTTTAACTAAAAAATCGCAGTTATGAAAGGAATATACTTGTCAGGCTTAGCAATTATGTTGTTGATGGCAACATCGTGTACAAAAGAAGTAATACAAAAAGTAGAGCAACGGGTAGATCAGGCCTATTCGGCTACTTACACTATTCAGGCAGCCGACTGGTTTACCACAAATGGAGGGAAAACCTATTCGGCAGAGTTAGAGATACCTGAGCTGGATAATGTGATTTATCAGGATGGTGCTGTGCTGGTTTTTATCAAATTTGACGGGCAAAACTTTTTCGAGGCTTTACCGCAGGTTTTTGATGGTATATCATATGGTGTTATTCACAATAATGGATACGTAGTGATAGATCTGAATGATATCGACGGCGGCAATATTAATCCACCGAACGCCAGGGTTACTGCCAAAGTAATATTGATAGATGCTGTTCGCCTCGCATTACATCGAGAGCTGAACCTGAAGGATATGAAGGCGGTTCAATTGGCGTTAGGTATAGAATAGTGACTTTACGATACAACCACTTTTATAAAGGCTGTCTCTTTGAGGCAGCTTTTTTTGTGGAGGTTACTTTTAGTATGGTGTTATTGTAGAACTTAGTATAGCAATATTTTAAACACTTCTAGTAGTATTTTAACTTTTTTTAAATATAATTAGTTTGATATACATTATATACCTTAATTTTAGTAACGGATTTTAACCTGTTTTTCAGTTAAATTATCCTGTTTAACGATTATTAACCAAAACTAAAGCCATCATGAATCTGTTATTCACTTTCTCCATTGACTATCATCGGTAATATGACAGTCTTTTCAATCTCAAATTTTATCACCTGATCCGACCCTTTGCAAGGAAGTATTGTTGTATTTAAATCAATCAATCGATTACTATGGTGAAATTTTTTATTAAGACTTTATGTCTTTTATTGGCATGTAATGTATTATATGCTCAAAGTATTGTAGTAACTGGTAGAGTTACTGACGATAAAGCAGAAGCGCTTACGAATGCTTCGGTAATAATTAAAGGTTCTACAAATGGAACTACCACTAATGATAATGGTGAGTTCTCTATTACTGTTCTCAATGCGAATGCCGTGCTGGTTTTTTCTGCTGTAGGATTTCAAACGCAGGAGATTACCGTTGGATCAAAAACAAACATGGAGGTTTTACTGCTGACAGGTACGGCATCAGATCTTGATGCTGTAGTAGTAGTGGGGTATGCTACGCAGAAAAAAGTAACCGTTACTGGTTCTGTGGCTTCTGTGCAAGGAAAAGAATTAGAGAAATCTCCTAACATGAATTTATCAAACTCTCTGGCAGGAAGACTTCCGGGTATTACTGCTATTAATGCAAGTGGAGAACCCGGATATGATGGATCGACGATTCGCATAAGAGGTACCAATACGCTAGGAAACAGTTCTGCGTTGGTTGTGATAGATGGTGTGCCGGAAAGAGCAGGAGGAATAGATCGTTTGAATCCGGCGGATATTGAAAGTATGTCTATCCTGAAAGATGCAGCTGCTGCAATCTATGGTGCCAGGGCAGCAAACGGGGTAATCTTAATTACAACTAAACAAGGGAAAACTGGCAAGCCAAGATTGTCTTATGATTTCAATCAGGGATGGGCACAACCAACTGTAATACCTAAAATGTCAAATGTATTAGAGTATGGAGAAATCAGAAATCAGAATCAGATATTTGATGCCAATATTGCTCCGGCAAATTGGAGTGCTGCATGGCAGGCTCTTCAAACCCAGGGTTTTTATATCAATCCTGACAATGGACGCCAGGTTGATGCCGCTTTAGGTTTCCTTCCTGATGAAATGCAGAAATATCGTGATAAATCCGATCCATGGGCTTATCCCGATACAGACTGGTTTGACGCTGTGCTGAAAAAATGGTCTCCGCAACAAAGGCACAACCTTCAGTTGAATGGAGGTTCTGAGAGTGTAAAATACCTGGTCTCACTAGGACATCAAAATCAGGATGCGTATTATAAAAATTCTGCTACAGGATACAAGCAATATGATATGCGATTTAATCTGGACGCCAAGATTAACAAATACCTTCGTGCCAATGTAGGGGTAACTGCCCGCCAGGAAGACCGTGCTTTCCCTACCAGGTCTGCCGGT
This sequence comes from uncultured Terrimonas sp., assembly GCA_964604365.1. GTDB lineage: Bacteria > Bacteroidota > Bacteroidia > Chitinophagales > Chitinophagaceae > Agriterribacter. Next base: position 102,769 of record CAZRYS010000015.1, read on the forward strand.
GCAATTTTCAGAATGCTGATGCGGGGTAAGCCGCAGGAAAATGCGATTTGGCCAAACGGGTTACCGGGACGTGATATAGAATTTGGAGATAACCCGGTAACTATCACGACTAATGCAACAGGGTATGATAGAGATAAAAGAGATTACTTTCAATCAAACGGGCGAATTGAATTTGACATACCGGGGGTAGAGGGCTTAAAGTTAAGTGCTCTTGGCTCTATTGATAAGTTAAATCGAAATACAAAAAGGTTTGAAACCCCCTGGTATTTATACTCTTGGGATAGAAGCACCTATGAAGCTGATGGGGTAACACCATTGTTGAAAAGAGAAAGACGTTCAAACTTTGCGGATCCCCGGCTGACACAAGGAAATGAGGTGACCCTCAATATCCTGTTAGGATCAATGCTGAACTATGATAAAACATTCGGAGACCATACGATAAACCTGCTTGCAGCTATTAATCGGGAGAGTATCAGGTTTGATAACTTTGGCGCTTTTCGCCGCTTCTTTATTTCGCCGGCCATCGACCAGATATTTGCCGGGGGCGATGCCGAAAGAGATAATAGCGGTACCGGGTATGAGAGAGCGCGGTTAAGTTATTTTGGTCGTGTAGGATACAACTTTAAGGAGAAGTATATGGCTGAATTCCTCTGGCGCTATGACGGTTCTTATATGTTTGCACCAGACGCAAGGTGGGGCTTTTTCCCGTCAATTTCAGCCGGATGGAGAGTTTCCGAGGAGAGCTTTTTCAGGGATAATGTGACCTTCATAGATAACCTGAAAATAAGAGGATCTTACGGTAGAATGGGAAATGACCAGGTATATTATAATGATGTGTTGCAGGAATTTCATTACATGTCTACTTATGGATTCAACCGTACAGTTATCCTTAATCGTGAACTTGCCAGGGCTTCTTATGAGATACGAGTTCCCAACCCCGGCTTTACATGGGAGGTTGCCAATAATATGAATATTGGTATAGAAGGTACTATTCTTAATAACCGTTTGGATTTCGAGTTTGACTATTTCTATAACCGTAGAGAGAATATCCTTATTCAGAAATTAGGTTCTACACCGGGTAGTTCCGGTATCAGACCGCTGTTGCCTCCCGTGAATGAAGGAATTATCGAAAATAAAGGGTTTGATTTCAGAGTAGGGTATAGGGGCAATATTGGGGAGCTCAGCTACAATGTTTCTGTGAATGGAGGATATGCCAAAAACAAAATCGTATTCTGGGATGAGGGAAATGTACCCGAGTGGCAGCGTTCAACTGGCAAGCCATTTGGTACCAACGGTGCGGCTTTTCTCGCTTATCAGTTTGACGGCGTTTTTCGCGATCAGCATGAAATTGATGCAAACACTATCGACTACGGACCGGCAGGAGGAACCAATCTGCGTCCTGGAGATATGAAGCTGAAGGATATCGACAATAATGGTAAGATCGATGCGAATGACATGGTACGCCTGGACAGAACCAGAGATCCCCGATTTACAGGTGGTTTTGCTATGAACCTGCAGTATAAAAATTTCGATCTTTCATTATTATTTCAAGGAGCAACTGGTGGACTCTTGTTTATCGGAACAGAATCCGGCGACATTGGGAACTATCTGAAATATTCTTATGACAACAGGTGGTCAATTGACAACCCTAACAGCGAACACCCAAGGCTAGCTAATAGAAACAACACCTACTATACCAATGGTGGACAGGCAGGAAATAATAACTACTGGCTAAGAAAAAGCGACTACTTACGTCTGAAAAATCTGGAAATCGGATACAATCTTCCGGCTGACATAGGAAAGAAAATGGGAATGTCCAATTTTAGAGTGTATGTAAACGGACTGAACCTGATTACCTGGGATGAGTTGGGTATTTATGATCCGGAGTCAACTAATAGCAGTGGGCAATACTATCCACAGGCTAGAATTATCAATGTAGGCGCGAGAGTAACATTTTAAACTGAACGAACATGAACAGCATAAAAAATTATAAACCAGCGATAATAGTACTACTGGCAACTTTCTTATTTGCCTGCAATAAAAACTTTCTGGATCGGAAGCCAATAGCCGAAATACCGGCTGCTGATGTTTGGAAGGACGGTGCATTGTCAGAGTCTTTTGTAAATAATCTGTATGGTGGATTGGGCTTAGGAGGGATGAACGAACAAATGTTAGCTTCTCTTTCGGATGAAACGATGTTTACACATTCCGGCAGAAACATTAATACAATCAACGAAGGGAGTGCGAGTGCTACCAATCCTGGTTGGGTAAATGGTACATACGAATGGACCAGCATGTACAACTGGATTAGGCAGTGTAATGTAGCGCTGGAAAACCTGGAGACGGCTACTTTTGATGATGCAACATTAAAAGATCGGCTAAAAGGAGAATCCCATTTTATGCGGGCATATTTTTATCATCAATTGGTTCGCTATTATGGAGGCGTACCATTGATTACTAAGGTATATGGCTTAAATGAAGATTATACAAGCGTAAGGAGTAGTTATAGCGATTGCGTTGATTTTATTTTGGCAGACCTGGATCAAGCCAATACGCTTTTGACTGGCAAAAGCCTTGGCCAGGGACGAGCTACGCCTAATGCAGCATTGGCATTAAAGGCAAGAGTCTTGTTGTATGCCGCGAGTGATTTACAGCATTTACCTACGGCAAGTGCCAATTCGGCAACGATATCTTCCTATGCTAACGGGACACTGGTAGGGTATGAAGGTGGAGACCGGATAGCGAGATGGACAGCAGCAAAGAATGCAGCGAAAGCTGTGTTAGATGCTACCAGTGGTTATAAACTTGACCTTTTGGCTCCTGTACCAGTGGCAGAGGGACGACTGAACTATAAATCTATAGCAATGGGTGGTGGCAGTTCCGGTCCTGGTATCGATCCCCAAGGGATTAGAGATATCATTTTCGGAAGATTTTTTACACCAAATAAAAATGAAGATGCCGGCTGGCATGGTCGTCATAATGGTCCCAACGGATACTATAACTGGGCTGGTAATACGCCGATTGGGATTTTTGTTGATAGTTATGAGGTATTGGATGGCGCCACTACTGTTCCTTTTAGCTGGTCAAATGCAACGCACAAAGCAGCCCCCTATAAAAACAGAGACCCCCGAATGTACGCCAGCATTTTGTATGATGGTGCGGAGTGGAAACCAAGACCTGGTAGTACAATTAATACAATTCAAACGGGGGCATATGAAATGCTAAATGCAACAGGAGGGGTTGTTACCTGGCAAGGATTAGATACAAGAAATTCTCCGCGGGAAGATTGGAATGGAAGTCGTACAGGGTATTATTTCGTGAAATTTGTAGATATTAATCCGGCACAGGAAGACCAAAGCTTACGGCAGTTTATCCCTTGGCCCTTTATTAGGTTTACAGAAGTGGTATTGAATTATGTAGAAGCTTGTATAGAGTTAGGAGAAGATGGAGAGGCTGTGAACTGGCTAAACAAAATCAGGTTTAGATCAGGGCTTCCTGCAATTGTAGAAACAAGCGGTGTTGCGCTTAAAAACCGTTATCGTCATGAGAGACAAATTGAATTAGCCTTTGAAGAACATCGCTATCATGACGCCAGGAGATGGATGATAGCACCCACTACACTAGGTAGAAAGGTTACTTATATTAATGTAAGAGGCACCTTCAAACCGGGAATGCAACAAGCAGGAGCCTACCAACACAATGAGGCTATTTATAACTATACTTATGACCCTGTTGAAAATAACACACACGAAAACAGGGATTGGGATGATAAAATGTATTATGTACCCATTCACCGGGATGAGATCATCAGAAACGACCAATTGATTCAAAACCCGGGTTATTGATTTTTGAAAAGATTTTAAAACCTGTATCATCCGACCGCCTTAGGCGGTCGGATTTTTTTATACTTTACAAGGGATTAACAAGAATAATCCCCTTGTATTATATTGTTACCCGATTTTGCAATGTATCCTTCCTATTAAGCTGTTTAAAACATTAATTTGAAAATATCTGGGGTTGGCTTTTAATTGCTGCGGCCATCATTTATTCCCTATAAGTTTATTGTATTCATAGAGGGTTGCCTGATGCTGGCACTAAAGGATAATGCCGATGTATGCCTTTTGATTGATATTCTGCGAGTTGCGGTTAGTTTTTCCCGAATACAGGTTCGAAGACAAGAGTATTTATGGATTCGTTTCATTTTATCATCTCATTAGAAAATAATATTTATGGAAACGAACAAAATTTTACAAGCCAATTTGCTGGATATTGTTTTTGACGAAAGAAATAAAAGCTACGGAGCCTATGAACTTAGGAGCAAGTATGACAATAGATTAATCAAATCTATCGGCATTACTATCCTGTTGGCGATAGCTATTGTGCTGGCATCCTTTGTTGACTCTACAGCAAGTAATCAAGATTCGACTAAACTAGATATAAAAGTATTGGAGCTTACCGACATTGATAAGCAACCGGAAGCGCCAGTGGAACCTCCTCCAGCTCTGCCGCCCCCAGCAGAGCCGCCAAGGTTGGAAATGGCAAAGCTGGCTTCACCAAAAGTAGTAGATGATCACCTTGTGACAGAAGACAATGAGATGAAAGACGTAGAAGACCTCAAAGATGTGAAGATAGGAACGGGTAATAGTGAGGGAGAAAAGGATGATGGAAGAGTGGCGCCGCCCATTGATGAACCACATACGGGAGTAGTGGCAGCACCCAAAGAAGACCCGGACGATAAAATTGCAATAATTGTGCAAATAGAAGCACAGTATCCCGGTGGTGCAGAGGCCTGGCGTAAGTATATTTCAAGGGAGATCAACCGTTACATTGATGAATTGCAGGATGATGGAAAAGCCGGCACTTGTGTGGTACAGTTTATCGTAGACAGAGAAGGTAATATCAGTGAAGTGGAAGCTGTAACAATGATGGGAACCAAACTGGCAGAACTCTGCGTGAATGCGGTACGAAAAGGCCCTAAATGGATTCCCGCAGAAAATAATGGAAAGAAAGTAAAGGCATACCGGAAGCAGCCTGTAACTTTTCAATTGATGGGTGGGTAGGTAAAAAAAGTTCGCAGTTTTAGCTGCGAACTTTTTTGGGGAACAACCTTTTTATCGTTTAGTTATCCCACCAAACTTTTGTATTGTAGGTATCCTCCCCTTGAACTGCCACAGCAGCATCTCTGCTGGCACCATTCAGGTTTTGTTCGTTAATAGGATAGATAAATCTCACAGGAATTTTGTTATCATTCACATTGTCTCTTCCGGCTACCAGCGCTGGGTAACCAGTACGTCTCCAGTCAAACCAAGACTCAAGACCAGTAAAGAAGAGTGATATCCATTTTTGAGTGCCAATCAATTCAAGTGCTTTTTCCTCATTATACTCAACACCTGAACGAGTTAAATAGTCTGCGGGAATATTAGTACAAGAATAAATGAATGCTGATTTAATACCTTCTTCATAATGCTCTTTAGCAGTCTTACCAGTATTAACCAATCCTTTTTTTACCGCCTCAGCCAGAATGAATTGTAGTTCTGGATAGCCCATTACATACCCCACTGCCCGTTGTAAACCCTTTGTGGTTTCGGCTGAACCTTTGTAAAAAACATGACCTACTCTTGAAATTCTTCCAGAACCACCATTGTATTCCAAAGCGTCTACTTCATTCAAACCATTGGGTACGCCTACGTATGCATCGGCAACTATTGGTGCTGATTGAATGTTTGGATTTAGGCTATTAGCAGTACCGTATTGATCAGTAAAGTTGGCAATAACCTGAATGCGGGGATCTTGAAATCTCAGCAAAGTATCTCCAAGAGTTTTACTTAATCTAATTTCATCAAAAGATCCTTGACGAGTTGTATACAACGAAAATTGGTTAGGTGCCGCTTCCAAAAACTTTACAATGGCATTATCGCCCTGATTACCAGATCCAGCGAAAAATGTTGTACCCTGACTCCATGTACCAGGATCGGTAAATATGGGAGATACAGTTGCATCATTCAAGATAGTTTGCATTGCAGTACCTACATCTTTTTTAGCTGAGATACGCATTAAATAACGCAGTCGAAGGCTATTAGCGAGCTTACGCCACTTTACAATATCTCCTCCATAAATAAGATCCCCTACTATTGAACCTGCAGTGGGATTCAATAAGCTGTTTGCCGATTCAAGATCCGCCAATATCCCGTCATAAATTGCTTCCTGACTGTCATATTTTGGAGTCAGCGTTCCACCCGCTAGTGATTCGGAATACGGTACATTCCCGTAACAATCTGTTAGCAAAGAAAACATCCAGGCTCGGAGTACTAATGCAACCCCTTTATAGTTTAGGTTATTCAACTGCTCACTTTGTGCAATCAGAATTTGTACGTCCCTGAGGTTATTATAAGTCGTATTCCATATACCATTACGTTCGTTCCAAATGTAACGGTCTTCAGATACGAATTGAATTTTTGAAGTGTATTGAACCACAAGATTACCAACACCCCAACTCTCCCCCAATACCTGATATATCATATTTCTGGTGATACCAGGTAAAAGAAGGTTGGGAGTCACAGATGTAATAGCATCAGGGTTTTCATTAATATCCTGATAGTTTTTAGTACATGACGGCAGAAAAACAACGACCGACATTAGCAGTAATATATAAACTTTAATTTTTTTCATACTTAGTTAATTTGGCTTGTTAGAAATTGAACGAAAGGTTAATACCCCAACTTCTTGTAGTAGGCATCCCTACAGATTCTATACCCGGCAACACAGTGCCTCCTGACATAGCAGAAGTCTCTGGGTCGATGTGGGGTACATCACTCCAAACTGCCAGATTACGTCCTACAATTGAAGCCGTAAGCCCTCTTACTTTGATTCTGGATAACAATGAAGGAGAAAAAGAATATCCAAATCTCACTTCTCTTAACTTAACAAAGGATGCATCAAAAATTGCACCTTCCGGTATGCCTCTGTTACCAGTCCTTGATTGGTGATATTCCCTTGCTGTTAATTTTACATCATTTACACGATAACTTCCATCTGGATTTTCAATTACACCGTTAGCTATAACGCCATTACCTCCTTTCGTCAAGTCATAACCATCTGCACGTCCTTCCAGTGTTTCAATCAACTGTCCTGCTTCAAGGCCAACTACAAAAGTTTCTGAAAACACTTTCCCGCCATAACGGGCATCGAGTAAGAAGCTCAAATTGAAATTTTTGTAGGTAAAACTATTCCTTATACCTGCAAGCCAATCTGGATTATAGTTCCCCATTTTCTGAATTGTGGATGTTCTGGTATGTCTACCATTGGATCCCATTATTATTTCATTGTAATAGGGACTATTTTTATCCTCTACACGAGCAAAGGCTATTGCGTACATATCACCCATTCTTTCACCAACTCTTGCACGTATAGTTACACCGTGAGCTCCTGCCATTTGATAGTCGGTAACTTCTCCATCAAATTTCACTACTTTGCTCCTGTTAGCAGACCAGTTGATGGCAACATCCCATTTCAAATCTTTTCCATCGATGGGTCTACCGGTAAGCATTACCTCATAACCATAGTTGTTCACTTTACCAGCATTTACAATTCTTGTACTATACAAAGAAGTAATGGAAATAGGAACAGATGGTAGTATCTGATTTTGAGTATTAATATTATAGTAAGTAAAGTCAACCCCTAATCTATTATTAAAGAATCTCCAATCAAGTCCCATTTCCCATGAAGTACTGATTTCGGGTTTTAGGTTGTAGTTAAACAATGTGCTGGTAGATGAATATACGGGGAAGGTAGACCAAGGGTTACCTGGTGAAAAGCTTGGAGAGAACCTGTATGGATCAGTATCATTACCTACTTGCGCAACACTTGCTCTGACTTTACCAAAGCTAACCCACGAAGGGAGCTGTACCATATCAGTTATCACAGCACTCAAAGACGCTGACGAATAAAAATAAGAGTTGGTAGTACTACCAAGTGTATCAGATGTATGAGGAAGTGTAAGTGCCGAAGACCAATCATTACGAGCCGTAACATCCAAAAACAAGTAATTTTTGTATCCAAGATTTACAGTACCATACATACTGTTGATTGTCTTGTTTCCATCATAGATAGAACCCACCAGCGGAATTCTATTGTTGTTAAAGCTATATATACCAGGTATCAGTAATTGGGGAGCGGTAAGCTCTTGAAAGTTCATGCTGGTAATTTGTCTATTACCGCCTACACTTGCACCAAATGAAAAGTTGTCGCTCATTTTTTTGTTAGCTGAAACCAGAAAGTCGAAGTTAGATTCGCTGTTGCGAACTCTTTCCTCTCTATAGCTACCATAAGGATAACGTTGTGTGCTGAAAGCTCGTTGCCTTTTTCTAAGTTCGCTATTGAAGTCCGTACCGCCTCTCAATTGCACATTTAACCAGTCTGTAAGCTCATATTTAACTGTCACGTTACCAAAAACCCTATTTCCAAGTTGGCCATTTGTGTTTTCGTAAAGGTTAAAATAAGGATTGTCATGGTAATTGTAATTGTAATTGAACTGTTGACGTCCTTCCATTCCAGGTTGCCAGTAATTCTTTAGTGAATTAAGGTCCACATGCATACCCATCCAGCAATGTAGTAAGTAGATAATACTTTCTGTTCCATAACTCAAACTTGGTCTATTATCGCTTTTAGTCCCAATATAATTACCTACAACACGAACAGAAAGTTTAGGCGTTAGATTATATCCGGCATTTAATGAAAATGTATTTCTTCTAAGATCTGTATTCGGTATAATACCTTTTTGATCAAGATTGGTATAGGACAACCTGAAATCCCCCTTGTCATTGGCACCAGTTAAGGATACATTCGTATTTTTGGTAAGACCAGTTTCATAGAAATTTTTTAAGTCCATACCTGGTAAAAATGGAGTAGGGGTAATATCGCCGCGAGCTGCAAGGTCTGCAGGTGAACTCAAAACACCATCATCTACTAAAGAAATATCACCACCTCTATAACCATTAGATGTAGGTGAGTTGTGTTGCGCAATTAACTGACCGTCCATTTTGGGTCCCCAGCTTTCATCCACACCGTCTCTAAGTCCCCCACCATTGCCATTAAAAAAACTAAATTCACCATTATTACCCTGTCCGTATTGTTTTTGAAAATTAGGAAGGACCAGTGGGTTTTCAAAAGTAATACCAGTATTTACAGTTACCCCCATTCCTTTATTTCCTTTACCAGACTTAGTGGTAATCACTATAACGCCATTAGCAGCCCTTGAACCATATAAGGCTGATGCATTTGCTCCTTTTAAAACAGTCATCGTTTCTATATCGTCAGGGTTTACCATAGAGGCGCCATTTCCATAATCCACTTCCTGAAAATCTCTTCCGCTAGAACCGGATAGCTCATTTGTAATGGGTACACCGTCGATAACAAATAAGGGCTGGTTCTTATTAATGTCTAGCGATTTGTCTCCGCGAATGGTCACACGCGCTGAACCGCCGATTCCACTCGGAGCGGACATCACCTGTACCCCCGCAACTTTTCCAGCTAGTCCGCTAACAAAGTTGGTTTCTCTGGCCTTATCCATTTCTGAGCCTTTTATTTCCTGTACGGCATAACCCAATTTCCTTGTTTCTCTTTTAACTCCCAAAGCGGTAACGACCACCTCGCTCAAATCCTGTTTGTCTTCTTCTAACTGAAAATTTACTACAGAATTGTTTACTCTTATTTCCTGGCTTTTGAAGCCCACCCCGCTTGCAACAAGTGTCTCTCCATTTTTGGCCTCGATTGAAAAAAGCCCATTGGACGCTGTGAAAGTACCGCGGGTCGTCCCTTTAACAGTTATAGAAATTCCTTCAAGTGGCGTACCATCAATTGTGACGGTACCTGTAACATTCGACTGTGCTGTCACGAAGAGTGGCAAACACCATGCAAGTAGGACGAAAAGTGTTCGTCCGTGGCTCCTTTTCTTGGTCATAAGCTTGTTAATTTTAGTTTGTTAGAGATTGGCTGCAAGGTTTACAAACACTGTAAACACAATATTAAATATGTATGAATACTAGATTAATTCTGGTGTTTTTTCCTAGAGTTCGTGAAAACAAGTTATCAAAGGGACATTTACGAAGAGTTCCAGAAACAGAAGAATAAAAATATGAATATATACTGGAATTGATATTGGTTTTTTTAACAAGTTTTGAAATTAATATACACTGTTTCATCTTTTCTTAACCTCCCCTTAATATTCGGGTAATACTTGCGGGGTAGTTTTGGTAAACTCATCCTCAATGGAAAAACGACCCGTTGATGTAGCGGTTATATCGGATACTCACCTTGGGACCTATGGCTGTCAGGCCAAAAAGTTGACCGCATACCTGAAAAGTATTGCTCCTTCCATTCTTATCCTCAATGGAGATATTATTGATGGCTGGCAGTTCAGTAAAAGTTATTTCCCCGCATCACATATGAATGTGATCAGAGAGATCATCAATTGCATTTCTTCCGGTACCCGTGTTTTTTATATCACAGGAAATCATGATGAAGCATTTCGTCGTTATTCCGATCTGCGGTTGGGAAACTTTATGCTCACCGATAAACTGGTATTGGAGATAGACAATAAAATGACCTGGATATTTCATGGGGACGTTTTTGATAATACGACAAAAGGATCTGCCAGGTTTTGGGCAAAACTGGGCAGTAGCGGGTATGGGTTACTCATACTAACCAATCGGCTAATCAATTCTATTTTAAAAGCATTGGGGAGAGAGCGGATCTCGCTTTCTAAAAGTGTGATGGAAGGTGTTAACAAAGCCGTTGCCAAAGTAAACGATTTTGAAGCAATAGCAGCAGAACTGGCGATAGAGAAAAAGTATGACTACGTGATTTGTGGTCATGTACACAAACCTCAAAAAAGAGAAGTAGTAAATGAACATGGTTCTGTTACCTATCTGAACAGTGGTGATTGGGTTGAAAACTGCACAGCACTGGAATACTACAAAAAGGAGTGGAAAATATTTGAGTATGACGAAGCTGCTTTCCCGGAAGTGAAAATAGAAAAAGACACACCTCAACCCAATGTGATAACAGACGAAATAAGTTATTATATAAAGTCATTGGCAGTCTAATGGACAATGAGAGTTCACCCATTGTAGAATTTTTGATTTAATAGATTAAGTACACTAACGCCAGAATAAAATATAATCCAGAAATACGATGAAAATATTTTATGCAATTCAAGCTACCGGTAATGGACATATTAGTCGGGCAATGGAATTGTTGCCCTATTTGCAGGAGTACGGAAAAGTTGATTTGTTTTTGAGCGGCGCCAATAGTACCCTCGAACTGGATGCACCTATCAAATACCGGAGTAAAGGTTTGAGTTTGTTTTATACCTGTAAAGGCAGTCTGGATTATATGTCGATGGTGAAAAAAATAGCTCCATTGCAGTTGAGGAAGGAAGTAAATGAACTGCCAGTGGAGAAATATGATCTGGTGATAAACGATTTCGAATGTATTACCAGTTTGGCATGCAAAAAAAAGAAAGTACCCTCTGTGAATTTCGGTCACCAGGCCAGTTTTATGTCAGATAATACGCCTCGTCCGGCAAAGCCCAGTACAGTAGGAGAATGGATTTTGAAAAATTATGCACGGGCTACCCGTTATGTCGGATTACATTTCGATCAGTATGATGATTTTATTTTGCCGCCAGTGATTAAAACCGAGATATGGGAGGCACGGCCAACGACGCAAGACTATATTACGGTATACCTGCCTTCTTACTGCGATTGTGAAATAAAAAAATATTTCTCTAACCTGGATAAGTACAATTTTCAGGTGTTTTCTAAAGAAGCGAAAAAGATAACGAAGGAGAAAAATTTCACTTTTATTCCTGTGGGTAAAAACGCCTTCAATGAAAGCCTGATCAATTGTTCAGCCATTGTATGTGGAGCTGGTTTCGAAACACCGGCAGAAGCCTTGCATTTGCGGAAAAAAATGATGGTAATGCCGATAAAGGGGCAATATGAACAAAAATGTAATGCCGCCGCTTTAGAAAAGCTGGGAGTGAAAACCTTACCCGAATTGCCGGAAAATTTTTCAGGTGTATTTGAAAAATGGTACGAAACAACAAACCCGATTGATATCCGGTTCCCTTACTCAGCCCGGGAAATTACAGCCCGGATGATGGAAAGCCAGCAACGGGCACAAATCCTCTAGATTCAGCCCGTTGCGTACCCTTTTTGGCTTGTTTTTAGTCATGGTTTTATCATTATCTTTGCGCCCTTATGGCTACAAATGATAATAAGTTTCAGGCGATTATCGCCCACGCTAAGGAATATGGTTTTGTGTTTCAGAGTAGTGAGATATATGATGGGCTGAGTGCTGTGTACGACTATGGTCCTTGGGGCAGTGAACTGAAAAAGAATATCAGGGATTACTGGTGGAAAAGCATGACACAACTGCATGAGAATATTGTGGGAGTGGATGCGGCTATTTTTATGCACCCTACTACCTGGAAAGCGTCCGGGCACGTGGACAATTTCAGTGATCCGATGATTGACAACAAGGATAGTAAAAAGCGTTATCGCGTTGATCATTTGATAGAGGCATATGCTGAAACTTTGTCTAAGGAAGAAGGGGAAGCCCTGGTAGAAGTGATGACCAGGCTGGAAGCTGCAGCAGACTTTGCCGGATTGAAAAAACTAATCGACGACAACAAGATAAAGTGTAGTGTGAGTGGTACCGCTAACTGGACGGATATCCGCCAGTTCAACCTGATGTTTAAGACAGAGTTTGGTGCCGTGGCATCAGGTAGTGAAGAGGATAATATTGTATACCTCCGCCCGGAAACAGCGCAGGGGATTTTCGTGAACTTCCTGAATGTGCAAAAAACCGCCCGTATGAAAATACCTTTCGGTATCGCACAAACGGGAAAAGCATTTCGGAACGAAATTGTAGCCCGGCAGTTTATATTCCGCATGCGGGAATTTGAGCAAATGGAAATGCAGTTTTTTGTTCGTCCTGGCACGGAAGGAGAATGGTATAAGTATTGGAAAGAAGCCCGGCTTAATTGGCATCTATCCCTTGGTTTTTCTGCTGATAAATATCGCTACCACGATCATGTTAAGTTGGCGCACTATGCCAAAGAAGCCTGTGATATAGAATTTGAGTTTCCTATCGGTTTCAAAGAGGTAGAGGGTATACATAGTCGTGGCGATTTTGATTTGAGCCAACACCAGGAATACAGTAAAAAGAAACTTCAGTATTTTGACAATGATGTTGACCCGACAACGGGCAAGCCTTATGGCAACTATGTGCCGTATGTGGTAGAAACATCCATTGGTTTAGACAGAATGTTTTTGCTGGTGCTGTCCAACGCTTATGAAGAGGAAACCATCAATAAAGAAGATGGTAGTACCGATACCAGAACGGTATTGCGTATTCCACCCAAAATAGCGCCGATTAAATTGGCTATTATGCCGCTTACTAAAAAAGATGGCTTGCCGGAGATTGCACGGGAGATTATGAAGGAATGTAGGGAGGAGTTTTATTGCTTTTACGAAGAAAAGGATGCCATAGGAAAACGTTATCGCAGAATGGATGCCATAGGTACACCGTTTTGCATTACAATTGATCATCAAACGAAAGAAGATAATACCGTAACCATTCGTTACCGGGATACAATGCAACAGGAGCGGATACCTGCGGATAAAGTAAAAGATTTAGTAAGGGAACGCATACGTTAATCTCTTCAGTTAAATATGCTTTTGAAACTTATCTTGTAATTGACATTTACAGGGATGTTATAAAAGCATATTTTTTAGCTATATAAGCATAAGTTTTGCAGTACTTTTACACCTAATTTCATTTAGGGCAACCCAGTTGCTATATAACGATTGCACTAATTAATTTTAACGCCAATGAATCGCCTCTCCTATGCCCTGCAGCTCCGCAGCTACTATATTCAACAACAAGATGCTTTTAAATTGGTGTTGAAAAATTAATTCTTGTACAAAGTAATTGTCCCAGATACAACGCAAAAATATCAAACGAGTAATCATTCACCTATTTAATAATTAAACTCCAACCAAAATGAAGAGAAGACTGCTATTAATGCTATCATTCTGTCTGAGCTGGTGTATCACCGCTTTTGCACAGAAACAGATCTCAGGAAGGGTCACGGACGGCAGCGGAGATCCGCTACCAGGTGTCACTGTATCCGTTAAGGGAACCCAAACCAGTACAACAACGGCTGAAGATGGTGTTTTCCAGATTACAACTCCCGACAGGGCTGTGCTGGTATTTAGTTTTGTGGGCTTTGCTACACAGGAAATTGCCGTGGGCAATCAAACCAACATAACAGTTAGGTTGGCTGAGGCTGAATCGGCTATGGATACACTGGTGGTAATTGGGTATGGTACAGCCCGAAAAAAGGATTATACGGGTGCGGTAAGTACTGTAAGTTCTAAAATATTGTCTACGCAAGCCAATTCAACTGTTACAAGAGCACTTGAAGGTGTGGTACCGGGGGTTCAAGTATCTTCTATCGATGGACAGCCGGGTTTGGATATGGGTATCCGGTTGCGTGGGGCGGGTTCTGCAAGTCAGAACAGTTCCAACGCATTGATTGTTATTGACGGCGTGCCTACTGAGTATCCCAATGCATTGGCTTCTATCAATCCTAAAGATATAGAAAGCATCAGCGTATTGAAGGATGCTGCTTCTACTGCAGTATATGGCTCCAGGGGTGCCAATGGTGTATTATTGGTTACTACAAAAAAAGGAACCAAAGGAAGAACCAATATTTCTTTAGACACCCGCATGGGCTATAACTATCTTGGCAATCTTCGATATGACAGGATAAGCGATGCAAAAGACATTTACGAACATGCATGGTTGGCAATCTACAATTCGGTAAGATATGGATATGAGGGCACTTCTTCCACTAATGGCAAATACAATACAAATGTAAAAAACCCCAACATGTCTCACGAAGATGCCGCAAATTTTGCCAGCGCACATTTGTTTGATTATACCGGATCCACAACCAAATTTTCCAGAAACGTTTTGGGGAATTTTATGTTGTATGATGTTCCTGGCGCTGTGTATACACTTACAGGTGTGGATGACCCAAGTAAAGGTAGTGCCAATGCCAGTGCAACTATGTCCGGAGCTTATTTGGTGAACCCTGATGGTAAGTTAAATCCGAATGCCAGACGATTATATGATGCCGGGTCATACGAAAATTATTTCTTCGAAAAAATGTTCCGCCAGGAGCATACCCTGACAGCTAGTGGCGGAACTGATAAAGTGGATTATTTCGCTTCCATGGGGATGCTGGAAGATCCTTCTTATATCAGAGGTTCTAAATTCAAGAGATATAATGTAAGAAGTAATGTGAACGCACAACTTACCGATTGGTTAAAAATTGGAGCCAATATGGGCTATACCTTCCGTAATACCCAGTCTCCTGCTACTCGTTTCGGTCGTAACCCGGGAACTGTTCAGCAAAACGTGTTTCGTTGGACCAACGGACAAAACCAGTTGATTCCATTATTTGCCCGCGATTTGCAGGGTAATGTTTTAAAAAATGCTGATGGTAGTGACAGGGTGCATGACAATGCGAACGTGACTTACACTCCACTCGGCGTGCACCCTCAATTTCCCAATGGAACGACCAATCAGCCACTGTATCTTACCAACCTGATTAAGTTGTTGGATAGTGATATTGACAGGCGGGAGTCGCATGATTTGAACCTGAAGGGATATGCAACAATTAATTTTTTGAAAGGGCTAAATTTTACTGCTAATATCTCCTACGATCGGTTCTCTGAAAATCGTTTGCGTTATGGTACTTCTACTACCGGTGTAGTAAAAGATGTAGGTGCGTTGGGACGTACTTATTCTAATACAGGTGTATTTAATACGCAGCAGCTATTGAACTGGAATAAAAGTTTTGGCGCCCATTCTATAACAGCATTGGCAGGGCATGAATATTACGAATGGAACAGTGACCTACTGAACTATAACTCTGCGAACGTGTTGGTAGATGACTTTATTGGATATGCCAACTTTGTGGCTCGGTACAATTCTAATGGTGCTCCGTTTTCTGCTCCTAGTGGAGGCATAGATAAAGTTGCCATGGAAAGTTATTTTGGTAGGGTAAGTTATAATTATGATGATAAATATTTTCTGGAAGGTTCTGCCAGAAGAGATGGCTCTTCCAAATTCAGGGATGCAACTAATCGCTGGGGCAACTTTTGGTCTGTTGGCGCCGGTTGGCGTTTGTCTGAAGAAAAGTTTATGCAAGGAACGACTGGTTGGTTGAATGATTTGAAGGTCAGAGCCAGTTATGGTGTGATTGGTAACCAAAGTGGTATCGCCAATTATGCAGGATATCAAATGTGGAACTATGGTGCTGTCTATACAACATCCTCGAACGGAACGGGTGTACCTGAAAGGTATACGTTGTCACAGGGTGAATTTGTAATCAGAAATATCACCTGGGAGAATACAAATGTGTTTGACGCCGGTGTAGATTTTTCTATCTGGAACAGGAGAATCAATGGTTCTGTTGACTTCTATGATAAAACGACCGGGAACTCCGTTTTTACACAGCCTATAGCGATTTCTTTGGGGCAGCCGTCTTTAAGGCAAAACAGTGCAACCGTTAAGAATCGTGGGGTAGAGGTTGAGGTAAATATAGATGTGATTAGAAATAAAAATCTTCGCTGGAACATTGGTTTAAATGGCACGCATTACAGAACTATTCTGATGAAAGTTCCAGAAAGTGTGAAATCTGCGGCATTGGGCGGTAATTTTACAGGAGACATAGATGGCTGGGGAGCTGCCAGCGGTGGTGCTACAAGTAGCGGACAAATTATGTATTTGCGCGGAGAAGGTGAAGATTACTACAACCTGTATTTGTATAAGTATGCAGGGGTGGATCAAAATACAGGACTGCCATTGTACCATCATACAGTAACGCAAGCAGATCACGACAATGGTCGGTTTGGAGGTAGTCAAATTGGATCAATTGTTAGTACGAGCAATCACACCTTAGCAGATCGGTACGAAATGGGTAGTGCGATACCAAAATGGATTGGCGGCTTTACTACCAGCTTGCAATACAAAGGCTTTGATTTTATGGCGATGCTGGCCTATCAGCTAGGTGGCAAGTTTTTAAGTGTGGAGTATGCCAACCACTTATATAGGTCGGGAAATGTTGGAAATGCATTGTCAAGTGAATTGCTTGGCAATACCTGGACACCAGAAAACACAGGAGCTAAATTCCCAATGACTTTCTATGGAGATGGCAACTATACGGCAGGTTCAACTATTGGAGGCTGGCAATATACGGATATGGCGTTGTTCAATGCCTCTTATCTGAATATTAAGAACCTTACATTAGGCTATAGCATTAGCAATCTTATTGCTGAAAAAATAAAAGCGAAGAATATAAGGGTTTATGTATCGGCAGATAATATCGCCATGTTCACCAGTCATTCTGGTATCGACCCCCGTATGTCGTTGGTAGGCGGTATGGAAGTAGGTGCAGCAGTGTATTTACCTATGAGTACAATGTCTGTTGGTATCAATGTTAATTTCTAATCAAGATTAAAGATGAAAAATATGAAAATGTATATACTGGGTGCTGCCACTTTGGTCATGTTGTGTATGGCGGCATGTTCAAAAAAGTTGGAAGTTGCACCTCCTAACAATATCACGGATCAGCAGATTGCAGATATTCTGGCATCCGGCGATACAGGAAAAATACGACTGGTATTCAGAGGGATGGCCAACAATATGCCGTTGCTCTTTAACAACCAGGGTGGTACCCGTACAGGTGTGGCAGATATGTATTACACTAATCAAGGTTTAGACGTAAGCCGTAGCCTTGAAGGAAATGACATGATACTAGGGGATCAGGAAGGATTGAATGTGTTGTGGGGATCCATCGAATATCAACTGGGTGATTTCATTTCTGCCCCTTCAGGTAAAAACCTCAATTACTGGAATTATGCCTGGCACTGTATTACAGAAGCGAATAAAATGTTGGTGTACTTCACTGACGAATTGTTGGCTGCGGATCCTGCGTTGAAAGATTTTAAAGCCAGGGGACTGGTTGTGAGAGCCTGGGGCTATAATAGCTTGATGGAAAACTACCAGGATGCTTATTTACTGGGAGGCAGTGGCAAGTTGGGCGTACCATTGTATGAAATATTTGATCCGTTGCAACCACAAAAGGCGCGATCTTCTTCTGCTGATACCTATACTTTCATTAAAAAGGATTTGAATGATGCAGTTAGATTGTTGACCGAAGCGGGTATCGGATATACCAGCAGTACGACTGATATCGATTTAGGCGTTGCTAATTTTTTATTGGCCCGTGTCTCCGTTTGGACTGGAGATTGGCCCGCGGCTCTTACAGCTTGTAATGATATCCTGGATAACTATCCAACATTTATGAGCCAGGCGCAGTATGGTGGCAAAAACACAGGTACAGCAGCCGCTCCCGAATACCTTCCTGAAACAAACGGCTTTTTAAACAATGCGCAAAATCCGGAAGTGATATTAGGGTTTCCTCTCGGACAAGCAAACACTCACTTCACCACCTATATGAACTGTTTTGGAGAAGGTAGTGGAGGTATGAGTAGAGCGTATAAAAGGATTGATAATCGTTTGTATGAAGCTATGGCAGATGAGGACTATCGTAAAGACGGATTTTCCGAAGCAGCACTGGGCAATTACACATATCCTACTGCCAGCAATGTTGCCTTTATTCCTACCTACACAAATGTGAAATTTGCGGCCACACACCCATTAGGTGGTACCGATAAAAAACAAGTGGGAGCTTCTACCGCATTCTATATGCGTGCTTCAGAAGTGTTATTGATGAAAGCAGAAGCGGAAGCCGAAGGTGTAAGTGAAGCTGCAGCCAAAGCAACTCTTGATATTTTGTTAGCGGCCCGTACACGTACTGGCAGTACACCTTTAACCAGCGATACTTATCCTGGAATGGCTGGACTGAGCGCTCTGGAAATGGTGCAATTACAAACAAGAATAGAGTTATGGGGTGAAGGTGGTCGTGAATTTTACAATAATAAACGTTGGAATATTCCGGTTGATAGAACTAGTTCTGCCAATCATGTAACAAAGGCTACTTATCCTGTTGCAAGTATGACATTACAGATTCCAGAGAATGAAATACTTTACAATCCTCTTGCTGAACAGAATTAGGTTTTGCGTGGTGTTGTATTAAAAGGAAAAGGAGGCATATGCTTCCTTTTTCTTTTTGAGTGTCAGGTAATGTTCTTTATTATCTGTAGGAGTTGCAGCGACTAATCATGTGTTAGCAAATCATCGTATGAGACCATTCAGGGTTTATGAAATATGGATATGGTTTGTTATCGTGATGAAATCTCAAGTGCCAAACCAGCTCTACAACAGAGAAAGGTGTTTTTTGGTAAGCTGTCTGCTGAAATATTAATTCCGCTACAGTTTCTTTTTTACTTTTTTGTGGAAAAAAGTAAAGCAAAAAGCCACCCGAAAACTTGTCTCGCCTCAGGCGTAGACGATTACGGCCGATTTTTGGAATGCCTTGATATTAACTGTAGAATTACTGTGCTCTCAACTATAGTTCCTTGATATTAGTAGCGGGCAAGTATTTAATAATTTGTCATTGGAAGGTTAAGGCTATCGTCAAGGCGTTTCAAATCAGAGATGAAATCCCGGAGGGATGAAATGATTATAACGAAATGTTTACTACAATCACAACCCTGAAGGGGTGTAATAGCAGCAACCAGATCGATCAGGTTGTAACTGCTTGTCAACAAATTTTCCTCCTTAAATTTTCCTCCTTCCTTGTTTAAACATCAACTGTTCAGAACATACATTTCTGTGACAGTTAATTCCCTTATTTCAAAAAAAGCAAAAAATAAATTTTGGGTACGCGACTATGGCTATGATGAGAATGGCAGCATAAAATATGATCACAACAAAGAGATAGAATCCATTACCTATAATCACCTGAACCTGCCGCTTAAGGTTACGGTAACGGGTAAGGGTTCCATCACTTACACTTACGATGCCGCCGGTAATAAGCTCAAGAAAGTAACACTCGAAAACCCTACCTCTGCCAATGGTAGCCAAACCACCAATGCCGCCGCCGCACCCACCGTACCCAAAGCCTATATCAACTATATATTGTTTGATGAGCAGTTCCGGGTAGTAAAAAGTGAGTTCAGCAAAGTAGGCACTGCAGGAACTGTTAAAACCCATACCGATCTTGTAAATAAAGCAGTAACCAAGAATGGATATGTGTATATTTACGTGAGTAATGAACGGCGAAGCCCTCACTGAGACCACATAAAAATGAGTGTTACGAAGTAAAGTCCGGTAGAAGTGCTCTTTGACAACCTGCAGGTAACCCACACCAAAGGTCCTATCCTGGAAGAAACGCATTATTATCCGTTCGGACTCACAATGGCGGGGATAAGTAGTAAGGCGTTGAATGGTATAGCAGAGAATAAACGTAAATACAACGGCAAAGAAGAACAGCGGAAAGAGTTCAGTGATGGTAGCGGGTTAGAATGGCTGGACTATGGAGCGAGGATGTATGATGCGCAGATTGGGAGATGGCATGTGGTGGATCCATTGGCGGATCAGATGAGAAGACACTCTCCATATAATTATGCGTTCAATAATCCGATTAGATTTATAGACCCTGATGGTATGGCACCAATGGACGATTACTACTCAAAAAGGGGTATATATCTTGGTAGTGATG
>CAZRYS010000016.1:0-121239 GCA_964604365.1 uncultured Terrimonas sp.
TGTCTCCTTTTTTTATGCCAATAAGAATCTGTGACTCAAGCCGTTGCCGTCGAGTCATTTATAGTTCGATTTTATATTCAAAATTCGCGTGAACTTTAGCCTTGAATCTTCTGAAAAACTGCTGCTGTCTTCTGTTTAGAGTGTTTTTCAAACAGTTCGATATCCTCTTAAGGTTCTGATGCTTCCACCTTCTTTGGCTCTTTGTGATTCTTTGATATAAGATAGAGAAAGTCTAATATTAAAGTAGCTTCGTCTTCTTCCACATGGATACCATTTTGTGTCAATATTTCAATTGCCTGTTTGATAGAAACCCTTTTGTCTATAAAGTTCATCTTTATTATTTTAATATCTGTTTTTTTGTTAATAATATTTTTGATAATGCGCTGTTTAGTCTCAGTGTCATGTTGCCTGTTTTGAAATCGACCTTGAGTGGTGGGATCAGATTGACAAGATGCTTTTTGTCGGATAAATCCAACCCTGAAAATCCCTGTAAAATATTTAAGAATGATTTGGATCCTATTTGGCTTTGTCGGTCAATGCTTTCTAATTTTATATTAATATCCAGCAATTCCCTTCGCAGGCATTTGGCATTAGCTTCAAACTCCCTTTTTAAATTACTGTAATCATCAGGTTTCAGAGCTCCAACTACGAACAACTTTCGGGCTTGGGACATAATTGATTCCTGTTCGTTTAGTTTTCTTACCACAATATTTCGGTTCTGTACGTGTGCCGTTTTAAGTGTGTTAGCATTCCAATCTTCCAAAACGAGACTAAAAAGATCTGTCGCCTTATCTGAAAGTGCTAATCGCTGAAGTTCAAATTGGTAGCGATCATTGAGAAAAGTGGCATTGATCCTTGTTTTGCATCTTCCATGACAATGGTAGTAGGGGTATCTCTTCGTTGAACCTCTGGAAAAGCTTCCGCTGAGTTTTCGTTCACAATAAGGGCATTCTAAGACTCCTCGTAAAAAGAAAGTATTTTTTAGGAAGTCTTCTTTAGCAGTAACTTTCCTTTTTGTTGTGATAATGCGCTGAACCTCGTAAAACAGTGCCTCGGATATTATAGGGTTATGTGTTCCCTTCACAAGATCACATTCTCCGGAATTAAATTTTATTGTAATGAGGCCACAGTAAATGGGATTACGTATAAACCTAAAGAAATATGACCTTGAACACATCAGACCTTTATCACGAGCCATATTCCGAATTTCCTCTATCCTATGGATATTCTTAGCGAGTTGCTGGAAGACCCATCTTAAAATGTTTGCTTCCGGTTGCTTAAGGGCAATAATTTTCTTTCCTTCTATTGTTGTTACATTGATATAGCCTAAAGGAGCCTTGTTGGGGTATCTGCCCATCAGTTTTGCCCTGCGAATACCGGCTGCAGTATTCAGAGCCCTTCTGCTGTTTTCAGCTTCCGGTACGGAAAGGTAAACGGCAAGCATGACTGTACTTTCAGGTACCGAAAGATCCAAAGGCTGATCAATGGCCATTGCTGTTGTCTTGTATTTTCGAAGTAAACCGAGCATCTCATAGGCGTATTCAATATTCCGGCTAAATCGATCCCATTTAATGAAAAGTATATGTCTGTCTTCCTTTGATGACTTGTTTTTAATCGCTTTCATTAATTTTTTCCATTCAGGTCGGTTGAAGGTCTTGGCTGAGCAATCTTCGCGGTAGATGCCTTTAACTTCAATATTGTTGTACTCACAATATTTCAATAACCGATCCTCCTGCTCTGGCAGGGAGTATCCCTTTTTCTTTTGCTCATCAGTGCTTACACGGATATATAGATAAGCTGTTTTCATATGATATAATGTGTTTGTTTGACTTCAAGGTTGGTATTTCTTTGAGACTTTCAAAGAATTTAAAATCAGTGCACCGAAGAGTAATCGTTTAATGAACTAATTAAAAGCTGTTTGGACGAACCCCTGTGCCCAGCACGAATAGCTAAATGAGTTACTTTTTTTTAATTCGATGGTGAAGAATCTGTTGGCAAATCACAAGGCCTGCTATTTTAACGATAAAAAAATCGCTAAAAGTTTTGACGATAAAAAAATCGTTTGTATATTTGACGAGAAATTTATCGTTATACAGAAATGGAAGATCAGGATATATTTTTAAGGAACAATACAGGAAGCAAGTCAAAGTCTGCCATAGTAGATGGATTTGTTGTCAGAATAAACGAATTTGATAACATTAAAACCTCACTAGTGGAATCGAAGACCATTAGCGACATTCAAAACATAATCGTAATTGGACAAAGAGGGGCTGGTAAAACAACATTAATGCACCGTCTCAGCTATGCCATTTTGGATGATAAACATTTATCTAAACGGTATATACCAATTTTATTTTCGGAAGAACAATATAATTTATCTGACTTAACCAATTTATGGGAGGCTGTAGCGATAGGAATTGAGGACAACTTCTATAAAGAAAACTTGGCTGCTAAACTAGAGAACATAATAGAGTCAGATGATGAATATGAAAAAGAATCCTTAAAGCTCCTGCAAGACTTTTTAATTTCAAAAGACAAAACAGCTATTCTATTTATAGAGAACATAAACTTTTTCCTGAAGAAGCTTTCTGAAGACGAAAAAAAGCGCTTTAAGAAAATCTTCACCTCCAATTCACCTCTCCGGGTAATCGGATCATCTACTTCATATAATGATGGTACTATAGACTTCGGAGATTCCTTTTACAAATTCTTCAACATAGTTCAATTAGATAGTTTGACTCAGGAAGAATGTGAAAAGCTGCTGATTAAAATTGGACAACAGTATGGAGAAGAGCAGCAGATTAAAGACGTAATTGCTAATTTTCCAGGAAGAGTGGAAGCTTTGCGAAGGTTGACAGGAGGTGTGCCTAGAACAATATCATACCTTTTCCAGATTTTCCTGGATAACGAAAATGGCAAGGCTATCAAAGATCTGTACCTCCTGATAGACACATTGACGTTACTATACAAATCTGAATTAGACCAGTTGTCAACTCAACAACAAAAGGTCGTTGATGCTATAGCGAGGAAATGGGATGCGATATCTGTGAGAGAAATAGCTAAACGAACCAGGTTGGAAAGCAAAAATATCTCATCAATCCTATCATACTTAGAAAAAAACCAACTTGTCGAAAAGGTACCAACCTCAACGAAGAACCATCTGTACCGGATTAAAGAAAGGTTTATGAATATCTGGTACCTGATGAGATTTGGCAGAGCACACGATAAGGAAAATGTAAAATGGCTGGTTCGTTTTTTTGACGCCTGGTGCGATGAAAGTGAGTTGGCTAAACGTTTAAGAAAACACATCAGTAACCTGAAAGATGGCAAATACGATGCTATTGCGGCTATTGATATGGGTAATACATTCCTTTCATGTGAAAATATCCCTGACACGTTAAAGGAGGAGTTAATTAAAACTACCAATTCGGTCCTTCCCAATAGACTCCTAAAAAACACCAAGACAAATGGTGAGAACGCATTGTCTGAGGTCAAAAAATTGGTAAAGGAAGAGAAATTAGACGAAGCTATCAAAAGGTTAGATGATGTTGACAATAAGAATATTGATTACTTCATGTTGGCTACATCAGTATATCTTATGCAAGGAGAGTTCAATAAGGCTTTGAAAGCTGCAGAAGCCGCTTTAGCATTGGAAAATCAAAATCCTCTTGCATTAATATCGCTCGCTATTATATATGACTTTCATTTGGAGAATAAGGAAGTGGCTATAGAATTATACGAAAAGTGCCTTGAACTACCCCAACCACATCCTTATGCTGCCAATAGACTTGGAGAGATATATAGAAGAGGAGGAGATTATAAGAAAGCAATCAAATACCATGAGTTGGCTGTCACTAAGAACTTCAAACAATCGTTAATTTCCTTAGGGAATATTTACCTGAAACTAAAAGATCTGGAAAATGCCGAGAAGTATTACAGGGAAGCAATTAAATTCAATCAAAAAGGTGCATTCACTAAACTGGCTAAGGTTTTAACACGACTTGGCAGGGTTAAAGATACTGAAAAAGTACTGATTGACGCAGTAGCTGCCAATGAGAAAGGTAGTAATATTAACCTGGGACGATTCTATTTGATGCAAAAGCGGCCTAGTTTTAAAAAGGCAGAGGAACAGTTCAAAAAGGTGATTGAAAAGGAGCAGATCGATGGATTTAGTGAGCTAGGTAAATTATATTTAAAAAAGAGAGAGCTTGACAAGGCTATCGAAACATTTAACGAAGGATTGAGTCTTGGCGATCCAGAATCAGCTCATCATCTTGGGCATCTTTACAGCATAATGGAAGATTTTGAAAAGTCGGATCAAATGTTTGAAAAGGCTGTTGAGTTGGGAGAACATTCTGTTGTAGGTTGCTGGATTGAAAGTATTTACAACGCAAAACGAAAGGACAAGAAATTATTTGTTAGAGAGCTTTTAGAAAAGTACAAAGAAGATAATAGTGAAAGTATTAGCTATATGTTTTTGTATGCTAAAATATTGTTATGGAACGGAGAGGTATCCGATTCCATTAATATTATAATCAATAAAACTCGTGAGCTATTCGAAACTTTTACCGACGAGGGAAGAAATAGTAGGCATTTTCAAAAAGCTTTATCTGCGCTGGTTGACTATTTCTTATTGTTAATCGCTCAAAACAAACTGCATGAAGCTTTAGCATTTTTCGAAAAGCCAGAAAACGACGATTTTAAGATAATGCTTAAACCGGTGTACTACTTGTTAATGGAAGAATTAAAAGAAGAGTTCCCTACCGAATATTTAAAAGCCGGGAAAGAATTAGCCGAAACAATTATTGATTTAAAAAAGGAGGTGGAATATTTGAGAAAGGGGTAAAAAATAATAAAAAATATTAGGTGGTATAAAAAGTATAGTGTAAGAGTAGCTACCTCTTACACTATACTTAGAATATCACTCAATCTCCGAGGTTGGAGACGAGATAAATGATGATAACTATCATTTCGACAACACAAAAGTAAACAAACTTGTTTTTTGTGCAAGCATTATTGTCCTTTTCTTTTCTCTAACCTAAGCGGATTAACAACAATAACCAGCTTTCCTAATGTTTCCGCTGGAGCTGATTCCTTCATGTAAGGAATGAGAGTGTTGTTTGATTACAATAAGGTTTTAATACAAAAAATTAAAAGAAAAATGGCTAATAATGCTACTCTTAAGTATTACCCGGTGGGTAATGGAGACACGTCCTTAATTACGTTACAGGACAAAACTACGATTCTGGTTGATTGTAATATCAGGAATTGTGATAATGAGGACACTTATGATGTCAAAAAGGATCTGTTAAAGAGTGTACAGTACAACAATGGGATTCCATATGTTGATGTATTTATATTGACACACGGTGACCAAGATCACTGTAGAGGTTTCAAAAAGCACTTCTACCAAGGAGCGCCGGAAAAATATTCCGAAGCAGACAAAAAGGAAGGGCTAATCCGCGTCGATACCATGTGGTTCTCCCCAATGATTGCCGAGCAACATTCAAATGAAGATGAAGACGCATATCAGCAAGAAGCTGAACGTAGACTTGCACTTCACCGGAAAGGTGATCCAAAGAAAGACAATCCGGGAAATAGGATCAAAATTATCGGGTATGATGGAAACGCCGATTACAAGGATTTAGATCACCTAAGAGCTACACCTGGTGATATTGTCACACGTTTCAATGATAGAGATCAATCGCTCTTTTCGATTTTCATTCACGCTCCTTTTAAAGAACACCTTGAAGCTCTTGGTGATGACAAAAAGAATTCCACCAGTATCGTTTTCCAAGCGAGGTTCAAAAATAGCCCTTACCAGGAAGGCTTCTCAACCCTTGCAATGTTTGGAGGAGACTCTGATCATACGTCTTGGTGCATCATTTTAGAAAAAACCAAGAAATATAAAAATGAGCACGCGCTGTATTGGGATTTATTTCTCTCACCACACCATTGCTCCTGGTCATTCTTTAATGACAGACCCCAGGAAGAAAATCCCATTCCTAAAAAAACTTCTCTGGAAGTACTCGATTACAAGAGAAGGAACGCAAAGGTCATTGCTTCAAGCAAAAAGATAGTGGACGATGACGACAACCCCCCACATTATGAAGCAAAACGTGAGTATGTTAAGAAAGTTACCGAATACAACTTTTTTAACACGGCTATCTACAATGTGGTCAGTAGAGTTCCTCAACCAATTGTGTTCGAGGTGACCACACAAGGAATTGTGAACCCGAAACAATCGGAGGGTGCCGCTAAAGTGATTGGAGGTGCTGGTTTAGGCGCTGTTAACTCTGCTTCAAAATATGGAAATGGATAGGTTTAGTATCAGCTTACCTGTATTTTCTGATGATATAGAGAATCCCGCTCTTAGGGATTCTCTAAAATCACTGGAGTTAGTTTATGGACATAAGCTTCAAATCTTAGATTGGGGAAATGGCAGAATTGCTGTGCCTTATGAAATTAGTGTTGACTTGCCAAGTCTGGGTAATTTTGAAGATATAGATATCAGGGAAAAAGAGCACATCATTTTGGTTTTCGATTTGATAAATTATCCATTATCGGCACCTAAAGTATTTACAGATCGGCTTGATTTTCCTAAAAGTAACCTTGCGCATTTATACATAGCAGTCAATAATCGGCCTTCAGGATTTTGTTATGTAAGGGGTAACGCAGATGAATGGTATGCGAATAAAAGAATTGAGGATCTCATCATACGTATTAGCAATTGGCTTAGGGATGCTGCTACAGGTGAACTGACAGAAAATGGTGAGCAATTTGAACCGTTGCGATTGGAGGGATACACCGGTACTATAATTTATGACTATAACACACTAACGGGAATCGTTAATGGCGATAACGCCTTCCATTTTAAAGAACAGCTTGCTGTCGCTTTATTTGAACGTCCAAAGCAGGCGGAAAGGTACACGTATAAATTCATTAAACCACTTACAGCTGGGAATGTCTTGACCACGATCAAGGAAGTTGATGAGGAACGCAAAAAAGACAAGGAAGACGTTACCAGGAAAAATTATCATTACGCCTATGTATTATGGAATGAGGAAGATACTGTAAACAAAGGGTACTATGTTAATTTACCGAGGAATTGGAAAGAGTTTAAATCCTTCTGTGACTTTTATAGCCTAAATTACAGTCAATTAGAAGAATTTATTGCTACAAGTGATGGAAATTCATTTGTTCACTTTCCCGTAATTGTTGGTATAAGGCGACCTAAGCCATTAATTGGATATCCTTCCAACATCGAATTTATAAACTTACGCTTCCGGGTCGATGTTGATGATGTAAAAGATGGCAAAATTGTAAACAATATACCCATCGATTTACTATCGCACAATCAGCCTTTGACCATCCAACAAGCAGGCCATATATCCGGTTGCAAAATAGATGTGAATTCAAGAATTGCTGTGTTTGGATGTGGTGCCTTGGGCTCCAAAGTGGTTATGCATCTTGCCCGTTCCGGACAAACAAATTTAACCCTTATAGACCCAGATCAAATATCTCCACATAATTTAGTACGTCATGCCTTGTTTGGTGAAGATGAGGGAGAAAACAAAGCCACTGCATTAGCAGAAAGAATAAAAAAGATATACCCTTATGAGACGCTAAAAATTTATAGTGGGCCTTCATTCAAAGACGGGCTGATCGACAAGAAAGAGACTTTTGATAAATACAACTGGGTGTTAGACTTTACCGCATCAGACGCTTTCTTCAATAAATTAGCTATTGTCAAAAGTATGGATGAGCGAAATATTGGTAGTGCGTCAATATCCGATTTTGGGAACTTGGGCGTACTATATAAGGAGGGTGAAAACAGAAATCCACGTATCGATGATCTACAAGTGTATTTATATAGCCTGTCAGCGCATGATAAGAAAGTAAGTGATTGGCTTCAGCGAGAGCAGTTGGCGATTAATGGCAATAACATAACGGTGCGGGTAGGTGTCGGTTGTAATTCAGAAACAACCGTTTTATCCGACGACAAGATTTCTTCTCATGCCTCCTACTTTTCAGGAGTGCTAAAAAGAGAAATGATGGCTTCATCGAAGGATGGGAAAATCTATTTGAGTCGCATTGTAGAAGCCCAGGATTATACAATTGAAACACAGGTTATATCCGTTAAGACCTTTAGAGTGTTGTCAGCATTGAACGACCCCAACTGGACGGTTCGATTTAAAGATGGAATTGTTGAACAAATAGACCAGGTATGTTCTAAGGCAGGAAGAAATGAAACCGGAGGCGTATTTATTGGAATTTGCAATTATAAAACAAAGACAATCTATGTAACAGGTTGCATCAGTGCACCGATAGACAGTAAGGCAGATGCAACCCACTTTATTCGGGGACACGAAGGGTTACCTGATGAAATCGGGGAAATCAAAAATAACTCCGGGGGGCAGATTGGTTATATTGGTGAATGGCATTCTCATCCAGAGGGCCCGAATATGCTTAGTCAACAAGACATGATTAGTGTATATCAGCATAAAGCCGAGTTTGAACAACTAAATCCTCCGCTTCCGGTATTCTTGTCTATCATTACTCCCGATGGATTACACCCGTACATTTTTTAACCTAAAGATTATATAAATGGAGAAAGAACCTAACTTAAAAATAAAGAATGTTCCCCAGCTGTGGGTTTTCCTGGCAGCGAACATATTGATTTTATGTGGATTGATATTTCCTGCATATTTTAAAACACTAACAACTGGTGTTGACATTGTTTTTATACTCAAAGTGCTGGGGGTCTCAATAGCTCCTCTATTGCTATTTTTACTAAACGGGCTTATATCTAGTCATCAAAAAGCTGTACTGGTTTTCTGGAAATTGAAGAATCCATTACCCGGTTCCGAAGCGTTTTCGAAACTCAGCAAAAATGATACAAGGATAGATCGAGCAAAATTGAAAAGCGTTTATGGCTCCTTGCCTAAAAGTCCAATAGAACAGAATAAACTATGGTATAAAATTTACAAAAAGAACAGTTCTAATACGATAGTATCCGATAGTCATCGAGCCTTTTTGTTGGCACGTGACCTTACATCACTATGCGTCCTGTTTGTGATATTCTTGGGCATACCTGTTTTAATAATAGGCCAATGGCCAATTAGCCTATACTACTTTCTGGGCTTGCTATTGCAATATGTAATAGTAGTTATTGGCGCTCAAAACAGGGGGAGACGGTTGGTCACGAATGTTTTGGCTATTGAGTCCTGTAAATAATTATTTTAATACAAAGTCGCATTATATATAACATAAAATATGAACAGTCTATTCCCGGAAGAAAAAATTGAAATTACTTTCAATTGTACATATATAAAAAGTATCAACGGCAATAAAAAAGAATATTATATTGGAGTTGAACAAGGCATTATAAGAAAATTCAATGGAAGTACATTTTCAGGTTATGAATTTCTTTCCGAAAATGGTTCAAAGTATTTTATTTCAACAATTAAAAGCCAGATCCCACAAAATTATGATGGCGTATTCACATTGCTTGAAGAGTATGAAAAACTGACCATTGCAATTCTTTCGAAATGTAAAAAGAAAGCAGAGTATATAAAACTTCCTGATCATAAAAATATCCTTCAGACTTGGGAAGGGAAATTTAATTACAAAAAGGAAGTCAAAGATGAAACCGGTAATATCACTCAATTTGGGCTTAGACCTCCACAAATTGGTGCATTACATTCCATTCTCTCTCATTGGAGCATTTCAAGCAAACCCGCAGTAGTTGTAATGCCTACTGGAACAGGTAAGACCGAAACAATGCTGTGCTTAACTATAGCAGAAAAGTGTCAGGGCTTATTGGTAATCGTTCCCTCGGCCTCGTTGAGAACCCAGATTTTCAATAAATTCAAATCTCTGGGCGTTCTAAAAGATCGTAGATTTCAGATTGTTTCCTCCTCTGCCAAAAATCCTGTTATAGGTTTTCTAAAAACGGGTATAAAAAGCATAGAGGATGCAGACAGTTTGTTCGAATCAAATGTAATTGTTTCCACTCCGCAAATAATTACAGGAATATTGAGTGGTGATGAAAAAATAAAGGCATCATTCCTGAATTGGTGCAATCTTTTAATTATGGATGAAGCACACCATAGTCAGGCAAAAGAGTGGAATAACATCAAAGTACAACTTGAAACTTTTAATAAACCTATTTTGTTATTCACGGCGACTCCATTTAGAAATGACAAGAAACGTTTACAAGGTAAGGTAATTTACGATTATCCCCTCTCACTTGCTCAAAGAGACAATTACTATAAACAAATTGTTTTTCATCCTATTCTTGAATTTAACCCACTGAAATCTGACCAACTTATTGCAGAGAAGGCAATTTCCATTTTGGAAAAAGATATGGAGGAAAAATACGACCATATACTGATGGCAAGGGTGGATACAATGTCTAAAGCTGAAGAGGTGTTTGAAAAAATCTACAAACCATATCAGAAGTACAACCCTGTATTTATTCATAGCGGTATTAAGCAGGCAATCCGCAAGAAAATACTAGACGACATCATTGCGGGAAAACATAAAATAATTGTATGTGTAGATATGCTTGGAGAAGGATTTGACCTTCCTCAGTTAAAAATTTGTGCATTGCACGATTTGCATAAAAACATCACCACCTCATTTCAGTTCTTTGGAAGGTTTACGCGCGAATCAATATTAAAATTGGGCAATGCGTCTATAGTCGCCAATATTGCAGATCCGGAGCTTAAGGGGACTTTAAAAAAATTATATCAAAAAGATTCGGACTGGGATAAAATCATCAGTATGGCGAATGAAGATATAATAGGCTCAGTAAAAGAAGAACAAGACTTTTTTCAGAATTTTTCAGATGCTGAGATCCCGGCAAAAATTCCATTGCGAAATATAACGCCTGCGATGAGCACAGTTGTCTTCAGGTTATTTGATGATGAGATCGACTGGGAGCCACAGAATTATACATCTTGTTTTAATGACGAAAAATATGAAACAGTATCAGTAGAACATGAAGAAAAAAATCTACTCGTTATTGTTGCAAAAAAAATTGATCCTGTAAAATGGGGAAAAATAGACGATTTGTTAAACTGTCAATATGATCTCTATATAATATACTTGAACGAAGAACAGAAACTACTCTATATAAACAGTACAAATAATGGAACAACACATGATAAAATTGCCGAAGCCATTGTAGGCCCCAATAAAAGTTTGTTTAATGAGGCTGATATCTATAAGTGTCTGGATGGAGTATTTCAATTGGAGCTATTTAACTTAGGTTTAAAGTCTACTTTAGATGGTCCCATCAGTTTCACTATGTATGCAGGGAATTCTATTGTAAGTGGTCTGGACGAATTGGACAAGGATACTAAATCCAGTTCAAATCTTTTCGGTGTCGGTTATGAAAATGGAGATAAGGTCACTATTGGTTGTTCCTCGAAAGGTAGAGTTTGGACTAAATTGGTGAAAAGTATTCCTGATTTCTGTGAATGGTGTGATAGTCTTGGCAACAAGCTCTTAGATGATTCTATCGATACACAAGACATTTTTAAATTCATTCAGAAACCAGAATTGATTACAGAACTCCCCGCAAATAAAGTTCCTGTTGCCATGAAATGGAACGAAGAATTATATGCTTATACCTCTATGTCCTTGCACAGAGGCATTCCGGTGGTTGATTATAATATTAAATTGAACTCTTATGGCCGTGATTATGTCGAATTCTCGATTGAGTCGAATCAGAATGCCATTGACTATAAACTGGTATTAGATCCCAAGATTGGACGTGGTTATAAATATGAATTAGTTGGAACTATGCCTTTTGTAATTACCTACAAAGGAGACGAAATAGATATAGCTGAATTATTTTATGATTTTCCTCCGGTGACTTGGTTTCATGACAATTCCAAAATGTATAATAATATCTTCTTTCCTTTTAAAGGAAAAATCAACCTTTTTGATACCTCCAAAATACTTCCCTTAGAGTGGACAGGTACAGACATTCGGAAAGAATCACAAAAACTGGAAAAGAGAACAGACTCAATTCAATTTCATATTATCGAAAAGCTAAAATCTAATGCTGATTATAAAATAATATTTGACGACGACGATGCCAATGAAGCGAGTGATATTATAGCGATAAAATTTTGGGATGGTGGAGACAGCAGAATAAAAATAGATTTATATCATTGTAAGTTTTCATCAAAATCACAAAGCGGTCGTCGTTTAAAAGACTTATACGAAGTGTGTGGTCAAGCACAAAGAAGCTTTCATTGGAGGCATAACGCCTATGAGCTTCTGCAACATATGGTTAGACGTCAAAATTCACGTATTAACCAAGGGAAAGCAACTAGATACGAAACCGGTGGGGATGAAGAAATGAACACGTTATTGAATATGATAACATCAGGTTATTGCGAACTTGAATTTAGTATTTATGTTGTCCAACCAGGTATCTCAAAAAAGATTGTTGAAAAGGAGACAGAACATTTGAAATTACTTGGAGCAACTGATTTACTATTAAAAAAGACAGGGAATAACTTCTTTGTAGTGGCAAGTGAATAATGAAAACAATTGAAAATATGAGGGCATTCATTGTTGTAGATCCATGTTCTGTTTTGAAAGTTGGGATGAGTTCAAGCAATCTATTTACTGTGTCATTTAGTGTGCCAACATTTCTGTTGAGATTTGGGGTACCCCCGTCGTGTGACCCAAGAATAGCTATGCTCCGTATTTGGTTCAAATTTCAGAGTCGGGCCTCAGTTGTTTTTCAATGCCATGCTTATAATAGAATAGCCTTTGACTGTGATTTGCATAAATTCAAAAATCTCCAATTTGCATGAAAGTTCGAACCATTTATTTTTTGCGTTATTTGATTTTTAAATTTAAAACTTTATACGTTGAATAACGTACTGATAGTCAGTTGAAAATGTTCTCATTTGAACTGACCAATTTTTTCAAATCATCCAAGAAATGGTTCGAAAATTGTCCCGACAGGGCGACCCAATAGGGCAAAGTGGAATGATTACCACTTTGCCCTGTTTTATTTTGTTTCTATATCTTACAATTTATTTCCACCAATAATAATAGTTGTGTAAAGCATCGTATTCAAATCCACAGCGGGGATACAGCTTGTTACCAATGGTGTTTGTTTTTTCGGTTTCTAGCATTAAGCCACAGGCGCCTGTTTCCGCGCACCATTGTTTAGCACGTTCTATCAGGGCTACTGAAAGTCCGTTGCCCCGATAATCGGGATGAACAAATAAATCGCTCAACAGCCATTGCTTAGCGAGCCTGATGTAATGATACAGCTTATACAATTGTACAAACCCTACCGCTTTACCATCTGCATAAACTATAAAGATGTTGGATTGATCATTGTCTAATCTTTCCTTAATGAACGCTTTACATCTTTCGTAGTCATCTGCCTGACGATAAAAAATGCGATAAAGATTAAACAATTCGGCGGCCGTGTCCAGATCATCAAGACCTGCTTTTTTGATAGTAAAATCCATTGTCTAAGTATTTTATGGCGCAAATTTATTTTCCAAATGGACTACCTTTATGATCCAGATTCAACAAATATTGTAGTCCAGATGCTTCCATTTGACAGAATAGTGATTATTAATAATGACAACAGTATCCCCATCTATAGACAAATAGCCGTATCGATTATCAACGCTATCAGGAATGGTACATTAAGAGCCGGAACACACCTTCCTGGCAGCAGGGAACTTGCAAAAATTTTGGGGGTTCACCGAAAAACGGTCATAGCGGCTTATGAAGAATTGAATGCACAAGACTGGATTGTGATTATTCCCCGAAAGCATGTTGCGATATCAGAAGAGATACCTTTGTTAAACCCTAAGAGGTGGAGTCGGTCAGATCCATTAAAATCCTATAAGAATAATTTTACTTTACCGTTCAGAATTGTTGAGAAAAAGGAAAGTATGGGTGAGGGCAGATCTGTACCTGATATTCTTATTGATGATGGGCATCCAGATGTAGGACTCTCTCCCATTGACAACCTTTTAAAAACCTATCGTTCATTGACATCCCGTAAGCATGCCGTAAAGGATGCACATATCGGTACTGCACAAGGAACATTGAAGCTGAGAGAAGAACTGGTTGCTTACCTGTCACAAACAAGAGGATTAAGTGCCATACCGGAAAATATTTTGATTACGCATGGTGCTCAAATGAGCATTTATCTTTCAGCACAGTTATTGCTAAACAATTCCACAACCATTATCATAGGTAATCCTAACTATCCAATTGCCAATAATGCCTTTAAGGAAACCCGAACAAAAATCATCGAGGTAAATGTGGATGATGATGGTATTGATGTAAATGCCATTGAAAAATTATGTAAGAAAAAAAGAGTTGATGCAGTGTATGTCATTCCTCATCATCATTATCCTACCACTGTTACGCTTAGTATAGAAAGGCGAATGAAATTACTGGATCTTTCTAATGAGTATTCGTTTGTTATCATTGAAGATGACTACGACTATGATTACCATTATCACTCATCGCCTTATCTGCCGTTAGCAAGTGCAGGACATACTGGAAATGTAATATACATAGGCTCTTTTTCAAAGATGTTAGACCCCGCTATACGAATCGGTTTTATGGTTGCTCCTCAAAATTTCATAACCCAATGTACTGCTTTACGCAATGTTATTGACGTGGGTGGTGACGGGTATATGCAAAACGCACTGGCAGCCATGATAAAAGAGGGCGAATTAAAAAGACATTTGAAAAAAGCAAAAAAAATATACCACAGCCGCCGGGACTACCTGG
The DNA here is from genome assembly GCA_964604365.1 of uncultured Terrimonas sp. GTDB lineage: Bacteria > Bacteroidota > Bacteroidia > Chitinophagales > Chitinophagaceae > Agriterribacter. The sequence goes on from CAZRYS010000016.1 coordinate 14,800, forward strand.
ATGCCTTGTTGAGAAAAAAGTTAGGGCGCTATGCTACCTATTTATTACCTACCGGCGGCATGGCTATTTGGATAAAATTACTTCCTCAATATCCTATCAGCCAATTGTTGGCAATGAATGGACTAACAATTAAAAGAGTAAGCATCGAGCAAAATGCGTTTCGTTTTGGTTTTGCATCCATGGACGAACAGGAACTTGAAAACGCTGTAGACCTCTTAGTCATGCAGTTGCAAAAATGTACGCCTACAGAAAAAAAATAGTTAACTTAATTTACATACAAACTATTCTTTGCTAAACATAGGTTTACAATCTCTTTTACCCTCAAACCTCTACGTTACGGAGAACAGCCGTTAATGCCATCCTGGCTCTTTGGTCCGGTGTTTCAGGTAGATGCTTAATGCTTCCGCTTGCCGTTCCCCTCCTTTTTCAATTGCTTTCAACCGTTTTTCGGCATTGTGCATTTGCCGCTCCTGCAAACGTAATTGCCATAGAAACAGTGGGGGAATAGCAATTTTATACGATGGAATTTTCAGCAACCTACAGGAATAATCGCCTAAGAAAAATCGGTTATAATACAAATGTATCTGCTGCATGATGGCTCGCATCCATGCAAATCGGGGAAAAGTTGATTGCACAGTTTCTGCCACCAAAGCATTAGCCAATGCAACAGAATCTTCATCACTGCCTGATTGGGTCATTGTCCAGTAATATAAAAATTCGATGGCTTGCTCTTCGGTATCCGGCAATAAATGTATTGGAATGCCCAACAGATAACCAATATATTTCCACATATGAAAAAGTCCCGACACCTCATCGTCAGACGGTTTGAATCCCATACGGCGCAGACCTGTTAAAAACACCAGCGAAAACCCCAGTTGCGTAGCCTGCATATCCCAGGTGTTTAACGGAATACCCCATTGATTACTATCCCAATGAGTTCGTTTAAGAATATTGATGCGGGAAAATGAATGGATCAATCGGGTGCTGAAGACATGGTACAAGCCTTCACCACCACCCTGAAATGCACCGGCACGGGTAATACCAATCCAAAATAGCGTGGTATCAGACAATCGCTTAGCGGCACCTTTCTTTAACGCTCCCGTATAAATCAAGGGCTTATTGATCGCAGCAGATTCATACCCGCCCATCAGACAGTAGTTGCGAAGTACCAATAACCCCGGAATACCGGATCTTCGGCACAGTTCGGCACCCTGCTCTAGTTGCGCCATATTCAACCAATCGGGTTTTGTATTCACTTGTAACATAAAAGCCTCCAGTATTTGTTTTATACCCGGGTCAACAGCCTTTTTGGTAAGCAAATCTTTAACGGTGCCTAATACCTGCGGAAAGCCCATTTTCTCAAGCAAAAGTGAAAGCAGACCATCTCCTTCTTTGTCAAACTGAAAAAGATATTGCTTATAATTATCTGCATTCCTGAGATCAGGAATATAGCCGAGTGTATCCAGTAATTGTGCACCTGCACCATATTTCCAGTAATGATTGAAGGCGGTGGTATTGAGTTTATAACGGTCTGGTGAGTGATCCGCATTATACAAGAGAAAAGTATTGAGTGATTGTAAAGGTAGTTTTTATTGGTGATTTCTGATGGCGCGATTTAGGGATTTCTGATTTGGCCTTTACATTAAAAATCAACACATCAGCAATCTGCAATCATTTCTGATTTGGTATATATCAGCAATCGAAAAATCAACAACCAGAAATTACCGGATACCAGCAATCAACGATTGGGTCTTTTAACAGCAACCTTTCCCTCCTGATCTTTCACATAAACAGCTACCGGATAATACTTCGTGGTGTCGAAGTGCGGATATTGAAGTTGCAATTCATTTGGAACGGGCTTTTTTTCGTCAAAAAAGAATACACTGGTTATACCGTTATGTTTATTGTACGGTAAGCTATTACCCAATAGTTCATAATCATCGCCTGTAGTATCTGCAACAGAAAATGCATAATACAACAACACCACTCCCATATTATTTTCATTTCTCACAAATGCTGTTTTGGTAAATCCATCCGGCAATTGCAAGCTGCTTTCGGGTTTTAAAAATTCAAAAGCAATAAAGCCTGCCAACACCAAACCCAGCCCAAATGCAATAAATTTCTTTTTCATACCTATCATTCATCGAATGGCAAAGTTAACCTTTCCAAAACTCAGGCAGACAGGGCATTTTAAATTTTCGCTGGCGGGTGAGACACCCGCCTGTAGAACATCTTACAGATTGGTGTCTTCACCGATCGGAAAAATATACACACCGGAAATTTGAAAAGCACCGGGAATACGGGATCGGAATTCCATCATTTTTTATTATATTTATGAGTATATATCGAATATCCGACATGCAAATTTGTGAAGTCAAAACTTCTAAGGATAAAAGGCTTTTTTTGAACCTGCCTGCAAAAATTTACAAAAACGATCCTAACTGGATATACCCGCTCAATATGGATATAGAAGCGGTGTTTAATGAACAAAAGAATCCACACTTTAAATGGGGGAAATGTACCCGATGGATCCTGTTGGATAATAATAAAGTAATTGGCAGAATAGCAGCTTTTATAGATGATCGCAAGGCTAATAAACACAAGCAACCCACGGGTGGTTGCGGCTTTTTTGAGTGTATCGACAATCAGAAAGCAGCTGACCTGTTATTTGACACTGCCCGGCAATGGTTGTCAGACAGGGGCATGCAGGCAATGGATGGTCCCATCAATTTCGGCGAATCCGACCTTTGGTGGGGATTGCTGGTAGAAGGATTTTCCCGTCCTTATTATGGCACCAACTACCATCCTCCATATTATAAAAGACTGTTTGAGCGGTATGGCTTTACCCCGTCGTACGAACAAATATCCAATCGGCTGGATATTACCCAACCATTTCCAGAAAGATTCGGAAAGATTTCGGAATGGGTGGATAGAAAAGCCGGGTATACATTTGAGCATTTCTCCAATGCAAAATTGTCTAAATTCCTACAGGATTTTATTGAAATATACAACGATGCCTGGACCAACCATGAAGGACAGGCATCCATTAGTCCTGAAAGCATAAAAGAAACCTTTAGAAAAATAAAACCGGTGCTGGATGAAAAACTAATCTGGTTTGCCTATATCAACAACGAGCCGGCTTCGTTTGTAGTGCTGGTGCCCGATGCCAATGAATTGATCTATAATCTCAGGGGCAAACTCAACTGGTTGGGTAAACTCTCTTTTTTATATAACCGTTACCGGGGCGTGAATAAAAGAATGCGGGCGATAGTGATGGGCACCAAGCAGAAATACCAGAATCATGGACTGGAATCAGCAATGTTCACCCGAATAAAAGAATACGTTATTCCGCTAAAAAAATACAAGGAAATAGAGCTATCCTGGATCGGCGCGTTCAATACGAGGATGGCGGCGCTTCATGAAGCAACAGGCGCCGTTTTTGCTAAAAAACATATTACCTACCGATATATGTTTGGTGCCTGAGTTTTAATTTCTGCTGTTTTTCTCTTATTAAAGGAATAAATTTACCGGGCAGGAAGTATGAGACGGCAATAAGCTGCTCCTACAAGCAACACATTATTTTTCAAATATTAAATATCACTATTGCTCTATGCCTCAGTTAGCCGCTTTTCCTAAAGCTTTTATGAATGCTCTTTGCAAGGACGGAACGATGACCGTTGCAGAATGGATTGAACTTGCTGTAAAACTGGATATCGAAGGATTGGAATGGTATGCAGGTTTTTTGGAAATGAAAGACAAATCCAAATGGCCGGAATTCAGGAAAATGGTTGAAGATCATGGTAAGACCATCCCTATGATGTGCTGTTCGCCAGACTTTACGCATCCGGATGCGGCGTTCCGAGCCAAAGAAGTAGCCAAACAAAAAGAATGGATTGATATGACGTTTACGCTGGGCGGATCTTACTGCCGGGTGCTTTCCGGACAACGCCGCCCGGAACTGTCTGTAGATGAAGGAGTAAAACTCGCTGCCGATTCCATTTACGAATGTCTACCCTATGCGCAGGAAAGGGGGATTACATTAATTCTTGAAAACCATTACAAAGATGATTTTTGGGAATATCCAGAATTTGCGCAAAAAATGGACATTTTCAGCAAATTGGTCAACAGCATTCATCATCCCAATTTTGGTGTTAACTACGACCCAAGCAATACATACCTTGCCGGAGAAGATCCATTGGAACTATTATACAAAGTATCTGACAGAGTCGTTACCATGCACGCCAGCGATCGTTACTTGAAAGAAGGTACTATTGACGACCTGCGAAATGAAGAAGGTGGCGCTACCGGTTATGCCAAAAGACTGAGCCATGGTGAAATAGGAAAAGGATTGAATGATTATGACGCCATTTTTACAGAGTTGAAAAGGGTGGGTTTTGACAGTTGGATCAGCATTGAAGATGGTGTGGATGGAATGGATCAACTGGAAAGAAGTGTGGCATTTTTAAGAAGAAAAATGAAAGAATATTGGGGCTAAATATTATCATTGTACCTGGCATTTTAACTGATGCCAGGTACAATTTTCTGTTATGTCCGACACAATTTCTACCATTGATACCTATATAAAAGCGGCTCCTAAAGAACATCAGTCTTTATTAAGTGCCTTACGGAATCTGATTGTTGAATCCGCACCGGCTGAAACCACAGAAACCATCAGTTATAAGATGCCCACTTTTCGTTACCATGGCAATCTTATCCACTTTGCGCTGTTCAAACATCATATTGGTTTATATCCTGGCACCGAAACGACCACCCGTTTTGCTGAAAAACTAACATATTACAAAACTTCCAAAGGAGGCATACAATTGCCATTGGATAAGCCACTTCCCAAAACCTTGATTCGGAATCTGGTAAAATACAATGCAGATAAACTAAAAGGAAAAAATGGTCCCAATTGGCATATCAACCGTGGAAACTGGGGAGATGCAGAAAAGTTGATGCTGGATATTATTGCTGACACTGCTTTAACGCCGGAATTCAAATGGGGAACCACGATCTATACTTATAAGGGCAAAAACGTAGTCGCCTGGGGTGGGTTCAAAAACTTCTTCTCTATTTGGTTTTACAATGGCGTTTTTTTGAAGGATAAAGAAAAAGTATTGGTAGCTGCCTCAGCAGGAAAAACTAAATCGCTCCGCCAGTGGCGTTTTACAGACCCGAAAGATATGAGCAGGAAAAAAATTATGGCTTATATCCGCGAAAGTATTCAAACCGTTAAAGAGGGCAAAGAAATAAAACCAGCAAAAGCAGCTGCTCCCACTCTCTCAGGTTTGCTAAAAAAGGAGCTGGATAAAGACCCAAGCTTCAAAGATGCTTTCAAAACCATTACTCCCGGGCGACAAAGAGAATATATTGAATACATCGACCTGGCAAAACAGGATACCACTAAAATCAGCCGTATTAGTAAAATCAAACCCCTGGTTATGGCGGGTAAAGGGCTTCATGACAAGTATAAAAGGTAAAGTTTAGTTGCATTTCTTTCCATTAAATGTTCTATAAATATCTTCTCCCTTGAGCCAACCTTATGTTTTGGTTTTCGGAGAATAGGTTCGGTATTTTTTGTTGTCAAGTTGTACAGCAGTTGCTATTGTTGTCTATAGTACCATGCGACAACTTAGCTATGCCTTTTAGTTAAAGTTGTTTTATTTAAATTGAAGACTGGATCTTTGGAAAAACTCTCAACCATTTTCTTGATACTTTTTGCGGAAAAAGTATCCAAAAGCCGCCGGGGAATAATTACCCCACTTCCCCGGAACACCTTGATGTAGCTTTTGTACTACTGTAATTTCGGCTATAGTACCCTGATTAATTGACCTGATTGTCCGCTCCTATAATTAAACTCATAGTAATATCTACAGTCATATCAAAGCGTTGCAGAAATCGGACTGTAATGTACCAGAGCGGACAATCAGCGTTTTACCCCTTATAAAACATTTTAACCTAGAATAAGATATTCGGAGCGCATCTCAAATTTCCGCTGTTCATGCTTTTCCGATCGGCGAGGACACCATTCGGTAGGATGTCCTACAGGCGGGGTGTCTCACCCGCCTGAGAAAATTTGAAATGCACCCGACATTCGCTTTTCAAATAATTAGTTCTATCTTAGTTGGATGAAAATTATCAGATTAGTTGGTATAATACTTATGTTCCTGGGGTTGGGATTAAAATTCGCTGATGTTTCAGGACACACTATTGTCTTTATCATTGGAGCCATACTGATCATTTCTGCCCGCCTTTACCAATGGTATGCTAGCCGCCAGCATTCCTAAAGTGAACGGTACGTAGTCTGAAAAATGGACAGATGCTGGTAAAGCAAAAATCCCCATTTCTTAGGTAACTTTTTGAATTCATCAACCCTGCGATCTTTGCACAACTTTGCATTCGTTGTGTGAACCAATGTCTGCAGTAAACTCACATTTAAAAATGGTGTTATAAAATATTTCTTCTGCACCAACGTTTTCAGGCATTAAAGCTGTTATTTTGCCAGCAATTATCCATTATTCAAATCACATTTATGCACGTTCTTCCTGCAATGCTAGCTAACGCCGAAAAAAAGCTATCCCCGTTGCGCAGCAGTATGTTTCTTTTCCTTATTTTTTTACTTTCCTGTGATGCTTCTAATTCACAAGATCAAAAAACGACAGATACCACCACACAACAACAGGACGTTCCAGAACCAAAGGAAGAAGTGAAAGCTACGATCGGTCTGGATACAGCGTTGTACGATCAAAAAAACAGCTACCTGGCTGCAGGTGATACGCTGGGCAACTGGCCGGTAAAAGGTCCCTATCCATTACCGGGTGCCATTTTGCCTTTCAAAAGAATAATCGCCTACTATGGTAACCTATATTCAAAGAAAATGGGCATATTGGGAGAATACCCGGAAGCAGAAATGCTTGCAAAGTTAAAGGAAGATGTGAAAAAATGGGATGCAGCAGATACTACTACCAAGGCAATTCCCGCGTTGCATTATATAGCGGTAACTGCACAGGAAAGCCCCGGTAAAGATGGCAAATACAGATTGAGGATGCCCTTTCACCAAATCGATTCCGTATTGAAAATGGCTGAAAAAATAGAGGCTATCACATTTGTGGATATACAAGTGGGGCTCAGCACCCTGCAACAAGAGGTTCCGCAATTTGAAAAATACCTGACGCGGCCGGATATGCACCTCGGTATCGATCCCGAATTTTCAATGAAAGGTGGCGAACGACCCGGCAAAGTAATTGGCAGCTTCAATGCAGACGATATCAATTATGTAACGGAGTACCTCGCTGACCTGGTGAAGAAACATAACCTTCCGCCCAAAATCCTGGTGATTCACCGTTTTACACAGGCAATGATGAAAGATTACAAAAACATCAAGCTAAGACCGGAAGTACAAATAGTAATAGACATGGACGGATGGGGACACCAGGCTCGCAAAAAGAACACCTATCGTCAATATGTTTACAAGGAACCTGTACAATTCCCTGGCTTCAAAGTATTTTATAAAAATGATACAAGGGAAGCTAACAGTCGCCCCATGACACCCGAAGAACTGATGGAGCTGGTTCCAAAACCTATATATATACAATATCAATAGCAGACTAACCTCCTGAATTGCCTCATGTAAGGTGGTTAATGCCTACATTTGTAGCTTTTAACCATCGAATATTTTATGAAGCAATCAACAGTTCTCGCCGTATTGTTAGCTCTTTTTGTAATATCCTGCAAAGACAAGACAGGTAACTATACGCTAACAGGTAAGATAACAGGATTGGATAGTGGCTTTATATATCTCTATAATATACAAGACAGCGAAGCCGAACCCGATACTGCAATACTAACTAACGGCAGCTTTACATTCAAAGGTACTGCAGCAGAACCCAGGTTTGTTTTTTTGAGCCTGGGAGACGCCGTTCCGCACCAACCCCTGGGTTTATTCCTGGAAAATGGCAATATCAGTGTAACGGCTGGTATCGATTCGCTTCCCAAAGGAATAGTTACCGGCTCAGCTACACAGGACGACTTTGTAAGATACCAACTACAACTTACAACGTTAAGTGAAAAACAAAAACTATTGATTGAAGAGTACCGGGAAGCTGAAATGGCCGGTGACGTTAGCAAGATTATGGGAATTCAGACCCGTTTTGAGCATCTTGAAGAGGAAGGCAGAGCAACGGTTGCCAATTTCATAAAAGACAACCCTAAATCCTATGTATCCATATTTTTGCTGGCACAAAATTTTGCAGATAATCCCAAAGAAGAAGAGTTAAAACCACTATATGAAGGACTGGACGAAAAAATTAAACAATCATTCTTTGGAAAAGAAATAGGCGAGATACTGAACCAGTTGGCTAAAACAGGTTTAGGAACCCTGGCACCCGACTTTACGCTGAATACACAGGATGACACCCCCATTTCTCTATCTTCATTTAAAGGCAAATACATCCTGGTAGATTTTTGGGCGAGTTGGTGTGGCCCCTGCAGACACGAAAACCCCGTTATCGTTAAAGCATACCACGATTTTAAGGAAAAAGGATTTGACATACTGGGCGTATCCCTTGACAGAAAAAGAGAAGCCTGGCTGGAAGCTATTGAACAAGACAAATTGGTCTGGACACAAGTGTCTGACCTAAAAGGATGGGAAAGCGATGCCGCAATCCTGTATGGGATTAAAGCGATTCCCATGAACTACCTGTTAGACAAGGACGGTAAGATTATTGCTAAAAACCTGAGAGGGGCAGATTTGATCGCCAAATTGGGCGAGGTATTTAATTGATCATAGTATAAATATTTCCATAATAGCAAAGAGGCTGTATCATGCAGCCTCTTTGCTATTTATAGCGGAGCTTTCTTAAATTACAATCACTATTTTCCCAAATACAAAAACATATTGACATTGAAGATCATATCACATTAACCTCACGTTCCAGTGTAACCGAAAATTTATCTCGGATATCCTCTAAAATATCCTCGCTTAACGCAAAGATTTCTTTTCCGGTGGCATTACCGTAGTTTACCAACACCAAAGCCTGGTTCACATGCACCCCGGCGTCACCGCTCCTGTACCCCTTCCAACCGGCTTTTTCAATCATCCAGCCTGCCGCCAGCTTTACCGAACCATCATCGTTTGTATATCCTACGATGCCAGGATATTCTCTTTTCAGTTCATCAAACTTTTCGGATGATATGGATGGATTCTTGAAAAAACTACCGGCATTACCTATTGCCGCCGGATCCGGCAATTTCGATGATCGTATATTAATTACCGCTTGTGCTATTGCCTGGATTGATAAATCCTGCACATTCATTTTATCCAATTCCTGCCTGATAGCACCATATTCTATATGATAAACAGGCTCCTTACGAAGTCTGAAACTAACGTTGAGTATTACATATTGATCTTTCAATTCCTTTTTAAAAACACTCTCCCTGTACCCGAACCGGCAATCACCGGCAGTGAATGTATGCACGACCCTATCCTTTAAATGAAATGCTTCCAGACTATTGAAAACATCTTTTAGCTCCACTCCATAAGCGCCAATGTTCTGCATGGGCGCCGCCCCTACATTACCCGGTATCAGAGAAAGGTTTTCCAGTCCGGCCCAGTTTCGTTCTATCGCATATTGTACAAACCGATGCCAGTTTTCACCACCACCCACTTTCACAAAGATTTCCCCGTTGGTTTCCCCCACTTCCTCTATCCCCTTACATTCATTTTTCAGTATCCATCCGCTTATATCCGATGTCAGGAGGATATTACTCCCCCCGCCAAGAATTATTCGTCGTGATCGTTTCGACTGCTCCGTCAGCGCCTGCAGGGATTCCAGCGTATCAAATGATGAAAAAAACTGCGCCCGTGCGTCTATTCCAAAACTATTATATTGACGTAGCGAAAAATTTTCCTGAATTTGCATATTCAAACTCTTTAATCATGCGTGAAAAAACAGCTTTAGTATTAGGAGGTTCCGGTTTCATCGGCAGTTATTTATTGCCAATGCTGTTGAACGACAATACCTATGGCAAAGTTATTGCTCTTGTGAGAAAACCAATAGAAATTACCCATCTAAAACTGGAACAAAGAATTACTGATTTCACCCATGAAAACGAGTATAAAGAAAATATTCCAGCAGGAGACGTTATTTTTTGCTGTATTGGTACTACTATGAAACAGGTAAAAGGAGACAAAACAAAATACAGGCAAATTGATTATGATATCCCGGTAAACGCTGCCAGATGGGGAATAGAGAAAGGTTACACGCAATATGTGCTCGTATCAGCTATTGGAGCCAATGCTCAGGCTTCTAACTTCTACTTACGTTTAAAAGGAGAAACGGAAAATGCCATCGGACAGCAACCTTACAAGGCTGTGCATATTTTTCAGCCCTCTCTTTTATTGGGAGATCGAAAGGAATCACGCCCTGCGGAAAAAGCTGCCCAAATAATATCTCCCGTATTATCTTTCTTAACTTTTGGCGCCATGAAAAAATACAGTCCCATTCACGGAAAAACAGTGGCGGAAGCGATGCTGGCAGCATCTGATTCCATAACCACCGGCGTACGCAGGTATACGTATGCGGACATAAAAGCACTGACACCATAAATAATGACGATAAAAACAATCAACTGGGGCATCCTGGGTTGCGGTAAAATTGCAAAAAAGTTTGCCGCAGATCTGCTTTTGCTGGATAATACTAAACTAATAGCAGTTGCCTCCCGGGATGGTGACAATGCAGCGGCGTTTGCCAATACGTTTGGTGCCACTAACAGTTACAATAGTTACGTTGACATGCTGAATAATCCAGACATCAACGTGGTGTATGTGGCTACCCCTCACGGACTACATTATGAACATGTGATGTTATGCCTGGAATATGGGAAAGCAGTTCTTTGTGAAAAAGCATTTGCATTAAATGCGGCACAGGCAAAAGCCATGATAGAAAAAGCAAGGGAGAAAAAGCTTTTTCTAATGGAAGCACTATGGTCAAAATTTACCCCTTCTTACAACACAATGCAACAACAATTGAAAGAAGGAAAACTGGGTGATATAAGAAGCGTATTAATCAATTTCGGTTTTATTCCGCAACCGCCTATTTCCGACAGGATTTTTGACCCTTCTTTGGGAGGCGGCACTTTGTTGGATATAGGCATATACAATGTATTTTATGCACTCTCGGTATTAGGAAAGCCTGATATTATTGAGTCATCTATTTCACCAGCTTCTACTGGTGTAGATGAACAATGTGCCATTTTGTTTAAATACAAGAATGGAGCCTTTGCGCAACTCTTTTCTTCCTTTGAAAGTCACTTGCCCACAGAAGCTTATATAAACGGTACCAGCGGCAGGTTAAAAATAAACAATCGATTTTACACGCCTGGTGCTCAAATAGAGTACTACCCGGAGTTTATGGACAGTCGCCAGGAAATTCCCGTGCCTGCATTTGAAGGATGGGGTTATCATTTTGAAGCAGCACATGTAAATGATTGTATTCGACAGGGATTACTGGAAAGCCCGGTAATGTCTCATGCTGATACTTTATTGCTAATGGACACACTGGATGCCATCCGGGAGCAATGGAAATAACTTCTTTTTTACACTCTGCGAGACTTATTTTTCACGCAAAGACGCTAAGTAGCGCCATGTACGCAAAGACTCATACATAAAATTTTGAAGTTCCTCACTACAACCTCGGCAACCTTTGCGAAAACCTTTGCGCTCTTTGCGAGACCTATTCTTCACGCTAAGAAGCGATAAGCACCCAAAGATTAATACATACAATTTTGAAGTCCCTCACGACAACCTCAGCGGCCTTTGCGAGACTTATCCTTCACGCCAAAATTAATGTTTGAAATCACCCTTAAAGTTTCTGTGATAATTATTATTTTTAACTGCATTACATTACTTGAAACTTCCACAATGCTGAAAGGGTGCAGATTAACATTACTGTTTATATTCCTCTTTTCTACAAAAGCCTTTCCCAAGGAATATGCAGATACCATATCTATCAGAAAGCCACATATTGTTTTTCTGATCAGCAAAGACATCCACAACTACGAAGCCGACAGAACCATCCCCATATTTGCCCAAAAACTAAAAGAACAATATGGATGGACCACGACAGTATTACAAGCTGAGGGCGAAAGAACGGCGGCCCAATTTCCCGGTTTGCAATCAGTATTACCCAAAGCTGATCTGATGGTCATATTCGCCAGAAGACTGGCATTGCCACCGGAACAAATGCAACTCATAAAAAACTGGTTTAAAATTGGCAAACCAATGATTGGCATACGAACTGCTAATCATGCTTTTTCCGTAGCAAAAAACGAGTTGAAGGCCGGGTATATCGATTGGTGGGATTTTGTGCCGGAAATATTGGGCTGCGTAAATAACGGTTATGGTGCAGTAGAACCAGGTACAGACCTATCTAGTATAACGGAACAAAAAAATCACGAGATACTAAAAAACATTCCGGAACGATGGCATAGTAACGGCAACTTATACCTGATTGCAGAAGAAAATAATATAGTACCTCTATTAAAAGGGACTATTAATAGCGCCAACGAGCAGCCAGTCGCCTGGAGTCGTATGGTTGGCAAGAGTCGCATCTTCTATACGTCCCTCGGCCATCCCGATGATTTTGAAACAGTACCATTCAATACTTTATTAACGAACGCTGTACTTTGGACACTTCAACTGCAAAACAGTAAAAACATACCAGCAAAATGAAAAAAATAGCTACGCTTATAATACTGTTCTTTTTTCCGGTTTGTCTTTTCGCCAATAGCGGTTGGAAAGCTGCAGCAGCAAAAGCAGACATTACACCTACAGAATCCATGTCCCTGGCAGGATATGCATCACGCACCCACGAATCAGAAGGAACACTGCATACTCTTTGGGCGAAAGCACTGGTATTGCAGGATGCCGAAGGAAGAAGAGCTGTATTGATTACGACAGACCTATTGGGCATGCCAAAGAAAATGTCTGAGAATATCAAAAAAAAGCTACTGGAAAAATATCAACTTACAATAGACCAGGTATTGATCAACAGTTCGCATACGCATACCGGACCGGTATTACAGCATGCTTTAACGGACATCTATCAGCTTAACAAAGTACAATTACAGAAAATAAAAAATTACTCCACCCAACTGGAAACGACAATAACTAATCTTGTGGGTAAAGCCATTGAAAAGTTGGAACCTGCAACTGTATCATCACAAAATGGCGTCGTTCGTTTTCAGGTAAACAGAAGAAACAACAGCGAAAAAGACCTAGCCTCGCAAGATGCCCTAAAAGGACCGAATGACTTTGCAGTACCGGTGCTTAAGATACAGAACAAGGCCGGGAAGCTGATGGCTATTGCATTTGGTTATGCTTGTCATCCAACTGTATTGGATATTTATCGCTGGTCTGGTGACTATCCCGGTTTTGCCCAATTGGAACTGGAACAAAAATATCCAGGTTCGACGGCTTTGTTTTTTCAGGGAGCCGGTGCTGATCAAAATCCTTTACCGCGACGCACCATACCGTTAGCCGAACAATATGGAAAAGAATTAGCTGCTGCTGTAGAGCGGGTGTTGCAAGAGCCTATGCAAAATTTAGATGCAACTATAAAAACGGATTACAAAGAAATACCATTAGCTTTCGATCCACCGCCCACAGACTCCTTGTTGCAGTCTATGGCATCCGGTCAGCAGGGATATCAAAAACGTTGGGCTACACGTTGGTTAAACACAAGAGCAAAAAAAGAAACTTTTCCCCAAACCTACCCCTACCCTATTCAGGTATGGTCATTGGGTGATCAACTATTAATTGGATTAGGCGGGGAACTAACTGTACAATATGCCATTGAGATAAAAAAGAAATACAGCAACAGTTTTGTGTTAGGATACGCCAACGATGTTATGTCGTATATCCCTTCCGAAACAATACTTCGGGAAGGTGGATACGAAGGAGCGCTGGCACATATTGTATACGGATTGCCCGCCAAATGGGCACCGGGCATAGAAAAAAATATACTCGAAGCGGTAGATGATCTTTTGAAAAACATAAAAAATAATTAGATAGTTTATGGGGAAATCAGGTGAATCGCATACATATGACGCCATTGTAATCGGATCGGGCATCAGTGGTGGTTGGGCTGCTAAAGAATTATGCGAACAAGGTTTGAAAACACTGGTACTGGACAGAGGACGTTATGTAGAACACCTGAAAGACTACCCCACTGCGCATAAAAATCCATGGGATTTTCCGCACCGGGGAAGATTGCCATTGGAAACCCGACAAAACAATCCTATTACTTCCAGGTGTTACGCTTTTAACGAAGCAAATGAACACTTCTTTTTGAAAGATTACGAACAGCCTTATGTACAGGAAAAACCATTCGATTGGATCCGGGGCAACCAGGTGGGCGGAAAATCGCTGTTATGGGCAAGGCAGGTACAACGATGGAGCCGGCTCGATTTTGAAGCACCAGCCAGAGATGGGTTTGCCGTGCCCTGGCCATTTACCTACAACGAGCTGGAACCCTGGTACACGCATGTGGAAAAATTCATTGGTGTAAGTGGCAACCGGGACGGGCTGGAACTTTTACCGGATGGCGCTTTCTTACCACCGTGGCAGTTTAATCAATGTGAGACCTCTATAAAAGAGGGTATAGTAAACCGTTATAAAGACAGAAATGTAGTGATTGGCAGGTGTGCTCACCTAACCGAACCACAGCCCATTCATATTCAACAGGGACGGGGACAATGCCAGGCGAGATCTTTGTGTGAAAGAGGTTGTCCTTATGGCGGATATTTTAGCTCTAACGCTTCCACTCTACCCTGGGCCGCTAAAACCGGTAATCTGACAATCCTACCAAATAGTGTAGTGCACTCCGTTATATACGACGAATCACAACAAAAAGCTACAGGGGTTAGAGTATTGGATTCTAAAATGAATGCAACAGAATATTTTGCTAAAATCATTTTTGTAAACGCCTCTACTATAGCGACCAATCAGATACTGCTGAACTCTGTATCAACAAGATTTCCAGCCGGACTGGGCAATGACAATGGCTTATTGGGCAAATATGTAGCTTTTCATAACTACAGAGGTAGTATCACGGCTACTATGGATGGAATGGAAGACAGTTATTACTACGGTAGACGCCCCTGCGCAGTGATGATGCCGAATTTCCGAAACGCTTATAAACAGGAGACAAATTTTCAACGAGGCTATATGACTTTTTATTCGGCTACCCGACCGGGTTGGTCCAGAGGCACTGATGGCATAGGCACTGAACTAAAAGCATCAATATCCGAACCCGGTGGTTGGAACGTGTACATGATGATGCAGGGAGAAACCATTCCCCAACTAACCAATCATATAAGACTGAGTAAAGAAGACAAAGACCCGATGGGACTGCCACAGGTAATATTCTCGGTAGGGTATGATGCTAATGACGAGCTGGTGTTGAAAGATTTTCTGGAGCAGGGATACAATATGCTGGAAACCGCCGGAGCAAAAAACATAGCTACACATGACAGCAAACAGGCGCCCGGTCTGGACATTCATGAAATGGGTGGTGTTAGAATGGGTAATAATCCTGCCACTTCTCTACTCAACCAATGGAACCAACTACACCACTGTAAAAATGTTTTTGTAACCGATGGTGCGTGTATGGTATCTACCAGCACCCAAAATCCGTCATTAACATTTATGGCGATCACAGCTAGAGCTGCTAACCATGCCATAGTAGAGCTGAAGAAAAGGAATTTGTGATCATAACAGCCACAAGCCCTCCTTAGGAATTCTTAGCGAGGTCTCTCCTCAGAGCCTTGTGCCAGGCGGGACGTTGTGCAGACTTAAGCCTCACCCTCTTATCCCTCTCCTCGCCACGGAGAGGGAGGGTATTACCGAATATATCCATGCTGTTGGTTCAACCACATTGGCTATTATTGTATCGTCATCTTTTTTCTATAGGCTGGTGTCTCCACCAGCCTAAAATGTATACTTTGTCACAAATAATTACCCTCTAGAGAAAGAATCCTTGGAGTGGCTACATGGCTTTTAAGATGGTCGGTGGAGACACCGACCTCTAGAACAAAAAATGTTGACATTGTCTTAAATAAGTACCGGTAGTGATTGAATCCTTTGACGCTTTTATTTCTCAACAACGTCTCTCCTCATTGCCCTGTGTCAGGAAGGACGTTGCGCCGACTTACATGCACAGACAACTATCGCATAATGCCCATACTCCTATAATGAAATTAGCGACTCCCCCTTAAACAAATCAGTCAAATCTGCTAAAAGATCAGTATATTTCTGCATCAAAACAAAACTGATTTCCACTAAAACAGAGCAATGCGTACGGTTGGGCTTATCAACAGACTATCTATAATAATTTTAGCAACAATATTAGGCTGCCACACAAAGACCAGCGCTCAGGATCGGCTACTACACTATAAAACAAAAAATGGGCAGGCGCAACCCATAAAAACAAAGAAACACTGGGAGCAGAAAAGAACACAGATCCTTCAATCTATGCAGGATGTAATGGGACCATTGCCAATCATGCCAAAATGGACGCCCGAAATACGATTCTTAGATACTTTACATACGGCGCACTATACCCGATATACCATTCACCTAACAGTTGAGAAAAATGAAATAGTTCCAGCTTTGTTATATTTCCCCAAAGCCCAACCGGTGTCAGGCAAATATCCTGCAGCGCTTGTACTACATAGTACCGGAGCCGGCGGCAAACACCTCGTAGATAGTTTAAGTGCCGGACCATACCGGGCAATAGCCACCGAACTCGTGCATCGTGGATACATAGTACTGGCTCCCGATTATCCGGGTTTTGGCGATCTGGCAGATCACGATTTCTCGAAAGACCGTTATGCATCAGGGACAATGCAGGGCATTTTTAATCATATGCGCTGTATCGACTACCTGCAATCCAGACCCGATGTTCATAAAGAAAAAATGGGTGTCATTGGTCATTCACTCGGTGGTCATAATGCCATTTTCCTGGGAGCTTTTGACCCGAGAGCCAAAGTGGTGATATCCAGTTGCGGCTGGACATTGATGGAATACTATAACGCCGGAGATGCCGTCACCCAACGTTTTGGCGGAAAACTTGGTCCCTGGGCGCAAGATCGTTATATGCCCATTATCCGGGATAAATACAATATGGATGCAAAACTCCTGCCTTTCGACTTTGATGAAATTATTGCGGCTATAGCGCCCCGGTATTTCTTTTCCTGCTCGCCTCTAAAAGATGACAACTTTAATCTGGAAGGCGTAAAAGCTGGCATAAAACAAGCAACCACCATATATACAATGCTCAACGCCGGCAACAATATTCAAGCAGATTATCCCAATGCCGGCCACGACTTTCCTGAGGAGAGTAAGAAAAAAGCATATGAACTGATGGATCGGGTTTTGCAATAATTTTTTAACTATCAAGAGACAACTTATATAATCATGACACGCTGGCGCAATCTTTTATCAATACTTTTTCTTTGCTGTTTCATTTCCTGTTCAAACAAGACGGAAAAATTGTATGACGATCCGAAATCAGTAGACGAAGAAATTAAATCCTTCCAACTGGCAAAAGGATTTACCATACAAAATGTAGCGGCAGAACCGAACGTAGTCATGCCGGTATCGATGGCTATTGATGAGGATGGCATTACTTATGTTGTGCAAATGTCCGACTATCCTTTTATTCCGGATTCATCGAATGGTCAAAGTTCAATCGTTGTGTTGCTGGATGTAGATAACAATGGCATCTACGATTCTTCAATTGTATTTATTGATAAAGTGCCGGACATTACTTATGTACTTCCCTATAAAAAAGGCATATTGGTGGCTGCAGCTCCCCATATCTTTTTCATGAAAGATAATGATGGCGATTATAAGGCCGATCAAATTGATACATTATTCAGCGGCTTCTTTAATAAGAATTCCGAAGCCCAAATCACCGACTTCACTTACGGATTAGACAACTGGATATATGCCAATAACCTGGGGCAGCCCGGACAAGTAAAGTTTCTGCAAAAACCCGATGCACCAGCACTTTCAATGGCAGGACATGATTTTCGCTTTCGCTTGGACAAGGGACTTTTTGAAGCGGAAAGTGGTACCGGGCAATTTGGACTGGCACTCAACGATTTGAATCATCGATTTTACACGCAAAATACGCTGCACATTCAAACAAACCCTATCCCATGGCGTTATCTTCGTCGCCATAACTTACTGGCATCTTATAAAGCAGATAGAAATATTTCTGATCATGAATTGGAAATGTTTCAACTTACGCCGCCCCCCTACTGGCGTAAAACCAGAAGCGAAAGAAGACAACACCAATACGACTCCTTGAAACTTAATCAAACAGAATGGGCAGATAAACATTTTACAGGTGCTTCCGGCGGTACATTTTATGGCGGCGATGCTTTTCCTGCAGAATACTATGGCTCTATATTTACGGGTGAAGTGGCAGGCAACCTTGTACACCGGGATGTATTAACAAGACCCGACAACGACATCACCTATACTGCCAGCCGGGCAGTAAACGAAAAAGACAACGAATTTCTTTCTTCTACGGATAGTTGGTTCAGACCGGCTTCGTTGTATTCCGGACCCGATGGCAATTTGTTTGTAATTGATATGTACCGGCAGCATATAGAAACACCGGTATCCATACCCGAAGATTTAAAAGCAAATATGGATTTTTATGCAGGCAATGATATGGGACGCATTTTCCTAATCAAGCCCGAAGGATACGACCGGAGCGGTTATAAACAACCCGCTATGAGTAAGATGACCGTTGCCGAACTGGTTCCCCTACTGGCACATCCCAATGCATGGTGGCGTACTACAGCACAACGGCTGTTGGTGGAACGTCAGGATCCATCTGTTGCTGGTTTATTAAGAGAGTTATTGCAGTCTGATAAAAGCACCAACGCGAGATTAAGAGCCTTATATACCCTCGAAGGATTAAACCTACTGACAGCAAACGATGTATCCATAGCACTCCGGGACAAAGACCCCGGTATGCGGGAACATGGACTCATGCTGGCGGAAGACTTTCCGGCATTATCAGACAATATTATTAGTCTCATTAACGACCCTGTTAAATATGTTTCCTTTCAGGCAGTATTAAGTACGGGTAATCTTCCAAAAGCAAAAGCGATACCTGCTTTAGCCCATGCCTTAGATAAACATACTGACTCATTGATGGTAATTGCTGTACTCACATCCAACACTGGTATCAGTGGAGCGTTGCTTCCTGCATTAACTAAAAATGGCTTTGTTAACAAATCCAACCTCTCGGTGAAAATATATTTAGGGGCACTGGCATATGCTTTTGCATTGCAAGACCAGACGGCCAATACCAGTACGTTGGCAGCATTGGCTAATAACAAAGAACGCATCGACATAATTGCATCCGGATTACTAAGAGGTGCAAAAGCAGCTAAAAGAGACAAACACAGTTCAACCTTACTCTCTGCACTAAAGGAACTGGCGGCAAAAACAGATGATGAAAAGCTCGTAAAAGAAATCACTACATTTTTACCAACGAACTAACAAATAACTGATATGGACAATTGCGAACGCAGAGCATTTATAAAACAGGCTTTTAAATATGTTTCCTTTGCAGGATTCATTACCATTGCCGGATGTGGAGATGGAGGAAAAGCAAACAACCCTCAACCAATACCGGAAACTAACGCCATTACGTCTAATGACCCCTGTGATATCACCGCCTTAACGGAGCAAGATATCAAACATCGCAATGCGCTGGGATATGTGGAGGAAACACCCATTCCAGACCAAACCTGTGATAACTGCAAATTGTATATCCCCGAAAACGACACTAAAAAATGTGGCACCTGCACTTTGTTCAAGGGACCGGTTGCCATTGGTGGCTATTGTACTTATTGGGCAGATAAAGCAGTTTAAAATAATGATATGCTGAAAAAAATAATACTGTTTTGTTTTCTTAACGGCGTCTTACATACTTCCTTCGCACAACAATTAAAAATCGCATTGTTTGAAGTGAATGCAACACCTCCGATAGGCAGCCCTGTAGCCTATGCTAAAACGAGATCTGTTACCGACTCTCTTAAAGCCAAAGGCATTGTATTTATAACGGATAGCTTGCCCGTGGTTTTATGTGCTGTAGACTGGATTGGGATCTCCAACGAAGGCCATGATGTTTGGCGCCAACAACTGGCTGCTGCTGCAGGCACCACTGTAGACCGGGTGGCTGTTCATGCCTTACACCAGCACGATGGTCCACGCTGCGATTATACCATTGAAAGAATTATGGAACAATATGGAAAGGGTGGCGAAAGCATCGACAATGCTTTTGTAACGGATGTTATTATTCGCGCTGGTGGTGCACTGCTAAAAGCCATGCATCAGCCTATACCGGTAACACATATCGGCAATGGACAGGCTAGAGTGGACAGTGTAGCGTCCAACAGGCGATTGATATCTCCCAACGGAAATATTGTTACGCGATACAGCAAAACAAATCCGAAGGACAGTTTTATGATCAATGCGCCAGAAGGCCTGATTGACCCCTGGTTAAAATGCATCAGCTTCTGGAATGGAAAAAAGCCCATAACTGCGCTAACATTTTATACAACCCATCCGCAAAGCCATTATGGACAGGGAGATGTAACCTGCGAGTTTGTGGGCATAGCCCGTGATAAAACAGAACAACAATTAGGCATACCTGTAATACATTTCAACGGAGCCAGCGGTAATATTGCTGCGGGAAAATACAATGATGGTTCCGCAGAACGCAGGGTTGTATTGGCTAACCGGGTAGAAAAGGGAATGCAAGATGCCTGGAAGGCAGGCATAAAGAAAAAAATAACAGCCAATGATGTAAGATGGCGTAACAATAAGATAGCCTTACCACTGGGAAATAATATCAAAAAAGAAGATTTGGAAAAACGCCTGTCCAATGATAGTCTGGATATACATATGACACTACGGGCTGCCGAAAAGTTGGCCTGGTACCAACGAAGTGTTTCCGGACACAATATTGATATCACAGCACTACAATTGGGCAATGTGTATTTGCTAAGCTTGCCTGGCGAAAGTTTTGTAGAATATCAGTTAGCTGCACAACAAATGTTACCCGGCAGCACCATATGTACGGCAGCCTATGGCGACTACGGACCGGGCTATATAGGTACCCGAAAATCTTATTTTGAAACAGGTGGATATGAAACTTCCGATATTGTTTCAGGCACAGCACCGGAAGTAGAAGAAGTGCTACTATCGGCTATTAGAGCGGTGTTGATAGATAAATAGATAATGCCATTTAGTGAGTTTTTTGTGCAAACTGCGGAGAGGTTCTCTGAGAAATAACCCATTTTCACATTTTCAAATCTCCAAATTTTCACATTTACTTTACTGCTGTTCGAAGTCTCTGACTTCGTAACCAATATGTTCTCTCCCGACTTTGTCGGGCATTTGCCATATCCAGCTTTATTTACTCACTACCTTTTTATTAACCTATACCACGCCGTTTAGTTAAGGTTTTTAATTTATACTGTGGACTGGATCTATATCAAAATATTCAAACAATTTTCTTGATACTTTTTTGCGGAAAAAGTATCCGCCTTGGACGGACAAGTTCCATAAGGCGCCGATTATGGATATTGAATAATGTACCCCATATTTTTCAGGTCATCCTGGCTTAAATCGTACCGCTTTACAATTTTATATCCGGAGCGGATTTCTTCCCAGTTATACTTCGCAACAGTATCAGCATGAAAAATGAAGATAGATAAAGTGTCTTGGGGTAGTTGACTGTAGAATTCGGAAATTTTTTTATATCTAAAATAGTGATATGAGGTTATCCCGAATGAGGATACTCGATTTAAGTCCCATTCACGCCCTTCGATAATAAGGGATACTGGTGTCTGGATAACCAGGAAGTGTTGCTATTTTCATTTCAGTTGTGTTTTCTATATCAAACCCTATGCTTGATCTGGCACCCGGAGGTTTCTCACAACCAAGAGCAACAATTGTAAAAAAAAAGAAGATAAAAATTTTCATAATAACTGCTGAAAATGACATATTTTATTTATCAACAATATTAAACCTGGGTGAGTAAGTCAATATGGAAGGAATACTTTTATTGATTTGGGAACCAAAATTAATGGAAGCACCCAAGCCCGCTCCATGCATAAATCTTTGAGCGAAAGAAAAGTTGCATGATATCAAAAGTAGAAAAAACATCCATCTGCTTTTCATGTTAGTATTTTAAGGTTGATAGACAATTTGCCAGTTCATGTCTTTTAATTCTTGTAGAGTGAATTTATACCGTTTGAGATAATTTTGATCCGCTACGATTTGTTCCCAATCTTTGCTACGTAACATTGTTACATCAAATAAATATATGTACAATATTCCGTCACCCCTTCTAAAACCATATTCCCAACAATTTTTTTGTAATAAAGGTTTATTAGCTGAGGGTTCTATGAAAAAATCAGGAAGTTCAAAGTATGGGCGTCCATTATAGATTGAAAGAGTGCTATCCTGAAAATTTACATGCATAGTTAAAGTATCCATTGACATATTCCATATTTTCAATCTCTTATCATATCCGTAGGCTGGACACCCAGAAATTTCTGATTCTCGGCATCCATGAGCAAGAAAAACTATCAAAAAAGGATAAAGTACATTAAACATATAATCACCAGTTTTTAAAATAATAATAGTAATAAGTAGACTGCCAGTTGCCATAAAAAAAAGGCATATAATCAACTATGTTGAAGGAAATTAACCCTCTATCCAAAACTAATTGATTTGAGGTTGAGTTAAATGGTTGGCTAGAACGGTAGCCGATAATCGGATTATCAGCGAAATTCCAAGATGAAAAATTTGGATCATTATTGTTGAAATATCGGAATGCCCTAACATTAGCATCCTGCTCCGTTCGGTGAGTATTGTGAAAACCTCTTTTTGTTTGAGCATTGGGTAATCCAATTTTTGTGAGGTAAGCAAAACCAAATTCTTGGCTTTGAAGATAGTGTCCATATTCATGCTGAAACAAGGAATTATTTGGATTGGCGTCAATAGTTCTATCTCCTATTATGTAGTTACCAAGTGTAACTGCGGGATCTCCTGCTCCCAAAAACAATCCATCATTCATACCTTTAACAACTGTAGCACCTCCATAATAGTTAACATCAGTTACTGTACCAAAAATATTAGAAGCATGGGAACTGACATATCCAGCGGCTGTTTGAATACCTTGCCACGTAAAGCGAGAAACGACCTCCCATATTCTTCCCCAGAAATTTTTAGTAGGATCAGATTTAAATAGACCATCATGAATTCTTGAGGCATTTCTTGCCTCTCTGTCAGCCCGTCTCCAAGGGCTTTCATTGTTAAACAATCCTTTAAAAAGCCTACAACCCACGATTCTAAAACGATGTTCCCACTCGGATCATTATACTTTAAGGGATTATTCATTACATAGGTGTATCGATTAAAGTTCATAGGGTTTTCGGGTGCCTGTACATATTTATCCGGACTCAGCATCCTACCCACCAGTGGGTCATACAACCGGGCATTCATATTAATTAAACCGAAGGATGCAGCGTGTTCATGGCTGGTATAGCCACGGTTTAGCAACAGCGTAGGGTCTGCCCCCAAAGCATATACTGCTAAATTTGCCGGGTTGCGCATACGCCCCCAGGCATCATAACTGTATTCTGCCTGCAGGGCTTTGCTAACATTGGTTATATGCGTAATGCTGCCCAGGTGATCGCGGCTGATATACAGTAAACGGGTAGTACCATTATTGTTCTCCAATGCTACGGTAGCCGTGTAGGGGCTGCCATCCAGATAAAAAATAGATTTGTACGTGCTGCCTTGTACGGTTTTCTCGTATTGACCACCGTTGAAATAGTAACGGGTATAAGTAAGGTTGCCTGCAGTTTTTACTTCCTGTTTTACCCGGTCATAGTCTTCGTCATACATAAAATCGGCGGTTAGGGTACCCTGTTTCAACTGTTTGGGTCTGGCAAAGGAAGTATAACTTACTTCCTGCATTTGGGTGGGTATGGTATTGCCGCTGGTAACGGTTACACTGCTCATGGCGTATGGTTTTCCGGTGGTATTGTATTTGTAGGTACCTACATCTGACTTGCTGGTGATGTTGCCCGTTGCATTGTTGTAGGTAATTGTTTTAGATGCAGCGGATGTGCCATAACTTAGCATTCGGTCCAGGTTGTCATAAGTAAAGTTTTCCACCAGGTTCCGGGTTTCATCTTTCCGGGCGGTGATATTGCCCTTCAGGTTATCTACCGTATAGGTCATATTTTGTACGGCCGTGGTATCATTCATGGTTTTAATGCCTGTTAGCAATCCGAAGGTATTATAAGTATGCGTTTGCAACAGCCCATTACCCATTAGCGTTTCCTCCACCTGACCAAAGTTAGTCATCGTATTAATGGTTTTTAGCGTTAAACCACCAGCATTTGTCAGTTTAAAGAAGTAGCCACTGGCATTATAATGGTAAATAATGGTATATCCCAAAGTATTATATTCGGTTTGACTGAGCTTACCGTTGGTATAACTGTAAGTTACTGGAAAATTTTCGCTACCGATTGCTTCTGTAGTCTGGGTTACCCGGCCCAAATTGTCGTAAGTTGAACAAACTACCAAAAATCAATATTTTCTGAATTTTCAATATTTTTTGAAACTTCAGAAAATTAAATATACCTTTGAGTCATAATTAAAGACAATGGATTTACAGACATCAAAGCAAAAGTTTATAGACACATGGGGCGCTTTGGGCTCTGAATGGGGCATCAACAAATCAGTAGCACAGGTGCAGGCACTCCTACTGATTGCGGAAAACCCCATGTCTACAGACGAGATAATGGAAGCATTAACCATCTCAAGGGGCAATGCCAATATGAGCCTGCGACAGCTACTGGACTATGGTGTCATTTACAAGAAGTTTATTTCGGGTGATCGCAAAGAGTATTTTATCGCGGAAAAAGATATCTGGAAATGGGCATTAAAAATTGCCCTGATGCGAAAGCAAAAAGAAATAGATCCTGTGATCAATGTGCTGAAAGATCTGGAAACGGAAACAAAAAAAGATAAGTCACCCGAAGGAAAAGAGTTCTATAAAACGGTTAGTGAAATTCAACAGTTTAGCGAACAAATTAGTTTATTGGCGGATAAAGTATGCAACTCTAACCGTGGCGAACTGCTGCTTAAATTACTGAAAGTAATCATGTAGTTATGAACCTCAATATACTGGCTTATATCATTTATACAGCCATTACACTTTATATCATCATCTGGGTTGGTAAAACATTTTATACCAATGGAAGAGTATTCATTCTTCGCCTCTTTCAGAACAACGCCGAACAAACAGATGCTACTAACAATATAATTCTGATTGCTTACTATCTCTTCAATATTGGCTATTCTATTCTACAATTTCAGCATTGGCAGCGGGTAGAAAGTCTGTCGATACTCATCAGTTCGATTGCCTCCAAAACCGGTATCCTAATAGCCATACTGGCTGTAACCCATTATTTCAATATGTTGTTGATATTACTATTGTCTCAAAAAAAGAAAAAAAAATTTCTCATCTATAAAAAATAACACAATGGAAAATTTAATTGTCATCGCCTACCTGGTATATCTGCCTATTATTCTTTTCCTAACCTTCTACGTAGCCAAAAACCTATTTAAGAATAGCCTGGTGTATATGAAGGATATCTTTAACGGAAGAGAAGAAATAGCAGTAGCTACCAATACCTTATTCAAGATCGGTTTCTATCTGCTCAATCTCGGTTTTGCGCTGTACATTCTGGAAATACATTATACTGTATCGAACACCCAACACGTAATAGAGGTATTAAGTGGTAAAGTGGGTGGTTTCAGTATCTATCTCGGCATCATGTTATTCCTCAACATGTACCTGTTTTTCCGTGGCAAAAGAGTGGCAAAACAAAAAGCCTTTAATGCACAACGCAGTATGGATGCCCTGAAGTAAAGTTTACTACTATGAAAGCAAAAATTGTGATAGCAGGCGGTACCGGCTTTATTGGCCGGTACCTCACCCAAAAGTTTACTGACAGTAATTACGAAGTCCTGATCATCTCCCGCAGTGGTTTTATCCGTTGGGATAATGATGCAAAAATAAAAGAGGCATTGGAAGGCGCTGCCATGCTAATCAATATGGCTGGAAAATCAGTTGATTGCCGGTATACTAAAAAGAATAAAAAAGCCATCCTGGAATCACGAGTATTTACAACTCAAAGACTACAACGAATACTGGAAAGCTGTTCTGCGCCACCGCCTGTTTGGATCAACTCCAGTACGGCTACTATATACCGTCATGCTGAAGACAGACCGATGGATGAAAAAAATGGGGAAATTGGATACGGATTTTCTGTAAACGTTGCCAAAGCCTGGGAAGCTGCGTTTTTTGAGCAGCCATTGGCAACTATCCGAAAAGTAGCGTTAAGAACTGCTATTGTTTTAGGAAAAGAGGGTGGTGCCTTGATCCCTTACAAAAATCTGACCCGGTATGGATTGGGCGGTGTTCAGGGCAACGGTTGGCAGCAGTTCAGTTGGATTCATGTAGAAGATCTGTATCGTATCATCTGTTTTGTTCAACATAATAAAAATCTTTCCGGCGTGTACAATGCTTCTTCCCCCAACCCTGTTTCCAATAAAGTATTTATGGAAGAAATGCGTCGTCGGATAAAACCACTGTTTTATATGAACTCCCCTGTATGGTTATTGCAACTGGGAGCACTACTAACCGGCACCGATACAGAATTGGTATTGAAGAGCCGTTGGGTGGTTCCCCAAAAACTTTTGGATGCCGGCTTCCAGTACAACTATGATACTATGGAAAAAGCGTTAGATGATCTTTTATAAACCGGCTTTCAATGCCGTTGCTTTTTCTGAATTAATTCAGGTTTAAATCTCAGGCGGTATTTATTTCAAAACGTTCAATCATTTTTCTTCGATACTTTTTGCGGAAAAAGTATCCAAAAGCCGCCGGGGAATTATTACACCCAATTCCCCGGAACGCCCTGATTAAGCTTTTGTGCTATTGTAAACTCGGCTATAGTACCTTGAATGATTGCTAAATATGACACTATTTTGCTTAACTAAACGGTATTGAACCCGGATTAATTCAGGATCAAGCAAAGAGTACAATGTTGTTAGTCAGGGCTATGCAATTTCTCAATATTTCAGTTTATCCCGAATTATGCAATAGACATTTTAATTGTTAGCAAAAGACTAAGTTATTTAAGCATAATCCTGCTTTTGATAGTCACCTATTTGGCTATTACAAAACATAAGTCAGGCATAGCCTGCAAATTGCAACAAATCTTATGCTCTCTACCATTTTTTTCGCTCCTTTTGCTTGTGCAAAACGAACCCAAAAGCACACGCCATAACCTGTCTCGCCTCAGGCGTAGACGATGTACGGCCGTTTGGCGACCGCTTCGATCAACTACATTACTACTGTACACTCAGCTATAGTAATTACAACTACATCGATGATTGTCAAAAATGCTAACATGAAAATAGACACCAAGAAGAATCCTAATACATAATCCTGGTTTAGTTATTTACTGCACCCAGTATAAAATCAACAATTGGTGTTGGATCTGGCAAACTATGCGGATGATGCCTGATACCAGGTTTATGTATCACTTTTATTGTACCGCCGGCTTTGGTAATTTTCTCTTCAAAAGGGGTCGTATTTTCTTCCACTGGCACCACTTCATCATCATCGCCTACCACATGCAACATTGGGTATCTTCCTTTTACAATTTGCCTGATCTTGTCCAGAGGGTTATTCTTAAATGTTTCCGTTTCTTCTTCTGACTTATATCCATAGATTTTCTTAAATATCTCCCAGTCAGAAGCACTTCCTGGTCCCCTACCTTTTCCGCCGGGCCAACTTTTCATGTCCAGCACGGGTGCATCAGCATATACAGCCGCCACCTTACGCGGATTTTCTGCCGCCCAGTTGTAAACATATACGCCCCCCCGGCTCATCCCTTCCAGTACTGCTTTTTTTGACAGTTTGGATTTACGCAAAAAACGATAGAAATTGTTCCATATAGAAAGGGCTTCTTTATTACCGAACAATTCGGATACATCACAATACACCACATGAAAACCACGATCAAGCAAGGCTATATCAGTTTGGGGTTCATGTCCCCAAAAACGTGCCCGCCATATCCAGGGTTTATTTGCGGCTACGATTCTTGGTTTAACAATCTTAGCCGTTCTGCCTTCAAATTTGAAGTCAGCACAGTCATAGCCATGAAAAGAACTGACAGTATAAGGACCTTCAATTTTTTTGAAGATATCGAATACAGCATTTGATTTTGTAGTCAGATACTCGTATAGCCTTTTTGCTATCAATGATGCGCCTTCTGCATTGGGATGCAATTGATCCGGAAAAAGTCCGGCGTGGGTAAGCGTAATAGCATGCAGATCTATAATTTCCACCTTTTCCTCAAAGGCAACCTGGCGTATCCGTGGTAAAATAAACTTTGTAATGGCTTCGTTCGTTTGCCTGGTGGTATCTGTAAGATAAGACGCTACCGGCAGCAGCAATATGACACGAGGCCTATTGGGAATATCTCTGAATGATCTTACTATTTTGGTATAGTCCGTTTGAAAATTATCTATAGTAAGCCGGAAAGGCAGACGGCTGTCATTGGTTCCCAATTTAATAAAAACGATGTCTGGGCTACTACTAAGTGCCGACTTGTATTTAGCTGTTTTAGTATACGCATTTTCGGTTTTCATAGCAGTACGACCACTCACGCCAAAATTCATTACTTCATAGCCTGGTCCTAACAGTTGCTGAAGTTGTCCAGGGTACGATTGCGTTTCAGCACCTTTTAGCCCCGATCCAGCCGTGATGCTGTTGCCAATGCAGGCTACTTTTATTTTATTTTGAGCATTTACCGATGATGTTATCAACAATAATAACCACGAAAAACAAACGATCAGAATACTATATATAAATCTCATACCAGATTGAATGAAGGGTCAAGATAATTAATTATTGATGTCCACCCGCGAAAACAAGCACATCTATTCCGATTGCCAACAATCATTTATCACATTCCATTCACCTCTCCCACTGTATTTTGTTAAAATAACTTCTTCATAATAGTGATAAATCAGTATCTTTTTACTCTACTATATATCATGAAGCCTCAACGACTGTTATCTCTGGATGCCCTACGGGGTTTCGATATGCTGCTGATTGCCGGTGGTGGTGCTTTTATATACGACCTTAAAGGTGTTACTCCCTTTAAATGGGTGGACACTGCTGCAGAGCAATTAACACATCCTGCCTGGAACGGATTTACATTCTACGACTTTATATTTCCGCTTTTCCTGTTTATTGCAGGGGTATCTCTTTCCTACTCCCTTAGTATAGCCATCAGCCGGGGGACCGACAAAAAAACATTGTATAAAAAAGCCTTTAAACGATTCCTCATTCTATTTTTACTAGGCATACTCGACAAAAATATACCCCTGGATATTTTCGACCCGGGTAATATCCGCTATGGTACCGTATTGAGCCGTATTGGGTTCGCGACACTGGCGGCCACGTTTGTATACCTCAATATTTCAGGTGCTAAACGACTGATATGGATTGCGCTTATGCTTGTGGGTTATTGTGCAGCATTATTCCTGGTTCCGGTGCCGGGGTTCGGAGCCGGTGATATTTCTTTCGAGGGCAATCTAGTAGGCTGGTTCGATCGCACCTTTATGCCCGGGCGCCTGCACCAAAAGACCTATGATGAAAATGCCCTGTTGACACAGATTCCAGCACACTGTCTGACGGTGTTTGGGGCGATTGCCGGTGATTGGTTGCAAAAAACACAAAGTGGAAATAAAAAAGCTGGCGGCTTGCTACTCGCTGGCATCATTTGTATACCGATTGCTTTGCTTTGGAGTCAATTGTTACCCATTAACAAGCATCTTTGGAGTAGTTCATTCATCATGCTGACTGCAGGGATGGCATTCATCTTCCTCGGTGTATTTTACTGGATCATTGATGTAAAAGGATTCACCAAATGGACTTTCTTTTTTAAAGTCATCGGAATGAATGCTATTGTCATTTACCTCGCTTACCGTTTCATAGACTTTGGATATACCTCAAAACTTTTGTTTGCCGGGTTCTACAAATATGCGCCGGAGGCATACCATCCTGCATTGAATTCGCTTGGCGCTTTGGCATTGGTATGGACGATGATGTATATTTTATATCGAAACAAGCTATTTGTAAAAATTTAGGAAAACAAACCTATAAGGTTTGACGTACAGCATTCTGACCTGCAAGTTCACAAACCTATAAGGTTTGCCGCCCGGATTTTCAGCTCTGCAAAACCTTATAGGTTTTATGGTTGTTGCTTCTGAGAAGTAGCCTCTTCCGCAAACATCCAATGGATATTTTCATTGCCACTATCTCCACCTTTTCGTGTCCTTCTACCAACCTAAGGTTTGCCGTACAGCATTCTGACCTGCAAGCTCACAAACCTATAAGGTTTGCCGCCCAGCTTTTCAGCTCTGCAAAACCTTATAGGTTTTATCGTTGTTGCTTCTGAGAATTAGCATCTTCCGCAAACATCCAATGGATATTTTCATTGCCGCTATCTCCATCTTTTCGTGTCCTTCTACCAACCTAAGATTTGCCGTACGGCATTCTGACCTGCAAGTTCACAAACCTATAAGGTTTGCCGCCCAGCCTTTCAGCTCTGCAAAACCTTATAGGTTTTATCAATATTGCTGAGAATTAGCATCTTCCGCAAACCTTCAATGGATATTTTTATCACCGTTGCTTCTTTCTCTCCGTGTCCTTCTACAAACCTAAGTTTTTCCCCACAGCATTCTGACCTGCAAGTCTACAAACCTATAAGGTTTGCCGCGCAGCTTATCGGCCCTGCAAAACCTTATAGGTTTTATCACTCATAGCTTTGTAGTTTCAACTATTTTTCTTATTTTAATACATGGCTGACTACTATGTTCCTTTGCATCCAAACGAAAAATATCACATTTTCGGTAGAGCCGTGGGTGCAGAGAAACTATTTTTAAATACAGAAAACTATCGGTTCTTTCTTTCCAGGTTCCAACGATTTATTAGTCCTATAGCAGATGTATATTGTTATTGTCTTCTGCCCAACCATTTTCATTTTCTCATAAAAACAAAAGAGGAACCTGCATTAATATCCTGGCATGGAAAACCGATTCCTGGCGAAACAATTGCGACATTAATTATGCGCCAATTTTCCAAACTACTGAATAGTTATGCAAAAGCGTTCAATAAAGCACAGTCTCGCAAAGGCGGACTATTTATGGACTACCTGCGAAGAGTAAAGATTGAAACTGACGAACAACTGGCAGCTACAGCCTTTTATATACATAAGAATCCGGTACATCACGGATATTGTCTCAACATGAAAGAGTGGCAATGGTCTTCGTACACTTCGATAGTTTCCGAACAACCATCAAATCTTCTACGAGAAGAATTGTTGGGATGTTTCGGCGGAAGAAAGCCTTTTACAGACTATCACACACAGCCAGTATACCTGAAACAAGCAATCGCTATTGAATAAGATACCTGCAGTCTTCCCCTTTCAGGCACATACACAAACCTATAAGGTTTGCCGCCCGGCTTTTCAGCCCTGTAAACCTCCAAAGATTGTTTTTCCACCCTAAATTAAATAGCCACATCCCGCAAACGCCTATAAACCTATAAGGTTTGCCGCCCGGCTTTTCAGCCCTGCAAAACCTTATAGGTTTTATCAAGTTTCCAAAAAGTCGTACCTTTTGGTATAACTATCTGTTATGAAACTTATCGCTTTTTTAACACTGACTTTACTGACAGCAGCTGGTGTTATACGGTGGTCAACTGTTCCTGATGAAGAGCCTCTCTCACTCACCGCGATCAAAGCCCTAAAATTAACCAATAGCATTAGTTGCAGTCCTGATCGCCAGGAAGTAGAAAAATGGATAACGGAAATGGATATTCCCCCTTTACCAGGAGCGGGTATCTACCAATGGACCATCAATACGCCTCACGACAGTGCTAAATTCTATTTTAACCAGGGGATTAATACCTATTACGGCTTTCACATTATAGAGTCTTTGGCTTCTTTTAAGAAAGCTGCCAGGTTTGACAGTTTGAACCCTATGATCTGGTGGGCGCAGGCCCTTGCCTATGGACCGAATATCAATGACGTGAGTTACGAAGTATTGCCGCAGACGCTCGAGGCTGTGGATAAAGCCAATGCATTACTGGCGAAAGCCTCCCCTATTGAACAAGGGCTGATCAAAACCATCACCGCCCGGTATTCAAGGGATACCAATCAAACAAGAACGCAATTGAATGCGGCTTACAAGAAAGCCATGCAGACTTTATACAGTCAATATCCATCGCATGCCGATATTGCTGCCTTATATGTAGACGCCATGATGATAGAACATCCGTGGGAACTATGGAATATCAACGGAACACCCAAACCCTGGACCCCTGCCATACGTTCGGTACTGGAAAATACATTGGCGACAAGTCCCGAACACCCCGGACTTAACCACTACTATATCCATGTAATGGAACCTTCGCCTTACCCCGAAAAAGCAATGGCCAGCGCCGACAGGTTGGGCAGGTTGAACCCGGGACTGGCTCACATGGTGCATATGCCTTCACATATTTATCTGCGCACCGGACATTACGGTAAAGGATACCGTGCAAACGAGGAAGCGGTGGCTCAGTTTAACGGCTACCTTGATTTGTACCCACCAGTGGCAGATGGTGCATTTTTATATCGCTTCCACAATGAACATATGCTGATCAACTGCGCTATGCATGCGGGGCGGAAAAAATATACTATTGATAAAGCGCTGGATTTTCAAAAAACAATAACACCGTTTCTGTCGGAGCAGGGTGCTATGGGCAATTTCATTGCCTATGCCTATATGGTGCCAACCCTCATGATGGTGAGATTCGAAGACTGGACAGGGCTGTTGCAAGCGCCTGCTGTAGATTCAGCAAATGTATACGCTGTTTTGCTGAATCATTTTGGAAGAGGAATGGCTTTTGCCAATACGGGCAAGATCCAGGAAGCCGAAGCCGAGTTGCAAAAAGTAGGACGCCTGGTGAAAGACCCGGTACTTTCATTGCCTTTCTCACCATTTTCTTCCGCTATTGATGGAGCAATAATTGCCGAAAATATGTTAGCCGGAACCATTGCATTGGCAAGGAAAAATAATGCAAAAGCGATCGCTCATTTCTCGGCAGCAGTGGACAAAGAGAACACGATGGTATACAACGAACCCCGGGACTGGCTATTAAATCCGAAATATTACCTCGCAGATGCCTACTTGCAGTCCGGAAAATGGAGAGAGGCGGAAGCGATGTTCAACAAAGATCTGAAAGATAACAACGAAAATGTATGGTCGTTGAATGGACTGCGTAAAACACTGCAACAGCAGGGCAAAACCGAAGCAGCGGCAAAGGTGGCTGTTAGATTACAAGAGGCTGCTAAAGACAGTGATGTGTTTTAGTTCTGGTGTATCAAAACCATGGAAGTTTACCGCGTTGCCGAAGCTTGTTCTGCAAACTTCCAAGTATTGGCAATTTAAAAAATTCTGTAGCCGGCTCTAAAAGCAAGTGTATGAAAATACTCTCCCTCTATCCAGCCGTCGGCATTAATAAAACGATAATCTAGCGAAAAAGAGAATTTTCGTCTTTGAATACCAGGTTCAACACCAACAAAGCCACTCAAATTAATATAGTTATCTTGATGGCAGAGACCTAAACCTACTTTAGGTTCGATAAATATTGAATTGATACTTTTTCGGTAACCAAAAGACGGGAATGCGAACGTATAACGATATGCATCGTATACTAATTCTTCATTCAGCACATCTATGCCAAATGAAGCAACCCAAAAATCATTCTCCTTGTATTTCCACAAGGCCTTTACCTGACTCCCCAAACCGCCCAGCGGAACCCCTTCTGACACTCCAAAGTTTAATGATCCGCCCACTTCCAGGTGTACTTTTCTTGCTTGTGCATTTATGCTGTAGTTAAGAATACATAAACAGAATAAAGTTATTATGAAGCCCTTTAGTAGCATAGAAAAAAAGTTGAGATGGCGTACAACATACAAATTTTAACAAATGCCTTATCGAAACAATTAAATATTACAATGAAGGCATTTAATCGTGTATAATACAATGTTAGTGGAAGCTAATTTACAAACATTTATTATTTTTAGTAAGTATTAAATAGAAGAAAGAATAATAGCTTCTTTTATTCGTATAGTTTGGACTTTTATTTAACATTAAGATATAACAATCATTTACCCTTTATTTTTTATCAAACATGTTAGACTATTATTGTTCAGATACAATATTGGCTTTTCTCCAAAAGTCGCCTGAAACTATTATTGGTGAAATATCTGTTGATGGAAGGTGAGGGCATCGCAATATACTTTTTACTTTCAAAACTTCAGCAGAAAACAGAATGTACAAGGGTGCGACGCAACGAAAGCACAATAGTGGAACAATAGCTGGAATACTAAATTAGGATAACTAAAATATTTCCGGAGGTTTGAAAATAAACCTATAAGGTTTGCTGCGCTGAAATGCCAAACGGCAAACCTTATAGGTTTTTATCATCCTTTGGAACTGCCTAGTTCCGCAACCTATCCACGCTTTTAATTAGCTTCTGATCTTTGTAAATCCCCCTGATGGCCAGTATTAAAAAAACCGGAATCAGAAAATAGAAGACAGATGTCAAAGCAAAGTTGCCAGCGGAGAATTTATTGATCTGCAGGTAAAACAAAAAAGCAGACAAAATAAATAACAGCAGACTAATTAAAGACAGTTTAATCTGCAGCGATCGATTTTTATACAGAAATATGGTTATCAACGGAATTAACCCCATCGCTATCACTACAACCAATATTAAAAAGTTTTCGCTGGCATTCAACCGGGAAAACAAATTGGCACTATTCAATTCTTTCGTACCAGAATATACATTAAAACGAATGGTTAGAAAGCTCAATACGCCAGCTAACAATAACCATACAGATTGTATACGTTGTAACATAGTTCAGCCAGTTTAATAGTTTACAATAATTAACTGAGTTCCGGGTACAGCGGAAAACGCTTCATAAACCCATGCACGGCGGTTTTTACTTCCGCAATCTTTGCGTCGTTGTCTATATTATTCAGCACAGTATCTATCATATCCACCACCGGCTCCATATCTTCTTCTTTCATTCCACGGGTGGTAACGGCAGGTACCCCTACACGGATACCCGAAGTAACGAACGGACTCTTATCATCAAAAGGTACCGCATTTTTATTAAGGGTAATGTGTGCCTTATCCAGGGTTTCCTGTGCTTTTTTACCGGTCAGGCTTTTATTGCGCAGGTCTATCAACATCAGGTGGTTGTCTGTCCCGTTACTGATAAGATCATACCCTCTTTTTACAAAAGACTTCGCCATTGCCTGGGCATTGGTAACAATCTGTTTTGCGTAGGTTGTATAGTCGTCAGAAAGTATTTCTCCAAAAGCAATGGCTTTTGCGGCAATCACGTGTTCCAGTGGTCCGCCCTGTATGCCCGGAAAAACGGACAGATCCAGCAATGAACTCATCGAGCGAATATTGCCTTTCGGATCTTTAATACCCAACGGGTTTTCGAAATCGTGGCGCAGCATAATAATACCACCTCTTGGTCCACGCAATGTCTTATGCGTGGTAGAGGATACTATATGACAATGTTCAAAAGGATCGTTGAGTAAATTTTTGGCTATCAGCCCTGCAGGATGCGCAATATCTGCAAATACCAAAGCACCTATTTCATCTGCAATAGCGCGGATACGTTTATAATCCCAATCACGGCTATAGGCGGATGCACCACAAATAATCATTTTTGGCTTTTCGGCTTTTGCAACAGCTTCCATCTGGTCGTAGTCTACCAAACCGGTATCTTTTTTTACACCATAAGAAAGGGCTTCGTAAGTTTTGCCGCTAAAATTGGCAGGACTACCATGGGTAAGGTGTCCACCCATGCTCAAATCCAGTCCCAAGATTTTATCTCCGGCTTTCAGGCACGCCAGAAATACAGCGGCATTAGCCTGTGCGCCGCTATGCGGTTGCACATTTGCCCAACTGGCATTAAAAACTTTTTTCAAACGCTCTATCGCCAGGGTTTCCACCTCGTCCACTATTTCACAACCGCCATAAAATCTCTTCCCAGGATAGCCTTCCGCATATTTATTGGTCAATACCGATCCCATTGCCTGTATTACCTGCAAAGAGGTAAAGTTTTCAGAAGCAATCAGTTCTATTCCGTTTCGCTGGCGGTCCAACTCCTTGTTAATCAGGTCAAAAATGGCTGTATCCTTTTTCATTTGTGTAGAACGTTTATGTGTTTTCAGTCCTGGCGGCGGGCTTATTACCCGGTATTTTGAGTAAAATACCCTGAAGTTCGTTTTAAGGCGCAAAAATAGGATAAGCCACTTGCATTTCAAATTTGAATTGTTGCGATGTGCATAACCATTGGCTATGATGCTAGTTCACAAAATTCCAGAAGATGCCAAACCTGTAAAGAAAGCCGGGGTAAGGGTATAGCGGCGCTGAATAGTTATTGTTCAGAAAGTTGAAGCCTTTACTAAAGTCAACGGTATTCAGGTTTTCTGCCCGAATAAGTGCCGTAAAACTTCTGATCCTAAGGTGAAGAAAGGCAGCGATATCCGGCAGATTGGAAACGCTTACCGTATTCTGCGGAAAAAACTGTCCCGTAACGGGCGAATAATTGTCCGGAGTAAAAGCGGTATAGTAGCGGGTGTCCAACCCGGTTGCCAGGTGTAGGTTTCTGAAAAACTGCCCCTGGAATACCAGCCGGTTGCGGGTATATGCTAAAGGCAGGTTAACAGGCGAATTGCCCGCCGTTTGTTGCAACACCAGGTCAATATACCAATGCCAGTTTTTACCAATAGGAAAATCTTTACTTGCTTTAATCTGCAAAAGGTTAAAGACGCTACTCTGTTCTACCTCCGTAAAGTTTTTAAAATAGGTATAATTGCCTACCAGGAAGTAGTGAGCACTAAGAGACATTTTTAGGGCCGGCAGTCCAAGCTGCCCAAACAGTTGTGTGATATTTTCTTTGTTGGTGCCATCCGGCGGTGTTACTACAGGATAATTTGTAGGACTCCGCATCAGGTATGAGGGGGTACGATTGGTGTTTTGAAAACCCAGTTGTAAATAGCCTATTTTTTTACTGATCTCCCGCTGCAGGCTGCCATAGGCTGCATAGTCTCCGGCATTCATACCTGCTATATACATCTGCCCATTTAGTTCCATATCCCATTTAAGGTTACGCGTTCGGTTTCGGTACTCTCCGTGCGCAAAAAAATTATACGGACGTTCCTGTATTTTATAATCCCACATTACTGCAAGATTTTGCATGGCGGCACCCAGTTTCAAAAACTGTTGCTGATTTTTTGTATCCGGGAAAGAATAAATGGAAACATCATTTACGACCTCCTGCCAGTTTTGACCAAACCGCATGGTGTCTGCCGTTTGTGGGCGCATAGGAATATGCCAGGGATTAATATCCAGGTTATAGTTGTTATTATAAAAACTGGCATTGGGACTGGCATCCTGGTACAAATAACTAAACTGGTTAAACTGCGCTGTGTGTTCGAAACGAAAACGGGGATAAAATAATTTAATAACGGAGGAATCTGTTACCAGGGAATCTTTTTTCCCGAAATCGTATTGTTGCCTCAATAGAAAATTCACGTTGCTGTACTTATTGCCCGTTCTGAGTTGGTTGCTAAATACATTCATAGAACGGGCAGCATTGCCGCTAAGATTGGTGGGTATATTAAACCGTTCGAAAAATTGTTCCGATTTATTGGTAATAAAGGTATCGCTTACTATGCCACCGTTTTCGGCAGATTGCAAACTATTACGCAATACTATCATATATATATTATACCGCTTATTGGGCGACTGATAGTTGGTATTGAAACGAAGATTGGAGTGATTCACATTCTGGCTCATAAAAACACCAGGAGAGTTGATCAGGCGAAACTGAAAAGCAAAATTCCAGTTGGGACGGATGTTCTGCGTGTGAATAACACTGATCATTTGCTCCTGCTTAGCCCCCAGCACATAACCGAGTTGCGTAAAAGGGCGGGTGGTAGTATAAAAACGGGTGTCTTCCGTTCGGAATGAATAAATATCATATGCGTGAAAGCCGGCATCCCAACCTGCCCGCATAATAGGGTTGAAGATGACAGATTTTGCGGCACTGCCATTATTTCCCAACCACATGTACTCCGGCTTCAAAGGCACCCGATCATAAAAATCTATTAACGAGGAATCAAAAGTGTAACTTCTTACCGTATCCAGGTACTTAAACCGAATACTTACGGAATCAGCAAAAGGATCTCTTTTTTCAAACTTCAGCGAATCTCCACCACCTCTGCCTCCACCTCCAAAATTGCCAAGATTCCCCAATCTCCCCGGAAGCTGGGCTATGGCGGGCAAGGAAAACAAAATGAACAGGATGAGAAATATGTTTGTCTTACAACTTTTCAATTACTTGCTTTATTATAACCAAGGAGGCGTAAAATACCCTAAAAAACTGCAATATTAGTTCATTCAGATAGCTTTAACTAACTCTTTAACGAGTAAGGACATCTTTGGCTCAGCCTCTTTGGCTGCCATCAATACCTCTTCATGCGTAATCGTATTTTCTTCCTCCCGGATGCCAATATCGGTGATCACACTTATCCCAAATACCTTTATCCCGGCATGAACAGCTATAATAGTTTCCTGCACAGTACTCATCCCTACCATATCAGCTCCCAGTCTATGGATCATTTTATATTCGGCCCGGGTTTCGAAACAGGGACCCGTCACACCAAAATACACCCCTTCTTTTAATGATTGGTTTTGTTGTACACCGATCTTATGGGCTAAGTAAATCAGCTCCTTCGCATAGGGTTCACTCATATCGGGAAATCTTGTACCAAAAAAAGATTCGTTTGTCCCTATTAACGGATTGGGTGTGGCAAAACTGATATGGTCGGTAATAATCACCAGGTCGCCAATCCTAAAAGATGGATTTACCGCCCCCGAAGCATTGCTGAGTAACAGGTTTTCTATGCCCAACAGTTTCATTACCCGTATGGGAAACGTAACTTCCACAGGAGAATATCCTTCGTAAAAATGAAACCTGCCGGACAATATTAACACCGGTTTTTCATCTATGGTGCCCGCAATTAGTTTTCCGGAATGCCCCTCAACGGTTGATAGGGGAAAATGCGGAATTTCACTATAAGGTATTTCCACCTCTATCGTCACCTCATTGATAAAATTGCCCAACCCACTACCGAGTATCAAAGCTGTCTTAGGCGCCTTTATTAGCCTGCTCTTAATAAACGTGGCTGCAACTTGTGCTTTTTCCAATAGTTCACTCATGATAAAAAAGATAGGGCAAAGATAAATGATGTTGAGGCATCCTGTTATCCTGGGGTAACAATCTTAATACAGGTTTTATTTTCTCATGAACAGTTCATCGATAATTAAGGTTGTTTGGTCGAAACTTTAATACTTTTTAAACACAATATACCGTTAGCCCTGCAAACCAAACGCACCATTTAAACGTCCCTATGAAATGATACAAAAGAAATTAAAATTATTTCTGTTGGTTATCGCACTGCCGGCAGTATTACTTTCACTGGTCAGCCAAATGAATCGCCAGGACAGCGGTCATTCCACTTGTGGCAGTGTCTGTTGTGTAAAAGAAAAATGTAAGACAGAAAATAGTTGCAGTCATTGCAAGGGATGTGGTAGCTGCGAAAGCGAAAAACCCCATCGCCAGTCGCAATAAATCACCGTCATTCCATTCAATAAAAAAAGCCGTCGGTAACCCGACAGCTCGTTCTGTATTTTACTTGCCTAAAAATTAGTTAAGGCTACTGATCAATTTGTTATTCAACGCTACATAATCCTCGTTCTGTGCAGCAGATGCCAGTTCTTTAGATTTGATCGCTGTCATTCTAGCTTCTTTCTTCTTGCCCAATTTTGCTTCACATACCGCTTTTTGATGCAGTACCCAGAAGGCCTTAGGCTCTTGTGCTGCAGCTTTCTGAAACCAGTTGAGGGCCTTATCTAAATCCTTGTTGTTTTCCAGGTAAAAAGCGGCGGCAGCGAAATAAGGGAACCCTTCTTTACCTTCCAACGCTGATATTTGCGCAGACACTTTGGACGCTATATCAGTAGTGATCGGAACCAAAACAATTGTTCTATCCCAACCTACTACCAACTGCATTGAAGAGGGCGTGATGGCATCGAAAGAGATAGTGAAAGACTCCAGGGAAAAAGGCAGTTCGTTGGTTTGGGCCTTTACACGAACCACATCTTCAGACTCTTTGTACGCTGAAGGACTCGTCACGTTGGTTTGTTTAGACAAAATTATAGTCCACTCCCCTGCCCCCGGAATAGATAACAAACCATATTTACCAGCAGCTACTTTTTTGCCACCAAAACTCACTTCCTCACCAAAAGTAATAGTGGTAGCCGCATTGGCACCGGTACGCCACACTTTTCCGTAAGGTACGAGGTCCCCCATAATTGACCTTCCTTTTTTAGCCGGGCGGCTGTAGGAAACTTCCACAGTAGACAACCCAAATTCCTGTTTCAACTCCTGGCGAGGTGAAGCTACAGGGGTTTTCAGTTGCTGTGCCTGTGAAAAATAAAGCAAGCCTGAAAAAGTAGCAAGTAGTAATAGCTTTTTCATTATTGTATGTTTAGTGATTAAAAGCGTTGTCTCTAAACGGCGAAGATAATGTATACCCGATTGCCAGAGATACCGATATGTTAAAATTAATTAAAAGAAATATGCTAAAACTGAAGGGAAACAGAAGCCCGGTACGGAGACTTAGTGTTATATAATTTCCAGGCAGGCCCTTCTTTTATCAATCTGACCGCTTCACGGCTACAGGGCGGACAATTTGAGTGCTCCACTTTAAAATCATACATATATCCAGTAGGTGTTATCATAAACGACAGATCAACTATACTTCCCCGAAAGCTCATCAACCGCTGGTTGTTTTGCAGATAAATATCGTAGTACCCCCAACCATCCCGCGGCTCCGCCCACGGCTCCTCTTCATTTTCAGCTACCACATCGTCCTGGCTTTGCTGCTGTATGTTCTTCGTTTTCTTTTTGGTTCCGTATCCTGTCGTTACTAAAGCACCCAGGTCGGCTGTGGCTGCTTTTAATTGTACTTTATTAGTTTGCCTGCTGGCAAGGGCAACGGTTTGCTCTTCGTAGCCCACCGACTTTACGCGGGCATTCA
Source organism: uncultured Terrimonas sp. (assembly GCA_964604365.1). Taxonomy (GTDB): domain Bacteria; phylum Bacteroidota; class Bacteroidia; order Chitinophagales; family Chitinophagaceae; genus Agriterribacter. The sequence goes on from CAZRYS010000016.1 coordinate 56,240, forward strand.
ATATACTATCTCCGGAAATAATACGAAATCGACCACCAGCATCCGAGTAAGTATTTACGTTAGCATTTTCGACTGCAATATTTACAAAAGGCAAAGGATTATGAGCGCTATCGGTAACGGTGCCACCCAATATATAAGTAGCAATATGCTGAGGCGCCTGCCTTGCTTTCGCTGCCGGAGGTATTTTGCTAAGGGTTTCTTTTCGTTCTTGGGTGCTGGTAATATTTGCTGCAGACTTTTCTTCCACAGCTTCTTCGATAGCCAACTCTGCCGAAGCTGGTGAAAGGGAGGATGGTTGAGAAGGTGCTGGTGCTACTATGGGCTTGCTGTTTTTTTCCGTTTGGTCGCCTTTTGCCTTAGCTGCGCGTTCCATAGTTTCATCCGGAACGCTCTTAATATCCTCGGTACCTCGCTCGCTTATCGGCTCATAAGCTTGCTTAGGTTCGAGCTTCTCTTTCTGATCCACCTTTGCTAAACTTTCATCTGCCACCGGATTGAGCCAATACCAGGCGACACCGACCGCCAATAAAATCAACACAGCCGCTGCCGCTGCCAGCCAATTCCTGTTTCGGCGAATGGGCACTACCGTGGCGCTGATATTTTTTGCCGCCAGCATCCCGGATAATTCCTGCATAGGTACAGGAGCTGTTGGCATGATCATATACCCTTCCACCGCCTCAGCCAGAAATGGATCGTCCTGCATCTCTTTTTCCAATGCATACATTTCTGCAGACGTCATCTGCCCGCTGACATATTTTTCGATGTCAGCAACAGTGTATTTTCTTGTATGATCGCTCCCTGCCATCCCCGCTAATTTTCTATTTCATTTTTTTCCATACAAATCTTCAGGTTTCGCTTCCCGTTTTGTATAAAACTCCGCACTTTATTCCAATCGTACCCGGTAATAGACACTATTTCGTTGTAACATTTCTGTTCCAGGTAAAACAGGTTCACGGTCTGCTGTTGTTCCGGCGTTAATGTTTGTAAACATTTTGCCAGCAATTGCAGTTTTTCTTCCCGTTCGAATACGCCATTCAGATGCACTATTTCCTCGGATTGCATATAATCGGCATTAAATTCTGTGATTTTTAAGTTTTTAGGGGTCCGCAACTGCATCAGGCAGTAATTTCGGGTCACACTGTGCAGCCAGCTTTTAAAGTTGCTGATTTCGTGAGACTTAAGCTTAAGCGACAATTCCTCAAAAATATTCATTACCGCATCCTTGCTTCTTTCTTCTTCCTTAAAATATTTCAGACAAACCCCATACACCAGGTCCATATAGCGTTGATATAATGTGGCCAGCACCTGCATGTCACCCGTTTGCTTATACAGTGCTATTAGCCCGGCGTCATCATTTTCCCCGGTTGATATATTCTTAATAAACTTCAATAGTGTATTTGATTCCTCCAAAGATAATGGCAATTTTCAAAGCGAAAAAGCCTCCTTACAGTATTCCGGGGTACTTAAACCCATACGCTTTAGAATTGTTACAGGTAGGATTTCAATTCATTCTTTTATTTTCCATCGATACTTTTTGCGGAAAAAGTATCCAAAAGCCGCAAGGCAATAATTACCCCAATTCCCCGGAACGCGCTGATTAAACTTTTGCACCACTATATATGCAACTTAGGTGCCTTGAATAAATAAAATTAAATCTGCCAGTTTGTTTGGTGGATGGTACGAGAGGGAAAGCATTGACAAACCGTGACTTCATAAAACTGACCTTTTCTGTATCATTTTGCGTGAATGCGTCAACGGATATATTAATTAGCATCCGTTAAAATCTACAATGTAAATACCTGATCTAAAACTGGTCTTCATTTAACATGTAAAAAGAAGCACATTCAAAAACTAATTATGTAATCACGCTAATGATTGCATCCAAATGGTATTGATCACTTAAAATGTACAAACATGAAGCATATATTGATTGCGGGCATGGCATTTCTTTTTTCCTCGTTACACTTTTTAAGGGAAGAGAACCTTAGTATCAAGGGGACGGTAACAGATGAAACCGGCAGCCCGTTGGCGGCAGTAATGGTTTCAGAAAAAGGAACCGGCAATACAACTTCCACCAACAAAGAGGGTTTATTTACGATAACAGTAAGTAAATCCAGGGCTGTTCTGGTGTTTTCATTGGTTGGCTACCAAAGCCAGGAAGTGAAACTGAATGGCAAAATCAACATCGATATTATATTAAAAACAATGGTAGAAGAATTGTCAGCCGCTGAAAAATTAGAGGAAGTGGTTGTTATCGGCTATGCGCCCACCATGAAAAGGGCTATCACAGGAGCGGCGAGAGGAGTTGTATCAAGATCGAAGGGAAAACATACGCTCCAATCTGATGAATATGGTTATCGTAATGAAGAACCAGGTTTTGAAACCGAAGACTACGACGGCATCACCGAAAACCGGTTTTTAAATGTAAAACAAAGTCCATTGTCCACCTTCTCAATCGATGTGGATGCGGCCTCTTATAGCAATGTAAGGCGTTTTATCAACCAGGGAAGCATGCCACCTCCCGGTTCGGTAAGAATAGAAGAAATGATCAACTATTTTCAGTACGATTATCCGCAACCAGACAGCAGGCATCCATTTGCCATTAGCACAGAAATAGCTGCGGCTCCCTGGAATCCTCAACACCAATTAGTAATGATCAACCTACAGGGAAGAAAAATTCCTGCCGATAACTTACCGCCTTCCAATTTGGTATTTTTAATTGACGTATCCGGTTCCATGGAAGATTACAATAAATTGCCACTGGTTAAACAATCAATGAAGATGCTGACAGATCAGTTGCGTGAAAATGATAAAGTGGCGATTGTAGTATATGCTGGCAGCGCTGGTGCTGTATTGCCTGCTACTTCCGGTGCCAACAAACAGACTATTAAAAATGCTATCGACAACCTGCAGGCGGGTGGTTCCACCGCCGGAGGAGAAGGTATAAAACTGGCCTATAAAATTGCCCGTGAGAATTTCAGGAAAGACGGCAACAACCGGGTAATACTTTGTACGGATGGTGATTTTAATGTAGGCCTCAGCAGCGATGCTGCCATGGAAACCTTAATTGAAAAAGAAAGAGAAAGTGGTGTGTTTTTAACAATACTGGGGTATGGCATGGGCAACTACAAAGACAATAAAATGCAGAAGTTGGCTAACAAAGGCAATGGCAATCATGCTTATATTGACAATGCCAACGAAGCAAAAAAAGTATTGGTGAATGAGTTTGGCGGCACCCTGTTTACCATTGCAAAAGATGTGAAATTGCAGGTAGAGTTCAATCCGGCTAAAATACAGGCATACCGATTGATTGGCTATGAAAACAGGATGTTGAAAACGGAAGATTTTAATGATGATAAAAAAGATGCCGGCGAACTGGGTAGTGGTCATACGGTAACCGCCTTTTACGAAGTAATACCCGTAGGCGTGAAATCAGATTTTCTGGGAAAAGCAGATGGACTGAAGTATCAAAAGACAACAACATCTACCAGTAAAAATTCCGATGAAATGCTACATGTAAATTTTCGTTACAAAAAACCTGATGGTAACACCAGTCTGCTTATTGAACATCCTATATTGAACAAACCCGTTGATGTAAAAAACACCAGTGATAATTTTCGGTTTGCTGCAGCGGTAGCGCAGTTTGGTATGTTGTTGCGTGACTCTGAGTTCAAACAAAATTCAAGTTACAATAGTGTACTTGGTTTGGCGGGTTCTGCCACCGGAGCAGATGAAGAAGGATACCGAAAAGAATTTATTCAACTGGTACAAAAAGCGGAGGCTTTAGCGAATCAGGAAACAGTCAGTAAAAAATAGAAATAGCCTATTCGCTGTAAATCCCGGAGATAAAAGTCTTCGGGATTTATAATTGTCACCTGCCTTGTTAGCGGCAAATTGATTGAAATAGTTCTTTATATTATACCAGGAACTTTCTATTCTTATGGGCAGCCATTTGTATTTTAAAAAAACAATATATTTGTGCCTTCAAATTTAAATATATGATATTGCCTACCCTAAGAAGACTGCTTTCTCTCCTCGTTTTATCATTAGCGATATTGAATAGCTTTTCGCAGCAACTAATTAGTGAAAAAGAAGATCTTAACTGGAATATTATTTCCAGCGAATTTATTTCAAGACATGCGCATCTCAATAACTCCGTCTCTTACGGACAAGGTCTTGGGGGATTTAGGGCATCCCAGGTTAGGATCGGCGAAAACGAATCTGCAGCTATTGTGTCCATTGATGGAAAAGAGTATGGCGTTATGAAATTTGATGATAAGATGAATGTTAAATGGCAAACAATTCTGCCTGGCAAACCTTTTCTAATTTATCACTTCTTTGATGATGTTCTGGTATTTGTCAGAACCGGAAGGGCTTATAACGAAATCTCAGAGCTATTCTTCTTAAATCAAACCACAGGAAAAATAAGAAAGCAAGAGAAATTTTACAACAATGAGAAATTTGGTATTACCAGTCCTGAAACAAATTTCTATCCACTGTACAATGCTGCGACAAACACCTATAATCTTTGCATCAGACACTTCGATAAAAAGGAAAAAGAGCTAACACTCGCTATCAATTTAATCAGCTTCGACAAGGATTATAATGTAGTATCCAATGAAGTTATTCCCGTACTCAATTCAGGCTATTTCATTGACTGTAGCCTGAACAATAATGGAGATTTTGTATTGTTGTCTATGTCAGAAACAGGCAATATGATCGCCCAGGCGTTTGAAGCCAAAACATGGATACCCAAAGAAAAAATTCCTTTACATGTTGAGATAAAGGAAAAATCAAAGTACAGGGCGGGACTAAGATCAAGTGTCAACAGTAATAACGTCTTAGCATTTGTGGAATATCAGAACCCTCAAAAAGAGAGTATCAGCACCGTATTCAAATTAAATACAAGCACCGGCAGTAGCCTGAAGTACGAGGCAAATACAGGAAAGTCAGCCGTCAAAAATATTTCCAAAGAATATCGTTCTCCCAAAAATGAAATATCAAAACCCAATTTTGGTGATTGGGACAATGTGAATATTGTAGAAATAATTGACAGCGAAGAAAGGATTATCATTTTTAGAGAAACCATCATAGCCTATCGTACAGACTATAAAGAATACGTAACCACTGGCGATGCATATATCAATATACTGGATGCCAAAATGCAGCCAATTACCAACGTCATTATACCCAAAAAAATACACTTTAATGGACTGGCAGGACTTTCATCTTCCCTGCATTTACATAATAACAAACTCTACATTTTGAGTGGTATAGATAAAAGAACACGGGAAGCCTTGCTGACCATTATTGATATCAATGCCGGGAAAATCAACAGTATGGAAATACTAGAAAAGCAAAAGATAAAGGCTGGCTTCCCTATTGAACCCCGGGCTACGATATGGTTTAAAGATCGATTTGCTGTTTCATTTCTGGATCTTAAGGTAGGTTCTAAACGAAAATATCGGTCGCCTACCAATCTACAGCTATATAAATACTGAGCCGTTAGAAGATAATAAATTCAAGTATTAGGATAAGATTTTCAGCCGAATATATACTTTCAGAATTTACCTTCGTCCAACTAAAATCATTAAATGAAATCTGCTATAACAATTGCTTTGGCACCCGGTATTACATATGGCCCATGGGTATATTGGCACAATCTGGAAGAGAGTATGCAAAAAGCGGCAGCACTCGGTTTTGATGCGGTCGAACTTTTTACTGCAGATGCATTGATGGACATTTCCCATATAAAAGCCTTGTGTGAACAATATAGGTTGAACATAGCGGCAGTAGGCACCGGTGCCGGAAAAGTTATTAAAGGACTTACCCTCACCGACCCTGATGCTGATATTCGTAAACAAGCCATACAATTTATAGACGAAATGATCAGTTTTGGAGCTGCATTCGGCGCCCCTGCTATCATTGGTTCCATGCAGGGAAATATATCTCCCGGTGGAAGAGAAACATCGCTGCAACAATTGGCAGAAGGCTTAACGACATTGCAGGAAGTAGCAAGAAAAAAAGGAGTGCCATTAATATACGAACCGCTCAACCGGTACGAGACCAACCTTTTCAATACACTGGGCGATGCTGCCGGCTTTTTGCAGTCACATCAACTGGATAATGTAAAAATACTGGCAGATCTCTTTCACATGAATATAGAAGAAGCAAACCCTGCTGAAGCATTGATAAATAACGGTAACTTCATTGGCCATGTTCATTTTGCTGACAGCAACCGACGGGCTATCGGTATAGGACACACGGATATGCAAGCAGTATCTGATGCACTGAAAAAAATCAACTACAAAGGCTATATTTCCGCAGAAATATTTCCGCTGCCCAATACGGATGCAGCGGCGCAACAAACCATCATTGCTTTTCAACAGTGGTTCGGAAATTAGCCGTATTATTGATCAATTAAAACGATTCATATGCAAAAATTTTGTTTAACCCTCGACCTGGTAGACGATCCGGAAAGCATCAAAGAATATGAGGGATGGCATGCCCCCGGGGTAGGTTGGAAGGAGGTGCGGGAGAACGACCTGGCTGCCGGCATCACCAATATTGAAATTTTCAGAACCGGCAACCGTATGTTCATGATATTGGAAGCCAATGATAATTTCAGCTTTGAAGCAAAACAACAACTGGACGTCAACTGCCCCAAGGTGCTGGAATGGGAAGAACTGATGTGGAAATACCAGCAGGCTATTCCCTGGGCAAAGCCGGGCGAAAAATGGGTACTGATGCAAAAGATATTTCAGTTTGAAGGTTGATATTATAATTCTTGTATAAGTAGCTGAATAGGCGTATGCCACTACACTCGCGTCATTATATTCGTTCAACGAAAAAAAGATGTAAAGAACTGTTTTTTAATTTGGGGATTCTGGTGAATCCTCCTATTTTTGCCGTCCTTTTACGAGAGGTGAGGTGGATGAGTGGCTGAAATCAACAGTTTGCTAAACTGTCGTACGGGTAACTCTGTACCGCGGGTTCGAATCCCGCCCTCACCGCATTAAGGATGATCATAAAATTTAAAAAAGCCCGCAAACTTAGCGTTAACGGGCTTTTTTAATGTCCAGCCTCGTCAAAACTTCACAAAAACGCTCAGATAAAACACGCGTAAATTTTAGCGTATTTTAAAACTCAAAAGTACTCTACGGTTTCCGCTGAAATGCACCACCACTAAGGGGTTCAGATAGTACCTCTTGTCCAAAAAACAGCCTGTTTCGATATTTGTTAACGAAAACAGGATTTGTATGTTAGAAAAAAGTAGCGGGCTCCTATTCTTTCTCAAAAGCCCAAAAACTACACAAATGGAGCATAATTAGGGAAAAGCAATAATTGTGGTCGTTGTATTCTTACAACTATTTTTTATTCCGCCAGCTCCTTTTCTATTCTTTCATTAATGTTAATGATGGCATCGGTGAATAGAAATATTGTTGTACCTTTTTCCCTGGCGTAAGGGTTTGTAATGGAGTCTGCTATCGCAGCGTGGCGAAAAAAGGGTGTGGTTTCTTTCCATTCATCTTCTCTCTCCCAGGCGTTTTTAACGCGGATCAGGTGTTTGTAATGGATGTCAAGATTGAACCAGTTGATGTAGTCAGCATGGAATGAAACTGCATGGATACCTTTCCGCGAATAAAAGTTAACGGCTCCTGCCTGTCCATAATTGTCGCATAATATCAGTGTGCTGCTCTGATCCGGTGATAAATTGTACACGCTGTCTACTTTACGGGCGAGTTCTTTCCAACCGAGCATGTCAGCGAAATCCTGGGGCAATGGATGTTCTTTCCCATCTTCCCAGGTCAGCATTCCAAATTTTCTGTATTTGTCAGGATGATTTAGGATGTATGCAGGAGTTTTGTTCGGGAAAGCAATATCGTACACCGGCAGGAATAACAGCACTACCACTACAATAATTGCAGGACGTAAGAATTTTCCGTACTTATTGTCTGACAGATGTGAGATATAGACGGAACCAAACGCAAAGTAAACAGGATAGACGCCGATGGCATAATAGTCTTTCGCTTTTAGCAACAGAAAAACGGTTAAGGTTATTAAGAACGACCAGAAGAGAGACCGGTACAGCTTAAACTCTTTTTGGGTGGACAATGCGTATAGCCCTATAACTATAATCAAAAATGTTCCAGGGAAGAAAAGTAACTGTGATTTTACAAAACTCCAGCGATTGACATGAACCAGTTGTAACCTGGAAAGCTCTTCCATGTGCTTAATTACCGGGAAACCATTTTTGAATTGCCAGATAAGGTTAGGGAGAATGAGTGCTATGGCAAGCACCAAACTATAATAAAGATACTTACTGGTGAAGACCCGCCTCTCGGGAGTCAGTGCCAGTGCAGGTACTATTCCCAGAAATAGGAAGATTATATTGTACTTATTTAGAAACCCCACTGCGAAAATAATGGCCGCAATGCACAACCATTTCGCCTGATTGTATTGTAGATATCTAATAATGCAATAATACAAAGTTGTCCAACATAGTACGTCGAGAGAATTAGGCTGGTACAATATATTTAGCCTAAACAACACTGAAAAGGTAACACAACAAGCGGCAAGAACCAGCGCGAAAAGATTTCCTTTCAGTGCCTCTACCGTTTTCCATACCACAAATGTGGTCAGTGCACCAAATACAGCCGGAAAAAACTTGATCCAGAAAATAGAATTCCCCAGTAACTTAATAATCCAGGAAATCCAGGCGGTGACGGGCGGAACTGACAGGTATCCCCAATCCAAATGATTGGCCTGGTCCAAGTGCAAAAATTCATCGCGATGCAATTCATAGTCGTCACTAATCAATGAATATTGAAGCAGGAATTTCAGTACAATTAAGAATAGCAGGATTACGTTTGGGCGGATGCGCATTCGATAAATACGTTTTCGAAAGAATTTTGTTACAGGCAAAATGCGAAATAATGCTGGGTTATTTGAGTCTGGCAAGAGTTCAAATAATCAGATCGACGAAATATTTTTTTGGTTATTTTCTTTACCAAGTATTAGTTGATTGGGTGGTGTTTACCGGCAATGATAAAAACGCGACACCTGCACAAATTGCATTGGCTTGACTCCTGACTCAAGGGCCTTTCATTGTGCCTGTTCCGGGAACTTCAAAACTGCACCGCAATAATTCCCGATTCATGTTGTTTTACAAAAACACATTCTTGAAGAATCCAACAATAAACAGGCTTATTACACCGGCATAAAAAAGGTTACCTGTGTACCCTTGTTCACTTCAGAAGAGATGTCCGTGTAGCCATTCCATTTCGCTGCCCTGGTTTGCATGTTTTGCAGCCCGTTGCCTGTAGTACGGTGGCGTTTGTCGAAACCGGTTCCGTTGTCGGTTACCTGCATGTGTATGCCGTTGTTTTTTTGGCCGATTTGTACGGTTATTTCAGTTGCGCCCGAATACTTCACTGCATTATTCACCGCTTCTTTAAATACCAGGTACAAGGCTTTGTATTGGTGCATATCCAGGCGAAGCAATACACCCGCTTCCAGCAGAAACAAGGACCGCATATTTTTGCTTTTCGCAATGTCGTAAAAAAAGTGCTTCATTCTTTCCTCGAGGGCCTTTTCTTCCGGGTTGGTTTTTTGTTTTATCATCCATACGATGTCGCTCATCTTATCCATGGTTTCCCTGGAATAATTACTTACTTTCTGGAGGACGTCTTTTTGTAAGAGGGGATTGCTTTTCTCCGAATTTCCCATTTCGCTCAGCAGGTGAATACTGCTGAGTGAGCTGCCAACCTCGTCGTGTAAATCGCTGGCTATTTCATTTCTCAGTTCAAGCTCCTTCATGCGCTGTTTCAGTTGCTGGCGGCTCACCAGCATAAACACGGCAGCGACGGCAAGAAACGAAAGCAATAAGGCGCCGGCAATAAGCAGGCGATGTCTCATCAGGTTTTGTTCCTGTATGGCTTTATCCTTAGTGAGCTGCGAAATTTCATTGTTTTTTTCTGCTACCTTAAAGCTGGTTTGCAGGTAAGCAATCTGGTCGTCGTATTTCTTCCTGAGTAAGCTGTCGTTGATGTCACGCGCCGTCCTCAGGTAACGGCTGGATGCTTCAAAATTTCCTAAGGCAGCATACGCATCGGCCAGTATATTGGCCGTTTCGTATTGTTCTTCTATTAATTCATATTCATTGTTGATGGCATAGGCTTTAAGCGCCATCTCCAGGGCTTTTGCAGGGCGAGACTGGTTGAGATAACCAATGGCAAGATTATTATACGCACTGGCTTTTTCTACATCGTTGTTTTGCCGGTTGGCGTGCTGCAATGCCTTTACGGCAGCTTCCTCCGCTTTTGGGTATTGTTGGGCCGCATGGTACATGCTGCTGATGTTGTTGTAGTACAGGCTCAGGCTTATTTCGTCGCCCGCTTTTTGCGCATACGCAATGGCGTCCTGGTAATAGCTGAATGCCGAATCGAATTGAAGGCCACGTTTGTGCAAATTGCCTAGGTTGTTCAGCATAATGGCATACATTTTATGATTGTTTGCCACGTGGTAGAGACGGGAAGCTTTTTCGTAAAACGGTTTGCTGTCGCTGTATTTCTCCTGCGTGAAATAGATGGTGCCCATGGTTTGGTAGATCCTGGCCCGGCGGTCGTCGTTGTTGCTCAGTTCCGCATAATACAATGCCGTATCGCAATCAAGCAGGGATTGTTTCAGATTACGAACCTGCATGTAAGCATCGGCCCGGTTAAGGTAAACCAGCGCCAGCCGGTTGTTATCACCTACTTTTTGGGACCACACCAGGGCTGAATCAGTAAAAATGAGAAAGGAATCGATTTTGGAATCGGCATTATACGCCACTGCCAGGTTGAGGTAACACCCGGCCACGCCTTTGTCAAATCCGGATCGCAGACCTAATTGTATTCCCTGCCTGGCATACTGTCGCGCAGCCGGAGGATCGCTGTTGAGCAAAATACCCGTTAGCATGCGCAGCAGGTTCACTTTCGACGTATCATCCGGCGCGGTATGAAGCTCGTTCCGAAGAGAATCGAGCGATAATTTTTGTGCAGGCAGTTGCCTTAAGGCAATAAAAAAAAGAAACATACTGAATAGCAACCTGCATAGCATATATCAAGATACAAAAAATGGAACTTAAAAGGTCATTTACATCTTTAGCGACCGTTTCTTATCTGAAGCGCCAGGCAGATTGCACAGATTTTGTAAAAGCAATGTAGAGGAACGAAGTATGACCCGGCGTGGATTTTTCCCTCACTGCGCTCATATAATACCCTCTGTGTTCTGCGGATTCAAGAGTAAAATACTCAGGATCGTGCTCTAGTCTCTTTAGGTATAACAAGCTTTCTTTGCCCGGATTGTTATGTACAATGGTCATCTTGTATGTATCGGGGTTATCAAACCCTGACGTGTATAAAAACTCCTTTAGAAAAGCCAAGTACGCACTATGTATCACTTCTCCTCCCGTAATATAACCTACGCCCGGCGCCTTCATCTGCAACCTGACCATATCGTTGTTTACTGTAAGAATGATATCGTGTTTGCCTCCAACGTTGAGATCAGGGGCATACAATTCCAATATATAGCCTCTCATAAATTGATAACTGCCGGTAGACAATATGCCCGAAGTTTTATAAGTGATGTCTGGCCCTCCATCTATGGGGTCATCGACTGTTTTTTTACAGGACGAAGCTACAATGGCAGCGGAAAATAACAGCCAGGCAACAGTTGTTTTTGTTTTCATCAGAATTATTTTAGGGTCTAAAATTAACTGCCCCTTACGGGGCAGAAAATCCCGAAATTGGGGGATGTTGGATTCGCCCGGGTTGTTTATTTTTGAAAAAAATTCAATTGATACGGGTAGTCATCATTGAGGATCACAAGCAATTGCGAGAAACACTGGCATTATTGCTCCATCATACCGATGGTATAACCTGTGTGGGGGCGTATCCCAATAGCGATGCTGTTATCGAGTTGCTGGCGGTTGCACCGGCTGATATCATCCTCATGGATATAGAAATGCCGGGCATGAATGGTATAGACGCCACCCGACTGGTTAAGCAACATTTCCCGGACACCAAAGTGCTGATACAAACGGCTTTCTCCGATGACAATTATATTTTTCAGGCAATCTGCGCCGGGGCCTCGGGTTATATCGTAAAGTCCACATCGCCGGATGGTTACGTACAGGCCATCAAGGATATGGCAGGCGGGCTGTCGCCCATTTCTCCCGGCATTGCCGGCAGGGTGCTGGCGCTTTTCAGAGAAAAAATACCCGCTACCGATAAGCGCAATGCCTACCAGCTCACTGCGCAGGAGAAAAAAATCCTGGAACTGCTCGTACGCGGCAAAAGCTATAAAATGATTGCCGCGGAATTGGGCATTGCGTTTGAAACCGTAAAAACCCACATTAAAAATATCTACATCAAGTTGCACGTAAACTCCTGTACCGAAGCGGTGTCCCTGGCACTACGCAAAGGAATTGTAGATAATTTCTAACCTGGGGGAGTTCAATTACAAAGGGTGCCTCAGAATGAACGGTGAGGGCAGAGGATAGGGCCGGCCGATCGAACTATTACAAAATGACTCATTAGTTGTAAAATTTGTTATAAAAAGTGTAAATCTTGAAAACTAATTTATAGAGATTTAGGTAAATTCCTAAATTTGCGGAATGAATATGCTGGAAGTATTTAAATCATTATCTAACCAAACCCGTCTTGATATCCTTACCTGGCTGAAAGATCCTTTTGCTTATTTTCCGGCCGAGGAGTTAGTTGATTACACACCATCATTAGGTGTCTGTGTTTCCGACATTGCTAAAAAGGCGAAAATGTCTATTCCGACAGTTTCAGTTTACCTAAAAAATATGTCGGCAGCAAACCTTTTGGTGGCAACCAGAAAAGATCAATGGACATATTATAAACGAAATGAAAAGGCAATACAGCAATTAGCGCAGCTAATTAAAGAAAAAGTATAATTTTTTTCCAAAATAAATTAGAAAATTAGCTAAATACATAAATAACTAAATTATGAAAGCAGCAGTGTTAAACGAGTTCGGCCCGGTTGAAAAGTTTGAAATACTGGATGTACCAACCCCCAAGCCGGGATTTGATGAAGTGCTTGTAAAAGTGTTGGCAACATCCGTAAATCCGCTGGATTTCCAGGTACGTCGGGGAGATTATAAAAATGAGTTACAGCTTCCGGTTATCACCGGGCACGACGTGTCCGGGGTGATTACAGCGGTTGGACCAGGCGTCAAACATTTTAAGGTTGGTGATGAGGTATATTATACCCCGGAAATCTTTAACGGACAGGGGAGCTATGCAGAATACCACGTCGCCAAAGAATCCATCATCGGTATGAAACCGAAAAACGTGAGTCATTTAGAAGCCGCTACATTTCCTTTAGCAGCCGGTACTGCCTGGGAAATGCTTTATAGCAGGGCACAACTTAAGATTAATCAAACAGTTTTGATACACGGCGGTGCAGGCGGCGTTGGAATCCCTACTATTCAAATTGCAAAGGCTATGGGGGCCATCGTTTATACCACGGCTAGAGCCGTGCATCATCCGTTTCTCAAAAAATTAGGAGCGGATTATACCATTGACTATCAAAAGGAAAATTATATCGATGCAATTTTAAATCTTACAAATAACAAAGGCGTGGACGTTGTAATCGATACACTTGGGGGTAATACACTTTCGGACAGCGGTAAGGTTTTAAGTCAAATGGGACAGGTTGTAACAATAGTTGATATTGAAAAGCCGCAAAACCTGATTCATGCGTGGGGGAAAAATGCCACTTACCATTTTGTATTTACCAGGCAGAGCAGAAACAAATTAGACGAACTCACAAAATTGATAGAATCTGAAAAGCTAAAGCCCGTGTTAAACAAAGTATTCCAATTATCGGAAATAGGTAAGGCGCATAGCCTGCTTGAATTTAAAGAAGGGGATGAGAATTTCTATGGTAAGATTGGTATACAGATAGGCAATTAAAACAGCATTAAAGGCAAACCGTTATGAGTAATCACATATTTTAATCAAGGCGGATAACGCTCTGAGGGAAGGAAATGGTGATCTTGAGTTCACGAGTGAACGCCATCCTTCGAATCCATTGCGTTATATTGAATAGCATTAGCAACAAAATAATTTGAAAACTAAACATCAAATATGGATAAAATGAAAACGCTTTTAAAACTGGAAGAAGCCGCTATATTTCTATTCTGCATTTTTTTATTTAGTAAATTAAATTTTGAATGGTGGTGGTTTCCTATACTGTTGTTTCTGCCCGATATCGGCATGATTGGTTATGTGTTAAATCCTAGATTTGGTGCATTGACATATAACCTTACACATCATCGTTTAACAGCATCAATAGTTGCTTTGTATGCTATTACATATGGCAATGATTCCTGGAAACTTATTGCTATTATACTCTTTGCGCACATTGCTTTTGACAGAGTTCTGGGGTATGGTTTAAAATACAATGACAGCTTTCAGAATACTCACTTGGGCACTATTGGAAGAGGAAAAGTAAAATAAGCTGGCTATAGTAGTTGCAGCTCTAAATGGACAATATGCGGATTCTTACTTTTTATTCAGTTTTGGTAATAGCATGTGGCAGCTGCGCCCCACTTGTAAATACTCAGAAGGCTATTGCATACGTGCAGCGAAAGCTGGACAAACAAGCACCAGACAATCGTGGTTCTCAGCCGAACTATGGCGATCTGAAGGACTGGGCAGCTTCTCCATTCAAGATTGATTCGGGTGATTTTATTCCAGCTGGGTTGAAACAAGCGGACTATTCCCGAAAGGCAGATGTTTTTTTTATTCATCCCACTACATACATTAGCTCTAACGGCAATGCATTTGAATTGAGCGACTTAGCCAAAAAGCCATTTAAGGGTATTAGAGTGTTGCAAAACTCGCCATGGAACGCTGACATCGATGATGAAACAGTCAATATCAAAACAGATACACTTAGTATCGCTAACCAGGCAACTCCTTTCAATGAGAGCTGCCGGGTGTTTGCGCCACGATACAGGCAGGCGAACATCAAAGCATTTATTGTTCCAAAAGAATCGCCCAATGCTATCAGCGCTTTTGACTTAGCCTATCAGGATGTAAAGAATGCTTTTCAATATTATCTTGAGAATTATAATCAAGAGCGTCCTATTGTTATAGCCTCCCATAGTCAGGGTACATTGCTGGCCGTGAGATTGTTGCAGGATTTTTTTGATGAAAAACCCTTACTTAATAAATTGGTATGCGCTTATTTAGTGGGCTACAAAGTGACACCTGGCGTGTTTAAAACAATTCCAGTTGGCGAAACACCACATCAGACGGCCTGTGTTATTGGATGGCAAAGCTTTAGTGCAGACGCTGACTTTTCCAGCGAAGAACTATTGTCTTATGGAAATACGATTGCCGTAAATCCAATATCGTGGACGACAAATCAGGAATGGACGGCAACCGAAAAACATGAAGGCTCATTGATTCCTAACGGTACCATTGTTTCGGGAAAAATTTCTGCACGTATTGACAAGCATGGGTTATTAGTGGTGAAAAAATCTCCCGAGATGCAAGCATGGTTAAAAGGTTCAAGTAACTTTCATGTGTGGGACTATAATTTGTTTTGGATGGATATCAGGAAAAATGTTGCAGAGCGTATTGCGGCGTTTTATAAGTAAATGCACTCTGGAGTGGCTCATTGTTGTGATTTAGGAGGAGGCTATATCTGTAGATAGCATGCTGAAAGTAATATTGCATTGCCCCAATTGATAAAATTAGAAACTGTTGGTCAGGGTTATCTTTGATAGCAGGATGATAAAATAAACTTCCTCAAAAACAGGAGAGAATCTAATTAATTTCACCTTATTACAGTTAGATATTATGCATCCATTATTCCACTATTTTAACAGATATGCTGTAATTTCTGAAGAAGATTTCAGGATTTTTTTAACCCATTTTACGAGGAAAGTAATCAAAAAAAAGCAATATCTATTGCAGGAAGGTCGGGTTTGTAAGCATTTCGCCTTCATTACAAAAGGATCTATGCGTAAATATCATACAGATGAAAAAGGTGTTGAACATATCGTTAGTTTATATATAGAAAATTGGTGGGCAGGCGATCGTGAGAGTTTTGTGATGCTCACTCCCAGTAAATATAATATAGAGGCATTACAAGATTGTGATGTACTTCTTATTACGCTGGAAAGTAAAATGAAATTAACGGAACTATTTCCTTCTTTTAAGGAGATGCTACTGAAACTTGACGAAAAAAATAATATTGCTACACAAAAACGAATCACCTCTTCGATCAGTTCCACAGCTGAAAAACGTTATATGGATTTTGTTGAATGTTACCCTCACTTCATTCAACGTTTTCCTCAACACCTTATCGCTTCTTACCTTGGTATCACCAAAGACACACTAAGTCGGGTACGTAAGAAAATGCTTAAAAAAAGCTAAGCTGTACCCCTTATTCCTTAGACATTTGTCTACGTTTTCTATTTTCGGGTGATATAGTTTTGTTTAATTAAATCAAAAACTAAAGAAGTTGCCCAAACCGGCTTTCCGGGCCTTCCTGGCTTTTGATTTAGGCGTTTACATTGAGTATTTAGTTCAATCATATGCACCCACTATTTCATTATATCAACGAATATGCTATAATCTCTGAAGAAGATTTTAAGATCCTCTTAAGTCATTTTATCCAAAAAAGGATAAGAAAAAAACAGTATCTGCTGGAGGAAGGAGAAATATGTAAACACATGGCCTTTATCATAAAAGGAGCCATGCGTCAATATTATATGGACGAAAAAGGTGTTGAACATATAGTTGATTTGTATGTTGAAAATTGGTGGGCGGTTGACCGCGAAAGCTTCGTTATGTGTATACCCAGTATTTATAGCATAGATGCGTGGGAAGACTGCGAAGTACTTCTCATTTCAAGGGAGAATACATTAAAATTGCGTAATCAATGCCGTGCTTTTAACGAATTGGTATTAAAACTGGACGAACTAAATACTATTGCTGCACAAAAAAGAATTACCTATTCGATTAGTTTTACAGTGGAAATGCGCTATAAATACTTTGTTGACAACTATCCATATTTTGTCGATCGTTTTCCTCAACACATCATTGCATCCTATTTAGGCATTACAAAAGACACGCTAAGCCGTGTGCGTAAAAAATTCCTAAAAATGTAAATAACATATCTTAGAATAAACGAGGATAGAAATTGAACGAGCGCTGTTATTCATTCTGTTCATTACATTTCTATCCCCATATTGCAAAAACGGTTAGAGTTTGATGCGCGTAGGTATGCTTGATGTTTGTCTATAATTTTTATAGGCATTTACTATCTTCTTTATTGTTCTACTTGAATGCATCCTAGAGATTTATTTAAGAAATAATTGACTCTATCATTTTTGTAGACATATGTCTACGTTGCTTTATTGCCGTTGATATAATTTTAAAGTATTAAACTATTTAAATCAGAAATCAATGGAAAAATCTCCCAAAATTGGTCTTCAAGGTCTACTTCGTCCACAAGACAGCATCGTAGTGCTAATTGATCATCAGCCCTTTCAGTTCGCAAACCTGAATAGTCATGAACCGGCAATGATTATTAACAATACTGTAGGGCTTGCTAAAGCCACCAAAATTTTTAACGTTCCTGCCATTTTAACAACTGTTACTGAAGAACGCGGTGGTTATATCCTTAAGGGGCTACAGGATGTATTCCCTGAACAAAAACCAATCAACAGAACCTTTATCAATACCTGGGAAGATCCAAAGGTTACGGATATTGTAAAAGAGAGCGGGCGAAAGCAATTGATTTTGGCAGGCCTGTGGACAGAGATCTGTGTTGCTATGCCCGCAATCCAGGCTTTGGGTGAAGGGTATGATGTGTTCGTTGTTACAGATGCATGCGGCGCTGTCAGCAAGGAAGCCCATGATATGGCAGTACGTCGAATGGTTCAGGTAGGCATTGTACCCATTAATTGGTTGGCTGTTGTTTCAGAATGGCAACGCGACTGGGCACGTACTAAAACGGCATCTCAATTGGCATCTCTTTTGTTTGAACACGGTGGTGCAAGTGGCGTGGCACTTTCGTGGGAACTGCAGTTGCTTGCTACAACGCCTCCACAACAATAGTTTGTTATCACCAACGTATAAAAAACTAAAAGCTACCGCCTTTTTGATCAGTCTTTAGTTAATGCTACTAGGTTTCATAAATAAAAATGTAACAAAAGAAAAACGACTATTATTATGAGTAACGACTTAGGTCTTTTAATGGAAGAAAACTTAATGCAGGTTTGGAATGAAAGGAATTCTTCTAACAGAATAAAAGCAATTCAACGAATCTATACAACAGAAAGTAGTTTATATCATGTAGGGCATCAAATAACCGGACTAGATGCGATTAATGAAAGCGTGAGCAATGTCCTGGTTAATATACCGGAAGCATTTAGCTTTTTTAAGCTTAAGCCAGTTATCATCAATAATGATATTGGCCGACTAATTTGGGGTATGGGGCCGAGTAAAGAATCAATTACGGCTACAGGCATGGATATCGCCGTTTTTGAAGATGGTAAGATAAAATCGCTATATGTATTTCTTGATTAAAAGAGTATGCCATAAAAAAAGAAAACCAGTTTTTCAACAAAAGGGAAACGAGCTGACATAGGCGACTTAAGCATTTATAGAATATTAGCGAATAGGTACGCAGATGCTGTTGGACCATTTGTACTTTTAGATCATATTGTCCAAGCAATTTATCGTACTGTCCTGGATGAAACGTTCAATACGGATTCTCGTAAAGGAAGCAATTGTAGCAGAAGGCTCGTTTATAATGACAGTCCGCTTGAGATAGCAGAGACTTACCGCAACTTTCCGAAGAATTAATGGCTGCAATGCATGCAGGTTGTTTACAATATAGCTGAGTGCTGGTCTTGCTAAGGCGAACCATAATACAGACGAGTTGACCACTACACCAAACAGGGCCCTGAATAATGACTTTATTGCAAAATCTAATTTGGTTTTGATTGCAAAAATTGCCGGATTTACCGCAGTCGAATCCCCCAATAGCTAATCTGCTGAAGAAGGCTACCCTTGTAACCAATGTTACAAATGGGAAATTACCATATAAGCAACCTTAACATAAAAATTATTAAAAATGAAAACAATCCATACAATAATTATGTCTTTAGTAATGTCATTTGCTTCCAGCAATGCTGGCGCACAAAATAATGTAACCTCTTTAGCAAGAGCAGCATACATCACTGTAGAAAAGAACGTAAAATTACACGTTACAGATTTAGGAGTAGGAAAACCTGTGGTGTTGATTCATGGCTGGCCGTTGAGCGATGCGATGTATGAGTACCAGTATCAATTTTTAGTAGATAAGGGCTACAGGGTAATAGGGATAACATTGCGCGGTTTTGGAAAATCAGATAAACCGTATGGCGCTTATAATTACGATGTGTATGCCCAGGATATCAAAACCGTGCTGGACCAATTAGATGTTAAGGATGCATTGTTAGGAGGATTTTCAATGGGAGGCGCGATATCTATTCACTATGTGGCAAAATATAATAGTGCGCGGGTGACTAAGCTTGCTTTATTTGGCGCTGCCGCACCGGTATGGACTAAGCGTAACGACTACAATTTTGGATTTACCAAAGAAGATGTTAATGGCCTGATCGCATTAAGTAAAGTTAACAGACCACAGCTTCTGGAAAATTTTGGTAAAATATTTGGGGCAACAGAAACGGCTTTACCTGCAGGTATTGCTGGTTGGTTAGGAGGGATCAACATAGAAGCATCTCCTTATGCCACTACGCAAAGTTTGATCGCATTGAGAGACACCGATTTAAGAACTGAACTTTCCAAGATAACTATTCCAACAGCTATTTTCCACGGAACCAAGGATGTTATCTGTGAATTTGCGTTGGCAGAACAAATGCAAAAAGGGATTAAAGACGCGTATATCGTAAAATTTGAAAACAGTGGTCACGGACTGTTTTTAGAAGAATTAGAAAAATTCAATACGGAGCTACTCACCTTTTTACAAAAGTAGGTTACTATGAAGACGCAGCATTCACGCACAAATAAACAAAATGGAAAAAACAACAAGTAATACGGTAGCTATTACAGGCGCAGGCAGTGGACTGGGACTTGAATTATCGATCGGCTTCGCTAAACAAGGTTACAAGGTTTTCGGTACAGCAATCTCTCCATTCGAAATCGAAGCACAAAAAGATGAGCTGGCTGGTTTTGACATCACATTTACTGTGACGGACATTACCAATGAAACCGATGTCAGGAATTGGAGTGAGATCGTTGCCTCAACATTGGGAACTCAGGGTTTAGATATTTTAATTAACAATGCCGGAGTACTTACTCCCGGACCTATGGAAGTACTGGAATTAGGTGCTATCCGCAAAGAATTCGAAGTAAATGTATTAGGTAGCATTTCTACAATCACTGCCTTTCTACCATTACTCAGAAAGGCTCAGGGGCGCATTCTACAGATAGGTTCGTTGACAGGGCCATTTCCACTTCCATTCAGTGGGCCTTCAAGTGCGTCAAAAGCCACCATGGAAGCTTTTGCAGATGTCTATCGGATGGAATTAAAACCACAAGGAATTGACTTTACAATGGTTCAACCCGGAAACATGCGTACGGGTGGTCCGGCTAAAACAGCCGCCCAATTGAAAGAGATTTCGGATGCAATGACGGAAGAACAAAGGAAACGCTACGGTAACCATTTTGAACAATTCAGTGCTTCACTTAATGCTATGCAAGCCAATGGACTAAATGCAGATCTCGCAGCGGCCAGGATAATCGAAATTTCGAAGCAGATTCCCGCTCCGATACGCGCAGCTGTTGGGAAGGATGCAGAAGAAATTCTTCAAATGGTTAAAGAAAAAACGGATAGAGAATTAGATGAATTCAAGATGAAACTTCTCGGATTCGACAATATAAAAGAGTAGACATCGGATCGTACATCATCGGCAAATACTGGCAGCTTAAACTTAACTCGGTAAATTATAACAAACAGAAAAATGGGAAATAAAGAAATCGTATTACAAGCAATGAATGATCTGTTTCACGAAAAAGACAGTACAGCCATCGAAAAGTATTGGCATGAATCCTACCAACAACACAATCCATCTATGATCAATGGTCATGAAGGACTTAGAAACCTTTTACCTGTTTTAGATTCTGGGTTTAAGTGGAAGCCCGGTATCATCATAGAAGAGAATGATGTGGTAATAACACATAGTTTGGTTCATGGTTGGGGACCGGTGCCGGTTATAGTAGTAGATATTTTCCGGTTAGAAGACGGGAAGATAGCAGAACATTGGGATGTTGTGCAGGAAGAAACTCCTGCCTCAAAATCCGCTAGTGGGAATTCAATGACTTCTTTTTAGAATAGTCGGTTAGGCAACGAAATGTATTTGATATTTCCAGTAATACAAAGTCAGAAGAATGCCTAAAAATTAACTAATATGGAAAGAATAAAAGACAAGATCGTCACAATTCTTCTCGTAATTTTTTGCAGCTGTTCTTATGCTCAGCAAAAGCCTTTTATGGACTATTTGCTCAGTTGGGACGGAGTGGCTTCTGTATTAGAGGTCGAATTAACGTATTCTGCATCTGGAAAAGACAGTACCGTATTTATTTTCGGAGATCCTGATTTTGGCGGACAGTTGGATATATTTAAAGTCATCAAAAACATTCGTACTAAAGGGCCTGAAGTGGTCAAGATAGATGAGGCGAGCAGGCGGGTCTCCATATACCATAACGGTTCAAAAAAGCATAGCATCCGTTATGAAATAGATGGTTCATTTAGCGTTGATACACCAACGGTGAGATCACAAACGGAACTGTTCAGACCTGTGATAACCAGAGGGATATTGACCCTGGTAAACAAGCAGTTTGCGCTGGAAACAACCGATAAAAGTAATCCTTTGGTATCTTTCAGATGGCACAGGTATCCCGAAAATTTCACTTATTTCAATTCCGTCCACCCTTCTCAGACAGATCCATCGGTAAAACTTGCCGACTATTACGACAACCTTTCTTCACAAAAGGTATACTTCGTTATGGGAGATAATATTAGCGTGAAGGAATACAACGTGGTGGGTATCCCTTACTATTGTGTTACCACGAAAGAAGACAAGTATGGAAATAACCTACAGGAAAGTCTTAGCCCTTTTTTTGAAAGCTATTTCCAGAGCATTCATAAGTTCTGGAATGATACTGATTTTCCCTTCTATTTTTTAGCTGTCATGGCACTGCAGAACAACCAAAAGGAAATAGGGGGTGGTGGTTTTGGAATCAGAAACGGCTTTGTCATGAAATTGGGGAGGCCATTTGGCACCTGGGAGAAGTATGTTACAGCACACGAAACCGCACACACATGGATAGGCCTCAAAATGATGTTAGGTGAGAGTAGTTTTGACCATCAATGGTTCGGTGAAGGGTTTAACGACTATACGACAATCATTAATTTGTCAAACAGCAAAATTTACGGGCAGGAGGAGTTTCTGGATTACCTTAATGAAGAAAATTTCAAACAGCATTACGCGAGTGAGGTCAAAGGTGCACACAATGATTCCATTGCCTCAAATTATTGGACGGATTATGCGAATTACGGGAAGATCCCCTACAGACGGGGCCTTATTTATGCTTTTTACCTCGATAACCAGATCAGGCTAGCGTCGAATGGAAAATTCACCCTTAGGAACATGTTACTTGACCTTTTCCAACTTAGAAAGGCAAAAAAGAAGGATGAGATTTTAACGGTTGATGATTTTATGAATGCAGGTGCCGCATACCTCGACAGAAAAGAGCTGGCAGCACAAATACAACGTTATATGATAGAAGGGCAACCGATTGATTTTAACAACATAACACTTATTGCCGAATTTAACATCGAAATCAACAACGATATTCCAAAGCTAAGCTTAACAGAGCATGCCGATCTGTCAAAAATATATCAGTGGTGACGACAATGGTGTACAGCATTTTTGCCATGTGAATTGAATGTAATTATTCGTTTAAATAGATTTAAATATGAAAAATAAATTAACAGGAAACAAATATGTAATGGATGTAGGTGTGCTGAAAACCGAACTCTTTTTCGAAACAGAGGAGTCCATGGTTTTTACAATTATAGAAGGTGGCTCTTTAACCGAAAATGGTTACTCGGAAAGAGTGGAAACCACTATCGCTGAAGTTCGTCCGCAGGTATATATGATCGCATGGAAAGAACTTTCGGGTGCAACCGTAACGCATGTAGAAGATCATGAAAACGGAATCATTTATAGCAATGCAACATTAGCTGATGGAAGCTTTTATACGATGAAAGGTACAATACATCCTTTACAGGACTAAAATTTAAAACAAAAAAGTTGGAATTATTAGAAGCATTACAGTGGAGGTATGCCACCAAGAAATACAGCAATAAAAAAGTGCCGGATGATGTATTGGAAAGAATCATTACAGCGATCAACCTTTCTGCATCTTCATTTGGGATGCAACCTTATAAGCTTTTTATAATTGAAAATCCGGATTTAAGGAAAGAATTGAGTGCCTATTCGTTTAATCCACAAATTACTGAAGCCTCCCACCTATTAGTATTTGCCGCCTTCAACGCTATTACGTCGGAAACCATTGAAAGATATGTTGAGCTTATTTCCAATGAACGAAAAATACCTGTGGAGAATTTGTCAGTCTTCAAAGAAAAAGCATTGAATGGATTATTGCTGAAAACTGACAATGAGAATTTCATTTGGGCGACAAAGCAGGCCTATATCGCTTTAGGAACCGGCATGATAGCGGCGGCAGCAGAAAAGGTAGATGCAACACCCATGGAAGGGTTCAATACAGAGAATTTTGATGAAATATTAGAACTGAAAGAAAAAGGATTAAGAAGTGTTGCATTGATGTCGTTGGGGTATCGTGATGAGGAAAGGGATTCTTATGCCCGTCTGAAAAAAGTAAGATGGCCAAAGGCAGACTTTGTTACAACTATAAAATAACCTATAAGAAAATCAAAATAGTAAGGTATGGAATCAATAAACGAATTAAAAAATACACCTATCCGCATTGGTTATAGCCTTTCCCTTTCAGGTCCGGTGGCGGAAAACACAAAAGCGGTTAAGCTTGCACACCGTATTTGGGAAGAGGATATCAATCATAAAGGCGGGCTTCTTGGTCGCAGAGTAGAACTTGTCTGTTATAATGATAATGGTGATCCCTCACAAGTATCGGATATCTATAAAAAACTTTTGGAGGAGGAAAAGGTAAATTTAGTTATTGGCGGTTACGGCACAAATACGCTTGCAGCCTCTATGCCTGTAATTATGGAGCGTAAACGATTTCTGATCGGATTGATGGGGTTAGGTGTAAACCTACACCTGAAATATCCTCATTATTTTTCGATGATTCCCACGGGCGCTAAGCCTAATTCAACACTTACGGAAGGCTTTTTTGCACTTGCAGCCGCCCAAAACCCCAAACCACAGACCATTGCTATACTGTCTGCTGATGCGGAATTTTCAAAAAATCCGGTGACAGGAGCCAGAGAAAATGCAGAGAAATACGGTTTCAAGATTGTTTATGAGCAAACATATCCGCTTTCAACAGAAAATTTCGCACCCGTTATAGAGCAGGTAAAAGCAACTTATCCTGAATTATTTTTTATCTGTTCTTACTTAAATGATTCAATGGGTTTGGTTAGGGCGATTCATAAAAGCGACTTTCGTCCAAAAATGGTTGGAGGCGCCATGATTGGACCGCAGAGTGCTTCGGTAAAAACAGCACTGGGACCATTGCTAAATGGTTTTGTCAATTATGAATATTGGGTACCAGTACCAAAGATGGACTTCCCTGGCGTTGCTGATATGCTGGCAACATATCAGGCAAAGGCAAATGAAAAAAAGGTAGATGCGCTGGGCTACTACATGGCTCCACTGGCATATGCACAAATGCAAGTATTGGAACAAGCTGTTACAGCAACTGCAAGCCTGGATGATGAAACGCTCTCAGCATATTGCCGGGATAACGCCTTTGAGACCGTAATCGGGAACATCCGTTTTGGCGAAGGCGGTGAGTGGGCAGAGCCACGTGTGGTACAAGTACAATTTCAACACATTGACAATAATGAAATTGATACATTTAGAGATAGCCGGGTTCAGGTAGTTGTAGAACCGTCTGAATACGCCTCGGGATCATTAATATATCCATATGCCCCATAAACTTAAATATTTAATGTGGGCATCCTTAAACAGTAGTAGAAATAAAGTATTAACCAAAAACAACAATATGGAAACTCATAAATATCCAAACGGAGAAATCACTATTCTTTGGAAACCCAATTTATGTATTCACGCGGGTGTGTGTGTAAAGACGTTATCAAAAGTGTACAATCCCAAAGCCCGTCCATGGATAAAAATAGAGAATGCAACTACACAGGAACTAAAGGACCAGGTGGCAAAATGCCCGTCAGGAGCATTGAGCATAAAAGAAGAACTCAATAGTATTGATTAATGGAAAATACAAAAGTAGTGCTTAAAGAAGATGGCATCTATGGTGAGGTGCAGCTTTTTTCAGATGATAAAAAAGCAGGGAAAATGGATATTTCAGTTGCAGATGGAAAATTTAGAGTTTATCATACGGAAGTAAATGATGAGTACGAAGGAAAAGGGTTTGCAACGCTATTACTGAACCAACTGGTAGGTTATGCCAGGGAAAATAATCTGAGAATCATACCTCTTTGTCCCTATGTTCTTACACAATTCAAACGTCATCCGGAAGAATACGTTGATGTCTGGTTAAAAAAGAATCATTAAATAACAATGTGTAGTGGAGTATATATTTAAAATATCCGATAAAAGGCACAATAGGACTACAAAAATATAAAACAGCTATTCATTGAAGAAACGGTGTACTCTTCAGCGATGAACCTGAAAAATTGGAAGGTAAAGATCTGGAACCGGATCCATACACCCTATTACTGTCTTCACTGGCAGGATGTACATTAGTCACACTGAGGATGTATGTTGATCAATAAAGAATTGGCCATCTCCGAAATACAAGTGGAGGTCAATTTGTTCCAAAAAATAGAAAACCAGGAAACAACCACCTACATCGAACGAAAGATTGTATGTCAATACCAACGGGATCAAGAGATACAACAAAGATTAAAAAGAGTTGCAGAAAACGCTATTGAAAAACAAAGTATGTCAGATTTTACCTGAGTTGGAGACACAACTGGGAGCGCTGAATTTTCAATTATTAATCATAAAAATTAGAGATGGCCCATTTGCCCGAAATAATACAAGATATGGCACTGATACTTCTGGTAGGAGCATTGGTTACCATTCTTTTTAAACGTATTAAGCAGCCCCTTGTTTTGGGCTATATCATTGCTGGTTTTTTGGTTGGCCCGCATTTTAGCTATCTGCCTACCATAGTTGATCATGAAAACATAGAGACCTTTGCCGAGATTGGTGTTATCATGCTCTTATTCAGCTTAGGTTTGGAATTTAGTTTTAAAAAGCTGGTAAAAGTGGGTGGTTCCGCATCCATCACCGCGGTTGTTGAAATATTGTTTGTGGGTTTGGGTGGCTATCTCACAGGGTATTTATTGGGGTGGAATCAGATGGACAGTCTTTTTCTTGCAGGGATGTTGGCAAGCTCCTCCACAACCATTATTTTAAAAGCGTTTGACGAGCTGGGTTTAAAATCAAAACAATTTGCCAAAGTAGTTTTTGGTGTATTGGTGGTAGAGGATATTATCGTCATCCTGTTAATGGTATTGCTCTCTACCGTTGCCATAACACAACAGTTTCAAGGCTCGGAAATTCTTTTTACCGTACTAAAGCTTGGATTCTTTCTCGTACTGTGGTTTCTGGTGGGTATTTATCTGCTCCCCGTATTTATAAAAAAGACAAAAAAATGGATGGATGAAGAAACAGTACTTATTCTTGCGATAGGCTTATGTTTCGGCATGGTATTATTGGCCACACAGGTCGGATTTTCTGCCGAATTAGGAGCTTTTGTTATGGGGTCCTTAATAGCAGAAACGTTATTGGCTGAAAAAATTGAACATCTAACGTTGCCGGTTAAACAACTTTTCGGCACTATATTTTTTGTGTCTGTAGGTATGATGATTGATCCGCAGGCAATGTACACCTACGCAGGTCC
This sequence comes from uncultured Terrimonas sp., assembly GCA_964604365.1. Classification (GTDB taxonomy): domain Bacteria; phylum Bacteroidota; class Bacteroidia; order Chitinophagales; family Chitinophagaceae; genus Agriterribacter. The sequence goes on from CAZRYS010000016.1 coordinate 83,455, forward strand.
CATCTTCGCCATTACCTTGCTTACTATCATAGGGAAATTTTTCTTTAGCGGATTAGGAGCGTTGATTTCGGGGCAGCCTTTAAAACAAGCAGTACAAATTGGTTCCAGTATGGCTCAGATTGGTGAATTCGCTTTTATCGTTGCGGCCCTGGGATTGTCACTGGGTGTTATTTCGGAATTTTTATTTCCAATTGCTGTAGGCGTTTCGGCCATTACAACATTTACTACGCCCTACTTCATCCGGCTTTCAGAACCATTCTATTATGTTATTGTAAAAACGCTTCCTGATAAATGGATAACACGTTTGGATGCCTACACTTTAGAAACGCAGAAAAACAAAGACAATCCGCTTTGGAAGAAAATGTTAAGAGAATACAACAGAATCCTTGTTATTAATAGCATTATACTTGTTGCCATTGCCCTGCTGTTTAAATATCTATTCATTCCGTTTTTAAATATGCGGATAGAAAGCCTGCTTTGGCGAAATGTGTTACTGATAAGCATGGCAACCTTGATGGCAGCGCCGTTCCTCTGGGCTATCCTCAATAAAAAGATTACTATAAAAGAAAACAACAAAACCGTTGATTCCTATTATCTGAACTATTCGCTGGCGGGCATTTCTCTTCATGCGATCAGGTTTCTTATAGGGATTTTTCTTATAGGATTCTTCATTGATCAAATTACAACAACCAGATATGCTTTGGTAATAGCCGTTGCAGCATTACTATGGTTTTTTTCCAGTAAGATTCAGAAAATACATCAACGAATAGAGCAGCAGTTTATATCCAATCTCAATGAAAGAGAAAAGCTTGAATATATTAAGAATAAAGGATCCATCGAACTACAGCGAAAAAATAAGGAAGCAAGTAAGTACTTCCAGGAATGGAATGCATATGTGACCGAACTGCAAGCCAGGGATACGATTTCTTTTGCCGGAATGTCGTTGTACGAACTTAATTGGAAGGAGAAATTCGGGGTAAATATTGTGTATATACGCAGGAACGACAAAACCACTCATCTACCCAACGGGAAACAAAGGATATTACCCCACGACAAAGTAGGCGTACTAGGAACAGATGAACAGATTGCTCAGTTAAAACTTGTCTTTGATCAAAAAGATATGACAGAAGAGAACGAAGAGGAGATTGACATCGATGATATTCAACTTACTAAAATACAGGTGACTGAAGCCAATCCCTATTGTAATAAAACAATAAAAAGCTCCGGTATCGGGAAAGATTTGCAGAGCCATGTGGTAGGTATCGAAAGAAACGGAAACCGCATCTTAAACCCTGGTTCGTCAGAAGCGATACTCGCGGATGATATCGTATGGCTCGTAGGCAATACGAACAAAATAAAAGCGTGTTTAAAAAATCATCACGAGAGCTTTATAGAAGTATAAACAATATTCACCTCTCAAAATCTACAAGCTTATGTATGCAAACATTTTAAAGAATGTGTCTAAATATATTACACTAACGGAAGAAGAGCAATCTTTGTTTACAAGCATGTTGGAGTTCAGGCTTATACCTAAAAAGACAGTTATGCTTCGAGAAGGTGAAATATGCCAGTTTGAAGGGTATATTCAAAAAGGATGTGTACGTATTTATTATATAAATGAAAATGGGTGTGAAGTTACCCTATCTTTTGCTGTGGAAGACTGGTGGGTAAGTGACGTAGGGTCATTTTACGAAAAAAAGCCCTCTATTTTTTTTATTGAGACATTAGAAGATACGGAGATGCATATATTCACGCTGAATAATAAAGAGAAAGTATTGGCTACAATCCCAAAATTTGAAAGAATATTTCGATTACTGGTACAAAGAAACTTATCTGCTATACAAAACAGATTGGTTAAAAACATTTCGAAACCTGCAACCGAACGATATCTTGAGTTCATTAGAATTTACCCATCGGTTCCATTGCGTATACCACAATATTATATAGCATCTTATCTTGGCGTATCGCCCGAATTCATCAGTACGATACGCAAAAGACTTTCTTTAAATAAAAGCGTTAAACGCATAAAGCTTCTTAATTTCATATTCTTAACATTTATAGAAATTCATTATTATGCTTGATATTGTTATAGAAGCCAGAAAGGCTGAACTTTCCGCAGGCTTCATGGTTAAACGTATCCTTCCCTACAGGCTTAGGAGGATGATCGGTCCTTTTATTTTTATGGATCACGGAGGACCTGTAAATATGCCGATAGCACCTGCCAATAGCCTTGATGTATTGCCACATCCGCATATTGGTCTGTCCACCGTCAGCTATTTATTCAGTGGAAATGTAACGCACAGGGACAGCCTTGGTGTAGAGCAGATTATTAAACCCGGCGAGGTTAACTGGATGACTGCAGGAAAAGGCATTACGCACAGCGAACGTTTCGAAGATCCTGCAATGCTGTCTGGTGGCGAACTGGAGATGATACAGACGTGGGTAGCACTTCCCGAAAAGTATGAAGAAAGTGCGCCTTCCTTTGACAATTACCAACCAGAGCAATTGCCCGTTTTTACAGATACGGGTGTTTGGATGCGTTTGATTGCAGGAGAAGCCTACGGCTTGAAGAGCCATGTAAAAACACATTCTCCTTTGTTTTATGTACATGTTGTGCTACAGCCAGGTGTTCACTTTGGCCTACCTAAAGAACATAGTGAGCGGGGCGCTTACATTGTTCGGGGTAGCGTTGAAGTAAATGGGGTTACCTACAAACCAGGACAGCTAATGGTGTTTACCAAAGAAGTTGATCCATTAATTATAGCCAAAGAACCAACAACTTTGATGATGCTCGGTGGAGAACATCTTGGAGATCGGTATATCTGGTGGAACTTTGTTTCCAGCAGACAAGACAGAATTGAGCAGGCAAAAGAGGATTGGAAACAAGGTCGCATTGATTTACCTCCAATGGACAACGAAGAATATGTACCCTTGCCAGAAGATAAAAGCAAACCTGGAGGAGGGCCGCCGCCCAATGCGCTCTCCTGAACCATATAAAAGTGTTTAACAACAGCTTGTTTAATTTAAAATCAAGAACAAATGGAAATAGGGATTGATAGTTTCGCGTCTGCTATGTACGGTAGCAAAATACTTACCAGTGTTGATGCCATGGAGCAATTACTGGAAAGGATTGTTCACGCCGATAAAGCAGGACTTGCTATTTACGGCATTGGCGAACATCATAAGAAGGAGTTCCTTGACTCCGCGCCGGCAGTCATTCTCGCCGCTGCTGCAGCAATAACAAAAAACATACGTTTAACCAGTGCGGTTACCGTATTAAGTACCTCAGATCCGGTAAGAGTATACCAGAATTCCGCCACGCTGGATCTGATATCTAAAGGACGGGCAGAACTCGTTGTGGGTAGAGGATCTGCAATAGAATCTTACCCGCTTTTTGGATTTGATCTGAATGATTATGATGCTCTATTCAAGGAGAAACTGGCGCTTTTGCTGCAAATCCGCGAACAGGAATTTGTTACCTGGTCCGGGAAGTTTAGACCTGCATTGCAAAATCAGCCAGTTTATCCGAGAGCAATTCAGCAGAAGCTTCCCGTGTGGCTTGGTGTTGGTGGCACTCCGGAATCGTTTATAAGGGCAGGAACGCTGGGGTTACCACTAATGGTTGCAGTTATAGGTGGGCAAACAGCAAGTTTTCGTCCGCTGATTGATTTATATAGAGAAGCCGGAAAAAGAGCCGGGTTTGCACCGGAGCAACTAAAGGTTGGTTTGCACTCCCCCGGCTATGTAGCGGCAACCGATGAGGAAGCGATTGCAGACTACTATCCGGGCTATGCCGAACTCTGGACAAAGGCAGGCAAAGAACGTGGCTGGCCGCCGGTAACGAAAGCCGGATTTGATGCACAAATCGCATCTAAGGGCGTGTTAGTTGTGGGTGGACCAGCGCAGGTGGCAGCAAAATTATTAAGGCATAGCGAGGCATTAGGAGGAATTGATCGTTTTACCTTTCAGATGGATAATGCGGGACTTAGTCATGAACAACTATTACGTTCTATAGAATTAATTGGTAAGGAAGTTATTCCAAGGGTTAATCAAAAACAGATCTGATTCTTTTTTTAAATTCCTGCTGTTTGTTTTTATAGCCATTCCAAATAAGAGGAATGGCTTTTTCTATTATATCCATATGTGTTTTAAGTAAGCACCTGTATCCAATCAGAAAAGAATTTTCTACCGCTAAAAATGTACATCCCCACAATAAAATATTAAGCGGTAATGCTACAGTACTTTTTTTCATCTTCAGTCATTTCTTAAACTAGTTAAATGAAAAGGAAATTTTGTTGTTGCAATTTTACTGTATCGGAATTATACAATGCCAAAACGAGACAGATGAAATTCCGGGATGTTTCTGCGGGCTATAAATATTTATAAAGAATAGATCATTGAAAAATAATTAAAACTACAATTTAAAAAATGGCAAAATCAAATTGGACAATAGATCCTTCACATTCCGAAATAGGATTTAAGGTAAAACACATGATGTTTACCAATGTTTCCGGAAAGTTCAACGAGTTTCAGGCAACGATCGAAAACGAAGACGACAGATTTGAAACGTCAGAAATTTCATTTTCAGCACAGGTAAGCTCGGTTGATACAAGCAATATAGATCGTGATAACCACCTCAGAAGCGCTGATTTTTTCGATATTGACAGCTTTCCGACAATTTCTTTTAAATCAACCGGAGTTACGAAAGTTAATGAAGGCCAATTTGAGGTAGCTGGTGATCTCACCATTAAAAACGTAACCAAAAACATAAACCTGGAAGTAGAATACAGCGGATTGATGAAAGATCCCTGGGGTGCCACAAAAGTCGGGATTTCTTTATCGGGAAAGATTAACCGAAAAGAATTTGGGTTAACCTGGAACACCTCTCTTGAAACAGGCGGCGTACTAGTAGGCGAAGACGTTAAATTAACAGCCGAGGTGCAGTTGATCAAAGAAAATTAGTAATCACTTAAATGTAATCAAAATGAAAAAAATTATTTTATCGTTCGTGTTAGGTTGGGCATCAATTGCTCTATTTGCCCAGAAACCAAGTGCTGAACTGCTAAACCCAACCAACCATTCCTTACTGTTAATTGATCATGAGGGGCAAATGGCATTTGCAACACACAGTATTTCTACAACTGAATTAAGAAATAATGTAGGGCTGGTTACAGGAGCATCTAAAATATTTAAAGTGCCTACTGTTGTCACTACTGTTGCCGAAAAGTCTTTCAGCGGACCGGTATTCCCCGAAATTCAGGAATTCTATCCTGAAGCTACTTCTGGTTATATTGATAGAACTACGATGAATACATGGGAAGATGTTAACGCACATAAAGCCATCACAGGTAAAGGCAAAAAGAGAATCGTGATGGCGGGTTTATGGACAAGCGTTTGCATAGTAGGTCCTGTTCTTTCTGCTATCAGTGAAGGATATGAAGTTTATGTAATTACCGATGCTTCAGGAGATGTGACAAAAGAAGCACACGACCAGGCTGTAACGCGTATGGTTCAGGCAGGTGCCAAACCAATTACCTCTTTACAATATTTATTGGAATTACAGCGAGATTGGGCACGTAAGGAAACATACAAGCCGGTTAACGACCTGGTGGTTAAATATGGTGGTGCGTACGGAATCGGGGTTCAATATGCCCGGGAAATGTTAAAGCAATAGGTAATATTATACTAACCTAAAGACAGGATTAGCTCGTCCTGTCTTTTTAAATTATTGTAACGGATGAAAATTATTAACAATATAGTATTAGGTGTTATTCTGTTGTGGGCATCATTGGCACAGGCACAAAAAGCAGATATTATTATTACAAATGGTAAGATTTCTACTTTGGATACCAAAAACATTGAAGTTCAGGCAGTAGCTATAGCTGGTAATAAAATTCTGCAAACAGGAACCAATACACAAATTCTACAGCTGAAAGGAAGTAAAACAAAGGTTATAGATGCTAATGGAAATCGTGTGATTCCCGGATTGTTCGACAGCCACATGCATGTAATCCGCGGAGGTCGTTTCTATAATACCGAATTGCGCTGGGACGGTGTAACATCATTAAAGAGTGCTCTTCAAATGTTAAAAGAACAGGCAGAACGTACACCCGAAGGGCAATGGGTACGTGTTGTAGGTGGATGGAACGAATATCAGTTTGAAGAGAAAAGACTTCCTACCATTGAGGAAATCAATGAGGTTACCGGCAATGTACCTGCATTCATTCTTTACTTGTACGGAAAAGCCTGGCTGAATAAAGCAGGCCTGAATAAACTGAATATCACAGGTGATACTCCTGCTCCTCCAGAGGGACTGATCCAGAAAGATAATGATGGTAATCCGACAGGTTTATTGGTTGCGGAGCCTAATGCATTCGTCCTGTATGCTACGTTAGCCAAACTACCTAACCTCACCAGAGAAGAAGAAGTCAATTCTACCTTGCAGTTTATGGCAGAATTAAACCGCCTGGGCGTTACTGCCGTTATGGATGCGGGTGGCGGCTTTCAGAATTTTCCTGATGACTATTCTATTACAGATGAACTGAACAAACAAGGAAAAATTACGGTTCGGTTACCCTACTTTTTGTTTGCACAGAAAAAAGGATCGGAGTTGGACGACTACGCTACATGGATAGGAATGGTAAACATTGGTGAGCATCTCCACAATGGGCACAACGACATTGATTATCATGTAGCAGGTGGCGGCGAAAATATCGTGGGTGACGCTGCCGATTTCGAAAATTTCCTGTTTCCACGTCCCGTGCTTCCGGCTACTATGGAAAATAACCTGAAATCAGTCATCAGTCTTCTTGTTAAACACCGATGGCCATTTCGGCTGCATGCCACCTACAATGAGAGCATTACCCGTTTTCTGAAAATTATAGAAAAAGTAAATGAAGAAACTCCGCTTAATGGTTTGACCTGGTTCTTCGACCATGCAGAAACGATAAGCGAAGAAAACCTGCAACGTATAAAAGCGCTTGACGGAGGGGTTGCCATCCAGCACAGGATGGCATACCAGGGAGAAAGTTTTGTACAACGTTACGGTAAAAAACCTGCGCTGGCTTCTCCTCCCGTTAAAAGAATGTTGGAATTAGGAATTCCTGTAGGACTAGGAACAGACGGAACACGTGTATCTTCTTACAATCCATGGGTGGCTCTTTATTGGATTACTACGGGTAAGACCATCGGAAGTAATCAAATAATGGCACGAGAGAATACATTGGACAGAACAACTGCATTACGACTGTCTACCCATAAGGGATATGAACTAATCAGGGAAGAGAAGAAAGGTAAAATAACACCAGGATATTTTGCCGATTTGGTAGTTCTGGACAAAGATTATTTTTCAGTTCCGGAAGAAGAAATCAAAAACATTACAAGTAAACTAACGATCGTAGATGGTAAAGTAGTGTATGGCGACCAGGAATACAGTAAACTAGCGCCGGTTATACCGTCGGTAATTCCTGCATGGAGCCCGGTAAAATATTTTGGAGGATATCAGAAAAAGTAGATAAGATGTATAGTTTATTTTATCTGTGCTGAAAAAAATCACGAGATCATTGTCTATTTAAAATATTCAGCAGATGAAACTAACTCTTATTGTTTTGTTGGAGATGTTATTTATGATGCAATTTTCTATGGGGCAAAGATTTAAGTTAATGCGTTATGACGAAGATTATTCCACATTTAAGGACAGTACCAAAACTTTTTACAATAACATCAAACATATTCAGTTGTCTCGAAGTACGCAAGCCTATCTTTCATTGGGAGGAGAGGTTCGGGGAGAATTGGATTATACACTGAACGAAGATTGGGGAGAATTGAATGTAGGACGAGATATTTTTTTTCTCCAGCGTTATCATATTCACACTGATTTGCGTTTGGGTAATCGGTTTCGATTTTTCGGGCAACTACGCAGCGGTTTGGAAGATGGACGCAAGAATGGTCCCCGTGGTATTGATGAGGATCAATTAAACGTACAAAATCTTTTTGTGGATGTTGTGCCATATAAGAGAAGGGATAAATCCCTTATGCTGCGACTGGGCCGGCAGGAACTTCAGTATGGAAGTGGTCGTTTGATCGATGTAAGAGAAGGACCTAATCTTCGTTTGTACTTTGACGGAGCCAAGGTTGCTTATGTATCGCCGAGCTTAAAAGTGGATGCATTTGTAATGGCATCTCCCATTGTGAACCCGGGTATTTTTGACAATACCTCTAACCGTAAAGCCAACCTTTGGGGTGTCTACAGCACTTATATTACGCCGAAGGGATTAAATTTTGATTTTTATTATCTCGGCATTAACCGTGCTAATGCCAGGTTTGATGAGGGCATCGCCAACGAATCCCGACATACATTGGGGACCCGATTTTGGAAAAGTGGAGTTGGATTCATTTACAATTTTGAAACAGGTTATCAATCAGGAGCATTTGGTTCGGATAGGATTAGTGCTTTAGCAATTTCTTCCGAAATCGGTTATGTGTTTGAGTACAGTACAGGATTGCCTGCCTTAAAGTTACGCAGCGATTATATTTCAGGCGATAAACATCAAGATGATGGCAAGCTTGGAACCCTTAATGCTATGTATCCAAACGGTGGATATTTTGGGATGAATCCTCAGGCAGGCCCGGCAAATTTAATTTCTATTCATCCTAACCTAACCTGGAATCCTGCTAAAAATGTAACATTCACATTGGATATAGTGTGTAACTGGCGCAATTCTTTGAATGATGGAGTGTACGGCCCAGGTGGAGCGTTGAGGTTATCCTCCTACAATTCAAAAGAAAGATACATTGGTACGGCCTATATGACCACCTTTTCATGGAGCATAAATGAGTTTCTGACCTATAATATCGGTGTGCAATATTTTAAAACAGGTAGTTTTATCAAAGACGTCATCTCTCAACCTAAGGATGGTTTTTTTATAGGGTCGGTATTAGGGTTCAAATTTTAATAATACTGAAAAAATATTGAGATACTCAAAATGAAAAGCAAGAAAGTGTTGGTGACCGGATCGGGAACGGGGTTGGACCGTGAGACAGCACTTGAATTTGCCCGGCCGGAGCAGATGTTATTTTGCATTACGCTCACAGCATCCGGGGGCTCTGAGTATACCGTATCACAAAAGCTTAATCAGGGCGTTCCGGGGAATTGGGTGTAATAATTCCCCGGCGGCTTTTGGATACTTTTTCCGCAAAAAGTATCAAGAAAATTGGTTGAAAGTTTTGGTATAAATCCGGTTCGAGTATAAATAAAACCTTTACTCAAACGGCATTGAGTTTGGGTTAAAGCTGACCTGGAAAATATTGATGAAGTACTCAGGCTGCAAACAAGGCGATCGAATTTCTCGGCGGCAATATTTAACTTCCCATAATAGTTTCAATTAAATGTTAAGTATAAAATGCTGCCTGTATTTTCTAATTCCTGTTTTGATTCAACTCACTTTCTACTTTGCTTCGTGATAGATAAACTTGCAGACCTACTCCAAATACAAAGTTATTGGAAGCCGGACTTGAACCAAATCCTACTATACCTTTATATTTCACCAGTCCCTCTAATCCGATGTTCGGTGTAATAAAATAAGCGATACCAGGACCAGCACTCATACCCAGCCCGTTCGTATTGTTGCCTACAGAAGGATTGTGCCCTTCAATGCCAACAGTGGCTTCACCAAAAAAACGCGTTTTCCGGAGCACGTTTATCTCGGGGTCATTGATGTAATACCTTCCCAATGCCCCCACGCCATAATTGATCGCCGGACTTATTCCTTTTGCCGTCATTAAATTAAAATCCAGGTAAGCGCCCAATGCAAGATTGTTGCGGATGAACCAGGCCGCTTTTGGACTAAGGGTCATGTTAAAAGCTCCTCGATTATCCATACCAAGAGTCATATTGGAAATGTTACCGCCGATCATTACATTCTCCCGGCTGATTTGCGTTTGGGCGCCCGTGCTGAAAAAAATAACTGTAACGACGAGCGCAAAGATTTTTAGTTTCATAGTTGTTGTTTTTTTGTTTTAAGGATAAGCCCGCCATAATTGCTTAAAACATCGTACCAAAAGAATATTCAACCGTAAAATGATTAATCCTGGTACGAAAAACTGAAAAGTGTTGAGGAATATCTACATACCGCGTGGAAAAAGAGCATTCATTATTAAAATTACTTCCTCAGTCATACAATAGTATAAAACAAATATAACGCCGGGCATTTGGTTAAGACCCTATGTAATTCCGGTGTTGACGGCTTTGATCATCGGGTATTTGGTATTGGACAACTTGCGTGTATTTGTCTACTACAATGCTGCTCAACCGGCTTAATTGGTATGTATATTGCGATACAAGCTTAAATCTATTTTATTTAATAACACTTTAAACGTTTAACAAATGGATCACAAAGCATGTATTAATGCGCTTAATGACTTGGTCAAAATCAACAATGATCGGATTGCAGGATATCAAAAAGCTATCGAAGAGTTAGACGACCAAGAGAATAGAGATTTAAAATCTTTATTTACGCGAATGATTACGGAAAGTGAAGCTTATAAAGAAGAGCTGAAACAAATGATTCACTCCTATGGAGGGAATAGTGAAAACGGTACAACCGCTTCCGGAAAGCTTTACAGAGCCTGGATGGACGTAAAAGCGTTTTTTGGCGGTGATGATAGAGCAACGGTTTTAAAAAATTGTGAAACCGGAGAAGATGCTGCTCAAAAAGCTTACCAGATGGCATTGGACGACGATTCGGTAATGCCGCAAACCAAAACCTTGATAAGAAAACAGAAGGATCAATTGCGTCGTTCACATGATGATGTGAAACAACTTCGAGACGCAGCTGTTGCGCATCAAAATTCCCATGAAGCATAGTATGGCATTTTAAAGATGTTATAATTCTTCCTTCTGGGACAGTGACGAACAAATAAAGAGCAGCAATTCATATGTGCTACTCTTTATTATGTTCGGCAGACCTGCGCATAATCATAATTTATTGCTATTGTTACAATAGTAATAAAAGAATATTTTGATGCTGCACGTGCAAACTTCAATTCTGATGAAGTAAGTGTAGAAGCGTAACTACATGTGATTCCCCACAAAGGGACATAACAGTTTCGGTCAACTGTTTTACTATTTGGATAAAAATATAAATGATAAGCAGTTGATGTGTCGGTTGGCTCGTTTTTTGAACAAATGAGTAACAAAGTAAATCCGCATCAATCAATAATCATTAATTCAGAAATGCCTACAGCATGTTGTTTCGGATCGCCATATTAGAAGAAATTGGAAGTTTTCTGCGAAACAGAGGTGAACGGGCTGCCGTTGCAGAGAGTGTTACTGCAGGGTTTCTTCAACTGGCCTTTTCTCAGATTCCAAATGCTTCTCTTGTATATAAGGGTGGGATCACTGCTTACACTCTGGAGGAAAAGGTAAGATTGTTAGATGTTGATCCGGTTCTTGCTAAAAGGACAGATTGTGTATCAGCAGAGATCGCATCTCAGATGGCCAGGTGTGTAGCCCGGTTATTTAACGCAGAATGGTCGATCGCAACAACGGGTTATGCTACCCCGGTACCAGAATCCGGAAACAAGTGTTTTGTCTTTTTTTCAATTTATCACCGCGATAAGCTGGTAATAGATAAAAGAATTGACACCGATATCAATGCCCCGCAGGTAGATGTGCAACATTTTTATGTTGAAAAGATATTGCAGGAATGGCACGCATGCCTTGCGTTGACATAAAAAGACTTTATGCCTGCATCCTGTGAAAAAGATTCATAACATTAAAAGTAATAAGCAATGAAAAAGAATACAAACAGGGAGGAGGCAGTTGCAGCAGACCCGAAAACAAAATATCCGCAACCACCATTTGACAAACAAAAACAGTCATTTCCGGGAGTAGAATCCGAAATGAAGCCAAAAGCGGATCATGGCGAGGATACCTATGTGGGATCGGGAAGATTGAAAGAAAGGGTCGCTATCATCACGGGAGGAGATTCGGGCATTGGTAAGGCAATAGCCATTGCATTTGCCAGGGAAGGGGCAGATGTTGTAATTAGTTATTTGTCGGATAAGGAGGATGAAGATGCAGTTGATACAGCTCTTTATGTAAAGGAAACGGGAAGAAAATGCCTACTCGTAAAAGGAGACATCACCGATGAAAAGCATTGTAAAAAAATAGTGTCAACAACGGTTGATGAATTTGGTCGGGTAGACATCCTTGTGAACAATGCCGCCTTTCAGATGGCACGGCAATCATTACAGGAAATTCCAGAAGAAGAATGGCGATATACTTTTGACGTGAATATCCATGCTATGTTTTATCTATGCAAAGCGGCAGAACCGCATATGAAACCCGGCAGCTCTATTATAAATACCACTTCTGTAAATGCATATAACCCGTCTGACGACCTATTGCCTTACGCAGCCACAAAAGCCGCCATACAAAATTTTACGGCCAACCTTAGCCAGATTTTTTTACAACATAACAAGGGTATCCGGGTGAATGCAGTGGCGCCGGGGCCGGTATGGACACCACTTATTCCTGCTACAAAGTGGGAGGATGTAGATACTTTCGGGGAGAATACACCGCTTGGCCGCCCTGGACAACCGGCGGAGATCGCACCTTCTTTTGTTTTTCTGGCTTCTGAGGAAAGCAGCTATATCTCCGGGGCCACCCTACCTGCAACAGGAGGCCGTATAACGATATGAGATATTATTTATCCGGTGAAATGACTGTCCAGGGAATGATCAAAGAGCCCAGTATGAGGAATTGTGTAGAAGAAGTTGCCCGTTATTAAAAACAAAATTCAGGTATTGAAAATAGATATTGAACAGAATTAGTTGGCATCATTTTTTCAGTATACCCAATATGTGTCTATATAGGGGTGGTTTGATAAAACAAATCTGAGAATACACTCTTTTAACCTGATCTGGATAATACCAGCGTAGGAAATTAGAGACATCGGGCTCCGGTTTAGCGACCGGAGCCTTTTTATTTATCAATTTCCGAATGATTCGCAATTCGCCGACGATTTGAAAGAGCAAAAAAGATACTTGATCACTTGATGAAGGGACTGGCTGGTAGTTTCAATACGCCTATATCCTGTGCAACTTTTTTACCACTTTGGAGTCTTTGCGAACCGTTATTAAAATGACAGCCATGCTTACTTCTTCAAAAAACAAACGCTTAATCATTTGCTTCAATATTGACAATGTCGGATACAATGTTCAGGCAATGCCAATGATGACAAAAAAGAGATCTATTGACAGGCTAAATAATACGTCGAAACAAGTGTATGTGTAGGATGAACAGATCCCGGGTTTTTTAAGAGTATCTAATAAGGAAGCCATCATCCTATGGCGCTGGAAAAGGCGATTAGTAACAAGCTACTGCGAACGATCGTTTTTCAGAATATTTTTTTTAATAATTATAATGGTTACTTAAAATCAGCATTATGAAAATAGGAAGCAACGCTTTATATATAATGATCGTGGTGTTATTCACCTTTTATTTTATGTCTTTTCTCATTCCTTCGCCATCACCTTGGATCCATCTTGCCGGCATTGCAGGCATTGGGCTTTTTATCTTCAGGATTATACGTGGGGATGATTAAAATATGATCCAAAAACGGGCGGGCAATTTGTAGCAAAACGATGTCAGGAGATCGTCTGCTGTTGATTAGCGTAGCACGATGCTGCTTAGAGGCTACCCTTTAAGAAGGATTCGGATGAAAAAAACGCCGGTTGGGGGGAGAACAAAAAAAGGCCGCATTCTATTGGACTTCCCCGGGGAGCCTGGTGTATATTTCTCTCAACTGGCAATTGAATTAATAAAAGAAGGAAGAACCAGGTACAGAATCGCATAACATAGGGCGCCCGTTCTCGCGAAACAGTGTGGCGATGATGTAAGAAAAATAGAGGCATATAATTTGAAATAAGTTTCTATTGTACATTATAAATTAAAGCGTATGCTTAAAGCACCTCATCTAAGTGATTATTCTGATGTAATTAAGAAAGTCCGTCGTCTGATCAACGCTTTATGTACGGAAGAGCAAAGATATAATACGGCAGCGGAGGCCGTGAACGACCGCCAGCTAAGGGATTCCATCCGTTACCTCGCACAGCAAAACGACCATTACGCATGTGAGCTTCAATCGCAGTTATATATTATCGGCGCGCAGGTAGGGTCAGACATTATGGACGCGGATGAGCCAGGGAAAATGCAGCTTCCCGTTCCAAGACCCGACGATTATCCCACTAACCCGGCTTGGGATGATATCATCCAGGCTTGTTGTAACAGCGAAAAGGATCTTATTATCAACTACAGGAATATACTAAGCGGCGCGTTGCCTGACGACTTACGGAATGTTTTGCACTACCAGTTAGAGGGGATTATTTACGGATTTTTGCAAATGGAGTTAGTGCGTAATATACTTGCCCCCTCATAACATAGGCGCCCACAGGTAAGATCGGTATTTTTTGTACTTTCTTCGTCTCTGCATACCCGCTTCAATTGAGGTAATTTTCTTTTAAGCGAACATCTTCTCTTCCATGTGGAGCTCCTTTCCCAAAATGGGCAAAAACTTCAATAACCACCAATGAGAGGGGAATTAATTGTTACCTGGCTCAGAACAGATAATTGAAATCTAACGCCGTTGAATTAGTATTTTTATTTAAACCGCAGATTGAAAATTATGGCAAAGCTTTCAATCATTTTTCTTTGATGCTTTCTTCGGAAAAAGTATCAAAAAGTCCTGAGGGGAACACTTATCCGCCGGTGAGATCCTGTCCACCGGAGCGGACTACCGTTATTCCGCGAAACGCCCTGATGTCGCTTCGGCACTAGTGTTGCCTCAATGATTGTGCGCTGATTTACCAAACAGATCTAAACTGTTTAACACTCAATATTCTTTATTATGCTTTATTGCTTTGTATGAGATCATTTGAGCTTAACTAAACGGTATTGAATTGAAATCTATCCTTTTCTTCTGGCCGATAAATAATGGAAGAGGGATAGATGTGGGAGATGGTAAAATGAAACCGGCCGGCAATTTGTAACAGTTTTACTTATTAATAAACATTCAAATCAATTTTTATGGGAAACTTACTTTATGTTATTGCTGTCCTTCTGGTAATAGGATGGGGTGTCGGATTTTTAGGATATGCTGCAGGAGGGCTAATCCATCTGCTGCTGATCATAGCAGTCATCCTGGTGTTGGTGCGCGTTATCGGTCGGTCGTCCAGGACCTAAAAAATCGCATACAGGACAAATTGTATTGATTCAGTAATTAAAACTATTATAATATGAAAAAGTATTTCGTTTTAGGGACCATTGTATGTCTTATCGCTTGTAACAGCAATACACGTAATACTGCTGATCCTGTAGAAAGAGCAGATTCAATAAATAAAGCGCAGCAGGATATGGTTTCGGATGTCTCAAAGGCAAGAGAAGCTACCAGTGACTTTTTGGTGAAAGCAGCCGATGAGGGGATGGCAGAAGTAGCTACCGCGAAAATTGCTGAGGATAAAGCACTCAGAAAGGAAGTTAAAGATTTTGCAAAGGAGATAATCAAAGAGCACGATTCCCTCAATAGTGAAGTAAAATCACTCGCTTCCCAGCTCAGTGTTACTCTGCCGACAACCGCTGGAGAGGATCACCAAAAGAAGATCGCAGACCTGGGAGGCACGGACACGAAGGACTTTGATAAAGAGTTTATGGACATGATGGTTTCTAATCATAAAAAAACGCTGGATCTTTTCCGGGATGCGGGAGAGAAGACTTTAGATCCGGAGGTAAAAGCTTTTATAATAGCCACCATTCCTACGCTCGCATCACACCTGGCCAAGGCGGAAACGCTTCAAAAAACTTTACGGTAGTAACTGACACCTGATGTAAAGCCTCTGTTAATGAGGCTTTACTTTAGCGGGTATGCTATTTACAACCAACAATTATGGCCGAAAATACAGTCTTATACTATCAACTGCCTCTACAGGCAGAAAAAGCAGACAATAAGCTACTAAATTTTCATTTACTTGATATAACGGCGCCCAACCATAAATGCAAAGTGAATTATAGCGGAAAAGACATCAACAATATTCCTTCTCACAAAGAGAATAGAGCGCATTTCTGCCAATATCCCTATACTCCCATGCCGCCGGAACCGCATGGGTATATGAAGGTTAATAAGTACGATCATTATTAAAAACAAGAAATGGAAAATATAAAAAACATTTCACTGGAAAAGGAAAAAATCCGGGTTGATTTTTCGAACCCGGAGCTGCCATCTTCCGTCAGAAATTTCATGCCTGATATGTACCGCAACGGAGATAGTTATTTATGTATTCTCGGCACGGAACCTGACAGGCTGGTTATTGGAACAGGCGCCACGGTGATGAGAGCCCTGGAAGATTGGGACAAGTCGTATCGAACACTACATCCCTAAAGCCAGATGTTAGCCTGAACCTTCTGGCTCTGTTCAAATTCCCAAAGGAAAAATATGCATTTTCGCATCCTGTGGCTAAACGGCGTAAGTAATATCGATCGGCATGACCAGCACTAAACTTGCGAATTTTCCGGATAATTTTCTTTAACCCGCGATAGCAATTTTTTTGAAAAAAGTACAACGTACAGAAATGAAACCAGTACAACAACGATAGTGGCAATTAATATCCAGGATTTGTAGTCGTCTTTTCTGATAGGTCGCTGCTCCTTATCTAAATTCAAGTACACAATCCGGTCAATGACACTCTTTTTATTTTTATAAGGTTTTACATACGAAACAGACGACGAACGATCCGCGACAATCGTTTCGCTTTTCATTTTAATATAGGCTAAAATGCTGCCTATTTGATCTGTGGACAAATCCGGATGATCGGGCATAACGGTTTTGTTGTATTCATTAAACAACGCTACCGCATCAGGATCCCCATTTTTAATCATTGTTTGTGAAGAATGAACGAAATTAACAATCCAATTGATATCTCTCCTTTCGTGTATACCCCTGAGGGCAGGACCAACCAATTTCTTATCAACGGCGTGGCAGGAAGCACACCGGCTTAAAAAAATCTTCTGCCCCTCATTAATTCCGTCACGGGCAAATGTTTTTGTTGCAAGAATCAAAAATAACACCAATATTATTGCTACTCTAAGTTTCATGATTGATCTAATCTTTTAAGAGCTTGTCGATATCTTTTATCAATTGTTTTACGTCTGCCGGCTCTGTACCATCGTAGTAACCGCGTATATAATTTTCCTGGTCTAACAGTACCAGCCGATCGCTATGGATAAAGTCCATTGGGCCGCCGTCGCCATCAGTAGCCATCAACGTCAGTTCTTTTCTCGCATACCGATACAGCTCTTTTTTATCACCGGTTACAAAATTCCATTGGTCCGTGTCAACCGATCTGGTATCCGCATATCCTTTTAATACTTCAGGTGTATCTTTTAAAGGATCCACTGTAAAAGATACCATTCTCACACGATCATCACCTGCGTAGGCTGTTTGCACGTCTCCCATCCCGGTTATCATTTTGGGGCATATAGTAGGGCATGTGGTGAAAAAAAAACAAGCCACCCACACTTTTCCTTCAACAAAATCACCACTTAGTAAATTGCCATCCTGGTTTACAAAACTGAAGGGAGAAACCTTTCTAGCCGCCGCTTTTTCAATTTTAAAGTAATTATCTCCGTAATGTGCCAATGGAGACTTAGCCTCAAAGTATTGTACAATCGCAAACACAATTAACGGTAAAGCAACAACTGCTATAACAAAGCCAGTATATACTTTCATTCTACTTTTCATGGTCAATCAGGTTAGAGGGATTTTCCATATGGTACCTGTTTTCTACCGGCTTGCTGTATTTAAATACATTTTTAAATGATGGGTAGTAGGTACTTATTACCAGTATTACCGAAAGGATAACCCAGGGTCTCATGTTTAAAAGAAGGGGAATGGGCTTTTCTTTGTGTAGCTCTTCAGATTGAGTAAGGAATATTTCAGGCTCGTTCACTTTTTTCGAAAATGCCATTCTAAAAAAACAGATAAAATAAAGCAGGGCAGCGGTACCCATTATAATTCCCCCAACCATTGTCATTGTAGTAGATGGCACCCAGTTACTATTAAAGAGTGGGCTGTCGGGATTCGTGTATGTAATCCCCAGGTTAGTGCGTCTCGGCTCGCCCATTAATCCGCCAGCCATTAGTCCGTGTGCCAGCAATGCGACCCCAACGGTCCACAAATAAGGTATAATGGTGATAGTGTTTGTTCCTTTAATGGGTTTGCCGGAAACCTTAGAAAACATAAAGACAGTAAGCCCCAGGATAAACAAGATGCTTGGACCCGCTACGGTCAGATGAAAATGCCCCGGTACCCATCCGGTATTATGTACCAGTTGATTCAGGGTATAAGAACCATTTACAATGCCGGACAGACCGCCGAAAATAAAGAGAATAAGACCGCAAATAAAATAGCCGAACAGATAGTTGTTTCTATCAAACCATGGTAACTTTGCCATCCACTGAAACACTCCTTTTGCCCCCCTTTTCTTACCAGCATATTCTAACGACGCCCCCACATTAAAAGCGGTCATAAAACTTGGTAGGGAAACTCCGAATGTGAGTATGCTCACCCAAAGTTTTATTGAAGGTGAAATGCCTCCTTCGCTAAACTGGTGGTGAACACCCACCGGCGTAGACAAAATCAAGAAAAGTAAAAAAGACAATCGGGCTGCGTTGCCGGAATACAGTTTACCACCAGCAATTTTGGGCAACATAGTGTAAAAGCCAATATAAGCAGGCAATATCCAAAAGTAAACCAAGGGGTGCCCAAACATCCAAAAAAGAGTCCTCGTTTCCGGAACATTCACCGTATCAGATATACCCATAGCCCACGGCGTAAGTAACACCAGTAGTTCATATATTACGGGGATGCTGGCCATAAACCACATCGTAAAGTTCACAAAAGTCCCCAGGATGGCGATGGGCATTTTTAATGTTGGGTTTTCCCGTTTCCATTCAAACCAAACTTTTACCCAACCGGCAAATGCCAGCCAGCTACCAATAATCAATAATGCGGTACCTATATAAAACAAAGGAGCGGCTTGCAGTGGCGCATAAAAAGTGTAGAGCACCGATGCTTTGCCTAAAATCATTACAACAAGGGCAATTACGGAGCCGGTTACCATTAATACCATTGATGTAAGCGAACTCCACTTTGGCGGTTCCTTTTTTAAATAATGCACTACGGTATAATGCCCAAATACTACAGCAAAAAAGGTAGTTAGTACGATGGCATTTATCACACCGTGCATAGTGAGTCCCTGATAATAATTAATACCCGCGGTAGCATGTTGCTGAAGCACGCCGGAGCGGTATAGGGTTTGCATAACTCCATTGTATACCCCCAGTATAAAGAGCGTCATAGGCATGGTGAGCCCAATCAACATAATATTCTTTAAGAATTTGCTTATTTTCATATTATACCTATTCTTATTTTACAATAATGCTTCCCGCCATATTCTGGTGCCCTGTTCCACAGAATTCATTACATACAAATCGGTAGACCCCAATTTCATTAAACCGTGCCGTTACTTTATTAATACTGCCCGGGACCGCCATCATATTAACACCCTTTTCGTTGATATGAAATCCATGCACCACATCTTTTGATGTAAGGTAGAAGTCAACGGTAGACCCTGCTGGAATTTCGATTTCTTCCGGATCAAACGCCCACATGCGGGCAACGATGTAAACCTCATACAAACCTTTATCTATCTCTTTCACTTCTGATTTTTCGAATGTCTTATCAAAAGGTATGCAGGTAGGCATGTCAATTTTACGGCTATAAGCATTGTAGAGTACCGCAAAAAAAAATACCGATAGTAGTATGCCACTAAACAACATGGCACGCAGTTCATACTTATCCATATGCTTAAAAGTTTATGTCCTGTCAATCTGAATATAATACACGCTAAACCAAACAAGTCCGGTTAGAATAAATAGCAGTGTCATAAACACAATCGTGCCGTAAGGTTTAAACACTTCTTTTTCTTTATCACTCATCGCTTTCTGATTTTTTGCAAAATTATCATAGCATGCCTTAATGGTAAGGTAGTTAACACAACAATTGTGGTAATTTTTATGCCGTTTTTAAATCCAAATCCATGTGCAATATTGTTCTGTAATTATTGCCATAAAGAAGTTAATAAGTACCGCACAGGAGTCCGGCGAATGACTATTTTAGCGCCTGTGTGCCGTATATAATATAACATTCGATTTTTAGAAATATAATATGAACAAACCAGTTAAAGTAGGAGTGGTACAAGCCACTCCACAATTATTTGACATAGCCCAGACTGTATCGTTGGTCATACATTGGATAAAAGAAGCACAAAAGAAGGATTGTGCGTTAGTCTTATTTCCGGAATCGTTTATTCCCGCTTACCCAAGAGGTATCGCCTACGATGCTGTAGTAGGAAGAAGAACAGAACAAGGGCGTGAGTTGTGGTTAGATTATTGGAAAAACAGTATCGAAGAGTCGTCTGATTACGTAAAACAAATAGGTAACGCAACAAAGGATGCTAAGATGTTTGTAGCGCTGGGGGTAACAGAACGAGACGCTATAGGGGGTACGCTATATTGCAGCATATTTTACTTCGGTTCAGACGGCAGCTTCCTGGGCAAACATCGAAAACTTAAACCTACCGGACTCGAACGTTTTTTATGGGGCGATGGTGATGGAACAACGCTCACTACCTTCAATAGTGCGATTGGCAGAATTGGTGGCTTGATATGCTGGGAAAACTATATGCCGCTGGCGAGAATGGCAATGTATAAAAAGGGCATTGATATTTACCTGGCACCTACTGCAGATGCAAGACCTTCGTGGCAATCTACATTGCAACATATTGCTTTAGAAGGGCGGTGTTTTGTACTGGCCGGTAACCAATATGTTACCAAATCAGACTATCCGGAGAGATACCAACCGTTTTTAAAAGATGAGCCCGAAATAATGAGTTGCGGCGGAAGTGCCATCATTGCTCCGAATGGTGAAGTGTTGGCCGGACCTTTATTCAATCAGGAGGGCTTATTAACCGCAACGCTCGATCCCGATCTCCTGGCAAAATCAAAACTCGATTTTGATGTAATTGGTCACTATTCCAGAAATGATGTATTCACTTTCGAAGTAAACAAGCAACCAGCGACAAGCGATATAAAACGCTGATTTAACGCAGGCTCCTTAGGTGGTAACACCCAAACAAATATAAACATGTCAGAAAATAAAAAACTTTCTTCAGTAGAACATATCAAACAGAAGAGCGCAGGATTGCGTGGCACCCTCAAAGAGAGTTTAAAGGATGAACTTACAGGTTCTCTGCGGTCGGACGACCAGTCGCTGATAAAATTCCACGGCATGTATCAACAAGATGACCGAGACCGGCGAGAGGAACGTAGTGCCAAAAAATTGGAGTGGTTATACTCCTATATGATTAGATTAAGACTACCGGGTGGATTTATTACCGGTGAACAATGGGAAGCCCTGCATCATATTGCAGGCAGATACTCCACAGGTATCATCAAAATAACCACCCGGCAAACCATACAACTGCATGGCATATTAAAAGGCCACGTAAAACCCACTATACAAGATTTTAACACCGCCAAATTAGATTCTATTTCCGCCTGCGGAGATGTAAACAGAAATGTGATTTGTGGTGCACATCCAAAATTCTCTCCTGCCCATGAAACCATTTTTGCATACGCAGACAAACTAAGTAAATTAGGGCTACCCAAATCTAAAGCCTATTATGAAATATGGCTGGACGAAAAACCCCTGGTTGACAAACAAGAAGAAGAGGATCCTCTTTACCAGGACAGGTATCTGCCGCGCAAATTTAAAATTGCTATAGCCGTGCCGCCCAACAACGATGTGGATGTATTTACCAACGATACCGGATTGATAGCCATTATAGAAAAAGATCAGCTAATAGGATTTAACGTGGTAGTCGGCGGCGGTATGGGCGCTACGCACGGTAATGCACAAACATATCCGCGTTTGGGTAATGTACTTGGATTTGTAAGCGGGGAAGAGAAAATACTGAAAACGGTTTATGAAATCATTACCCTACAAAGGGACTATGGTAATAGGGAAGACAGAAAGTTATCCCGACTAAAATACACCATTGATAAGATGGGGATAGAAAGCTTTAAAGCAGCGCTGGAGAAAAGATGTGGATTTTCCCTGGAGCCCGAAAAACCCTATGTGTTTGATACACGGTCTGACATGTATGGCTGGCAACAAAACCACGAAGGCAACTGGTACTACACCGTATTTACGGAAAGTGGAAGAGTACTGGACGATGAAACAGTGGCTTTAAAATCTGCCTTTTTGGAAATAGCCGAAACCCGAAAAGCCAATTTCAGGTTTACATGCAATCAAAATATAATAGTTTCGGATGTTAATCATAAAGACAAAGCAGCCATTGAAGCCATTCTCAACAAGTACAATATTATTGCACACACCCAAAATGCAACCCGCGTAAGGAAAGAGGCGATTGCCTGCGTAGCCTATAACACTTGTCCACTGGCACTGGCGGAAGCCCAACGATACCTTCCCAAACTGATCACAAAAATGGAAGACCTGCTACAAAAATACAACCTGAAAGAGAATGATATTACCGTTAGAATGACCGGATGCCCAAATGGCTGTGGCCGACCCTATGTAGCAGAAATCGGATTTATAGGAACAGCGTACGGCCGCTATAATTTACATCTAGGGGGAAGTTATAATGGCGACAGGTTGAACAAAATCTACAAAGAAAACATTGATGAAGAGACTATTTTACTGGAGTTGGACCAGCTGTTTAAAACGTATAGCGAAAACCGAATGCAAGCGGAACATTTCGGCGATTTTTCCATACGGATGCAATGGGTGAATTAATCTCCTTACAACTTGTTTTAAAAATGACAATACCTTAAAAGTGACATTTAAAGAGTAAATACTACCACAAAAGATATCACTATTTGAGGAACTTTGTATAGATGTTATGGAAGTGATGAAGCGTTAAAGTGAAGTAATGATGGGCAAAGACTATCCTGTTTTTGATATTTGCAGTCTCAACACGAATAAATTATCAGATGATTTATTCAACATAGACAGATTTCACGGGTACGTTAAAAACAATCCCCATGTACAAAAAGTACACAAACACTCTTTCTATCACCTCGTGTTGTTTACGTCTGGAAAAGGGAAGCATATTTTAGATTTTGAAACCTATCCCATCGAAGAGGGGGTTCTCTACTTTATGCGACCCAGCCAGGCACATCAGTGGATATTTGATGGAGAAGTGGATGGGTATGTTATCAATTTTTCAAACACATTTTTTGATCGCTATTCGATAGGATCGTCCATCCTGGACATTTTCCCTTTCTTTAGCCTGCTGTCTCCTACGCAGGTGCTGAGGCTGAACACGGAAGCTTTTCATACAGTGGTTCAACTGTTTGAAAATATATTAACCGAGGTAAACAAAAAGGGCAACCACATACAAACTTCCATCATGGTTATGGCTTACCTGCTACAACTCTTTGTGACGGCTGCCCGAAGTATAAACGACCCTACATACGGTAATAGCGTAAATAACTATAACACTGTTTTGCTAAAAAAATACCTGGACCTGATTGAAGAAAATTTCAGGTCGATCCGGCTGCCCAAAGATTATGCATCGACACTGTATATAACGTCCAGTCATCTAAATTTTATCTGCCAGGAGCAATTAAAAACATCAGCCGGTGAGTTGATCAGAAGAAGAATTTTATTGGAAGCACAAAGGCTATTGGTCAACTTTGACCTTTCCATTTCCGCGATTGCGCTTGATCTCAACTTTTTCGACACCTCTTATTTCGTAAAATTCTTTAAAAAACATACGGGTGCTACGCCGGAAAATTTTAGAAAACAATATTACCATAAACCATACCACAAATAGTATACTATGGGTTTACAAATGAGCGATACATTCCTAAACTCCTCGCGGAAAAAGCTACCAGACAAATTGATTTCCTCAACATACGCCGGAAGTAACTATCGCAAAAACAAGAGCAAAAAAAATTTAAAAAAGGATACCGAAGGGTAAAAAAAATACACGTGCCGTCCCCCTGAAAACTAACGCTTCGATATAATCTTCACCAGTCCCGTTTCAAATCCATATCCTTTCGTTCTAATACAAATAAATGATTTCAATCCAAGGTTGCTATCATTTTGGGGTGAAGTATTTTATCTCATCATTCTCCTATGAAGTAATAAAAAATGAGGTCAGAGAAGTCCGACCTCATTTTTCCCTCAATCAGCGAATGTCATATGTTCGGGATAAATTTCCTCCATCTAATAGCCTGCCGTAAAACGAACCCCATGGTGTTTTGGGTGCGCTATCTCATCAGCAATCACCACGGCTACATCTTCCACAGAAAGTACATTTCTCCCCTCTTCATTCATCACCGGGTAATCTGTTCCTAAGCGATACTTTCCGGTTCTGCCGATAGTGATCCGTGGATTCATTTCCAACGCCGGACTAAAATACACCCAATCCAACTCTTTTTCCTGCTTGATCACCTCAAAATATGCCCTGGTAGCTTTGGATTTGGGTATAAAAGGTAAATGTTCCGGTAAAGTATCCAGAATTTGCTTACCATCCTCTGTCAATAAACTTCCGCCGCCACCAACAACTATATAGCGCATGACGCCTGCCTGTTTAGCAGCTTGCTGTATGGCTTTAGACCCTTTCATAAAATCTTCTGCCAGGTTGGGATTGGAAGCTAAGGGGCTGAAGGCATTCACTACAACATCAATTCCGCTCAACACATCCGTCAGTAGATCCACCTCCGTAACATCCACTTTTGCATACCTAAGATTGTTTCGGTCTGAAGCCTGTTCTTTTCGGGAGATACCCACAACGTCAAAATTTCTATTCACTAATTCGTTGACAATCTGGCTACCTACAAATCCGGTAGCACCGATAACAGCTATTTTCATTGCTTAGATTTTATATTTACTGAATACTTAGTCACAAGTACCATCGGGTTTGCAGGCGGCACCTTCTATAACCTCCAATTGGGCTACAGGATTTTCCTGGCGCCATTCGGCAAAAGATTTTTGTAACACTTCTAAAAATGATGTAGGGTCCTGTGCACCAGAAACGGCATATTTTCTATCAAAAACAAAAAACGGCACGCCATTCACACCAATCTGCTGTGCTTCTTGTATATCGGACGCTACAGCCTTAAAAAAGATTTGGTTTTCCAAGGCATCTTTCAAAGCCTGTGCATCCAAACCAATAACCTGTCCCAACTCCACCAGGGTGGGAATATCATCTATATTTTTACCTTCGGTAAAATAAGCTTTAAACATCAGCTCTTCTGCTGCGGCACCTTTCCCATTTGCTTTAGCAAAATGTTGAAACTGATGGGCTTTTAAAGTATTAGCAGGTATAGCTTTATCAAAATCGTAGTGTAGCCCTACCTGTTTGGCCATTGACGTTGCATAGTCATTTAATTGTTTGGCCTCTTGTAAACTAATTCTCTTTTTCTCCACCAATACATCGTGAATACTTCTGCCTACCTGCGTAGATAAATCAGGCATAAGCTGATAGCTTTTCCATTCTATTTCAACATTACTTGCATCTGCAAAACCTTGCAGTGCCTTTTCAAATTTCGCCTTACCTATATAACAGAAGGGACATATCACATCGCTCCAGATTTCTATTTTCATTTTTTTATTCATGGTTTCCTCTGTCTTTTATAAATTTCCATTGTTTATTAATCCGCTGACGATTACTAAGTTACAACCTCCTTTGCCCAACTGATAAATCAATAAACGATGTACCCAAGCCATTTTTTTTGCGTTGTGAGGTACCATCGGGGGCAATCTTCATTGTCAATAAACAAAATTACAAAAAGTATACTTACTTTTATATAGCACTATACTAAAGTATAGTATAGTAGTAATGTATTATTGTGATTATGAAGGTCAAAATGATTGATTTTAGTCTTATAAAGAAATGTCCCGAGTCGTACATGTTAGCCGTCAATGACACGTTGAATGTTTTGACAGGCAAATGGAAACTACCCATTATGGCTTCTTTGCAATTTGGCAAGAAGCGGTTTAAAGATCTGGAAAAAGAAGTTCCCAAAATCACTCCCAGGATGCTTTCAAAGGAGTTGAGGGATTTGGAAATGAACGGCATGGTAAAAAGAACGGTACACAATACCTTTCCGGTAAGCATTGAATATGAATTTACAGAGTCGGGCAAGGCATTCAAAAAAGTAATTGACGCCATGGTTGAATGGGGTATTAAACACAGGGAAAAAGTGTTGAAATCAAAGTAGTATCCCGACGGTTGCTTTTAGACAATAATCGCTATGCATCGCTTTGCGGAGCTACGCTATATGGGGTGTACAAAAAATTTTATGAAACGAGGCCAAGGATTTTCGATTCGCGAACCGAGGAGTTAATTAATTTATAATCTACTATATATCTATACAAATAAACAAGGTTATTTTTCTATCCATTAAGATGTTCCCATATTACACCATAAACATCCACCGCTTCCAGTTCCGCTTTTTCCAGAGGTCTATCTGTTATCAATAGGGGATAATAGGCTTTATCTACATGTATAGCTCCATGTGAACCCTTCACCAAAGTAGCATCCAGAGGAATCACATCCATCACGTATCGTAGCCCTGCTTTTTTCCTGAGCAACTTATACCCTGCCCTGAGCTTAGAGGTCATAAATAGTTCTACCGGATCATATCCTGGTTTCTTATGAATGTCTACTACACGGGCATAGTCTGGCGCAACGGTATCATCCATCCAGAAGTAATAAGTAAACCAACTATCGGCTTCGGCTACTACCACAAAATCCCCTGAACGTTCGTGGGCAATATGATGTGCCTGCTGCTGTTCTTTGTCCAGTACCGTTGCTACTCCCTGCGCAGTTTCCAATAGGGCTCTCACCTGTTTTGTTGCAGACTTGTCATTCAGGTATACATGAGCTACCTGGTGATCTGCTACAGCAAATGCTTTGGACGCACCTGCATCCAACAATTCTAATCCTCTTTCTATCCGTACTGACAGCAAACCGGCAGCTCTCAGCAATCTATTTAAATGAACTGGATTACGAACCGGAGCAATGCCGTACTCAGAGAGAATAATGATCCGGGTATTTTTTTGCTGATAATAAGTAACCAGTTGTTTTACCACATCATCAATTTCTTTGAGATGAACCGCTATTTCCGCCGCATCCGGACCGTATTTCTGCAGGCAGTAGTCCAGGTGTGGCAGATAAGCCAACGTTAGTGTGGGGTCATATTTTTTGTCTGTGTAAATCGTAGCATCAGCAATCCATTGTGTTGATTGTATATTGGCATTCGGCCCCCAGAAACTGAACAAAGGGAATTGACCTAACTCGTTCTGTAGTTCATCTCTTAATGCTGCCGGGTGCGTATAACAGTCCGGCATTTTTCTTCCGTCTGCGAGGTAGTTGGGTCTTGGCGTGGCAGAATAATCTGCGGTAGAATACATATTGTACCACCAAAACATTTTAGATACTGTAAATGCCGGATCTGCCTGCTTAGCTCGTTCCCATATTTTTTCTGCTTCCACCAATTTATTAGCCTGCTTCCAGAATTTGATTTCGCAATCCTTGTGATCATACCAACCGTTGCCCACGATACCATGCGCTGCAGGCCATTTGCCGGTGATATAACTGGATTGAACGGAAGTAGTTACCGCCGGCAACATCGGTTTTACGAGGCGCAGTTGCCTGGACTGTATATATTCGTTTAGAAAAGGAGTATGCGCTCCAATCAGTGATGTAGAAAGCCCCACGACATCTATTACTACTGTTTTTTGCATAACACTACTTTTTAAATTAATTGATTGCCTTTTGTAACCACAACAATTCCCTTATCATCGAATCAGCCAGCGGAAGCTGTACATCCGGGGGTAATACAGCCCAGGTATAGGTTTCCACCTCCAGCCAACGGGTCAGGTTTTGTTGTTTATTTATTGCCAGCACTTCCAGTATATCTTTTTGTGTAGACTGCAACAACCCGTAGGTTTCCAAGAATATTGGAACATGAAAATGAGAGCGCCACTCAACCGCCTCATTACCCGGAACCTGCTGCAGGGCTTCCTGCAAATCCGGATATTTTTTTTGATCGCCGTTTTTTTGCCGCTCCACTACCTGGTGCAGGTATACATTCTCGTTGAATGTTGCAAAGGCGTCCAGTATTTCCCTTTTTTGTTCTGATTGCCCGGGCAAATGTGCTTTCAAAGCCGCACTTACCTGTATCCGCCCTACTTTAATCCCCAATGCCTGCAACTTGTTGATCATTGTTGCATGTTCTTCATAATTAACTGCAAAATGACACACATCATAACAAATATGTACATGCGTTTTTATACATGCTTCCGCCTTCTCTTTTTCGTACCCCAACCGTTCTCCCAGAAATTGTATGCCTATGGGTAATAAATAGGTGGTATACCAATCCAAAAATTCTGTACCATTTTCTATTAACCCGTCCGGCTCCGGCTCCAAATCAATATGAATGGACTTAGAGGTCTCCGCTTTCAATGTTACCAGGCGTTCTACTACCCGTAACAGGTTCAGTGTTGTTGTTTCCAATACGGCTGTACGGCTATCTTCAGCATGCCAAAAGCGGTAACTAAGCGGCGATGTAGAAATGCCGCCCTCTGTTCCTTCCGGCAACAAATCTGCCAGTATTTCTGCGAGTCGCATCGTATACATCACCCGGTCTTCCGTCAGCCAATCCGGAGCATGCACCTTATCCTTCACTGCGGTGTTATGAAAACTTCCGTAGGGAAAACCATTTATAAGCGGTATATAACAGTCATTTTCCTGCAACCATTTTTTAAAAGCAGCCCGTTCTGCAGGTTGTTGTAACACAATACTTGCTTCGTTTGCCAGTCGCAATCCTATAGCCAGGGGTTTCTCGGCACTCACCGCTGCTTTAATTGCCGGCACTTCCTTTTGCAGGTGAAAAAAATGTTCTGCCCAGGTAATACCCGGCAATACATTGGTACAGTAGGTTATTTCTCCGGATTGTTGCATTATTCAATTGTTTTTAACCAGGCTGCTGCCTTTTTCAATAATTCAGGGTCCAATTCATGAACCTCTTCTCCCACGCCAATAGCCGTTAGTAACATAATGGTCAATTTGCCACCGAGGTGTTCTCTGAACTCGTTTAGTCCTTTTAATACGGGACTATTGTCATCCACTATCTCCATTAACGGATGCGTAATAGCAAATCCAATTTGTAGCAGCACTTTTATAACTTTTCGTGCATCGTCTTCGTTCAGGCGACCACTCAGGTAGGAGTAACTGGTATCCAAGGCTATTCCCATCGCTACGGCTTCGCCATGCCTTATGGAGAATCCGGACAACTGTTCTACCTTATGGGCGCTCCAGTGCCCAAAATCCAACGGACGGGAGGATCCCATTTCAAAAGCATCACCACTGGCTATGTGCTGCAAGTGAAGTTCAGCACACCGTTTGATCAGATAAAACATATGATCAGCATTGCGATCTGCCAGGGAAGCTGCCCGCTCTGCTATCCAGTAAAAAAAACCGGCATCCTTAATTAGCGCCACTTTTACCGCTTCGGATATACCAGATCGATAGTCTTCGGCACTGAGCGTATCTAAAAAAGCTGCGTCATTAAACACTGCTACCGGCGGAACAAAGGTTCCTATAAAATTCTTTTTACGCTTATAATTAATGCCATTCTTTACACCCATGCCTGAATCATTCTGCGATAATACGGTAGTGGGTATACGAACATGCCTGATCCCCCGATGAGATATGGCAGCACCAAAGCCTGCAAGATCCAGTACGGCACCACCCCCTATTGCAATAATGCAGGAATGCCGATCTATTCCGTACAAGTCAACGGCCTCTATTATTTCATCAAGATAGCGATCATCGTTTTTACACTGTTCGCCCCCAGGAATCACCATAATATCTGGAACAAGGCTGAAGCCGGGTTCATCGCGGAGATAGTATCGGATTTCATCCAGCAGCACAGGATGTGCTGTGGATACCCCTTCGTCAATGATAAAAAACAACTTTTTGGTGGTATCCGTTTTATTCCTTTGCAGAAAATCACGAAACGAAGCATTAGCAGGATCAAATAACCTCTTCGTAAAAAAAACCGTGTATTCAAATTTTACACTGAATTGTTGTTGTAAATATTCCATCTCCTCTTTCTTTCCGGAAATCATCCGGACACTGGTTTTAAAAATTGGTTGTCATTTATTTCTTTAAGCGGGATTGGCGGAAAACCGCAAAACCCAGGCTATCATCCAAAGGTCAGGTAACCGCAAATAATTTTGCAAGTCCTATAGACAAAGGAAGCAAAAATACGATACAGATCATCACTACAGGTGCTCCAAAAGCCGCTGCCCAGGCAGCATTCATTAATATTAACGCAATCACGCCTGCTTTAACGGCCTTACCAATCGCTTTTCCAGAAGGTGCTTTTACAGCGCGTAGCCATGGAGGAAAGATCATATACGCAAATGCCGCTAATATACACGAGGTCCACAATACCTGCTTGTTGTATATACCGGCTATTGCGATCGCCAGTATAACAACGGCATATAAAAGGCCAGCCCCGTATAAAGTTTTTTTGTTACTCCCATGCACTTCTCCCCTACTGATGATGGTGATGGCAGCAATATAAATGACCGGTACAATACTAATCCAACCGGCAGTAGCGATACTTTCCGGTAAAATACTCATCCCTAATAACAGATTGAGCCCCCGACAAAGCCCCATATTCAATGGTCCCCAGAAAAAATGGTGTTTGCCCCATTTGTCATATACCACAGATGCCAATGCAATCAGTATGGCGAGCAAAAAGGAACTACTATAAATTCCACCCGATAGAGCTGCGCAACAAATACCACCGATCAATAACAAACTGCCCACCCACGCAGCTGCCGAAACAGACACTATCCCGGAAGGAATTGGACGCTCCGGTCTTTCTACTGCATCCAACTTCGCATCAAAAACATCATTGAGTACCACACCGCCACCATACAAACAAGCTGTAGCAGCCATCAGCCACCACAACTCAATGCCCGGAGGGGTGTTTTGAAAATAACCGGCAATGGCTGCACCTGCCAGAATATCAGCAACAGCCGTTATAATATTCGCCGGCCGCATGAGCCGCAACACCGCATATAACTTACTCACTGTCCGTATTATTTAATAATAATAGAATCTTTATTGATCCTGGGTTGCTGTCCGCCCCGCAACACTGTATTACCGTTGAATTTCTGCGACTGGTCTATTTCTTTTACCTGATCAAAATCACTTTCATTTATCTGACCGCTTTTACCAAAAGCAGTAATAGCATTTCGGTAGGTAACCATTTCAATATCCTTATCACTAATACCCTGCTGCTTCATCAACGCGGCTGTTTTTGGCACTGCCAACGGATCGCTGATTCCCCAGTCTGCCGCAGAGTTAATCATTATATGGTTGGTGCCGTATTGTTTTACGACTGCTACCATTCTTTCATTGCCCATTTTAGTGAATGGATAAATGGTGAAGGCTGCCCAGAATCCTCTGTCTAATACTTCTTTTACGGTTTCTTCGTTGTTATGATCCACTATCACCATTTCAGGATCGAGTCCATGTTCCAAAGCAATATCCATACTACGGGTGGTGCCTCTTTTTTTATCGCGATGGGGCGTATGTATCTGCACAGGCAATCCCGCTTCTTTAGCCAACTCCAATTGCAGCCTGTAATATTTTTCTTCGGCTGCCGTTTGATCGTCAAAACCTATTTCACCAACACCTACCACACCTTCTTTATAAATAAATAAGGGCAATATTTCCATCACCTGCTCCGCCAACGGCTCATTGTTGGCTTCACGGGAATTGAGGCCAATAGTACAATAATGTTTGATGCCAAATTGAGAAGAACGGAACCGCTCCCATCCTATCAGGCTGCTGTAATAGTCTCTGAAAGTATCGATGCCTGTACGTGGTTGTCCCACCCAAAAAGCGGGTTCAATAATCGCCACCACACCGGCATCCGCCATTTCCTGGTAATCATCCGTAGTGCGGGATACCATATGAATATGCGGATCGAAAAAACGCATTCCTTTGATATGTTCCCGGTAAGATGGATCTACTTCCGCTTTCTCCCGCTGCTGCGGATCTGTTTCGCGACTACAACACATAACTAAACTTATTTAACAAGGATTTCCAATTTATTTCTCCGCTCTCAACCGCCGCTTTTTGATCCATTGTTTCCAGCAATTGCCGGGCAGGCTGATAACCTGTTTCCCAACAAACCAATGCAGCTATTTCTTTATCCAGTTCACCTGCACTGTTATTCAACTTTTCCAGTTCTTTAAAGTTATCGGCGCTGATAAAGCGGGTAATACATTTCCAGATATAAGGATGAATAACTCTGCCTGCGGCTCTTCTTTCGTGTATATAATCTATCAGTGTTGTCGTGAGCGCACTATTGGCTCTCTCCGTCAAACCAATAATTTTATCCATCGGCTTTTCCGTAAAAAAAGCTTTTAGCACGAGTTGATTCCAGGCAGACTCCGGCAGCCAGGCCGCTGGATAGGGATTGTTACACATAATCGCCTCCAACACATCTCCTATATTACTCCTGATACCCTCCGTGCAACGAAACACCCAGACTTCAGGATTGGGCAACACAGGAAGTGCATTGTACAATGCCACTTGTTCATTTACATCTGCTGTAAGAAAAAGAGTTTCTATGTTTTGTTGGTATTCGCTTACGTTAGCAAATCTGACATTCGTCACCAACCATATCCGGGCCAATTGATCTACCGAACGATCAGTTATATCCAGTCCATTGCCGGCAGCTTCAATGGCTTCCTTTTGCCCGGGCGTCAGTACTACAATATTCTTTCCTATTTTTCGGGGCATAGCCACAAAAGCCGTATAAAATTGTTGCCGGGACGCAGGTGTCAGTTGATTTTGCAACCATTGCCAGGTATCTGTAGCGCAATTCTCCTGCAATATTGTTGAAAATAACGTTCTTAAGTTCTCCGGGTAAAATTGCATCATGATCAAGTCCCTTAAGGATTGGTAGTGCAATATATCACTTTTACAAAGGAGTGAAAAATAAACCGGGTTGATAAAAATCAGCCAAACCATACATGGCTATTTTTATTAATTTTTCGAATAACGTTGGACTCTTAAAACCCTAAACGCTTGCACCTGCTTAACCCGGATTCAATTCTGCGTAGTTAAGCTCAAAGGAGTTATCCTAAATATTCAATCTGGCTTTAGCATTATTCAATTGCTATTTCATTTTACTTTTTTGTTGAAAAAAGTAAAGCAAAAAGTATCAAGAAAAGAAAACTGGTTGAAAGCTTTTCCATAAATCCAGACCGCAGTTCAAATAAAAAACACTAACTAAACGGCATTGAATTTGGGTTGAATTCGATATTAATATGAGGACAATGAAAGGATTTGATACCACAAAAGAAATTGCAGATCATCTTCCAGAAAAATAATTTGCCTTCCTATATATGCTCAGCCGACATATGCAAAAAAAAGGCTTCAACTTGTTTAAAACTAAAAGATATTTATTTCCGTAAAGTTCTTAGTTGATTTCCTGATCGTTTCGGTTATATTCATCGGTGTAATTGCTTTTCCATGCAAGATAGCCATGATTTCGGGCAATATTTCTTTGACACTTACCTCTGCATCCAACAGACGGTATTTGTCATGTTGTCCAACATCGTTTAGGAAATCGGTACATTTTCGGTGATATTCCGTGAGAAAAAATGGAACTCCGGCGTAACAAGCAAAAATACTAGCGTGTAGCCTCGTAGAAATAACCAAGTCGCAATCTGAGATAAGATCCCATGTTTGTTTTAAGTTTATATTATAAGGAATAACTTCGATGTTTCGGTCGGGTAACTGTGATACAAACTCTTCCGTTAATGCTTTATCCCCTAAAATTGAGTGACCATTGAATACAAAAAATCTAAAGACAAGAGAAGGATCATTGGGGATGGAAGATATGATTTCTAAAAGTCTTTTGTTTCTTCTTTTTTCGTTGGATAAATCACCACCTATATATCGTTCATAGTTGCAAACACTAATGCCTACAACCTTTTGATTCTGTTTGTTGCCTAATTTTTTTGGCATTTCTTCGTATACGCTAGGGAGCAGAGCCGCCAGATCGAAGGCATCTACTGGTGCATAAGGCAGGTTAAGTGACGCGGAAAACTGGTAAGATCGCTGATCTCTTAAAGCAAGAAAGTCCATGTTTTTTAGCGTTTCGATCACTCTTTTTTCTGCCGCTTTATTTTTAAAAGGACCAATAGAAACTCCTATAGCGCCCACTTTCAATTTTTTATTGAAATTTTTTCTAACAAACGAAGCAACCGCCTTTAATGAATACTTGTTATGATCGGAAAATGTTGAGCCGCCTGCAGAAATATATGCATCAGCATTTAAACTTTGCATAAACGTTTGCAATCTGTTATGACCAGTGAATAGAGGTTTGCTGATCGATTTAGCTGGATTGGTGACAATGGGTAGATTCGAGGATAAAAATACATTGTTCTCAGTTTGCCAATACTTTTTGGCTCCCCATGCGCACACTTCCACGAATGCATCATCTCCAGAGTTTTGGAAGCCATAAAAACCTTGAAACAATATCTTCATAATAAATAGATTAATTTAAGCAACAGATTTACTTTTTGCCAAGCTCATCAACCTTTGTCTATCATGACTTGTCAGGACGAACTTATATATTAAAAGACCGAGGATAATCGAGAATATACTGATGTACAGAATGAATAAGAATATATTGGATCCTATATTAAGATACGAGCTGGGGATAACATATGACAAGATTAGCACACCTAATGTTATAAAAACAGAAGGGAAAATTGGCTTGAAAAAAGTTTTTGTTGGTTCACCCATTAAACGGGCTGAGTAGTACGGAGTGAATAAAAAGTTTTTAATTGACAGAGCTATTAGTCCGGCTATCGCAATTCCGTATAGCCCCAAATGTGTGTATTTGAGAAGAACTATACTTAATACAATGTTTAATAAGCCTGTGAGTAATGTCACCAGACTTGGTATGCGAGCTTTGTTGTAAGCAAGGTGTAAGTTAGAAATTGCATTTACCGAAAGATTAAACCCAAGGTGCGATAAAATGATTACGAAAACAAGGTGGTATTCTGCATATTCTTTTCCGATCCAAATATATAGCAAATCGTAAGAAAAATAAATCAACACACAGACAATGCTGGTAGCGATCAATCCAATAATTTTTGTGGAGAAAATGGTAAGCTGCTTTAGCTTTTCAAACTCTTTCTTAGCGTACAGGTTTAAAATGATGGGACCGATCGCACCAGATACGATGCTGGTTAGTATTCTGGTTAGAAAACTCCATTGTAAAAGTGTTGCCAGAATACCGGACTGCTCTGCACCTTTTATATGGTTGACAATGAGTATGTCAGTTTGTAAAAATAATACGACGCCCACTTGGGAAATAATCAACCAAAATCCAAGTTTTCCTATTCTTTTGAGTTGATTAAGATCAAAATAGCGAAAGGCTATATTTATTTCTGGAGCAAGCCGCCTAAAAACATATATGCTATAGGCTGTACCTATAATTGTCGATATCAGAACTGCGATGCCGTACACATCTATACGAACAAACCCTGATGAGAAAAAAATTATTAATACGACAAGGGTTAGTACCCTACTGATAATAACAGATATATTAGACAGATCTGTTCTGTTTTTAACATAGGCTATACTATTAAAAACGGCTGAAAATGCATTGATGAAAAACGCCATAAAAACCAACAATAACATCCACTTAGCATCGCTTAAGACTTTGAGAGGTATTGATAGAAAGCTGTCTGCATACATCGTAAAAGCAAACGATAAAGGGAGTAAAACCACCGTTATGCCTGTTATAAGAAAAAAAGCTGTGCTAAATGTAACGCTAGTACTGTTATCATTCTTCTCAAAGTCAACCGCTAAAAATCGGGATAGTGTACCATTTACTGATATCGTAATTAATAACATAAACGACGTGATAGACATTGATATTGGTATCAGTCCGTACACGTCGATACCAAGATTCTTTATAAGAAAAGGGGGTAGCCAGATTCCAAGCGCAGCGTTCGCCAAGAAGGTTAGTAAGTTAAATACAATATTTAGTTTAGTTTGATACCTGTTAATTTTACTCAATTTGATGTAGGTTAATGGTAATTGAGAATTGATACCCCTTTTTATCTAAAGAAGTTCAGTAGCTGTTTTCTTAACAACAAAAAAACATAATTTACTCTAAAGGAAAGAGCATATTTGGCTAACCTGTACGACACAATTTTTTTTAAATATTTCTTCTCAGATCCAGACGTTGCATTTTTGAAATCGGCGTAGTAAGCAAAAGATTTTGTAGGATGCGGTACGAAGGAGGCGCTGGAGTTTTGGGCTCCAAATACATAACCTGCCAAAATACCTGGATGGTAGGCAACAATACAGGTTCTTGCAAGACGTACCCACATGTCCAGATCTTCACCTCTCGACATAAGTGTACTGAATTTTCCAGCCTTTTCAAAAGCGTTTTTCTTTACTACTACCGCAGAGGCATGCAGAATAGGCGTTGACAATAAAGTATCAAAATAGTCGTCTATATAGCCTTGTTTTGTAATTTTACTTAAAGGTTTTGTAACGCCATTTTTGACAACGTCCATGTTGGTTCCATACACTTCTGCTTTGGGGTAAAGATGTATAAGTTGGAGAATCGTTTCCAAAAACCCAGGCAGCCAATAGTCATCGGCGTCCAGGAAAGCAATATAGTCAAATCGTGCATTGTCTATACCGTAGTTACGGGCACTCGAGACACCGCCATTGTCCTTGGAAAGAATACGTATCCTTGGGTCGTTTACTGAAGCCGCGGCCTTTAAACTATTGTCTTTAGACCCGTCATTTACAACCAATATTTCGAAATCACTAAACGTTTGGCTAAGCACTGTTTTGAGCGTCTCTACGATGTAGTTTTCTTTATTGTAGAGCGGTATGACTACTGAAAACATTAATACATTTTTAATAAAAATCTTGTAATTGTTGCTATGACATCATCCGATTATATACTTTAAGTACTGTGTACTCAGAGCTAGTGACGCAAGGTACTATAAATAATGTAAAGTACACTTTGTCAGCACATTAGATAACAAAAGGTAAATATAATCTAAGGAAGTCTTTGACGTGCAAAAATATGTAATTAATTCATCCTAATCGTTGTAAGGTTAATAAAACTACATGATTTTAGTCAAAGATTGGGTATAAACAAAATAGTGCGTTCTGCCTTAATTTGTCAATGCATAATTAAGCTAGAAATTGTGGATCAAGTGCTTAACGATCTAATTTCAAACAGTCTGAGAGCGGGACAGTTTATGGAGTGTTCATTTGGGTTCGTCCCGCCTAAGGGGGAACGAACGTAGAAAAACAGGCAACAAACCACAACATATTTTAGAAGTTTCAAGCTTTGAGCGACGCTGGTTTTGCAATAGTAGAAAGAGTTACTTTACAAAATGGTTTCAACATTTAATGAGTGTAGATTTTGGCAAATAATTAAAACTTTTATCGCATAGTTCGGGTTGAATGCCGTTTAGATAAGGTTTTTATTTAAACTTCGGACAGGATCTATTTTAAAACTTTCAATCATGCTTCTTCGATACTTTTTGCGGA